>CAVXZE010000022.1:0-16322 GCA_963766175.1 uncultured delta proteobacterium
AACTTCTGAGACGAGAGCCCTAGGCCTCGTCCCCCGACTCCTTCATTGCAGCCCGGCGCGCCTCGACGACGCGGGCGAGCTGGCCGGCCGGTGCGCAGAGCACCATTGCGATCTTCTGTGCGGGCGCCTGGATCAGCCCGACGAGCTTCGCTCGGATCTGATCGAGGCTCGGCAGGGTCGCCAGGGTCTCGACTTCGCTGGTGTCGATTGCGCGCCCATCGAGCAGCCCGCCGCGAAGCTCGAAGGCCTCGTGCGCCTTGGCGTAGTTCACGAGGACCTTGGCGAGTCCCGCCGGTTCTCCGTAGGAGATCGCCAGCGCCGTGGGTCCGACGAAATACTCGACGATGGACTCGACCTCCGAGCCCTCCGCCGCCCTCCGCATCAAGGTGTTCTTGTGGACGCGGTACTCGTAGTCGCCCTCTCCCTCGGCAAGCAGGTTTCGGCGCAGCTGGTTCACGGCCCCGACGTCGAGCCCCGAGTAGTCCGCCACGAAAATGCCCTTCGCGCGGGTGAACTTTTCTCGAAGCTCTTCGACCGCCTCTTTCTTCTGTGCGATTGTCAGCACGGTTCCATTCCTCCCTCAGGCGGCCTTCTGAACCGACGAGGGATCGACCCGGATTCCGGGACCCATCGTGGTGGAGATGGCGATCTTCTTGAGATAGGTCCCCTTGGCGACTGCCGGCTTCGCCTTCAGCACCGCATCGATGATGGCGGTGGCGTTGGCAGTGAGCTTCGCCGCCTCGAAGGACTTCCTTCCGATCGAGACGTGGATGATCCCGTTCTTGTCCACACGGAACTCGACCTTGCCCGCCTTGCTCTCGGAAACGGCTCGTCCGACGTCGGGCGTGACCGTTCCGAGCTTCGGATTGGGCATCAGGCCACGCGGGCCCAGCACCTTTCCGAGACGTCCCACCACGCTCATCATGTCCGGCGTGGCGATCACGCGTTCGAAGTCGAGCCAGCCCTCGTCCTGGATCTTCTTGGCGAGATCCTCCCCGCCCACGTAGTCGGCTCCAGCCTCCTCGGCTTCTTTCTCCTTGTCGCCCTTGGCGAAGACTAGGATGCGCACCGAGCGTCCCGTCCCGTGGGGCAAGACGATCGCACCGCGCACCATCTGGTCGGCGTGCTTGGGATCGACACCGAGGTTCAGTGCGATGTCGACGCTTTCGTCGAACTTCGCCCCCGGGCACTCCTTCAGCAGTCCCACGGCCTCGTCGAGCCCGTAGAGCCTGCTGCGATCGATGGAGTCGAGCCCGGCCCGATAGCGCTTGCTGTGTGCAGGCACGTTCTCAGCCCTCCACGTCCAGGCCCATGGAGCGGGCGGTACCGGCGACGATGCGCATCGCGGACTCCACATCGTTGGCATTCAGATCCGGCATCTTGATCTCCGCAATCTCGCGCACCTGCTTGCTGGTGACGGTGCCGACCTTTTCCCGGCTCGGATCTCCCGAGCCCTTCTCGATCTTCGCAGCCTTTCGGAGCAGAACCGCCGCAGGGGGCGTCTTCAACTCGAACGTGAAGGAGCGATCCGCGTAGATCGTGACGACGGCGGGGATGATCAATCCGGCCTTGTCCTGGGTGCGCGCGTTGAACGTCTTGCAGAACTCCATGATGTTGACGCCATGCTGGCCAAGCGCCGGTCCGACCGGCGGAGACGGATTCGCCTGCCCAGCCGGACATTGCAGTTTCACGATGCCGATCACCTTTTTCGCCATTCCGGATGCCTCCCTGCGGGTCTACGGCCGGCGCCGTGTCCGACCTCCCCGTCACACTCGGCGAATGGGCCCGCCTTCAGGCCTTCTCCACGTTCATGTAGTCGAGCACCACCGGAGTGGCCCGACCGAAAACTTGCACCAGGACGCGGACCTTCTCCTTCTCCGGCAGCACCTCGTCCACGAAGCCCGAGAAATTGGCGAACGGCCCGCTGATCACCCTGACGCTCTCACCCTCTTCGAAGCGGATCTTCGGCTTGGGCTTGACCGCTCCTTCCTTGATCTGCTGGGTCATCCGCGCGACTTCTTCGTCGTCGATCGGTGTGGGCTGCTCGCCACCGCCCACGAAACCCGTGACCTTCGGGGTGTCCTTGACGATGTGCCAGGTGTCGTCGGTGAGGTTCATGCGCACCAGAATGTAGCCCGGAAAGAACTTTCGCTTCGATGTGCGCTTTTCGCCTTTGACGATCTCGACGACATTCTCCTCGGGAATCAGCACCTCGTCGAACTCGTCCTCGCGACCGAATGTCTTCGCCCGCTCCAGAAGAGATTGCTTGGCCTTCGCCTCGTGTCCCGAGTAGGTGTGAACGATGTACCACCTTTTCGACATCGCGTTCTCCGAGACCTGCAACTCGGTACCCATGCCCCGCCTCAGCGCAGAATGAGTTCCATGATCTGACTGAGCCCCATGTCGATCAGACCCAGGACCAGGGTCAAGATGGCCACGATCACCACCACGCCGATGGTCCCACCCACGTACTCCCGCTGCGAGGGCCACGTGACCTTCCGAAACTCCGTTCGAACGTCCGTCAGATACTGGCGACCGCTCTCCACCCATACCGCGGGATTCCACTCCAACGCTCTCGTACTTCCCATTCAAGGTTGTGTCAGAACTTTGTGTCAGAACTGGCAGGCGCGGAGGGATTTGAACCCCCAACCTCCGGATTTGGAGTCCGATGCACTACCAATTGTGCTACGCGCCTGTGGCATCCCCTCGACTCGTTACTCGACGATTTCTGCGACGACGCCGGCGCCGACGGTTCGTCCACCCTCGCGGATCGCGAAACGAAGCTCCTTGTCCATCGCGATCGGAGTGATCAGCTCCACGGTCATCTCGACGTTGTCACCCGGCATCACCATCTCCGTCCCCTCGGGAAGGGTCGCCACTCCCGTCACGTCCGTCGTCCGAAAATAGAACTGCGGACGGTAGCCGTTGAAGAAGGGCGTGTGACGTCCTCCCTCCTCCTTCGTCAGCACGTACGCCTGAGCCTTGAACTTCGTGTGTGGCGTGATCGAAGCCGGATGCGCCAGTACCTGACCCCGCTCCACCGCGTCCTTGTCGATACCCCGCAACAGACATCCCACGTTGTCTCCGGCCTGACCCTCGTCCAACAGCTTCCGGAACATCTCCACTCCGGTCACCACCGTCTTCTGGGTCTCGCGAATGCCGACGATCTCCACCTCCTCGCTCGTGTGAATCACTCCCTGCTCCACACGACCCGTCACCACCGTGCCCCGACCCGTGATCGAAAACACATCCTCGATCGGCATCAAGAACGGCTTGTCCAATGCCCGCTCCGGCTCCGGAATCGAGCTGTCCAAGGCCTCCATCAGCTCGTCGATGCACCGGTTCGCCTCGTCGTTCGTCGGATCCTCACCCGCTTTCAAGGCCGAACCCCTGATCACCGGAATGTCGTCTCCGGGAAAGTCGTATCCGCTCAAAAGCTCCCGGACCTCCAGCTCCACCAGCTCCAGAAGCTCCTCGTCGTCGACCTGATCCACCTTGTTCAAGAAAACCACGATGTGAGGAACGTTTACCTGACGCGCCAGAAGAACGTGCTCCCGCGTCTGCGGCATCGGACCGTCCGCCGCGCTCACCACCAACACCGCACCGTCCATCTGCGCCGCGCCCGTGATCATGTTCTTCACGTAGTCCGCGTGACCCGGACAGTCCACGTGAGCGTAGTGACGATTGTCCGACTCGTACTCCACGTGCGCCGTCGCAATCGTGATCCCACGCTCCCGCTCCTCCGGAGCCTTGTCGATCTCGTCGAACGAAGTCGACGTCGCCAGACCCTTGAGCGCCTGGCGCGCCGTGATCGCCGCCGTCAACGTGGTCTTGCCATGGTCCACGTGACCGATCGTCCCCACGTTTACGTGCGGCTTCGTCCGCTCGAACTTCTGCTTCGCCATGGATCCTTCGTCCTTCCGTCCTTTCCGGTTCCCTGCTGTGGATTCCGGCTCTCGTTCGAACCGTTGGAGCTCACGAGCGGATTCGAACCGCTGACCTCGTCCTTACCAAGGACGTGCTCTACCTACTGAGCTACGTGAGCACCCGACCTTCCTGGAAGCGTGGAGCGGGAAACGGGATTCGAACCCGCGACCCCGAGCTTGGAAGGCTCGTGCTCTAGCCAACTGAGCTATTCCCGCCCGACACCCCTTGCTTTTGGTGGAGAGGGGAGGATTCGAACCTCCGAAGGCTAAGCCAGCAGATTTACAGTCTGCCCCGTTTGACCGCTTCGGTACCTCTCCGCCCTACCCGCGAGACCGGCGCCCGTCTCGAGCCGCCCCCCCGCTATTCATCCAAAACGGAAAAAACAAAACCGGAAAAAAGAGCGTAAGCAACCCCTCCGCCATGCCCGCCACTCTCCAAAACCCTCGTGGGAAACTGAGAATGGAACGCTGACTATCAGGTCGCGTTACGAACCGTCGAATTTTCTGCAGACGCGCGCGTATCCCGCCTGCTCTTTGCCGCGATTTCGCTACGAATCTCTAAGTCTAGCGACCGTTTTCGAAAGCGCCGCCTCGCCGGGCCCCTGGCTCGGCGAAGCTCATCGGAGCTGGCGAGGGGACTCGAACCCGTAACCTGCGGATTACAAATCCGCCGCTCTACCAGTTGAGCTACGCCAGCCTGGACCCGATCGGAATGAACTATAGACATCTGATGCCCCGCGGGCAATGGGAGCAGCGCGGTCAAATACGAGGTGATTTCACCCCATTCTGTGAATCTCGACGAAGCACCTCGAAGAGCACGACCGCGGCAGCAGAAGCCACGTTGAGTGAGCCGACCCGACCCGCCATGGGAATTCGAACCCGGTGGTCCAGGGAATCCACCACACCCCGGCGAAGACCGCGGCCCTCGGCCCCGAAAACCACCACCAGGTCCCCCTGCCAGACCCGATCCGAGCTCTGGAAGAGATCGTCCCCGCCGCTGGTGTCCGCCCCGATGACCCAGAACCCTCCTTTCTTGAGTTGCTCCAAGGCCCGCCGCAGGTTGGCGACACGGCTCACCGGAAGGTGCTCGACGGCCCCGGCACTCGCCCGGGCCACTGCAGCCCCGAGCGGCGGTGCGCGGCGAGCGGTGAGCACCAGACCCAGTACTCCTGCGGCCTCCGCCACCCGGATGATGGCACCGAGATTCTGGGGGTCCTCGACCCCATCGAGGGCCACCAGGCGCCTGCTCGCACCTGGGGGAAGCGGCAGGGACCGGAGCTCCTCCAGCGAGAGCGCGGGCAGAGGACCCGCCTCCAGCACCAGGCCCTGATTCTTGGCCCCGGAGGGGAGCGCGGCCTCCAGCTGCAGGCGGGGGAGCCGCTCCACTTCGATGCCCGCGGCCAGGGCCAGCTCGCTGAGCTCGTCCAGTTCTGCACGCTTCAGATCTTCCTGGATCCGAAGCCGGACCAGGCGACGCCGCCCGGCTCGCAGCGCCTCCAGCACCGGATGCAGACCGAAGATCAGCTCGGGAGCGGGTTCCTCTCTCATCCGGGCAGGGTATCGAGACGAGTGCGGGGCGTCGGCCCCTGATGGATCCGGCAGGTGTCTGGCGTTAGGTACCCGTGGCGGCGCGCAGCTCTGCCAGGTCTGCGAGGATCGGGTCGGGGTCCTCGATTCCCGGGTGATTCTTGATCTCGAACTCCAGGTACAAGACCAGCTCGCCGAGGGCGAGTGCCACCTGCTCTTCGCGGTTGCCGGGGAGCTTGAGCGCCCGCTCGATCAGGAGGTCCGGATCCAGGCCGGGCTCGGGGGAGGGAGTGACCCCTGTGAGCAGAGCGGGAAATCGCCCCGCGGTCTCGTCGAGGATGCGACCGATACGATCGCGAATCCCGTCGGGCTGGCCGTCGGCACGAACCAGGGGGCGGACCAGCTCGCCGATCAGCTTGGTCAGATTGGTCACGAGGATGCGCAGCTGCTCGTCGTCGTGGCGTTCCAGATCCGATTCTCCGAGGAAGCCGTCGCAGGCTTGCACTCGAACCAGTTTGACCGCGCCCACCAGGCGCAGCAGCTGGATGCTCCGGGCCGCCGACTCACGGTCGAATCCAAGCGTCTCACAGACATCGGGGAAGCATCTGCCAGCGCCGATGGTTTCGGTCAGGACCCGCTCGTTGCCGGTGAGCTGACGGCCCGCTCCCTCGACGGTCACCAGCTGAACCCGGGAATCTTCGAGGACGCTGAGAAACTTCCACAGCTCGTCTCGGCGCTGGAGACCTTCGGAGATCAGGCGGCTGGTATCGAGCGACAGCCGCACCACGTTGTCCGGCTGGATCTCACCTGCCCAGAACAGCAGCTCGCCGGCGGGATAGGAAAACAGGGATCGAACGATCTCCTCCACCTGGTACTTGACCCCTGTCCACAGCTCGCGAGGGGTCAGAAATCCTCGCTCGACGAGAACCTTCCCGAATCGGGTCGGCGGAGAGAAGCAGCGCTCGGCGTCGCGCAGTTGTTCGAGGGAGATCACCCCGGCGCGCAGCAGGCACTCCCCGAGGCGATCCACCCGCTGGTTGGAGCGAGCGAACACGACCTCACCCTTGTGCAGGTAGACCGACTTCCAGTGATCGCGGTAGGTGAAGTGGATGAAGCCGGATTTTCCGGCTGCGTGAATCGCCCCCAGCATGTCGAAAAGGGGAAAGACGGCGATCTCGGTGCGCAGGGCCGGGGGGCCACTACAGGGAAGCTCCTCCACTCCGGAGACGCGCTCGAGGATGATGGTCCGGGGACCGGCCTCGACGAGACGAAGCCCCTCCCCCGCCGCCAGACCAAGGCGCACTCGAAGCGTGTCGCCGAGGTCCTCGACGAGTTCCGGGATCTCTCCGCCTTCGGACAATGGAACGGGCCCTCCCCGCCATCTCTTCGACCGGGAGAGCGACCTGCTTGAGGCCGCCTGCCAGACTTCCCGTTGCCCGCGATTTGCACTCAAGGTGCGCCCTTGTGAGCCGATGCGGAGCGTGAGGAGGGGGGTGCATGCCCGAGCACGAGAGCCCGCAGCGACGCCACAGGCGAATCGCCGTTCACATGCCGGTGCGCATTTCGACCATCGATCCGGAGACGGATCCGCGGACCGGGCGCCCCTACTTCCGCGCCACGCGAGAATACTGCGCGAATCTGTCACGCGGCGGTGCGTTCATCCGGACCTCCGACCCGCTTTCGCCCGGTCGCAGGGTGTTGGTGGAGATCCACATGCCCGAGGGCGAACCCGTCGAGGCCATCGGGCGGGTCGCCTGGTCGAAGACCGTGCTCACCGCCAGCGGCGACCCTGAGGACAGCGGAGTCGGGGTCGAGTTTCTGGGCTCCTCGAGAGATCAACTCACCGCCCTCGCCGATTACCTCGAGATCCCCCCCGAGCCAGCGAAGCTTTCGAAGAGCTAGCCCCTGGCCTGGCTTGGCTCTCTTGATGGGTCGAGCCCGGAGCGGGTATGCTATCGAGGCCATGACGATTCGCGGCAGCTACAAGTTCGCAGGCCGCAGCGGGGCCCTCGACGGATACCTGGATCCGGCCCTTCGCTGTGCACGTCGCGTCGAGCGCATCCTCGACTCCCTTCGCGCCCAGATCATGGAAGAAGACGATGGAAGCCGGACGGTGCGCGTACGACGGATTCTGAGCGAGCCGCGAGAGGTCTTCCGACTCGAGATCGAGATCCCCGAACAGGGCTACCAGCGAACCACGCTCCTCGATCGCGATGCCCTCGAGGAGCTCCTCGAGTTCGAGGAGGTCCGAGAACGCGTCGGGGGGCTGCCCCCGGCAAACTGACCGCTCGGTCTGGCCGCGATTCCTCCGGCCGAACCGGCCACGAAACAGGGCGACCGGGGGTGCCCGGGGCAGGACTCGAACCTGCACGGCCGAAGCCAGGCGATTTTAAGTCGCCCGCGTCTACCCATTTCGCCACCCGGGCACGGCTCCACCACCGTCGGCGGTTTCGCCAGGCCGGGAGGATAGCTGTTCGTCGCGTTTCGCGGGAAGAGCGGTGAGGATGGGCGGCGTCTCGTAACCGAGCCGCCGCCCCTGAGTTCAGATCCCGATGGCGACCACTAGTTCACCGTTACCGGGATCTGTCGTGGCCTGTTCCGCTCGCCCTTCGGGACATTCACCCGAAGCACACCATCGCGGAAGGATGCGTCGATCCCATCCACGTCGATGTCGTCGCGGAACCCGATGGACCTCGCGAACTTCCCAGCGGCCCGCTCTCGGCGGAACGCCCGTGCCTCGTCGGAAAGAGTGTCGCCGGTCCGCTCGCCGCGGACGTGAAGCACGCCCTCGATGAACTCGACTTCGACCTCTTTCTGGTCGACCCCAGGCAGGTCGGCCACGACCTCGTAGCGATCCGGATACTCGATCAAGTCGAGCGCCGGTCGAAACGGTCGGGCCACCGGCGCGGGAGAGAGTGCCTCATCGAAGAATCGATCGAAGAGACTCGGTACTGTGTGGATACGCATGGTGACCTCCTGGTCTCCATACGTAAGCACGGGTCGAAAACCGTCAAGGGATCCGAAGCCCATTCTCCGAGTCGAAGAAATGGATTCCACCCCGGTCGAGGCGCAACCCGACCTCATCCCCTGCGCGATCCCGTGGGAAATCCGGCACCAGAGCGCGCAGGTCCGCGCCCTCTCCGATCGCGACGTGAAGCAGCGTGGTGTTCCCCAGCGGTTCGACCACATCGACGCGCCCCACCAGGTCCGCGCCCTCCGTCGGAGTCAGGTGGAGGAGCTCGGGTCGGATTCCCAGGGTGACGGCACGGCCTTCCGGCAGATCCGACGGGGCGGGCAGCCGCAGTCCGGCGCCATCGAGCCAGGCGTCGCCGCCCTCCTCCACCCGCGAACACGAAATCAGATTGATCGTCGGCGCTCCGACGAACTCGGCGACGAAGGTATTCCGTGGCATCCGGTAGACCTCGAGAGGATCGCCGACCTGCTCGACGCGACCGTCGCGCATCACGGCAATCCGGTCGCCGAGTGTCATCGCCTCCTCCTGATCGTGTGTCACGTAGAGCATCGTCGCGCCAAGCTGGCGGTGGAGTCGCGCGATTTCCGCCCGGGTGTCGCTTCGTAGCTTGGCGTCGAGGTTCGAAAGGGGCTCATCGAGAAGGAATGCCTTCGGCTCTCGCGCGATCGCCCGGCCCAGTGCCACGCGCTGGCGCTGTCCTCCCGAGAGCTGGGCCGGCCGGCGATCCAGCAGATCCGCGATGCCGAGTCGAAGCGCCACACTCTCGACGCGCTCCCGGATCCGGTCGCGGGGGATCCCCGCCATCCGCAGTCCGAAGCCCAGATTCTCGGCGACACTGCGATGTGGATAGAGCGCGTAGCTCTGGAAGACCATGGCCAGATCGCGCAGCTGGGGCGGCTTGCCGGTGACGTCCTCCCCGCCGATCCAGATGCTCCCGGCGTCGGGAACCTCGAGACCGGCGACCAGGCGCAGTGCCGTGGACTTGCCGCAGCCCGACGGCCCCACCATCACCAGGAGCTCGCCGTCACCGATCTCGAGGCAAAGATCGCTGGCTGCGCACTGACCGTTGGGGTAGGTCCTGCAGAGATTGCGAAGGGAGATGCTCGCCATCACTCAGCCCTTGACCGCTCCGGCGGTCATGCCCTGCACGATGCGGCGCTGGAAGAGCAGGACCAGGACGGCGACTGGGACCGTCGCCACGATCGATGCTGCGAGAATCTCGCCCCAGGGAACCTGGTACTGGCCGCGAAACAGGGCGATGGCCACGGGCACGGTGCGTCGCTCGGGGCCGAGGGTGAAGGCCAGGGCGAACAAGAATTCGTTCCAACAGTAGATGAAGGTCAGGATCGCGGTCGCCGCGAGCCCCGGTGCGGCAAGGGGAAGTACGACCTCGCCCAGGGTTCGAAGCGGTCCCGCGCCGTCCAGCCGGGCGGCGTCCTCGAGTTCGGCGGGCAGCTGCCGGAAATAGCCCACCAGCAGCCAGACCGTGAGGGGCATGGCGAAGGTGAGATACGGAAGCACCAGTCCCGGATAGGTGTTGATCAGGCCGAGCTGGCGAAGCAGGAGGTAGAGCGGAGAGACGATCGAGATCTGGGGAAACATGGTCACCGCCAGGATCGTCCCCAGAACCAGGCGCTTGCCGCGGAAGTGGAGGCGAGCGATGGCGTAGGCGCAGAAGGCGCCAAACGTCACACAGAGGCCCGTCGTCACGCTCGCCACGATCAGCGAGTTCCGGATCGGCTGCCAGAAACCACGACCCGTGAAGAGATCCCGGTAGTGCTCCAGCGACAGCGCCGAAGGAAACAGGACCGGGCCCTCGAAGAGACGAGACTCGGGCGTCACCGAAGCCAGAACGGCCAGGTAGATCGGCGCGGCCAGAAAGACCAGACCCAGGACCGCCACCATCCGCGGGATCACGTCTCGTCCTCCAGCAGACCCGCACCCACCGTCCGGACGTAGAGCAGGGCGAGCCCGAAGGTCACGGCGAAGACGATCACGGCGATCGCCGAGCCGTACCCGAAGCGGAGGTTCTGGAGCAGCACGGTGAAGGCATAGAGGGAGATGGACTCGGTCGCGGTTCCGGGACCGCCGCCGGTAAGAGCGTAGATCAGATCGAAGACCCGGAACGCATCCAGGGTGCGGAAGATCAGCGCCACCAGCAGAGCGGAACGCAGCAGTGGAAGAGTCACGTGGCGGAACTGCTGCCAGTCGGTCGCGCCGTCGATGCGCGCGGCCTCGTAGAGTGACTCGTCGATGGTCTGGAGCCCGGCCAGCAGGAGCAGCACGACGAAGGGCGTGGTCTTCCACACGTCCGCCAGCACGATGGGAATCCAGGCTCGAAGCGGATCAGCGAGCCAGTCGGTGGGTCCGTCGAAAAGGAAGCGCCAGAGCAACGCAGCGACCACCGTCGGCAGTGCCCAGGGAATCAGCGCCACGGTCCGGACCGGGCCACGAGCGGCGATCGCCCGGTGGAGTGCCAGCGCCAGCAGCAGACCCAGGGCGAGCTCCAGAAAAACGCTCACGGCCGCGAAACCAACAGTGTGTGCGAGGGAGAGCCAGAGCCGGCCGTCCCCGACCGCTTCGGCGTAGTTGGCCAGTCCGATCCAGGGTTGGCCCAGCCAGGGCGCGCGAAGATCGTGGAGATGGAACGACTCGCGGACGGCCCAGGCGAGGGGAAACAATGCGATGGCGACGACACTCCCGACGGCAGGAGCGAGCAACAGCCAGGCGAGTCCCGCCTCTCCCCGCCCGCTACCTCGCGGCATCGTCCACCGCCGCCGAATCCGGGCCGAGGTTCTTGCGCGCCAGCAGCTCCCGCATCTCGCGCGCCGCCAGCGACAGCGCCACCGCCGGATCGCGCTGCCCGCTGAGCGCCTCGTGCAGTCGGACCTGGAGAAGACCCGAGAGCTCGGAGTAGACGGGAGTCACGGGACGCGCTCTGGCTCGCTCGATCACCTGGCGAATCTCTGCCAGGGGAATCGCCAGGCGGCCTTCGAGTGCACTCCCCTCCTGGTAGAGAGAACGGCGCGGCGGGTACTGACCTGCCTGCACGGCCCGATCGACCATCTGCGCCGGTCGGGTCAGGTAGTCGATGACGGCCCATGCGGCCTCCGGATGCCGGCTTCGAGCGTTGATCGCGAGGAGCGATCCTCCCAGGGCGGCAGTCGGCTCACCGGAGGGAGCAGCGGGCATGGGTGCGATGGCGAAGCGGCCGGCGACCTTCGATTCCGCACCGCGCTGCATCAGCGGATAGGCGTAGGGCCAGTTCCGCATCAGCACCGCCTTGCCGTTCTGGAAGGCGAAGCGCACCTGCTCCTCCTGCCAGCCGAGCACGGCCCTCGGAACCCGACCCTCGTCGATGGACTGCTTCATCACCGAGAGTGCGCGGACCGCCGCCTCGGAGTCGACGCGCACTGCGCCCCCCTCGCCGAGGATCCGCCCCCCGTGTCCCCCCAGAAACTCGAGAAAGACCGTCACCAGCCCCTCGTACCTGGCGCCCTGCCAGACGAAGGCGTAGGGCAGCCCCGCTCGCCGGGCGGTCTGGGCCACGACGCCATCCAGGTCTGCGAAGCTGGAGGGCGGTTCCTCGAGCAGATCCGTGCGCCAGTAGAGAAGACCCACATCGACGAACCAGGGCAGCGCATGGAGCCGGCCTCGATAGCGGCTGGCGGCGAGGGGCCCGGGGAGGAGGTCGGCGGTATCGGGACCGAAGCGGTCCAGCGGGAGGATCCAGCCGGCCGCCGCGAACTCGGCGGTCCAGATCACGTCGAGCTGCAGAATGTCCGGATCGCCGACACCGGCGTTGAGCCACTGGACATAGAGCTGGTGCCGTTGATCCGAGGCGTCGGGGGTGGCCCGGCGCTCGACCCGGATCCCCGGATGCTCGGCCATGAAGCGCTCCAGCTGCTGGGCCAGCAGCTCCCCCTCGGCACCCACCGCGCTCCCCGGAAAGCGGACGACGATCTCGCCGTCGCCACCGGAGCCGCAGCCCAGGATCAGACACGGCAGGGCGATTGCGACTGCCAGCTTCGCGAGCGCCAATTCACCTCCGCCAGAAAGTGGGGAAGAAGAGCACGAGCACCGTGAAGATCTCGAGCCTCCCTGCGATCATGGCGAACGCGAGGACCCCCTTCACGTAGCCGGGAAAGTGCGCGAAGTGGTCGGTGGGACCGACCCCGCCCAGCCCGGGTCCGACGTTTCCGACCGAGGTGAGCGCCGCGGAGATACAGGTCACCACGTCGTAGCCCGCCGATCCAACGACGAGGGCTGCGATGAAGGCGATCAGCAGGTACGCCACGAAGAAGACGCCGATCCCGCTCACCACCTCGTCGGACACCGGGCGATCGCCGTAGTGGACCGGTCTCACCACGTGGGGATGAATGGTACGCGCCACCGTGGTTCGCAGAGCGCGCAGGCCCAGCAGGACCCGCATCGACTTGATTCCACCCGCGGTGGACCCGGCCATGCCGCCCAGGACCAGCAGGGGAAGAACCAAGAGCTGTGCCAGCTGCGGCCAGAGCTCGTAGTCGGCGGTCCCGTATCCGGTGGTGGTGATGAGGGCAACCACATGAAAGGCAGCGGCGCGCAGCACCTCGCCGCTGCCCGCCGCACCCCGGAGGATCCAGGCGACGCTCGCGATCATCACTACCACGATCAGCAGGAAGAAACGGAACTCCGTGTCGCGAAGCAGCGCACGGGGGTGGCCGGTCACCACCTGATAGTGGAGGACGAAGTTGATACCGGCGACCATCATGAAGAAGACGACGACCCACTGCACCGCCGGTCCGAAGGCCCCGATCGAGGCGCTCCGGGTCGAGAATCCCCCCGTCGCCAGGGCGGTGAAGGCGTGGTTGATGGCGTCGAAGGCCGGCATTCCGGCGATCCACAGAGAGAAGAAGGCAAGGGCGGTGAATCCCACGTAGACCAGCCAGAGGCGCCGCGCCGTGTCGGAGACCCGGGGCGTGAGCTTGTCCGTGATCGGGCCGGGCACCTCGGCCTTGAAGAGCTGCATGCCGCCGATGCCCAGCAGGGGGAGCACTGCGACGGCAAACACGATGATTCCCATGCCTCCAACCCACTGGGTCAGGGAGCGCCACAGCAGCAGGGCGCGGGGCGTGGACTCGATCGCCGTCAGAACCGTGGAGCCGGTGGTGGTGAATCCCGAGACCGATTCGAAGAGAGCGTCCACCGGAGAGAGGGTGCCGGTGAGGAGATAGGGCATGGACCCGAACACCGAGGCCAGGACCCAGGCACCGCTCACCACCAGAAACCCGTCGCGGATGCGCATCCGCCGGTCTGGAGAGCGCGTGGAGAGCGCGACGGGAAGGCCGAAGACCAGGGCGGTGAGGGCGCTCCCGACGTAGGCGAAGACCGGCTCACCCGAGATCAGCGCCGCGGCAATGGGAACGCACTCCAAGCCGGCCAGGCCGACCAGGAGCCACCCCAGGATCTCCAGGTCGAGCAGTAGGTTCATCCCTCCCCCCAGGGTGCTCGTTCCGGGGCAGTGTAGACGATCCTGTGGACGGCGAGCCCCCCCAGGGAGAGCCAGCGGGGACGTCGTTGAGCGTTAAGCTCCCTGACAGGAAGAGCCGCGGAGCGGGATCGGAACGCGATGGCGACCGGGGACCCTCCGATCGTCGTCCAGATGGACGACCCGGAGCACTGGAAGCAGGGTCAGGCCGTCTGCGAGGCGGTGCGGGCAGCGGGCGGTCGCGCGCTGCTGGTGGGTGGGTGCGTTCGCGACTGCGCGCTCGGCCTCCGCGCCACGGATCTCGACATCGAGGTATACGGGGTCCCACCCGCCCGCCTGCTGGAGCTTCTCGCCGAGCGGTTCGCCGTCGACCTGGTGGGTCGCGCCTTCGGGGTAATCAAGATCCGGGGCGTTCCCATCGACGTATCGATCCCCCGGAAATCGTCCCGGGGTGACGGCGGTCCGGAGGAGTTCGAAGCACTCTCCGATCCCGAAATGACACCGGCGGAGGCCGCCGCGCGCCGCGACTTCACCATCAACGCGATCGCCTTCGATCCCCTCGCCGGTGAGGTGATCGACCCTTTTCGGGGGCGCGAGGATCTCGGAGCCGGCATCCTGCGCCACACCACCGAGAGGTTCGCCGAGGATCCGCTGCGCGTCCTTCGGGGCATGCAGCTCGCCGCCCGCTTCGATCTCGATGTGGCGGAGGAGACCGTCGCCCTGTGCCGGGAGATCGAGCCCGGCTCGCTGGCCCGGGAACGAGTCTTCGAAGAGTGGAAGAAGCTCGCCCTTCGAAGCCGCCGACCCTCTCGCGGACTCAGCTTGCTTCACGAGTGCGGATGGATCCGGCACTTCCCGGAGCTGGAGGCCCTGATCGGCTGCGGGCAGGATCCCGAATGGCACCCGGAGGGTGACGTCTGGATTCATACACTTCACTGCATGGACTCCTTCGCCACCGAGCGCAGTGGCGACGATCGGGAGGATCTGGTGGTGGGGCTGGCCGTGCTCTGCCACGACTTCGGAAAGCCCGCTACGACGAGGGTGGAGGGCGACAGGATCGCGGCGAAAGGTCACGAGCCCGTCGGCGAGGCGCGGACGCGCAGCTTCCTGGGCCGGATGACGAACGAACGCACCCTGATCGACCAGGTGGCGGCCCTGGTCGGGGCGCATCTCGCACCTCTCCAGCTCTTCGAGGCTCGCTCCAGCGACTCCGCCGTGCGCCGGCTGGCGCGACGGGTGGGGCGAATCGACCGGCTGGTCCGCGTGGCGCGCGCAGACCAGGCCGGGCGCCCACCCCTCGAACGCGGGCGGTTCGCGGCGGGGGATTGGCTTTTGGAGCGCGCGCGGGCGCTCGATGTCGAGACAACGGAACCGGAGCGCATCGTGAAGGGGCGGCACCTGCTCCAGCTGGGACTGAGTCCGGGGCCGCAGCTCGGATCGATCCTGGAGGTCTGCTACGCCGCACAGCTCGAGGGAGAGTTCTCGACGCTGGAGGAGGGGCTCGAGTACGCGAGGGCGCGCTGGGGATTGGGAACGGACCGCAGCGCGGAGCCAGTCTGACACCCGAACGCGCGAGAGGCGCCGCGATCTCGAGACCGCGGCGCCTCCCCGTCATTCCCGGCCCGATTCGATCAGGTCGACTTGACGGGTCTCCCGTCCGCATCGGTGAAGTTGCCGATCACGATCGTGATGAAGTCCACGATGGTCCAGATACCGAAGCCCCCGAACGTGAGCAGCATCAGGATGCCGGTTCCCACCTTTCCGGCGTAGAAGCGGTGAACCCCCAGCCCCCCCAGGAAGAAGCAGAGAAGGATCATCGGCACGAAGCCCTTATCGGAGATCCCGCCGGTCTCCACGCCTCCGGCCACGGGCGCGTTGCTCATCGCACTTGCGCTGTCCATCCTTGTTTACCCCCTTGTGACATCGAGTTTCTGGCCCGGATAACAGACGACGTGCCCGTCACCGTCCCGGAAATTCCCCGTAAAGAGCATGATCGTGACGGCCAATGCGTGGACGCTGTCGGCGACCAGGAAGGCCGCACCCAGCAGGAACTGTGCAGTTGCGAAGCAGTAGAGCCACGCGAAGGTGAGACCGAGATCGAGGAACCCTTCACCCAGGCGGCCCAGATAGAAGTGCTGGATGCCGACGAATCCGAAAACGGCGGAGAGAATCACGGCCGTCGAGTACTTCTTCTTGGAGGGCTGCACCGCTCCGGGATGAAGACTCACCGAATCGGCGATCGCTTCCTGCATCGGGCGCTCCGCGGAGAGGCGTCCAAAGGGACACCGGACCCCAAGGATCGGCCCGCCGGGCAACCCGCTTGAGTGACACCGCGCCGCACCACTTACCCAGAGTTGCGTATCAGTTGCACGGGGGTGCAGGACGGGTCCTGGCGAATGCTCCGGCCATGGCGCTGTCAGCTCTG
>CAVXZE010000023.1:0-165050 GCA_963766175.1 uncultured delta proteobacterium
CCGGCACGCGGCAAGGCTGCGAATCTAGCACACCGACCGACGTAGCAAGCGATGACGCGTGCTTGCGTCTCCAGCACTGTGATGGGCTGTCGAGGCTGGCAAGGCGCTGCCCCGCAGGCGGCCAGTCGGCTCGGGGGCGAGTTCACTCTCGGAAGCACGGGATGATCTCCGCGGCGAACCACTCCGTCCACTCGAGAAGCTGCGCGACGCCGGAGGTGCGGGGCGGGGGAACCTGAACCACAGTGACGCCTGCATCCTCCAGGAGGCCGATCTCCTCGATCAGCTCCTCTCGGCTGCTCCGCAGATGGGTCTCGCCGCGAATCTGGTGGCTGAAATCCGCCACGTTCAGAGAAGACACCGGCATCACCACTTCGAATCGCGCGCTCCGCTGCTCGAAACCCGGCTGCTCCCGGAGGTAGGAGAGACAGGCGGGCAGACCTTCCCGGGTAACGAGCCAGGGCAGCCAGCCGTCTCCCAGCGCTGCCGCCCTTCTCAGTGCAGGCCGCGTGTTGCCCCCGATCAGGATCGGCGGGTGAGGCTTCTGCACCGGCTTGGGCTCGAAGACGACATTCTCGAATTGGACGTAGCGCCCCTGAAACGAGGGATCCGGACTGGTCCAGAGCTCCACCATCGCCCGGAGATACTCGTCGGTCATGGGCCCGCGTTCTTCGAACGGTACCTTCAGCACCTGGAACTCCCGTTCCAGGTGGCCGACGGCGGTGCCCAGGATGAAGCGCCCGGCCGAGAGGAAGTCGAGGGTGGATATCTGCTTGGCGAGCACCACGGGATTGCGGTAGGGCAGCACCAGCACGTAGGTGAGAATCTTGATCCGCTCCGTGGCGCCGGCCAGCACGGCGGCGGCGCTGATCGCCTCGGGAAAGCGGGGACCCATGACGCCGGCCATCTCCCGGGGAATCACCACGTGCTCCGAGAGGGTGAGCCAGTCCCATCCCGCCCGGTCCGCCGTCTTCGCCACCTGCAAGATGTCGCCCGGGCTCGCCTTGGACTCCCAGGGGCTCACGATCGGCGGATACAGGATGAGGCCTGGCATTCCGAGGGCGAACTTCATGCTCTCTCCGGCTCGAAGCCGTCAGCGTCCCGTGAAACGCGGCGCTCGTTTCTCTGCAAAGGCCCGCGGACCCTCCTTGGCGTCCTCCGATTCGAAGACGCGAGCGCCCAAAGCTTTCTCCAGGATGAATCCGGCCTCCTGGCCGAGAGAGCGCACCGCGATCTCCTTGGCGGTGCGCACCGCCAGCGGCCCGTTCTTGCAGATCTTCTCCGCCAGCTCGACCGCCGCGTCGAGTGTCTCTCCGCGAGGAACCACCCGGTTCACCAGGCCGATCTGGTAGGCGCGCTGGGCGTCGAGGGGCTCCCCGGTGAGGAGCAGCTCCATGGCAACGGCCCAGGGGATCTGTCTCGGAAGGCGGATGTGGGAGCCACCAGCCGGGATGATTCCCCAGCGCACCTCGCCCAGTCCAAAGCTCGCGTGCTCGGCCGCAATCCGGAGATCGGTGCCCAGGAGCATCTCCAGACCTCCTGCGATGCAGAGGCCGTTCACGGCTGCGATGATCGGTTTGAAGACGTCGGAGAACTGTCGTTTGGTCGGGTCGTCGTAGCCCAGCTGGTCCCCCGACGTGAGGAGGGGAATCGCCTCCTTCAAGTCCATTCCCGCCGAGAACGCCTTGTCTCCCGCGCCCGTCAGGATGGCGACCCAGAGATCGGGGTCCTGATCGAACTCCACGAAGGCGTCATCCAGGGCCGTCAACATATCGCGGGTGAGGGAGTTCATCGCCTCTGGCCGGTCGATGGTGATGATGGCGCTGCGATCCCTCTTCTCGAATCGAATGCTGGGGGGTCGTTCCACGGGTTCAGCTCCCTCCGTGTTCAGGTGATCTCCGGCCTCAGCTCCGCAGCCGGCGGAATTTCGGCAATGTGATCTCGGCGGTGACGTCGTCGAAGACGACCTCGACGGGCATTCCGATCTCCAGCTCTTCCGGCGGGCAGTCCTCGACCTGACTGAGAAGTCGCACGCCCTCCTCCATCTCGATCACCGCCGGCGCGAGAGGAACATCCGCTTCGAAGGCCGGATGCATCGCCCGGACCACGACCGTCCAGGTGAACACGCTGCCGCGGCCGCTCGATCGGCTCCACTCCCACCGCCAGGAGCCGCACTCGGCACACATCTCCCGCGGTACGTGGCGCCATTCCCCGCAGTCGCTACAGCGCTGGAAACGAAGCTCGCGCTTCTTGCACCACTCGTAGAAATCCTTCGAGAATCCCTGCAGCTCGGGAAGCGGTCTCGCATATCCCGCATCTTTCTCCGCCATGGAGTCTCCCGTGCGATCATCCGTCCGAGGCCACCACCTCGCGCCGCTCCACTCACTAACGCCGGAGAACGGCGATGCTCCCGTCTCCGAAGTCTCCCCACCCGGTGACGACGCCGATCTCGGCGTTCTCGACCTGTCGCTCCCCGGCCTCCCCTCGGAGCTGGCGAACCGCCTCGACGATGTGGTTCATCCCGAGGACGTGGGCCTCGGAGAGCAGGCCGCCGTGGGTGTTCACGGGCAGCTCCCCTCCCAGCTCGATGCGGCCGCCTTCGACGAAGGCTCCCCCTTCACCCCGCTTGCAGAAACCCGTCTCCTCGATCTGCTGGAGCACCTCGAAGGTGAAGCAATCGTAGATCTGGGCGAAGTCGACGTCCGCGGCGCCGATCCCCGCCCTGGCAAAGGCCTCCGGGGCCGCGATCGTCAATCCCGTCTTGAAGATGTCCTTGCGATTGGTGATCTCGTCCGCCGGATAGGGCTGCCCGGAGGCCGTCGCCATGATGTAGACGGGCTTCTTGTCCAGGTCTCGAGCTCGCTCCGGCGTCGTCACCAGCGCAGCCGCTGCCCCGTCCGTCTCCAGACAGCAGTCGAAGAGGCGGTAGGGATCGGCGAGCATCGGCGAGGCGAGGTAGTCGTCGAGGGACAGCGGACGACCGTGCATCACCGCCCGCGGATTCAGCTGGGCGTGCTTGCGCATCGCCACTGCGATGGCCCCCAGCTGCTCTGGCCGGGTGCCGTACTCGTGCATGTGGCGCCGCGCCATCAGCGAGTACCACTGGGGCGGCGCCGTCAGCCCGTGAGGCAGATAGTAGTCCCGGGCGATCTCTCCGCCCGGCATCGACGCGACATCCGACGCCACCGTCTGCCGCGCTCGCGCGCCGGAGTAACCGTTCCAGCCCGCCGGAATCAGCACGTAGCTGGCGATCCCAGCGATCACCGCGGTGGCCGCCGCCTGCAGCGACGCGACCGGTGCGGCCCCCCCCATGTGGATGGTCGCCGCGTAGCGCAGGTTCTCGCAGCCCAGGTTGGCAGCGAACGCTTCCGCGCTGCCGAGGTTCGGGAAGGGCATCAAACCGTCGATCCGCGCGCCATCGAGCCCGGCGTCCTCGATGGCGCGAACCGCCGCCTGAAGCTGAAGACCGAGCGGGCTCATCCCCGAGCCGGGGCGGCGCACGTAGGCCGTCTCTCCGATCCCGACGATACAGGCCCGATCCTTCACGGCCCCGAGCCTACTTGACCCGCCTGGTCGGCTCGATCTTGGCGAGCCGCGCGAGGTTGAGGCCGAGGATCCCGGCCCGAATCTCCTCCGTGATCTCCGGATAACCCCACTTCTCCTGAAGCTCCTCCGGCATCTGAAGATCGCGGATGTAGTCGACGATCCTCTTGGTGTCGTCGAAGGGGAGATCCAGACCCATCACGATCCTCTCGTGACTCACCCACTGGAGGGCCGTGCCAATGGCGTGGTAGCCGCGATAGGGGGAGCGCTGGTACCAACCGACGATGCCCGAGAGACTCAGGTAGAGATTCTGGTGCTTGCCGGCGAGACCGATCAGCTCCTCGGTGTGGGGCCAGCCCATGTGGTAGGCAATCACTTTGAGCTCGGGGAAGTCGAGCAGCACGCGGTCGAGGGTGTCGGGGTGGGTGTGACAGCTCGGCTGCGGCACCACATAGGACATGCCGGTGTGCATGGTCAGCGCGATGTCCAGCTCGCAGGCCTTCTCGTAGAAGGGCCACATCCGTCTGTCATCGAGGGGGCCGAGATCCTCGGGCTGATAGACCTTGCAGAGCTTGGCGTCACACTCCTTGACCAGGTAGTCGAGCTCCCAGATGGCCTCGTCGACGCCCCGGCGGAGAATCGGCCCCACCATGGCCTCGAGATACATGCGCCCGGGATAGGGCTCGATCTGCTCCATCATGAAGCCGTTGGTGGAGAGGGCGACGGTCTGCCCGCTGATGTCCATCATTCCTTCGCGCAGGGCGAAGCAGACATCGACGCCGGCCTCGTCCATGTACTTGATCAGCTCGCTGGCGATCGGATGAGGCCAGGACGCGTCCTCGCTGGTCAGGTCCCGTCCGGCCCAGGCGCGCATCACGCCGTCTACGCTGGCCCACCAGCGGCTCGTGTTTCGGTAGTAGCGGATCTCCGCCATGGTCTGCGGATTGAGGAAGTGACATTCGGACAGGGCCACGAAGTGGTCGTTGCTCGCCACGCGAGTTCCTCCTGGTATTGCGCTACTCGCCCCGAGATTGCGGCTTTGCCGCTCGCATCAGCTCCCAGAGACGGTTCGGACTGGCGGGCACCTCGGTCGCGCGCACACCCAGCGGCGCCAGCGCGTCGTTGATGGCGCACATCACGGCCGCCGGTGCCGCGTGAATGGCGCCCTCCCCGCATCCCTTGGCGCCCAGCGGTGTGAATGGCGAGGGGGTCACCAGCGCCGCTTTCTCGGTCATCGGCACTTCGTGAATCGTCGGCAGCAGGTAGTCCATGAAGGTGGAGGTGAGCAGCTGTCCCTCCTCGTCGTAGACGTACTCTTCGAGCAATGCCGCCGCCACGCCCTGGGCCACGCCACCCTGGGTCATTCCCTCCACCGTCGCCGGGTTGAGCCGGGTGCCGCAATCGTCGGCGATCAGGTACCTGAGAATCTCCACCTTCCCGGTCTCGGCGTCGATCTCCACCAGCACCAGGTGACAGGCGTTGGCGGCGGTCAGGTAGCTCTTGGCGCGGCCCTCGTCGTCGGGGGCCGTCCGGCCCGGGGCGGTCCAGACGTAGGTGGCCTCCGGTCTGGGATCCACGTCGGGCGGGAGGAGATCACTGCGCGCGAGCATGGTTCCCACTACCTGGGCCAGCGGCATCTCCACGCCGGGCATCCCCTTCACCCTGAGCATGCCGTCCATGAGCTCCACGTTCTCCGAATCGGCCTGGAAGAGTCCCGCGGCCACCTTGACCAGCTTCTCCTTGATCCGCTCGGAGGCGCCGAGAATCGCCCCCGTGATGGCGACGCCCAGACGGCTGCCGCCCGGACCGAAGTGGGGCGGAGCCGAGTGGGTGTCCAGGGTGAGGACGTGGACGTCGTTCATCTCCAGGCCGAAGTAGTCGGCCACCAGCTGCGCGGCGAGGGTGTACTGTCCCTGTCCCTCGAGGGAGAATCCCACCCGGACCGTCGCCTTGCCCAGGATGTCGAAGCTCACCGTGGCGCCCTCGGGCACGCCGATGCCCGGCATGCCCACGATGGCGTAGGCGTTCCAGTCGAAGACCCCGGGCTCGATGGTGCTGGCTACGCCAATGCCCAGGTGGCGCCCCTGCTCGCGCGCCTCGGCCTGCATCCGGCGCAGCTCCCGGTACTCCGCCATCTCCAGCACCTTGTCGAGCGCCGCCTCGTACTCCCCGCTGTCGTATTCGTTCCCACTCGGAATCGTGTAGGGGAACTGCTCCGGCTGGATGTAGTTCCTGCGCCTCATCTCCGCCGGGTCGATCTCCAGCTCCCGCGCGGCGATATCCATCATCTGCTCCAGCACGAAATTGTGCGGCGGCGGACCCATTCCCCGATACGGGCTCGCAGGGAGCTTGTTGGTCGCGACCAGGGTGAGATCGTACTGAGCGGCCCGGATGGCGTAGGGGCCGGTAAAGGCCGCCAGTGGCTTCGCGGCACTGATCGATCCGAATCCCTCACCGGTGGCTCCGAGATCGTCCAGCAGCTCGACTTTGAGGCCGGTCACAGTTCCGTCCCGCTGGACAGCGAGCGAGGCCCGGTAGTGGCGATCCCAGGCCTGGCTACCCCCGGCCGTCAGATACTCCATCCGGTCCTCGATCCACTTGACGGGCCGACCGCGGGCCTTCCGCGACAGCATCGCGGTAATGACCGTTCCCCTGGTGCCGCCCTTGCCGCCGAAGCTCCCACCGTGGGGCTGGCTGATGATGCGCACCTTGTTGGTGGGCAGCCCCAGGATCGCAGCGCATGCGAGCCCCATGAAGGAAGGAGACTGATAGCCCCCGTGACAGGCGACGCTTCCCTCGACGGGATTCCACTCGCTGATGACGCCGAAGGTCTCGATCGGATTCGCTCCCACGCGATTCCAGCGGAACTGCTCGGTGAAGACCTGGTCCGCGCTACGGAAGACCTCCTCCACCTCTCCCCAGGTGAACACCCGCTGGAGCATCACGTTGTTTCCGCGTTCCTCGAAGAGCAGAGGGCTCCCCGCTTCCATGGCCTTCCTGGGATCGGCCACCACCTCCAGCGGCTCGTAGTCCACGACGATCTGCTCGAGTGCGTCCTCGGCGAGGTAGCGGCTGGTGGCGGCGACGGCTGCCACCGGCTCGCCGACGAAGCGCACCTTCTCCGTCGCCAGGCAATGGCTGCCCCAGCCCTCGGGCGAGGTGGTCGCCGGGAAGCTCCAACGGAGCGCGTCTTCGCCGCTGATCACGGCTGCCACGCCCGGCAGCGCCTCCGCCGCGCTGACGTCGATGGACGCGATGCGCGCGTGGGCGAACGGACTGCGGAGAATCGCGCAGTGGAGCATGCGGGGCAGGCTCAGGTTGTCGACGAACTGGGTGCGACCGGTGAGAAGCTCCGGATCCTCGATCCGGTTCACCGATTGGCCCACCCAGCGGGGCGAGCTCGTGGGAAGGTCTTCCAGCCTCTTCGGGATCTCGATGGCCATGTCCTCTCTCGCGAGCCTCCGGGCGGGCTCCTATGCCTGGGCCTGCTGCACCGCACCCGTCTCCCTGGCCTTCTGGAGCTTTGCCGCGGCCAGCCGCACGGCGGCCAGGATGGATTGGTATCCCGTGCAGCGGCAGATCTGGCCGCTCAGCGCATCCATGATTTCGTCTTCACTGGGCTCCGGGCTGTCCTCCAGCAACTCGTAGACCGTCAGCAGGAAACCCGGCGTGCAGAAACCGCACTGCAGACCGTGTTCTTCGAGGAATGCCTCCTGAATCGGATGGAGTCTGCCGTCGTCGTCCAGCCCTTCGACGGTCATCAGCTGGGCGCCGTCGGCTTGAACCGCCAGCATCAGGCAGGCGCGCACCGTCTTCCCATTCAGGAGCACCGTACACGCACCGCATACCCCGTGTTCGCAGCCGACGTGGGTGCCGACCAGCCCCAGCTCACCGCGCAGGAAGTCCGCCAGCGTCATCCGCGGCTCGACGACTCCCTCGTGAGCTATCCCGTTCACCGTCAAGCGAACCTGTCGCGCCGTCGCCATCCCGCTCATCCTCCTCCGGCCCGTTCCATCGCCTCGCCGAGGGCGCGCCGCGTCAGTACCTCGGCAAGGTGCCGACGAAACTCCGCCGAGGCATGGACGTCGGACAAAGGCTCGTCGAGATCCTGGCTCGCCTTCCGCCCCGCGCCTTCCAGCGCGGGCCGTCCCAGAGCCTCTCCGACGATCATCTGCTCCGCCCCGCGCGCCCGAACCGGCGTCGGGCCAACACCGAAGAGAACGATCCTCGCTTCCGTGCAGCGGCCTGCGCCGTCCACCGACAACGTCACCGCCACACCGGCCATCGCGAAATCACCGTGCCGCCGCGACAGCTCCTGGAAGGCCCATCCGGTCCCGGCGCCCAGTACTGGAAACCGCACCTCGGTCAGGACCTCGGCCGGACCCAGAGCCGTGGTCAGATAGCTGACGAAGAAGTCGCACGCGTCGATCGCCCTCTCCCCATCGGGGCCCACCGCGTGCAGCTCCGCGCCCAGGACCAGGGCAACCGCCGGATATTCCGCGGCGGGATCGGCCTGCGCCATCGAGCCGCCGACGGTGCCGCGGTTGCGAATCTGCGGGTGAGCGACCAGGCGGGTGGCCGCGTGCAGGAGCGGCTGACGACTCTCGACCAATTCCGAGCGCTCCACCGTTCGCTTGCTCGTCATTGCCCCGATCGCCAGTGCGCCGTCGGTCTCGCGAATGTACTCGAGCCCTGCGACCCTGGAGAGGTCGATCAGGGCCTCCGGTCGGGCCATCCGCATGTTCAGCAGGGGCATCAAGCTCTGGCCGCCGGCCAGGATCTTGGCTTCCTCCCCGTGCTCACGGAGAAGCGCGACCGCCTCCTCCACCGTTCTCGGGTCGAAGTACTCAAAGGGTGCCGGCTTCATCGAATCGCCTCGCTGGATTCCAGACCCACTGCTGGCCGATGTTTGCGTGTGCCCTGCGCGCGGTCAAGCGCGAACTCCTCCATCTGGAGAATGGAGGACGCAATCGGCGTCGCCCTGTATCCTTGCCCCATGATTGGAACCCTTTGATCGGGAGGCCGCACAGCATGACCTGGAGCGCCTGGGAAACGGTGGAAGGCGAGGGACTCGACTTCCAGGAGATCATCTACGAGAAGAAGTTCCATGCGGATCTGGAGGGCGGCGTCGCTCGAATCTCGATCAACAAGCCAAAGAAGTACAACACCATGACCATGGTCACGGTGGACGAGATGTTCCGCGCCTTCTACGACGCGAACCACGACGCCTCGATCGGCGTCCTGATCGTCGCCGCGATCGGCAAGCATTTCGGGGTGGGTGGGGACGTGGAGTGGGAGAAGTGGGGACTGCGGGAGGCCTTCTACAACCGCTACCCCCACAACCGCTTGATCCGCCTCTCCCGCAAGCCGGTGATCGCGGCCGTACAGGGCTACTGCCTCGGCGGCCACAACCACATGGCCTACTGCTGCGACTTCACCATCGCCGCTGACGACGCCATCTTCGGCCAGGCCGGTCCCAAGGTTTCGAGCCCAGCCGACGGCTTCTTCGTCCCGTACCTGACGAAAGTGGTCGGAGCCAAGAAAGCCCGCGAGATGTGGATGCTGTGCCGTCGTTACCCCGCTTCCGAGGCTCTCCAGATGGGACTGGTGAACAAGGTCGTCCCCCTGGCGAGCCTGGAGGAGGAGGTCGACCAGTGGTGCGAGGAGCTCCTCTCGGTGAGCCCGGGTTGCCTGGAGATTCTCAAGGCCAGCTTCGACCAGGAGATGGACGGGTACGCGGATCTCGGAGTGATCTCGAGCCAGTTCTACCCCGACTGGTTCGACATGCCCGAGTGCAAGGAGGGTGGCGCCGCCTTCTCCGAGAAGCGCCCTCCCCGCTTCTGGACCCTGCGCAAGAGCGCGCAGCGCATCCAGGAGAAGCTCGTGGAAGAGTACGAGGGCGAAGGGGACTGACCGAGACCCCGCCGCGTTTCGCGGATCAAGCTCTCTTTGCACGCTCGATCCCTGCGCTGGTCGCGGCGGATCCATCCTCGACGAGCGCTGCGATCTCCGCCGGCCCGTAGCCCAGCTCGCCGAGGATCTCCTCGGTGTGCTGTCCCTGCATCGGAGGGGCTCTTCGCACACTCCCGGGTGTGCCGTGGAAGTGGATGGGAAGGCCGGTGACCTCCACCGGCCCGAGCTTGGCGTGCTCGGTGGTGACGATCATCTGGTTGTGGCGAATCTGGGGGTTCTGCGCGACTTCCGGGATCTCGTTGATCGGTGCGGTCAGGACATCTCCTGCGACCAGCCGCTCCACCAGCTCGTCCCGCGTGAACTGCTGGCAGCGCGCAGCGATCGCCCGGTCGAGCTCCTCCTCGTTCTGGAGCCGCCGGTCGATGCTCTCGAAGCGCGGATCCTCCGCCCAGGGGACGTCGAGCGCCGCGCACAGGTTGCGGAAGAACTTCTCCGACGGGCAGGTAATGACGGCCTCCTTCCCGTCGCCACAAGTGTAGACCCCCGAGGGTGAGAAGTACTGGCTGCGATTTCCGGTCTTCGGCGGAATCTCTCCGGTGTTGAGATAGCTGCCCAGGCCGCTGCACTGGGCGTGCGTCAGCGCATCCAGGAGACAGATGTCGACACGCTGTCCCTCGCCGCTCTTCTCGCGAACGTGGAGAGCAGAAAGCGCACCGGAGACGACGAGCAACGAGGTCATGGTGTCGATGAGGGGCACCGTCACCCTGACCGTCGAGCCGCCCGGGACGCCGTTCAGCGCCAGCAGACCGGCATAGCCCTGGGCCAGGAAGTCGATGCCGGCCCTGCCGGCGTAGGGCCCGTCCGCCCCGAATGCCGTGACGCCGATCCAGATGATGTCCTGGCGGTGTCTGCGCACCCCTTCGTAGTCGATTCCGAGCTTCGCCAGGGCGGGCCCGCGGATGTTGGTGATCAGGATGTCGCTCGTGGCGGCGAGGCGGGAAAAGGCCTCCTGGGCGGAAGGACGCCGCAGGTCGAGCACGACCGCTCGCTTGTTTCGGTTGAGGCTCAGAAAGGCCGACCTCTCCCCGTCGCGCACGGGTCCCAGGTGACGGCTCTCGTCGCCGTAGTGGGACTCGATCTTGATGACGTCGGCGCCGAGGTCGCCGAGCAGCGTCGCGCCGTACGGTCCGGCCATCATCGTCGACATGTCGAGGACGCGGATGCCCTCGAGCGGACCGCTCTTCGAATCCTCAGCCATCAGGGAATCACCCCTCGTTCCTTCAGCTCGCCGATCCTCTCCCAGGAGATGCCCAGCGTGTCGGCGAGTATCAGCTCCGTGTCCTGTCCGAGCTCCGGGCCAAGGCTCTCCACGCTGCCCGGCGTCTTGCTCAGGGTGATGGGCAGGCCGCGCACCTCGACCTCGCGATTCACCTCTTCGCAGTGCGTCTTGACCAGGTAGTCGTTCTCCCAGGCCTGAGGATCCTCGGAGATTTCCTTCAGGTTCTGGATCGGGCTCGCGACGACGCCCACCCGCGCCCAGCGATCCATCCAATCCTGCGCCTTCCGCTCCTTCAGGATCCCGTCGAGGACCGCCACCAGCTCCGCGTGGTTCGCCGCTCGCTTCTCCACGGTCGCGAACCTCGCGTCATTGGCGAGCTCCGCATGCTCGAGGCTCTGGCAGAGGCGTGACCAGTTCTGGTCCGTGTTCTCCTGGCAGAGGAACACCCACTTGTCCTGCGCCTGGTAGCGATTCCAGAGAGGGTTCCCGGCCTGCTTCCGAGACTGCTGCGTCGAGTAGAGCTCCCTGCCCGAAGCCAGGAAGGGTTGCAGCGTGGGGGCGCCCATGAAGAGCTGGGCTCCGTAGAGGGACGCATCGATGAACTGTCCCACCCCCGTCCGCCTGCGCTGGTAGAGCGCCATCATGATGCCGAGCGCCGACATGATGCCCCCGTAGGTGTCGCCGGAGCCCATCCCCAGGTAGATCGGAGGCTGACCGGGCTCTCCCTGTCGGGTCATGATGCCGGTCAGGGCCTGGACGTTGATGTCGTAGGAGGGCCTGTTCACCTCGACCGCATGGCCGTAGCCGGTGTTGGTGGCGTAGATGATCCTCGGGTTGACCTCCTTCAGCTTCGGGTAGTCGAGGTTCAGCGCCTTGAGGACGTTCATTGGAAAGTTGGAGAGGAAGACATCCGCCTGCTTCACCAGCTCGTAGAAGAGATCCTGCCCCTCCTCCTTCTTGAGATCGAGCGCCAGGCTCTTCTTGTTGCGATTGATCACCAGGAAGTACTGGTTCCAGTCACCGACGGGCAGCGCCTTGATGCTCCGGACACCCCGTGCGCCATCTCCGGTGACCGGGCGCTCGATGTGGATGACCTCTGCGCCGAAGTCTGCCAGGTGCTGGGCGCAGACGGGTCCCTGCAACCACTGGGTCAGGTCGAGAACGCGGATCCCCTCCAAAGCCTTGGCCATGCTCAACTCCCGACCGCGCCCTTCCCCGCGAGCGCGTCGATCTCGGCATCCGTGTAGCCCAGCCGCTCCTGCAGGATCTCGGCGGAGTGTTGTCCGACACAGGGCGCCATGCTGCGAAGCCGCGCCGGGCTCTCGCTCATGTAGATGGGAAAGCCCAGGCTCTGGATCGCGCCGTGGCTCGGGTGCTCCAGGTTCAGGATGTACCGATTGACCGCGGCGATCGGATCGGATGCCGGATAGTCGTACTTCTCGATCACGTCCGCCGGCAGCTGCTTCTCGTCGAGCTCCCTCTTCCAATGCGAGCCCGGCCGCCGGCTGAAGATCTCCTCCAATACCTGCATCATCTCGAGCCGATGCTCCCCGCAGCGCTTCTCGTGACTGTCGAAGCGCGGATCGTCGACGTCGAGGCCCATGATCTCGGCGAAGGCCGGCCAGTATTTGTCGGTGTCGGGCATGGCGAGCGTCACCCAGCGGCCGTCGGCGCTGGGATACATCGGGCCACTCATGGGATTGCTCGAGTCGAGGCGAGAGATCGGCTCGAGAAAGCGATCCTCTCGCATGGCCAGATAGGCCTGCATGTCCAGGCTCTGCGAGTACATGTTTCCGCCGAGGAGCGACGCATCCACGACCTGGCCTTCGCCGGACTCGTCGCGATGGTAGAGCGCCATCACGATGCCCAGAGCGAGCATGACCGCCGTCTGCATCTGCCCGACACCGGTGTAGACCGGAGGCTGACCCGGCTGGACCAGCGTCGGCATCACGCCGGTGCGAGCGGCCGCCAGCTCGTCATACGCCGGGAGATCGCGGTCCGGCCCTTCGGGTCCGAACCCCGACCCCCGCGCGTAGACGATGTCCGAATTGAGCTTGCAGAGGCTCTGGTAATCCCAGCCCCTCTCGTCCAGCGTCGCGAAGGGGATGTCGGTGAGGAACACGTCCGCGCCGCCGATCAGCTTCCCCAGGATCTCACGGCCCGCAGGGTCGCCGAGATTCAGCGCAAGGCTCTGCTTGTTGCGGTGGGCCAGCTCGTCGAGGGAGTTCCAGCGCTCCGGCGGGTGCATCCCATCGCGATTGTGATCGACCTTCCGGGGTTCGGCGAGATCCTCGACCCGAATCACCGTCGCCCCAAAGTCGCCGAGCAGTGCTCCGCTCAGCGCGGCGAAGAACTCGCTGGTGAGATCCAGAACGACGATCCCCTCGAGTGCCCTGCTCATCGACGCCTCATTCGATCCTGCCCGGACCCCTCCCGAATCCTGTCGACCTAGATCACCAACCCGATGTTGGCTCCATGCTGTGTAGCCTCTGCCATGAAGCGCGGTAGCCAGGCCGAGCCGGCCAGATAGAGCTGCGGAATGCTGCCCTCGGCCTTGAGCTGGTCATACAGATCATGTTGCGGCACCGACCCGTACACCAGGACCACGCTGTCGAACCCTTCCTCGCGATGGGTCTTCTCACTGAGAGACGAAACGAACTCGAGCCCGTCCGCCTGAACCTCCTTCAGAAGCAGGTTCGGATGGACCAATACGCCGCAACGCTCCATCCGGCTCAAGACCATGCCGATCGAATATCTGGCGATCTCCGTGCCCAGGTGGACGGACTTGTGAAACACCTCCACCTGCTTGCCACGTTCGGCCAGGAATTCGGCAACGCAGGGCGTTTCGTAATAGTCTTCCTGCGATATGACTGCAACCCGATTCCCCGTCGAGGCCTTGCCCAGCATCACATCCCAGCCCTGTACCACATGTGGCAGGTCGATACCGGGGATATCCTTGGGCACGCGCGGGATCGAACCGGTTGCAACAACCACCGCGTCTGGCGACAGCGCCTTGATTGTGTCGATATCCGCATTGGTCTCGAGCCGTAGATCGACTCCCAGACGAGCCATCTCGTTTTCCTCGAAATACACCTGGTCTTCGAAAGAATCGCGCCCGGGGGCCTTGGCGGCGATGAGCAGTTGACCTCCCAAGCGCCTGCCCTGCTCGAGCAGGGTCACCTGGTGACCACGCATGGCTGCCACCCGCGCGGCTTCGCATCCGGCAAGACCGGCACCGACTACCACGACGCGCTTCGGTTGCTCCGCCGGCCGGTACTGTTCCTTCCAGCGCAGCTCGTTGCCGACGACCGGATTGATGGAGCAGGTCGGCGCGTAAGGGAAGGTCGCGGGTTCCGCCGCCTCGTCGATACAGCGAGTGCAGCCGATGCAGCGGCGTATCTCGATCAGACGGCCCTCGCGCGCCTTGTTGGCGAATTCGGGGTCGGCGATGCCCGCTCGCACCATGCCCACCAGATCGCAATACCCGTCCTTGATCAACCCCTCCGCCACACCGGGGTCGTTGATGCGCCCGGTGAACAGGACGGCGATCTTCTGATCCAGGTCGGTGCGCGCTGCTTTGCCGACCTTGCGAAACTCTGCCTCAGCATAGTACGACGACGGCACATAGGAAGGCGCACCCCAGCAGTGACCGACATCGACGTCCACGAAATCGAGCAGCCCGGTATCGCCGAGACAATCGACCATCTCGCGCATTTCGAGATGCTCGGCGCCGCCCTGCCGAAACTCCTCGCCAGTAACGCGTATGCCCAAGGCGAGCGAGTTGCCGATGACCTTGCGGACGCGCTCCAGCGCTTCCACGACAAAGCGGACGCGCTCCTGCGGGCCGCCGCCCCATCGGTCGGTGCGCTGATTCGTCACTGGCGACAAAAAGCTGTAGCACAAGGTCTCGTGGGCGCAGTGAATCTCGATTCCGTCCGCTCCTACATCCCTGGCCACCGCTGCGGCATCGGCGTAGGTATTGAGGCAGAATTCGATCTCCTCCTCGCCGAGCGCGTGCGGCGTATAGTCCTGGGCCCCGACGACGGGCACTGCCGAAGGAGCCCAAACAGCACTCAGGTGGGTCAATTGAATGACCACCACGGAGCCGGCCTGGTGCACCTCGTCGCAAAATTTCACCATACCCTCGGCAAAGGCCGGGTTCTGATAGGCTGCAAAATGTGAGGCAAACCCCACCGAGAGACCTATCTCATCCGGCGCCTCCGGTGGAAACGGAAGGTTGAGCAGCCAGGTTTCGCCGCCAATCCAGCCAGTACCGCCCCGGGCCTTGGCGCCATGGTGCTCTCTGAAGTTCTCGTCGATTTCACCGGGAATCATCGACGAATTGATGGTGTTGGTGGTCTCGCAGATGCGGTTTGGCACCCGCATGGGCCCCACCTGCAAAGGTGAGAAGAGGTGTTCGAACTGCGTCTCACTCATGGAGCTCTTCCCCTCGATTGTTTCGGCGATGGAATGTCAAGAGCGACCCAGGCTGCAGCTTCTGCTATTTCTCGGGAGTGATGAGGACTACCGGGAATTCCCGCTCCGTAAACATCTGGAAGTACGCCCATAGGGGCTGCCCTTCCGCCAGCAGGCGCGGCCAGAGCGGGGCCTTCTCCTCCCGACTCAGCCTACGCGCGGTAGCCGGAACCTTCTCGCCCGCTCGTTGGATCCATACTCCCGGGTTCTTCTCCAGGTTCCGGTACCAGTGGGGAAACTCGTCGTAGCCAGCGAGGGAGGCCACGACATAATAATTGTCGCCGTCCCGCATGCCGTTGACGGGAGTCGTGATTTCCTTTCCCGACTTGCGCCCGATGGTGGTCAGCAGCAAAGTGGGGGCGACCCCTGGCTCGGCGAATTCCCTCCCCTCGGTGGACAGGAATTTCTCCCTATCCTCCCAGCCGTCAGACCTGATGCGATTCAGGTCGGTGACCTTCTCGCCGATATTCCCCCACGCTTCATCCGGGATGGTCTGGTTCAACAGGGAGAGGGTTTCCCGTGTCGCCTGCCACTCTCCGTCCGTCATGAAAGCCGGCTTCTCGAGCTTCTCTATTTCGAGCTTTTCTCCCCTCTCCATTTCGCTTCCTTTCTCGGGCCGAAGCCCAACTGATCTTGGCACTGCCAAGCCCGTGGCCTTTCACGTTGCTACGACTTCTCAGTCACCAGGGCGCCGGCGCAGCCGGCGAAAGAACCGCGCCACGGGGGACCAGAGAACCTGCAGGATCAGCGGCAGCAGCCGAACCGGCTCCCGCTCGGCTGCAGCCGGCACCGGGCTGTCCGCCCCTTGCGCCCCCTCGAGGCGTTCCTTGGTGCTGGCTACGAACTGTTGAAACAGCTGGTGGGAGACGCCCTGGATCATCCCCCGTCCCACCTGCATGACGCGCCCGGTGAGATCCACGCTGGCCTCTGCCACCACCTCGGTCTGCCCGTCGGGCAGTGCGCGCAGGCAGCTGAAGATGGTCCCTTTGGCCGTGCCGCCTCCGGTCTCGCGCCCTTCGGCCACCATCCGAACCGTATGGCCCTCTTCGTCCACCTCGGTGAACTGGATGCGACCCTTGTAGCTGGTAGTGATGGCGCCCAGCTTCACCCTGACCCGGCCGAGAAAGGTGCGGTCATCCACCGCCTCCTCGAGCTCCGCCCCCGGCATGCAGGCCACCACCTGGTCCGGGTCCATCACGAATCGCCACACGGCATCGATCGGCGCCTGGACCTGAAACGTCTCCCGGATCTCGATCGCCATCCGCGTCGCCCCGCTGCTCCCCGCGATCCCGCTGGGCTGCGAGAGGATCGCGAAGCCAAATTCCCCCTTGACTTACTCGGACGAAAACAGCTTACTCAAGAGTCAGTCCTCGTCAAGCCCAAGGAAATGGAACAGCCGGCGAGCGGAAAATTGTCATCCCTGCAATCGGTGGCTCGCGGACCGCGTTCCTGGTGCCGGAAGAGAGATCGCAAACGATGGACCTGATTCCCACTCTCGACTACGCCCTCTTGACCGTCCTGCTCCTGAGCGCCCTCGCCGCCCTCAGCTTTGGCCTCTACCGGATCTGGCTGCGGATTGCGGTGGGTCGGCCAGTGGAACCGGGCGCGGCGGGTGATCTCTCGACAGCGCTGGGCCCGATCAACGGGTGGGCGTTCTTCACCAGGGGGGTGCTCGCGTCACGGTTGTTGAAGCGGCCCTTCTCCGGCACCGCCCACGCCCTGGTCCTCTTCGGCTCGATGATTCTGATCCTGGGCCACGCCGTCTTCCCTCTGACCTTCCTGGGCGTCCCCCTCTTCGAGGGGAGAATCGGCTTCTGGCTCATGGGCCTCGGACGCGACCTCGCCGGTGTAGCCGTGCTGCTCGGCTTGCTGTTCTTCCTGGGCAGGAGGCTCTTCCCCCCCGAGCGGCTCTCCAAGCCGAAGAAACGCAGCGGCTTCGTCGTGATGGAGATCCTGCTCCTCGCCGTGGTCCTGGCGGGATTCGGGGCCGAGGCCATCCGCATCGCCCACAGCGGAGCCCACGAGGGGAAGTTCGTCGGAAACCTCCTGGCCTCACTGCTGGGCGGCACGGGGGGTAGTGCCGCGGCCTTCCGGAACGCCTGGTGGATCCACGGCCTGCTCGGTCTGACCTTCATCTCCTGCATCGCCTACTCACCGATCGCCCACATCCTTCTCGGGCCGATCAATTCCGCCCTCGCCTCCGCGCGGCGCGGTGTCGCGCTGAAGCCGATCGACTGGAGCGCCCTGGAAGACGAAAAAACGGAAGAGGTGCCCCCGCTCGGGGCCAGCAAGCTGGTGGATTTCGATCGGAAGATCCTGCTCGACTCCTCCACCTGCCTCTGGTGCGGGCGCTGCGACGAGGTCTGTCCCGCCACGCAGACGGGAAAGGCACTCTCGCCCAAGGGGGTGGTCGCGACCGTTTCGGAGTACCTCGCCGACCAGAAGTTCGGGGACGACTCTCTGCTGGAGACGATCGGGATTCGGGCCGCCTTCGACTGCGTCACCTGCGCCGCCTGCATGGAGGCCTGTCCGGTCAGCATCAGCCAGCCGGAGAGCATCCTTGAGCTCCGGCGGCACTTCGTCATGGAGCGGTCCGAGATTCCAGAGGTGATGGGACACGCCCAGAAGAACCTCGAGGGGAGGCAGCACCCGTTCGTCGGAACCGCTGCCAGCCCCGACGACTGGCGCAGGGACCTGGATGTCCCGCTCTTCGAGAGGGGCGAGACCGAGTACCTCCTGTGGATCGGCTGCGCGATCACCTACGAGGAGCGGGCACAGGAGATCGCGCGGGCGACCGTGGGCATCCTCCAGGCGTCCGCCGTCTCCTTCGGCGTCCTGGAGCAAGCTCGTTGCACCGGGGATCCAGCCAAGCAGATGGGCAATGAGCTCCTCTTCGTCGAGCTCGCACAGCAGAACATCGAGGATTTCGAGGCGCTGGGGATCGAGAAGATCATCACCCTGTGTGCCCATTGCTACAACAGCTTCACCCGGTACTACCCGGAGCTGGGTGGGAGCTACCAGGTGATTCCGCACGCGGTGCTGATCCAGGAGCTGATCGAGGCCGGGAAACTCCGCCTCGCCCGGGGCGAGGAGCGGGTCACCTTCCACGACCCCTGTTACCTGTCCCGACACAACGACATCGAGTCCGAAGCGCGGGCCGTGCTCTCTGCCGTCGGCGAGCTGGTCGAGATGCCCCGCAACAGGAAGCAGAGCTTCTGCTGCGGCGCCGGTGGCGGAAACTACTGGGGCGGAGAAGGCGGTGAGAGGATCAACGAGGTCAGGTCGCGGGAAGCGCTCGATACGGGAGCCGAGAAGATCGCGACCTCCTGCCCCTTCTGCCTGCTGATGCTGACGGAGGGGGTGAGCAAGCACACCGACGAGCGGAAGGTCTTCGACATCGCAGAGCTGGTCGAGCAGGGGCGTGGCGCCTCTCGCTAAGGTCCATTTCGGGGAATCGAATCGACTCCCTGCTTCTGCCATTTTTCATCAGGAGTGACGTGCCATGGCCATGATGGATATCGAAATCGGTCTCTCGAATGAGGACATCGCCGTCCGCGACACGGCCCACAAGTTCGCGGAGGAGGTGCTGCGGCCCGCCGGCGTGGAGCTCGACCGGATGCCCGACCCCTCTGACGTGATTGCCCCCGAGTCGGTTCTATGGGACGTGTTCGAGAAGTATCACGAGCTCGGATTCGATGGCCTGGTCGCCGACACCGAGATGGATCCCGTCGCCAAGGCCCGCTTGATGGCCATCGTCAACGAGGAGCTCTCCTGGGGCGATGTCGGACTCGCCATCACGCTGGGGCTCTGCGGCTTTCACGGACCCTGGGTGCAGCAGACCGGCGACGCCGACCTGATCGAGCGTTTCTGCGCTCCGGACAAGCCGACCATCGGCTGCTGGGCACTCACCGAGCCCGACCACGGAAGCGACACCGTCGCCCTCAGCGAAGGCCATTTCAGCGACCCGTCTCTCAAGGCGAACTGTGTCGCCCACAAGGAGGGCGACGAGTACGTGATCAAGGGACAGAAGGCGGCCTGGGTCTCGAACGGGACGATCGCTGACATCGCGGTGGTCTTCTGCACCCTCGACCAGAGCCAGGGCTTCAAGGGAGGCGCGGTGCTGCTGGTCCCCCTCGACCTGCCCGGAATCTCCCGTCCCAAGCCGCTGGACAAGCTGGGGCAGCGTCCGCTCAACCAGGGTGAGCTCTTCTTCGACGACGTCCGGATCCCGTCCAGCTACATGGCCCTCGGGCCGGAGCTCTACGCGGTCGGCCTGGAGATGATGCTCGCACACGCCAACGCCGCCATGGGCCAGCTCTTCGTCGGCGTGGCGAGCGCCGCCTGCGACCACGCCGTCGCCTACGCCAAGGAACGCATCCAGGGAGGCGTACCGATCTTCGAGCACCAGAGCGTCAAGTCCAGACTCTTCAGGATGTTCACCAAGGTCGAGGCGGCACGGGCCCTGGCTCGCCGCGTGGCTGTCTTCAATGCCGGCGGCGCCCCCCAGGTCCACTACAGCATCGCTACCAAGGTCTTCTGCACCAACACCGCCTTCGAGGTCGCGAGCGACGCGCTTCAGATCTTCGGAGGCAATGGCCTGAGCCGCGAGTATCCCATCGAGAAGCTCCTGCGAGATGCGCGCGCCTCGCTGATCGAGGACGGCTGCAACGAAGTGCTGAGCATCGTCGGCGCCTCGCGCCTCTGATCTCGGCGCCGCCTGTCGCTCTCAAGTTCTTCGGAGATTTTCTCAAGCTAATTCAATAGTTTATACCTTGAGACTTCGACAATCCGTTCACGGCGTGGCAGGAGCGTTGACTGATCGCCCGGACGCTCGCATCACGCCCCTTCGACCAGGTCTTCGTCAGCCAGGCTCCCTGACGGATTCTCAAGTCCCCCCTCTCGAACGTCGAAAAGCGGTCTTGAACGCCCGACTCTCACTGCTACGCAAACCGCAAAGTTCGATTCAAGCCGAGTGCTAGCTTTCTGACAATGAGCGACGCGAGAACCCATCGGACACGCCATGAGGGAGGCAACGCGCACATCCCGCGTGTCAGCTTCGGCCTCCCGGTCTGGAACGGCGAAGCCTCGATTCGCAGGTGCCTCGACTCGCTGCTGACCCAGGACTTCACCGACTTCGAAGTGGTCGTGTCGGACAATGCCTCGACGGATGGAACCAGCCAGATCCTCTCCGAATACGCGGCACGCGATCCCCGCATCCGCGTCTCGCGAAACCCGGAGAACATCGGACAGATCGAGAACGTCAACCTCGTCTTCCGCCAGTCGCGAGGAGAGTATTTCCGCTGGATCGGCGTAACCGACTGGCTCGAGCCCCACTACGCCTCGCGCTGCGTCGAGGCGCTGGACGCGGATCCGGGGGCCATCCTGGTCACCACCTACTTCCGAATTCATCGAAAGGACGGAACTTCGCGCTACGAGGAGTACCGCGGCGAACGGGCCGACTCCGAACGACCCGAGCGCCGCTTCGCCAGGATGCTGTGGTTCTACCTGGCGGGAGACGCGAAGTACGATCCGATCTACAGCTTGATCCGCCGCGACGCCCTCGAGCGCACACACCTGGTCTGGATGATGGACTGGGGAGATCGCATGATGGGCGCGGAGCTCAGTCTACTCGGGCGTTTCCAGCACGTACCCGAGTGCCTCGCCCACCGCATCAAGGAGTCGGGGGAAGAAGACCCGGACCGCGCCAAGCTGCTCCGGCGCTACCATCCGACCCGCCACCGGGAGCTGGCCGCCCCACCGTCGAGGCTCTTCAGGACCCTGCTCGCGATCATCGGAGACGCGCCGCTCACTCGGCGGCAGCGGCTCCACTGCCAGTGGGCCGCCTTCAGACTCCTACTCAAGAGGTCGTACCGCGACTACCGCGGGGCATTCGGGGCAGTTCCGCAGCGAGAAGCTGGGCCTGAATCGTCGGAATCTGAGAGCTCTCTTCCCCCTCTAAGAGACTTGCCTAGACCCAATCCGAGTCCCCGTGAGTGAGGTGGATCCGCGCATTCGCATCAGCCAGGAACTCGACCTCGCTCTCATCGAGACTCACCAGGCGGTACCGAAACCCAACCTCTCTCCGTGAATCGATGAATCCGTACCTCCGCAAGATGCCGTTGTACGGGTGCCGGGAGATCATCCAACAGGTGACGAGCTCGGCGCCGGCTTCGCAGAAGAACCCAAGTGCGTCCTCGACGAGAGACCGCACCACGTCGATCCGCCCCGGTAGCGCCAGCAGGTCTACGATGTACCCGGTCCCTTCGGTGAACTTGAAGACGAGGTACCCGAGAATTCTTCCCTCCTGCTCTGCGATCCTCACTGTGAACTGCCCTGCGGCCGGATCAACGTACCGCCAGTTCATGTAGTCCCTGCTTCTCACCGCCAGGAAATCGAAGCGCTTGGCGGCTTCGTCGAAACACTCGTCGATGCGGTCGTCGAACCGCTCCAGGGTGGTGATCGACCAGGCGCGCTTCGCGCGACGCCAGTACGGCCGGTGCCCGAGCCTGTTGAAAGCTGTCTCCAGCTTGATCCTCAGTACGGCCAACCAGGCCGGCAACCTCCCCCCGTACTTCGCTCGACGTCGAGCCACCATGGCACGGGCGTTGTACGACCTCTGGAGCACCTGGATCGGATTGGAGATCTCACGCCTTTCCGCATCTCTGCTCCGGCGCCGCGTCCTCGGATTGGTGCTGTACGCCCAAGCGAGATCGAATTCCGACGCCTGCGGACTCTCCCGGGCGTGGTCGAGAATTGCGGCGTAGAGTCCCCCATCCTGGTAGAGAGGATCGACCGCAACGTCCACGCCGTCTCGGAGGAGGCGGTCCCGGCCCCTCACCCGCACCCTGCGAACGATCCTGAGGACCATTCCCACGACCCGGCCGTCGATCTCGGCGACCCACTGGTGCCGTGACGCGATTGGATCACTCCGCATCTTCCAGCGCATGTGCTCCAGCGGAGTTACGTTGAGCTCGAACGCCGGCCATCGCCCGAAGGCTCTGGACAGCAGCTCCAGCATCTGCGGCTCGTCGGCCTCGCTGGCGTTGCGGACCGTGGCTCGCGGTTTCGCCTCACCCATTGTCTTCTGTGGGCCCGAAGCTGTTGCCCATCAACACGGGAAGCGGGAACACACAAAGCGGCGTTTTGGACCGAGTCATGCCCTCCCCAGAAGCGCCAGCGGCAGATCGGGATAGGCGCCGCTGGTCTGGAATCGGAACCGTGTCATGGCGCTACGGGCCTCGATCCGCGGCATCGCGAATCGATCCGTACCGCAGTGGACCAGGGACATCGACTCGCCGATCACGGCGGAGCGCAGGGAAGAACCAGCGACCATCTCACGGATGCGTTCGTTGGTCCTCCCGTACGGATAGGCGAGGTGAACGACCTCTATCTTCAGCTCCCCAGCGATGTCGGCCATCGAGCCCTTCAGATCGGCTCGAGCCGCCTCTTCTCCGCAAGCGGTGAGGTCGAGATGTTCACGCGTGTGGCCACCGATTTCGAAGCCCGGGTAGCGCCGGGTCAATTCCTTCACCTCTGGCCATGTCAGCATCAGCCTCGGGGGTCGTTCTGCCGCGGAGAGCTGAGCCTTCACCTCTTCGAGAAACTCGTTTCGCTCGCTCGGCTCCATGGCTACCAGCCGCCCGGCCGTCGCGTGGTATGCCTCGAAGAGGGTATCCTTCTTCTCGAGATCGTAGACAGGGGAATCGGGCCCATCGAGTCGCAGCTGGTGCCTCGTCCTGAACTGGAACGCCGAGTAGAGCTCGTCGACCCACTGATTCGCGCCCCGCGCTGCGGTTCCCGTGGACAGGTAGAGGATCGCGGGCAATCCATGGCGCTCCAGTATGGGAGCGGCCAGCTCGAGCGTGTCTCGATAGCCGTCGTCGAAGCTGATCACCACCGTCCCGGCTTCGGCGTTTTCCCCACTCTCGAGTGCATCGACGAGAGCGCTCATGCTGACGACCTTCCGTCGCCGAGCGAGGAAGTCCATCTGGGCCTCGAAGATCTCCAGCGGAATCGCGTTGCGAGGATCGATCCACCGTGCGATCGACCGATCCGTCACGCTGTGATAGGCCACGATTGCGGCGCCCCGAGCGCCGAACAGCCGGACATAGAGAGCCGCAGCTCCACTCCAGTACATGCCCCCTTCGAGTGCGTGCAGCACCCGGCGACGAGGCGCGACTAGGCGAAGTGGAAACCTCGGCTCGACCACCTTCATTCTTCTTCAACCTCAGCGACGTGATCGCCACGTCCGGCGCCGGGCAAGGCCATCCTGCCACGATGGCTGACGGATTCACGGATCGAGGAACCCATCCCTACACCCAGTCCGAGTCGCCATGGGTGAGATGGATTTGTGCACGTTCATCGCTCAGGAACTCGAGTTCGCTCTCATCGAGGGTCACCGGCCGAACCTTGAACCCGACGTCCTTTCTCGTGTCGATGAATCCGTACTTCCGCAGCACGCGGTTGTACGGGTGCCGTGAAATCATCCAACAGTTGACCAGCTCGACGCCGGCTTCGCGGAAGACCCGAAGGGCATCTTCGACGAGAGACCGCACGACGTCGATCCGTCCAGGCAGCACCAGCAGGTCAGCGACGTAGCCCTCACCCTCCGCGATCTTGAAGACCAGATATCCGAGGAGCCGCCCCTGCTCCTCCGCCGCCCTGACCGTGAACCGCCCTCCCGCCGGCTCGCAGTACCGCCAGTTCATGTAGTCCTTCTCTCTGACGATCAGGAAATCGAACGCCTCAGCCGCAGCGTCGAAGAGCTTCCCGACGCGATCGTCGAACCGCTCGAGGGTGGTGATGGACCAGGCACACTTCGCCGGGCGGAGGAATGGCGGGTGCCAAAGCCTGTTGAATGCCGCCTCGGCCTTGATCCTGAGTACGGCCAAGGACGCGGGCACGCGCCCAGCGTACTTCTCTCGGCGCCGAGCCACGATGGCGCGCGCCCGGTACGGCTTCTGAAGAACCTGAATCGGGTTGGCGAGCGCCTGGCTCTCCTTCGACCTGCTCCGGAGCCGCGTCCTCGGGTTGGAGCTGTACCAGACGCCGAGATCGAAGTCGGAAGCCTGCGGGCAATCCCGAGCATGTTCGAGGATGGAGCTGTACACCCTCTGGCCCTCGTGGTGCGGATCCACTGCGGCGTCCACGCCATCCCGGGCGAGGCAGTCCCGCCCCCTCACTCGAACCCTCCGAACCACCCTCAGGATCGTTCCGACGATCCTCCCGTCGATTTCACCGACCCACTGGTGCCGTGGCGCAATCGGATCGCTCCGCAGCTTCCAGCGGAGGTGTTCGATGGGAGAAGTCGGTATCTCGAACTGCGGCCATCTCTGGAAGGCCTTGAACAGGAGCTCGACGATCTGTGGCTCGTCTGCCTCGCTGGCGTTGCGGATCGAAACCAGAGGATTCGATTCACCCGCCGAGGTTTCGGAGAAGCGAGGGGATATCGGGGGCGGCGGGAAGCGGAAGGCGGGTGCGCGGAGACGCGCAAACTGCCGCGACGCGTCCCGTCCGAGCGCCCACCGTGCCACACCTCTCAAAGCCGAGCCGAGCAGATCCATCGACTCGGCCGCGATAGCGGACGGCCAGCCGTGGTGCTTCACGAGATAGTAGAAGCGACTGCGAAAAAAGAAATCCGCGATGTCATGACCGATCAGCGTTCGTCCCGAAGCGCGCGAGCTCGCCGCGACCAGATGATGGCCAATCGCCTCTCCCACCGCCCAGAGCTCCCAGCCAGTCTCGAGCGCGCGGACACCCAGGTCGGTCTCCTCGAAGTACATGAAGTAGCGCGGATCGAACCCATTCAGCTCGCGCAAGAGCTGCGTTCTGACCAGCTCCACGGCGCCGCTGAGCCAGTTGGTGCGAAAGGCAGCGCCTCCCGGCTCGAAGGGCTGCTTTGCCTCGACCGCCAGTCCCAGCGCCCCGCGGATGATTCTCCTGGGAGTCACCAGAGTACCCGCACCGTGCGGCTGGCCGGAGCGGCCCAGCAGCGCCGGAGCCACGATCCCGGCCCGCGGATGCTCCTCCATGAAGTCGACGAGAATCCCCAGGGCAGCCGCGTCGAGTATCGCATCCGGATTCAGAAACAGAACGTACGGCGTCGTTGCCGACGGCCACCCCAGGTTGCAGCCCGGGCCGTAGCCGACGTTCTCCTTCCCCTCGATCAGCTTCAGCCAATCCGTTTCCCGACGCAGGATCTCGACGGTCCCGTCCGCGCTGGCATTGTCGACCACGACACACCGGAGAAGGCCTTCCTGGCAGGGCTGACGCAGCGGCTCCAGCGCCTTCTCGATCGTCCCCGCTGACTGGTACGTGACGATCACGACGGTGACTTGCGGCACTGTCGATCGGTTCGACTGCTGGTCAGGTTGCGGATCGGTTTGCATGGCCCAGCGCGATGACAATCTCCCTGACCATCTTAGGGTAGAAGAACCCGGCTGTCTTGGAAGAGAAGTACGTATCGGTATACTCCCGGAATCCCTTGAACTCTCTCCAGCACCCGCGAGCTTCGAATGGGCCACCCACCGAACGACATGATCAGAGAGCCGGTCTTCATGGTTGGATCCGAACGCTCGGGCACGACCCTTCTCCGTCTGATGCTCGACCACCATCCCGGCATTGCCTTTCACTTCGAGTTCGAATTCGCGGTCGAAAGACTTGCTGACGATGGCACCTTTCCGCCCATTGAGGCGTACCACAAGTGGCTGAGGTCTGAACGGGGTTTTCGCGGGTCGGGCGAACGCTCGATCCGTCCCTCGATTTTCCCAAGCTCGTCAACAGCTTCCTGGAGCAGAAGCGAAGCAGGGACGGAAAGCAGCTGGTAGGTGCAACCGTCCATCGACATTTCGACCGGCTCCTGCACGTGTGGCCCGACGCTCGATACATTCATCTTCTTCGAGACGGAAGGGACGTAGCCCGCTCCTGTATCCGAATCGGCTTGACCGGAAACGAGTGGCCGGCGCCGACCGTTGGATCGAAGCCGAACGACTCTGGACCGCTCTTCGCAGGCGGCTACCTGAGTCTCGCCATTTTCAGGTGAGGTACGAAGAACCCCTCGAAGACTCACGGGAGAGCCTTAAGGCCATCTGCAGCTTCATCCCGATTCCGTTCGATGAAGCCATCCTTTCCTTTCCCGACAATTCTTCCTGAACCGAGATCGCCGCTGTTGAAGCATCCGAACCGATCTATCCATGAATGTTTAGCAAAATCAGTGACATACAAAGAGATCGTGATCCAGACTCTACGGCCCGGGCGCGCGGAGCCGAGCCGTTCCGGCAGCCGCGAGTCGACGCATTCCGGATCCCGCAAACACCGGTCCCCGATGCGGTATGATGGCTGCGGGCTACACCCCTCGAGGTGTGGCTCGTTGTGTTTCCGGCAGGGGATACTCGAAACCGTGCAATGCTTTTCTTCTCTGACATCGAATCATCCAAGGAGATCCGGCATGTCTTCTAGAACGCTGCTCCGGTGCGCCATGGTGACCGGTCTATTGGCCCTGATGGTCTCTGGACAGGTCGTCCGCGCCGAGGACAAGACTCCGCGCGATGGCGTGTTCCTGCACATCAGTCATGGCGTGGACCAACCGCACCGGGTGTTGATGGCGCTGAACATGGCGGAGATCATGGCCGAGAGCCGGGATGTGCTGGTGTATTTCGACATCAAGGGAGTCGAGGTCGTGCTCGAGAGCGCTCCGGATCTCACCTTCAGCCACTTTCCCGCCTCGAAGAGCCAGCTCCAGAAGCTGATCGGGATGGGTATCGGTGTCTACGCGTGTCCAGGGTGCTTGAAGGCCGCCGGGAAGACCCCGGCCGATCTGATGCCCGGCGTGAAGGTTGCCGACAAGGATGCATTCTTCTCCTTTACAGAGGGACGCATTCTGACGCTGGACTATTGATTCCGGAATCTCACGGATGACGAAGCGGATCCGCGAGGCCGCGGACGTCAGGGGTTTTCGGAACGTCTGATAGCGGAGCGTCATAGATGATAAGCCGTTTATGCGGGCTATCTGCTGAGCTAGGGAGCAAGCCACATCTCATAGGGAGGATTAGTCAGATGAAATTGGCTGACAGGGTAGCGATAGTAACTGGGGCAGCGCGCGGGATTGGTCGCGAGATAGCTCTGACTCTTGTTCGTGAAGGGGCCAAGGTGACAATATGTGATATCGACATCGAGCCGCTGAACGATGTGGCTAATGAAATCAAGGCCGCTGGTGGCCAAGCATTGGCCAGCAAAGTAGATGCGACCAAGAGCGCAGAGATCAACCAGATGGTCGAAGCCACCCTTCAGAGGTTTGGGGGAATAGACATATTGGTCAACAATGCCGGTGGAAGTGCACGGGACAAAGCCTCTGTGTTTCATGAAGCAAAGGAAGAGGTCTGGAATTCAGTGATCGCACGCAATCTCAACGGGACGCTTGTCTGTACCAGAGCGGTGATAAACCACATGATAGAGAGAAAGAGTGGCAAGATTGTGAATCTCGCCTCGGTCAACGGTATCTCGGGACAAGCTGGGTTTGCCGACTACTCGGCGGCCAAAGCTGGGATCATCGGCTTCACCAAGGCGCTGGCGAAGGAGGTCAATTCCTACGGAATCAATGTCAATGCTGTCGCCCCGGGGGTAATCGAAACCCGAGTAGTTGAACAGATACCCAAGGAGACGATGGAAGAAATACTGAAGAAGTTGAATCTGAACAGGCTAGGGCAGCCCGAAGATGTAGCCAATGCAGTGCTGTATCTGGCCTCCGATGAGGCGTCTTATATCACTGGCCATACACTCGTGATTTGTGGTGGTGGGTTCATCTCATAGACGGTCGCCTTCTGAGCGCGATTCACACGCGAAGTAGGTGTCGAACCGTGATGCAGTTCAGCGGGCAACCGTCTTCTCTGACGCTAACGCTTCTTCCAGTCGATCCCGGACAGAGATGCCAGGGCGAGCTGGAGGGCCTGGGTTCCATCGCGCCCGTGTCCCTGGGCCATCAGGGCGACGTACAGCTGATGGGCCAGCGCCAGTCCGGGCATCGACAGGCCCATGCGCCCGGCCTCCTCCAGCGCGATGCCCATGTCCTTGATGAAGTGCTCGACGAAGAACCCGGGATCGAAGTCGTCGTCCATGATCCGCTTCCCGAGATTCAAGAGCGACCAGCTCCCTGCCGCTCCAGAGCCGACGGACTCCATCACCGTCTCCAGGTCGAGTCCGGCCTTGTAGGCGTAGAGCAATCCCTCGCAGACCCCGATCATGTTGCTGGCGATGACGACCTGATTGACCATCTTGGTGTGTTGACCAGCGCCCGCCCCCCCCTGGCGGACGATCGTCTTGCCCATCACGCGCCAGCAGGGCATCAGGGCCTCGACCGCCTCCTCGTCACCGCCGATCATGATCGACAGTCTCGCCTCCCGGGCGCCGATGTCGCCTCCGGAGACGGGAGCGTCGATGCCGATCGCGCCAATCTCTGCGGCCGCCTCGGCGATCCGGGCGGCCAGCGATGGCTGGCTGGTGGTCATGTCCGCGACGACAGTCCCCTTACGACAGCCGGCGAGGACGCCGTCCTCACCCAGAATCACGCTCTCGACGTCGCTCGGGTAGCCCACCATGGTGAACACCACCGCGGACGCTTCCGCAACGGACCTGGGCGTCCCCGCCCACTCGGCCCCGCGCTCGACCAGGCTCTGGGCCTTCTCGCGGGTGCGGTTGTGGACGGTGATGCTGAAGCCCGCGTCCAGCAGGTGGCCACACATGCTCGACCCCATCACGCCCGTTCCGATCCAACCGATCCGCGTCTTACCCGGCTCGACTCTCGCCACAGTCACCACACGATCCTCCTGACGTCTCGCGGGCCAGAGGTCCAATCCACTCATCTCTACCCGCTGCTCTCGATCGCTCCGCTGTCGATCGCGCGTTGGATCTCTTCCCGCGTCATCCCGAGCAGCTCACCGAATACGTACTCGTTGTCCTCGCCCACGGCCGCCCCGGCAAGACCGCTGCGCCCCGGCGTACCGGTCAATCCCACCGGGATACCGGCAGCGACGACAGTCCCCTTCTTCGCGTGCGGCACCTCTTCGAAGAACTTCCGTTCCGTCAGCTGCCGATCGCTATGCAGCTGGTCCTCCGCGGTCTGCACCACCCCCGCGGCGACGCCCGCCCCCTGCAGCGCGGACATCACCTCGTAATCATTGCGGCCAGCGGTCCACTGCTCGATCAGCTCGTCGAGCACCTCGGCATTCTCGAGCCGCGAGGAGAGGCTGGAGAATCGGGGATCCGTCAGCCATTCGGGTCGACCGAGAACCTCGCAGAAGCTCTCCCACTCCGCGTCGCCGAACACGGCAATGGCGCACCACCTGTCTTCTCCCTCGCATCGGTAGCAGCCGTGCGGCGCGGTTTGCAGAGAGCGGTTGCCGAGGCTCTGCGGCTCGCGTTGATTCGCCAGATATTCCATCATCACATCGCCGATCACGGCAATCGTCGCCTCCGTCTGAGAGAGGCTGATGTGCTGCCCTTCGCCCGTTCTGGAGCGATGATCGAGTGCGCACATCACGGCAAAGAGCCCGTGAAGAGCGCTCAAGGTGTCAGGGTACGCGTATTGGGTCATCGTGCACTCCCGCCCGGGGAAGCCGGAGAGTTTGCTCAGACCCGACAGCGCCTCGATGTTCGGACCCCAGGTGATGTAGCGATGATGGGGGCCCCGATCGCCGTACCCCGACGTGCTGATCATGACGACGTCCGGCTTTACCTGGCGAAGCTCCGAGTAGCCCAGCCCGAGCTTCTCCATCACACCCGCGCTGTAGTTCTCGATTACCACGTCGCAGGCCGCGACCATGCGCCGGGAGATCTCCACGGCCTCGGGCTGGGTCAGATCGAGAGCCACGAAGCGTTTCCCCGCATTCCAGTCGGTGAACCACGGCGAGAGCTGGGGCTGCACTCCCATCTCGGGTGCCCACGGGGGTACGTACCCGCGCACCACGTCGGGGCGCTTCTTCGATTCGACCCTGATCACTTCGGCGCCACAGAAGGCCATGATTCTTCCGATCCAGGGTCCCGCCAGAGCTGCCGCAAACTCGACCACCCGGAGACCCCCCAGCGCCTGCGGCGTCGCGGCCGCCGTCCGGTCCGTCCTCGCCATCAGATGACCCCGGCCTCTTCGAGGACGCGAAGCCGCTCCTCGGTGACGCCGAACTCCTCTCCGTAGAGCTCCTGGTTGTGCTCGCCCACACCGGGAGCGGGCCGGGCGATGCGCCAGGGGGTCGCCGAGTGCCTGTAGGCCGCACCCGGATACGCGACCGTGCCCACTCCCGGATGCTCCAGGTCCACGAAGTAGTTCCTGGCGGCGAGATGGCCATCCTGGGCCACAGCCGCGGCGGTGTTCACGGGCGTAAAGGCAATGTGCCGCCGCTGACCCTCATGGTAGATCTCGTCGACGGTGAATTGAGAGGTGAGATCGGAGATGAAGATGTCGAGCAGCTCCCGGTAGGGCTGCCGGGTCGAGGAGGGGCCTTCGAACATCGGATCGAGGACCTCCTGATTGCCCGTCACCTCGTTGATCCATCGCGCCAGGGCCTGCCAGTGAAGCGGCCGATTGATCATCAGGTAGACCATGCCGTCGGTGCAGGGATACGCGCCCGAGGGCACCGAGGCGAAGAGACCCGTACCCCGGCGTCTGGGGATGATGCCGTCATCGAGCCACTTTCCCACACCGCAGATGTGAGACACCGAGAGGGCGGTCTCTTCCACCGAGATGTCGACGTGCTGGCCCTCTCCGCTGATCGCGCCGCGGTAGAGCGCGATCATGCTGCTCACCGCTGCATAGGTCGACGCCATCATGTGGGCCTGGGAGCCAGCCAGCTTCACCGGAGGGTCTTCTTCCTCTCCGGTGACGTACATCCATCCGCCCAGCGCACTGGCTACGATGTCCGAAGACTTGAAGCTCCTGTAGGGTCCCGTCTGCCCGAAGTCGGTGATCGAGGTGCAGACGAGGCGGGGGTTCACCTCGCGCAGATCCCGGAAGCCGAGACCGAGACCCTCCAGGAAGCCCGGCGGAAAGGTCTCCAGAACCATGTCCGCGGTTTTCGCCAGCTGCCTGAAGAGCCCCTGCCCTTCCACACTGCTGACATCGAGAGTCACGCCCCGCTTGCTGGTGTTGGTGTAGAGGAAGAACAAGCTCCTTTCGGGATGGCGCTGGTCTCCCCAGAAAGGAGGGATGTCCCTGGTCGCGTCGCCCCCGGGCCTTTCGATCTTGATGACATCGGCGCCCATGTCGGCGAGGAGCTTGCCGCAGTAGACACCCTTCTCGTCGGCCAGCTCCAGGACCCGCCTTCCAGCCAGGGCGCGCTTTCCCGCCGCCGCGTCAGACACCGTCGCCGTCGACTACGCCTCGGCCCGATCCAGAACGTCGCTGGCGATCAACTCCTCCAGGTACCGCGTATCCCACCACGACAACTGGAGCTGCTTGGCCCGGCGGAAGTAGAGCTGGATGTCGTACTCGAGGGTGAAGCCGACGCCACCCCAGACCTGCACACACATCGCCGTCATGTCCCGGTAGGTCTGACACGCAAAAAGCTTCGCCATGGGCGCCAGACGCTTGACGGACTTGCCCTCCGATCGGGCCCAGGCCGCCTCCCAGACGAGTGTCATCCCCCCGTCCACCTCGGTGGAAGCATCGGCCAGGTAGTGCGCGATGGCCTGGAAGGCGCCGAGCGGCTTGCCGAACTGCTCCCGGTCCTTGGTGTACTCGACCGTGATCTCGAGCGACCTTTCGGCGCCTCCCATCGCCTGGGCCGCGAGCATGATGATCCCGTCGTACATGACCTCATCCCAGGTTGCCCAGCCCGATCCTTCCGCGCCGATTCGATCCGTCGCGGGCACACGCACGTCTTTGAAGCTGACCTTGTACTGGGTGTCGGAGGCCAGACTGAGCTGCTGGCTCAACTCGATCCCCGGCGACTTTGGATCGACCAGCAGCAGCGCGAGATCTTCGTCGCCGTCACCGGTTCGCACCAGCACCAGCAGTCGGCTCGCCGCGCTCGCGAACAGCACGTGCTGCTTGACGCCCGTGAGGCGATAGTCGGCCCCGTCTGCCACCGCGCGGAGCTGCACCCCTAGAGGACCGTAACCCCCCTTCGGCTCCAGCCACGCGGGCGTCAGAATCGCGTCACCCGAAACGATCTTCGGGAGCCAGGCTCGCTTCTGCTCGTCACTGCCCGCCAGCCCCAGGGCACCCGCGCTCATCACCGAGCTGACGAAGTGCGGGGAGGGAGCCAGCGAGCGCCCCAGCTCCGCGTAGACGATCGCGGCCTCGAGTGCGGTCTGCCCCGATCCACCGTACTCCTCGGGAATGGTGAGTCCGAGCAGGTCCAGCTCCCCCAGCTGCTTCCAGAACTCCGTGGGGTAACCGGTCGGGTCGTCTTCCATGGCCCGGACCACATCGATCGGGGCGTATTCTGCGCAGACCCCTCGCACCATCTCTCGCAACATCTGCTGTTCTTCAGTGAAATCCAGGTCCATTGCGGACTCCTCGAGTGTCGTCGGGTCGCGGAGGTCCAATCGCCGAGATCGGCCCTCCAGCGGATCGGGCTAGAAGTTCTTGGGCAGGCCCAGCTTGCGGCGGGCGATGATGTTCTTCTGGATCTCGGATGATCCGCCGCCGATGGTCTCGACCACGGTGCAGCGATAGCTGGTGTCTGCCCGGCCGTTCATGGGGGCGTCTTCCATCCCCACCCGGAGCTGTGCCGCGGGTCCTCCGATGTCCATCGACGCATTGGCCACGCGCACCGAGTGGGTGGTGGCATAGAGCTTGTACTGCGAGGCCTCGTTGGTGGGTGGAGCCCCGCCCTTCATCGACTTGGCCACGAACCGGAGACCGAGCACGCGAGCCACCTCGGTTTGAGTGACCAGCTGGGCAATCCTCTGGCGCATGACCGGGTCTTGGCGAAGCGGCTTGCCGTCGCGCTCCTCGGTGGCCACGTAGTCGCAGAGCAGATCGACCCTCCCCTGAATCGGAGCGAAGGTGAACATCGTGAACCGCTCCAGGTCGAGGGCCTCGGAGATATACTGGAAGCCCTTGTTCAGCTCTCCGACACGGTACTCGTCACTGACCCAGGCATCGTCGAAGAACACCTGATTGGTGATCTCGCGCTCCCCGATCGTGGCCATCGCCTGGATCGTCAAGCCAGGGGCATCCATCGGCATCAAGAAGAGCGTGATCCCTTTGTGCTTGGGCGCATCGGGATCGGTCCGCGCGCCGAACCAGTACCATTCGGCGAAGTGCGCCGATGTGGTGAAGATCTTCTGACCGTTGAGGCGCCAGCCATCGCCGTCGCGGACGGCCTTGAGCGCCATCGCGGCCGCGTCGGAGCCGGCTTGGGGCTCGCTGTATCCGACCGCGAACTCGATATCGTTCTCGAGGATCTTGGGAAGGAACTCCTGCTTGAGCTTCTCGCTGCCTTGACGGATCAGCGTCTTTCCGATGATCCCGACGCCCTTTCCGATCTGCGGACAGCCCGCGCCGGCCAGGCGCTCGTTCAGGAGGTACTCGTAGACGCCCTCCCCTTCGCTCCCTCCGTACTTCTTCGGCCAGGTCATGCCCAGCCAGCCGCGCTGACCGATCTTCTTCATGAAGGCGCGCCGCTTGGGGGTATCCACCAGCTGAGACATGTTCTCTCGACTGGGATCCATGACCTCCGGGTCGTAGTTCTCCTCGAGGAACCGGTCGACCTGCTCCAGAAACTCGTACTGCTCCTCTGAAAACTCGAAGTTCACGATCCGATCCTCCTTCTCCTCTGGCCCGGAACCGCGCTCGCGGTTCGCAGGGGCGCGTCGCGACTGCCGATCCACCGTACCAAAATTCTCCGACCGAGTGGCGGCCCGGAGGCCCTGCCGCCGAGGGTGGATGGCGGAGCGACCGCGCGTCGCGGACAGCAGATGGGTTCTCGAGTATCATCCGCCGCCCGGAGGGAGAACGAAAGATGGCTCAACTGAAGGCAGGCACGCGGATGCGCAGCGCAGTCTGTGCCACCGAGGTAATGGTCGTAGCGGCACCCGCGGATCCGGTGGAGGTGACCTGCGGCGGGGCCCCGATGATCGGCATCAGCGACGACCCCCCCGCGGGGGCTTCGGTCTCGCCCGATGCCGCAGCGGGGACGGCTCTCGGGAAACGCTACATCAACGAGGCCGGCGACCTCGAGCTGCTGTGCACGAAGCCGGGCGAGGGCTCGCTGGGAGTCGGCGGCGCCCTGCTCTCGCTCAAGGAAGCCAAGCCGCTGCCGTCATCGGACTGAGCCGTGAACCTGATGATGCTGCTCGAGATGGCCACGTCGGGCTTCGGCGACCGGGTGGCCGTCAAGAGCGGAGCGGCCAGTCTCACCTACTCGCAGCTCTTCGAGGCGGCGGGGGCGGCGGCCCGGGAAATCGCCAGCTCCGGCTGCGAGCGGATCGCGCTCCTGGACGAGAGCAGTCTGGCGGTCCCGGTGGGCCTCTTCGCCAGCGCCTGGGCGGGCCTGCCCTTCGTCCCGCTCAACTACCGCCTGACCGGGGCCGAGTTGGAGAGACTGGTGGAGGAGATCGCTCCCTCCTACCTGGTCACGGACAGCGACCGGGCCGAGGCTCTCTCGAAGCTCCCCGGCACGACCGTCGTCAGCCGTGAACGCTTCCTCGAGCGGGCCAGTGCCGGATCGGCGGGAGAGCCCACCTGGCCGATGGATCCCGACCAGATTGCGATCCTTCTCTTCACCAGCGGGACCACGGGCCCGCCCAAGGCGGCCCTGCTTCGCCACAAGCACCTGGTCTCGTACATCCTCGGCTCCGTCGAGTTCGCTTCCGCCGCCGAGGAAGACGCGGCGCTGGTCAGCGTCCCTCCCTACCACGTCGCCGGAATGGCGGCGATCGCCAGCTCCGTCTACGCCGGACGGCGGATCGTCCAGCTTCCCAGCTTCAGCGCCGAGGCCTGGCTGGAGCTGGCGCGCTCCGAATGCGTCACCAACGCCATGCTGGTACCCACCATGCTGGCGCGCGTCATCGAAGCCCTCTCGGACGCCGAGAGCGCGGACCTCCCCAGTCTCCGGGCCCTTTCCTACGGTGGCGGCAAGATGCCGCAGTCGGTGATCGAGCGCGCCATGAAGCTCTTTCCCGATACCGACTTCACCAACGCCTACGGGCTCACCGAGACCAGCTCGACCATCTCCCTCCTCGGTCCCGACGAACATCGCGCCGCCGCGCGGAGCGACGACCCGAAAATCCGGCGCCGTCTGACCTCCGTGGGTCGCCCGCTGCCAAGCGTCGAGGTCCAGATCCGCGACGAGGAAGGAAGGCACCTGGCCTCCGGCGAACGCGGCGAGATCTACGTGCGCGGAGAGCAGGTCTCCGGCGAATACCTCGGCCGCGCCAGCAGTATCGACGGCGAGGGCTGGTTCCCCACCCGTGACAGCGGTTCCATGGACGCGGAGGGCTACATCTTCATCGAGGGCCGCGCCGACGACATCATCGTGCGCGGCGGCGAGAACATGTCACCGGGAGAGATCGAAGACGTGCTGCTCGAGCACGAGGCCGTGGCGGACGCTGCGGTGGTAGGACTTCCCGATGAGCAGTGGGGAGAGACCGTCGCGGCGGCCGTGGTGACCAAGCCCGGGTGCTCCGTCAGCGAGGAGGAGATCCGCAGCTGGGTCAAGGATCGACTCCGATCGTCGCGCACGCCCCAGCGAATCGATTTTCGCGAGGAGCTTCCGTACAGCGAGCTCGGAAAGCTTCTGCGGCGAAAGCTGCGCGCAGAGATGCTGGGAGACGAGACGTAGACCAGGAACCGAAGACCGTTGTCCTCTCGCTGGCGGAGGCGATCGAGCGGCTGCAGTCGCCCTTCGCCCCCGAAGATTTCTCTGCATTGACCGGGGAACCGATCCTGCTCGTCGCCCTCGACTCCGACGCTGCAGCACCGAGCGCCGAAGCCATCGCCGCGGCAGAGGCGGGCCTCGCGGCTCTTCCCTGCCCCGCCGTGGCCCTCGATACCGGGAGCCCCCGATCGACGGCGACTCCGCTGCGCGATCACTTCGACATCGTGGTCCGCTCGCGGGAGGAGCTCGAGCCGATCCTCAGCGCCACGCGGCGCACACCGCTTGCGGCCATGGCGCTGGTCCAGTTGCTACGGCAGAGCGCCCACCTCGACATCCACCAGGGTCTGGTCGCGGAGTCGCTGGTGTACTCCACGCTTCAGAGCGGACCGGAGTTCGGAAGGTGGTTGTCGGCGCGACCCGCAGCACCCGTGCACGAGGCGAGCCTGGAGCCCCCCGTTCTCCTGCATCGATCCGGCGCCCGCCTCGAACTCACGCTGAATCGACCCGAGAAGAGGAACGCCTTTTCCGTGCAGATGCGTGATGCCCTGGTGGAGGGACTTCGGACGGCCGTCTGCGATTCTTCGATCACCGAGGTGATCCTCCGGGGAGCCGGTCCCAACTTCTGCAGCGGAGGAGACCTCGACGAGTTCGGCAGCCTACCCGACCCCTCCACCGCCCACGCGGTCCGATCTACCCGCAACCCAGCTCGCCTGCTCGGCCAATGCGCCGACCGGGTGCGCGCCGAGCTGCACGGTGCCTGCGTGGGCGCGGGAATCGAGCTTGCGGCCTTCGCCCGCAAGCTGACGGCCTCGGAAGACGCCTTCTTCCAGCTTCCCGAAGTGGCGATGGGACTGGTACCCGGAGCTGGAGGCACGGTCAGCATCCCACGGCGAATCGGGCGCCAGCGCGCCGCGTATCTCGCTCTCTCCGGCCTTCGCATCGACGCGGTCACCGCACAGCACTGGGGTCTGATCGACGAGATCCGCGAGGAGCCCGGTGTCTGAAGCCGCCAGCCCCGTTGGCTGCGACTCCCTGGCCACCACCGAGTATCGCGTCGCCGATTCGGGTGTCGGATCCGACTACACCGCGTCGCTGCTGGAGTGGCTCGGCTGCCGTGTCGTGCGCTCAGCCGAACGGCAGCGAGCCGCACCCGGCCATCGAGTGGGCCGACTCGGGCGCAATGGTCCTCACCGGCCACCCCGATGGCCCGCCGGTTCTCGCCCCGGGCCCGCTGGCCACCTGCGCGCGCGCCACGTTGGATGCGATCCGCCTGGTCGCCGGTCCGCGCTGGTCGTCGGACCTCGACGGGCCCGCTCTCCTCGGGGAACGAGCGGCCATCTTCGGCCTGACTCGACGCGGGGTCGTCTCACCCGGCGGGAGCTGCCGCATCCTCCAGGCGGCGGACGAGTGGATCGCCATCAGCCTGCCCCGGCCAGACGACCTGAGGTTGATCCCCGCCTGGCTCGGCGAGGGTGAGGTCGCTGAGCCCTGGGAGTTCGTGGCCAGCCGCGTGGCGGTTCGACCCGCTGCCGAGATCGTCGCACGCGCACGACTCCTCGGGCTTGCGGCGGCCGTCGCCGTGGATCCGCCCGCCGACGCTCCCCCCTGGTGCCGAGTCGCGGCTCGCGGAAGATCGGTCACGCGAGCCCGAGCCGAGCGGCCGCTGGTCGTCGACCTCTCCTCGCTCTGGGCCGGTCCGCTCTGCACCCACCTCCTCGAGCTCGCCGGAGCGCGGGTGGTGAAGCTGGAGAGCACCCGCCGGATGGATGGCGCCCGCTCGGGCCCGCTCGACTTCTTCGGGCTCCTCAACGCCGGGAAGGCGAGCGTGGCGCTCGACTTCGGCGATCCCTCCGGACGCCGCAAGCTGCATCGGATCCTGGAACGCGCGGACATCGTGGTGGAGAGCGCCAGACCCCGAGCCCTCGCGCAGCTCGGAGTCGATGCCGAGGCATTGGTGAAGAGCACCCCGGGACTCACCTGGGTGAGCCTGACCGGGTACGGACGCCGAGAGCCAGGGGCGGGATGGATCGCCTTCGGCGACGACGCCGGTGTCGCTGCCGGGCTCGCAGCCGCAACCGGCGGGCGAGGCGGCCCACCGCTCTTCTGTGCGGATGCCATCGCCGATCCTCTTGCCGGCATCCACGCCGCGCTGGCAGCGCTCGCCTGCTGGAAGGGCGGTGGTGGATACCTGCTGGACCTCGCGCTCAGCGATGTGGTCGCGCACGTTCTCGGCTTCGGTCCTGTACCATCCCCTGCCAGCGTTCACCGCACCGGCCCCGGCTGGGAGGTCGCGGCCGGTCATCAGCGAACCGCCGTCTCTCCGCCCCGGGCGCGGCCGGTCCGGCGCCCGGCGCGGGCGCTCGGAGCCGACACCGAGCGGGTGCTCGAAGAGCTCTCCATCTCGTGCTGATCACCCGCGCAGAGATCGACGGCAACGCGCCCCTCGACCTCCGCATCGCCCGCGGCCGGATCGCCGAGATTGGCTGCGCGTTGGCCCGCCGCGGCGGCGAGCGCCTGCTCGACGCCGCCGGCGGCGCACTCCTCCCCGGCCTGCACGACCACCACATTCACCTGATGGCCATGGCCGCCGCAGAGGCATCGGTCCCCTGCGGCCCTCCGCAGGTCCGAAGCATCGAATCCCTGGGGAATGCCCTGAGGTTGGGCGCGGAACGGAGCGGATGGATTCGCGGGGTCGGCTACCACGAGTCCGTTGCCGGTCACCTCGACCGAGCGCTTCTCGACGACCTGGCTCTCGACCGCCCCGTCCGCATCCAGCACCGGAGCGGGGCGATGTGGGTGATGAACTCACCCGCCGTGGATCGCCTCGGCCTCGACCGCGCCGTGGACCAGCCGGGTATCGAGCGCGACGCCACCGGCCGGGCCACGGGGCGGCTCTTCCGCCTCGACGCCTGGCTCCGAGCGCAGCTCGAAGATGGCGACCCACCGAGCCTGGGCGATGTCAGCCTCCGTCTGGCCAGCTTCGGCGTCACGGGGCTGACGGACGCAACGGCCGAGAACTCGAGTGCCGAGCTCCGCGCCTTCGTCGCTGCAGCGGAGGGCGGCGAACTCCTCCAGCGCCTGGTGGTGATGGGCAGCCCCGATCTCCACTCACCCACCCACCCCATGGTCGAACCGGGCGCCCTCAAGGTGCTGCTCGAGGAGAACGACCTCCCTTCCTTCGAGCAGCTCCAGGCGATCATCGAGACCGCCCACGGCGGGAGCCGCTCGGTGGCCGTTCACTGCGTGACCCGATCGGAGCTCGTCCTCGCCGCCGCGGCCTTCGCGGCCGCCGGCGCTCGACCGGGAGACCGAATCGAGCACGCCTCCGTAGCGCCACCCGACGCGGTGCAGCTGGTCGCGAATCTCCCCCTTACCGTCGTCACCCAGCCCGGCTTCATCCGCGAGCGCGGCGACGCCTACCTCGTCGACGTCGAGCCTCGCGATCGGCCCTGGCTCTACCGATGTGCCGGCTTCCTGCGCGCCTCGGTGCCGCTCGGCGGTAGCACCGACGCTCCCTTCGGCGATCCAGACCCCTGGGCGGCGATGCGCTCGGCGGTCGATCGCCGCACCGAAGCCGGGGCCAGCTTCGGCCCCGACGAGGCGCTCACACCCGAGCGAGCTCTTGCCCTCTTCACTTCGCCCCCCGAGCGACCGGGCGCAGCGCCGCGATCCATCCAGGTCGGCGCGCCGGCGGATCTCTGCCTGCTCGACCGCCCCTGGTCGAGAGCGAGAGAGGAGCTCTCCAGCGGCCTGATCGTCGCCGCCCTCCGCGGCGGCTCCGTCATCTGGCCGAATTCGGAGGCCGATCCGTCCAGCCCTCACGGAGCGGAACCAGGTAGCACATGGTGAGCTTGCGCCTGCGGAACTTCCATTGGCCTTCGACCCAGACATAATCGTCCTCGTAGTAGCCGGATCCGATCATGATCTCTCCATCGATCGCGGCGCGCAGATCGAGGTAGCAGGCACCCGTCGCGTCGTCTCCCCGGAGCTCAACCTTCTCAGTCGCCATGCTGCGAGCTCCCGCCCGCCACTCGTTCGCGCAGAACGAACTTGGTCACCTTCCCCATGGCATTCATCGGGAGGGAATCGACGATCTCGACACGTCGCGGGACCTTGTAGTTCGCCATGTTCGCACGACACCACGCGATCACCGAATCCGGCGTGATCGAGGAGCCCGGCGCGGGGACGACGAAGGCCATCCCGAGCTCACCCATGCGCTCATCGGGAACGCCGATCACCGCCACCTGAAGAACGTCCTCCCAGGAGTGCATCAGGTTCTCGATCTCGGCGGGATAGCAGTTGAAGCCGCCCGTGATGAACATGTCCTTGATGCGATCGGTGATGCGCAGGTAACCGCGATCGTCCATGATTCCGATGTCGCCGGTGTGCAGCCAGCCCTCCGGGTCGATCGCCTTGTCGGTCTCGGAAGCGTCGTCGAAGTAGCCTTGCATGACGATGTAGCCGCGCACCACCACCTCGCCCGGCTCCCCGCGCGGGGTCTCCTTCCCCTCCTTGTCCACGCAGCGGACCTCGACATCCGGTATCGCCCTGCCGGAGGTACTGGCAATCGTCTCGGGGGAATCGTCCTCGCGGCACATGGTCACCGGACCGGTGCTCTCCGTGAGCCCGTAGCCGGTGATGATGGTCTCGAAGCCGAGAGCACGGCGCATCCGGTGGATCAACTCAACGGGGATCGCGGCGGCGCCGGTGACGGCGAGGCGAAGGCAGGAGAGATCGAACTTCTCCCGATCGGGGTGGGCCAGAATCGACTGATAGAGCGCGGGCGGACCCGGGAGGACACTGACGCGCTCCTTTCCGACCCGCTCCAGCACCGCCGGGACGTCGAAGACCGGGTGCGGAAGGATCGTCGCGCCGCGCATGATCGCCGCCAACCAGCCCGCCTTGTAACCGAAGGAGTGGAAGAACGGATTCACGATCAGGTATCGATCGCTCTGCCGAAGACCGACGATCTCGCTCCACGCCTCGAAGCAGCGAAGAGTCTGGCCGTGGGTGGTCATCGCGCCCTTCGGCTTTCCCGTCGTCCCGGAGGTGAAGAGGATGTCCGAGAGGTCGTCGGCGGAGACGGCCTCGGCACGCCGCTGCGCTTCCTGCGCACTGACGGCCTCGCCCTCGGCGAGGAACTCGGACCAGGAAGTGGTGTCCGCTCCAGTCTTCTCGCCTCCCCGCAGGAGAATGATTTTTTCGAGGTGCGGCAGCGCGGCGATCGGGCGCGCTGCACTCGGGCTTCCCAGGGCATCGCGGAGCAGACCGACGTAATCGGTGTCCAGGAATCCGGCCACCGTGCACAGGATGCGTGCTCCGCTCTTCTCGAGGATGTAGCCCCCCTCAGCTCCCTTCAGCCGGGTATTGAGCGGAACCAGCACCCCTCCCGCCGCCTGCAGGCCGATCGCAGCCAGCACCCATTCGTGAATGTTCGGTGCCCAGATCCCGATGCGGTCGCCGGGCTCGATCCCAGCGGCGCAAAAGGCCCGCGCCGCCCGCGCCGATGCGCTCGCCAGCTCTGCAAAGCTCAGGGCGAGATCGCCCTCCTCGATGGCGATCCGGTCCCCGAAGCGCTCGGCGGCGCTGCGAACCAGTCGCGGAATGGTCTGCTCGAGTGAGTCCATGGTTCGCCTCTACCTGAGTCCGGGCCCGAATCCGAGGGTTCGCTGGACGGCGGCAGAAATCCCCTCGAACGGACCGGGCGCGATTGGGTGGGGAGCGTATTCTATCCCACCCCATCGATCCGTTCTTCCGGGAGGTCGCCCGTTTGCGAAGGGATCGCTACCACGGCACTGGCCACCCACGCACGACCGAGGAGGGGCTTTGGAAAAGCTGATCTACGTGATCTGGAAGAGAACGGAACAGTCCATCGAGAGCTTCCAGCAGACGATGCTCGGCGAAGTCGCGGGCGGCCTCGAAGACCTCGGGGTGCGGGGACTCTCGCTGAATCTGGCCGACCCGCGGGCCGCCTACGCCCAGCCCATGCGGATTACGAAGATGCCAGAGCCCCTGTCCGGAACCGTCTCCATCTGGCTCGACACGGCCCTCGACCGGGACCCGGTCCATCGGTTGCTCGAGGCGGCCTGCCAGCGTGTTGAGGGCTACCTGGTCCTGGAGTCGGTCCCGATCGTCAACACCACACAGATCGCTCCTCTCGGCGAGCGCACCCCCGGTATCACCACGGTGGCATTCCTCGAAAAGCCCGAGGCCATGACCTACGAATCCTGGATCGATCAGTGGCAGGGACACCACACCCAGGTCGCGATCGAGACGCAGAGCACCTTTCTCTACATCCAGAACGTGATCGTTCGAGCGGTGACCCCAGAAGCCCCTGGCTGGTCCGCCATCGTCGAGGAGAGCTTCCCGGCAGAGGCCCCGACCGATCCCATGGTCTTCTTCGCTGCGGGAAGCTCGCGGGAGAAGCTCGAGGAGAACCGGCGCCGCCTGATGGAAAGCTGCGCGAAGTTCATCGACTTCGCTCGCGTCGAGTCCCATCCCATGAGCAGCTACGTGCTGATGGGCTGACCGGGGCGGCGCGGGAGCTCCCGGATCAGCTCATTCCTGAACGGCGAGCGCCTGGCGGGGACACCCGCGCACCGCTCTCTCCACGCCTGAGCGCAGGTTCTCCGGAATCGGGTCGAGCAGGATGGTCAGCGTGTCGTCCTCTTCGAGGCGAAACGCCTCCGGACAACTGCGCACGCAGACCGCGTTCGCCTCGCAGAGATCAGAGTTGACGACGACCTTCATCAGCGCTTCCTCGTTCGCCGGCCGTGCCGGGCGGTGGAACGGAGGCGGTCATTCTACCCGAGCTGGAGTAGGGGCCCTCCCGGGTGCTGATCTGGTATACGCACCGGTGAGAATCTTCCAGCAGGTGCTCGGTCCTTCGCACCTCGACATCGGGTCCCAGGATGGTCTGGAAGAGCGCCGGCTCCCCAGCACAAAGACCGCCGCAAACCCTGGCCGCGGCACAGATCGGGCAGTGGTTCTCCGCCAGGACCCAGCAATCCTCGCCGTCGGCGAACCATTCCGCCATGTAGCCCTCTTCATTGCGGAGCGACGCCAGCGCCTCCACCCGCTTCTCCAGAGGGGTCTCATGTCCCGGCATCCGCCGACGATAGCGCCGGATCTGAAGCCGAACTCGCTCCTCGACCAGACGCTGGAGGCCCTCGCCACCGAAGGCGCCATCGATGGCCTCGATCAGCCCAACGGCGAACTCCCGGTGGCTGTCGGGAAAGAACGGCTGAGCCGCCTCGCTGAGGCTCCAGCGGCGAGCCGGACGGCCCACCGGGCGCCTCTCCTCGACATAGACCAGGAGTTCATCCTTGCTCAGGGCCTGCAAGTGCTGCCGCACCGCGACGGGCGTCACCCCGAGCTGCTGCGCCAGCTCGGTGGCGGTCTGCGGCCCCCCGGATTTGATCAGCTCCAGCAGCTTTCGGCGTGCGGGCGTCATCAATTCCCTTCTTTCTGAAATCAAGTTAAGCTAGATCCGGAAAAAGGCAAATATTTCCTTGCGTAAATTTGTGAAGGCCTTAATTTAATAAGAACCACGCGGCGTGGGAAAGCCGCGGCCCGCGTGGATTGGAACTACAGAACGACAGGAACCGAAGGAGAAGAACAGGCCATGGCCATCGAACTTCCCGAGCTCCCCTACGCCAAGGACGCGCTCGCACCCCATATCTCGGCCGAGACGATCGACTTTCACTACGGCGCACATCACGCGACCTACGTGAAGAACCTGAACAATCTGATCCGAGACACCGGCTTTGCCGGGGCTTCCCTCGAGGACATCATCGTCAAAGCCGAGGGAGGAATCTTCAACAACGCCGCCCAGATCTGGAACCACACCTTCTATTGGAACAGCCTCTCCCCCGACGGAGGCGGCGAGCCCACCGGAGCAGCCAAGGCGGCCCTCGACCAGGCCTATGGCTCCTTCGAAAAGTTCAAGGAAGAGTTCAGCGGTAAGGCCGCAACCCTCTTCGGCTCGGGGTGGTGCTGGCTGGTGAAGAACGCCGACGGGAGTCTTTCGATCGAGCAGACCCAGAACGCGGGCACTCCGATCACCGAGGGCAAAAAGCCCCTGCTCACCTGCGACGTCTGGGAGCACGCCTATTACATCGACTACCGAAACGCTCGGCCCAAGTACATCGAGGCCTTCTGGAACCTGGTGAACTGGAGCTTCCTCGAGAGCAACCTGGGCTCCTAGTCGCAGCGCCGATCCAAGGACGACGAACCACGGGCGGGGTGCAATGGGCCCCGCCAAGAGGAATCCCCCAGAGTCTAAAGCCGCCGGCAAGTACGCCGATAAGTCTCCCAGATCACAAGAGCTTCTCCGCAGAAGCCGATCTGGGGGATTCCGACATGCCCGCGCCGCTCCGCCGCATCGACGCTACCGCTCTGCTCCGCTTTCTTCGCTTCGGACTCGCCGAGGACGCCACCCGGATCGATTTCCGGGTTGGCTCTCCTCCCCGCTTCACGGTCAACGCCGAGGCGAAGGCGCTTCGCTACCGCCAGCTCGCGCGGGAGGACACCGACTCCATCGTTGGCCTCCTCTTCGAGCAGACCCGGGTACCCGAGCGGTTGAGCACGGAAACCGGCGACGGCGCTCAGGAGCTCTATTTCTACTACGAGCTACCCGGCGAGGGGCTCTTCGAGGTGGACGCCTCGCGAGAGGACGCGGGTCTCGCCGTCTCCCTCGAGATCATTCGCCCGCTGACCGATCCCGCCGAGATCGCGCTGCTCGAAACCTGAGGCGAAGCTCGCTATCCAGAGGGCATGCCTCTCTTCGTACTGATCGGGCGCGACGGCCCAGACGGGGTCACCCTGCGAAAGCGCCACCGCGACGCCCATCTCGCCAATCTCCAGCCCCTGGTCGATGCCGGTCGGGTGCGCTTCGCGGGACCGATCCGCACCGCGGACGGCAACCCTTGTGGCAGCGTGGTGGTCTTCGAGGCAGCCGATCTTGCCGCCGCCCAGGCATTCGCGGAAACCGATCCCTACGCGGTCGAGGGGGTCTTCGCCAGCGTCGAGGTCCGAGAAACCCTCCAGGTGTTTCCCAAGGATGCTACGTAACGAGCTGATCTTCTGGCTTTTTCCTGGCTGGGCGGATCAGGCGAACCAACCCTGGCGCTGCGCCTGCGCCTCCGCCAGCAGCTTGCGGATCGCCTTCTTCACCACCGTGACTCGCTTCTCGATGGCCGCGTCGTCCTCGTTCGCGTCGCCCTCGAAACGAAGGGGCTCCCCGAAACGCATCCGGAACTTCACCGGAAGTGGCACAAAGCCAGCGAGCCCCAGCCATGGAAAGGTGGGCGTGATGGGAAACGCCGGCGACCCCACCAGCCTGCCCAGCCACTTCACATCCGCCACCGCCGGGCTCTGCTCCTCGGAACCGACGATTCCCACCGGCACGATGGGAGTGTCGGTTCCGATGGCCAGCCGCATGAATCCCAGGCCGAAGCGCTGGAGCTGGTAGCGTTTGCTGAAGGGCTTGACGAAGCCCTCCGCACCTTCCGGAAACACCATCACCGCCTCGTCGTGCTCGAGGAGCTGGATGCAGTTCTCCGGTGTTCCAACGACCGAGCCGGCGCGGTGCATGAGGGTGCCGAAGAATGGGAGCTGGGGGAGGTAGTACTCGGCCATCCCCCGCACCAGGCGGGGCGGCTCCGCCTCCATCAGCAGCGCCATGGCGAGCATCGCCGCGTCATAGGCGAAGGTGTTGCCGGCGTGATTGCCGATCAGCAGCACGCGGCCTTCGGGTACCCGATCGATGCCATCGGTCTCGACGCGGAACCAGTAACGGTACAAGAGAGCCGGGAGCAGAGCGAGTCGGCGCGCGTACTCCGGCTTCGCGCCGAACGGGTCGAACCCGTAGTCGTTCAACCGCGTGGTGATCCGCGAGATCCGCTCGTCGAGCTCGGCGCGAAGATCGGCGAGGGGGATCGGCTGCCGGGGTTCCCGGAGCCTCCCGTCCCCAGCCGTCTCGCCGTCCACGAAATCCAGGTCTCCTCGGCTCACCCCAGCTCCGCTCGCAGGAAGGCCAGCAGCTCGGACCAGGCGCGGGTCGCGGCCTTCGCATCGTAGACGTCGGGTCGCGTCTCGTTGAAGAAGGCGTGATCGACGCCCGGGTAGATGCTGAAGTGGACGCGCTTGCCCGCGGCCCGCAGATCCGACTCGAGCTTGCGGACCGCTTCGGGGGTCGCGTAGGCGTCCCGCTCGGCGAAGATCCCCAGCACCGCCGCCTCCAGTCCCGAGAGATCGAGAGTCACGTTCGGGTGGATTCCGTAGAAATCGCCGACCGCGCCAATTCGCCGGTTCCGGGTCGCCGCAAAGAGCGCGAGCTGTCCGCCCATGCAGAAGCCCATGGCCCCCACCTTCGCGCCGTCTACGGCCTCGTGATTGAGCAGCGCCGCCACGGCAGCATCCAGATCGCGCGCTGCACGGGGTATCTCGAGATCCATCATCAGCCGGCTCGCCACGTCCGGATCGTCGGTCGAATCACCGCGGTAGAGATCCGGCGCCAGCGCCACGAAGCCCTCGCGAGCCATCCGGTCGCAGACGTCACGAATGTGCGGCACGAGCCCCCACCACTCCTGGATCACGATCACTCCGGGACCGCGCCCAGAGGCCGGGAGCGAGAGATAGCCCCTCGCCTCCTCTCCGTCGCTGGCGAACTCGATCTCTCGCCCAGTGCGTTCCTCGCCCATCCCGTCCCTCCATCCTCGTTTCCGCAAGAAATGATAGCGGGGGAGGTGATGGGCTCCCCTCCCCCCGCCAGGCCTTCGTGGAATCCGCGCGGGCACGGTACATTGGGTCGCCATGGAGACGCGCGATCTGTCGCTACCGGCTGCGGTGCAGCAGACGCTCGAGACGCTCGCCTCCGACGGCCACCAGGCCGCACTCGTGGGTCCCTGCGTACGCGCTCTTCTCGGCGGCAGCCGAGTGGGCGACTTTCAGGTGGCGAGCTCGGCCCCCGCGGAGCGAGTGCTCACGCTCTTTCCCCACGCGGTCCCGATCGCTCCCCGCTACGCCGCGGTGATGGTCCCGACCCGGGCCGGGCCGGTCGACGTCACCCGCTTTCGCGGCGGCGAGCGCCTCGAGGACGATCTCGCCCTGCGCGACTTCACCATCGATGCGATCGCGTACGACCCGATGGCGGAAGGCGGACCGAGACTGGTCGATCCCCAGGGAGGCCTTCGGGATCTCGACGCCGATCGGTTGAGAACGGTGGGCTCCGCCAGGACGCGTCTCGAGGAGGATCCGCTTCGCGCGCTGCGTGCGGCACGCCTGGTCGCTGAGCTTACCGTGAAGCCAGGCGCGGAGCTCGAAGACGCCATGGCCGGCGTCCGCCCGGCGCTCGGATCGCTCAGCGCTCAGCGAATGCGCCAGGAGATCTCTCTGCTACTGCTCGCGCCCCGAGCAGGAGCCGGGCTCGAGCTCCTGCGCCGAACCGGAATCGAGGCAATCGTAGCGCCGGGAGTCCTCGCCGACGCAGCTTCCCTGGTGGACCAGCTACCGGCCGATCTGCCGCTTCGCCTGACCGGATGGCTGCGAGGAACCCGTGCCGTCAAGATCCTGGTCCGATTCCGCTTCTCCGTTCCCCTGGTCCGCGATGTCGAATGTCTGCTCGCCCTGCACCCGCTCGACGGTCATCTCATTCCGACCCGGGACCCGGAGCTCCGCCGTCTGATCAAGCGGGCCGGAGACACCAATCTGGATCGACTCTTCACGCTGCGGGAGGCGGAGCTCGAGAGCGGAAGCGTCACCCTCGACGAGGCTCCGGAGATTCGCGGACGACTCTCCCTGCTACGCGGGGCCCTGGAACGGATTCGAAATGCCGGGGAAGAAGCCCACCGCCGGACGCGTCTGGCCATCGGTGGGCGCGAGGTGATGGAGATCCTCGGAGTCGGAGCCGGACCCTTGGTGGGACGCGCGCTGCACTACCTCGCCCGGCGGGTCGAGGAGAACTCCGACTGCAACAGCGAGGACCAGCTGCGCGCGCTTTTGCGGGTCTGGAGGGAGGCCGATCTCTGACTCGCGAGGAGCGCGGGTCCGCAGCGAACGGATCGCTATGCTTCGCCTCCGATGAGCGCGCAGACGATTCTCACGCTGGTTCGGCACGGGGAGACCACGGCCAATGTCGAGGGGGTCTGGCACGGCTCGATCGATACCCAGCTGACCGAACGGGGGCTCCGCCAGGCCGAGCAGGTTGCCCGCCACCTCGCCGACACCCGGCCCCGGGCCCCGGCCGTCTACGCCAGCCCTCTGATCCGCTCCCGCCGCACTGCTCGCAGCATTGCCGACGCACTGGGCCTCGAGACTCGAATCGAACCCGACCTGACCGAGTACCATCTCGGTAGCCTGGAGGGTGTCAGCTACCGGGAGCTCACCGCGAAGCACCACCTCTTCGAGCGCATGCGCGAGGAGCCGGACCACGCCCCCGGTGGCGGAGAGTCCCCGCGGCAGGTCGCCGAACGCTACGCCGGAGTCTTTCGCCGGATCGCTGCAGCGCACCCCGGCGAAAACCCCATCGTGGTCGCTCACGGCGGCGCCCTCACTCTCGGCCTCGCACTCCTGGTGGACGGCAACGTGACTTCCTGGCGGAATGTGATGAGCAACTGCGCCGTGAGCGATCTGCGCATGGATCCCCCACCAGAGCTGCTGAGCTTCAATCACACCGATCACCTGGAAGATCTCTGACACGAGGGGTGATTCCCGCCCTTCGCGAGCCCTGCTTTGGGGGCCCCTCGATCGCCGGGTAGACTTGAACTACCCGCGGACGAAGGGTGCGAGGGATTCGGTTGATCGAGCAGGCGAGAAACGCTGCGGTGCTCTGCGCCTGCCTCTTCCTCGGTCTCTCCCTGCCTTCGGCGGGCTCGACACGCGCACCCTCGGAGGCCGAATTGATGAAGATCCCCGAAGCACTTCCGGGTGCGCCGGCTTTCCCCGCCGAGCTCAGAGCACGGCTCGCCAGCGCCCTCACCGCCCGCACCTCGAAGGGTCCCCCGCGAACTCGAAACCGCCGGGAGGATGGCTCGCCTCTCTACACCAATCGCCTGCTGCAGGAAACGAGCCCCTACCTCCAACAGCACGCTCACAACCCGGTGAACTGGTATCCGTGGGGCGAAGAGGCCTTCGAGGAGGCGAAGCGTCTGGATCGACCGGTCTTCCTCAGCATCGGCTACTCGACCTGCCACTGGTGCCACGTGATGGAGGACGAGTCCTTCGACGAACCGGAGATCGCCCGGATCCTGAACCAGCACTTCGTCGCGATCAAGGTGGATCGCGAGGTGCGTCCGGATGTCGACGCGATCTACATGAGCGCGGTCCAGGCGATGACCGGAAGCGGTGGCTGGCCTCTGAGCGTCTGGCTGACGCCGGAGCGGAAGCCCTTCTACGGGGGAACCTACTTCCCTCCCCACGATCGCGGCCCCCATCGCGGGTTCCCATCGGTCCTGGAGGCGATCCAGCGGTACTACTCACAGGAACGCGGACAGCTCGAGCAGGTCGCGGATAAGCTGACGGGATTCATCAAGCGGGATCTGGAGGCCTCCTCCTCCACCGCAACACAGCCCCCCGGCGACGAAGTACTGAAGCTGGCCAAGTCCGCCTACTCCCGAAACGCGGATCGGGTCCGTGGCGGACTGCTGGGCCAGATGAAGTTTCCCGCCACGTTTCCGATCCGCTTCCTCCTGCGCTTCCATCGCCGCACCGGCGATCCGGAAGCTCTCGAGCTGGCGACGCTCACCCTGGAACGGATGGCGGCGGGAGGCATTCACGACCAGATCGGTGGCGGCTTTCACCGCTACTCCACCGATCCGGACTGGCTGGTCCCGCACTTCGAGAAGATGCTCTACGACAACGCGCTTCTGGCCCTCGCCTACCTGGAAGGCTGGCAGGCGACGGGGCGCACGGATTTCGCGCAGGTGACGGGTGAGATCCTGCGCTACGTGGAGCGCGAGATGACCTCGCCGGAGGGCGGATTCTACTCGGCCACCGACGCCGACAGTCTGAACGGAGAGGGTGAGCCGGAAGAGGGCTGGTTCTTTACCTGGACACCGCAGGAGATCGAGGCGGTGCTGGGTGTGGAACGGGCCGCCTGCGTCAACGCGTTCTTCGGCGTCACTCCGGGCGGAAACCACGAGGGGCGCAGCGTCCTCCACCGCGAGAGGGAGCCCGCAGAGCTCGCACTCGAGCTCGGGATCGAGCCCGATCACCTGCTCGCGACCGTGCGCGCAGCGCGCGAGCCGCTCTACGAGGTCCGCGCCCGCCGGCCGGCGCCGCTCCGCGACGAGAAGATCCTGGCCGCCTGGAACGGGCTCATGATCTCGGCGTTCGCACAGGCGGGCTTCTCCCTGGACGAGCCCGCGTACACCGAGACCGCCCGCCGAGCGGCGCGCTTCGTGCTGGAGCGGATGCGGAAAGACGGACGTCTGCTGCGGACCTTCCAAGGCGGGCGAGCCGACGGGCCGGCCTTCCTCGAGGACTACGCCTTCCTGATCGGCGCGCTGATCGACCTGTACGAGGCCGACCCGGATCCGCGCTGGCTGCACGAGGCGCTCTCACTCCAAGAGACCCTCGATGCCCACTACGCCGATGAATCCGGCGGCGGCTACTTCAACAACGCCGACGACCACGAGCGTCTTCTGGCCCGCGAAAAGCCGGGCCAGGATGGGGCTCTGCCCTCCGGCAACTCGGTGGCCGCCCTGAACCTCCTCCGCCTCACCGAGCTCACCGGCGACGATCGCTACCGCGAGCGAGCCTCGATGCTCTTCACGGCCTTCCACGAGACGCTCACACAATCACCCGCGGCCCTGTCCGAGATGCTCCTGGCCCTCGATTTCGAGCTGGAGCCAACCAAGGAGATCGTCGTGATTCGGCCGCCCTCCGGCGGCGACCTGGCCACCATGCTGGCCCCACTGCGCTCCGCCCACCTGCCCAACCGCATCCTGGTAGTGGCCACCGAGGGCGAAGACCTGAGCGCGCACTCCGCAGCCGTCCCCCTGGTGGCCGGGAAGCTCGCCCAGGAGGGCAAGGTGACCGCCTACGTCTGCGAGAACCGCGTCTGCAAGCGCCCCACCACGGATCCGGAAATCTTCGCCGGGCAGATCCGTCCCTCCGCTCCCGGAGGTGCTTAGGCCGGAGCCGGGCTGCGGGTCAACCGTCGAGCCGCTCGATCAGCCGGGCGTACTTGAGGAGATGCCGCACCCCCAGAAAGTGCTCGCGGACCCTGTCGCGGCCCGGCGAAGCGTTTCTCACGTCGCCCGGCTCGGGGCGCCGTCAAGGCAGGAGCTCAGGAGCCCTTCGGGTTGGTGAAGCGTCCCAGGAAGAGGATCGACCCGGTGTCGCGATGCTGGATGAAGAAGAGGAACGGACGATCCGCCTGAAACTCGACCGCGGGCTCCGAAGGAGCCCCGGTGTCGGTCATCACTCCCGCGGTCGCCGCTGCCGCTTCCGTGCCCTCTTCGTCCACGGAGACAAAGGCCTTGTGAAGAACCAGGCTGATGAAGATCTGCACCTCCGTCATCTCGGAGAAGTCGGCCCGCTCCAGGTCGAAGGCATCGCGCATCCCCATCTCCGCGAGGGTCCCGGCGAGATCGAAGGAGCTGTCGAACTCGAAGCGCGGGAGTGCCGCGTGGACGTGGATCGGCCGCAGCGCCGAGAGCCAGCTGGCGAGCCGCTCGGGATCCAGCCGTGCCTCCAGGTCCGCCAGGACGCCGCTCCGCCGCGGAAGCAGGATGACCATCGACAGGCGTCCATCCCGGTAGGGAAGCGAGAGCACCTGGAGATCCTCCATCCCCGTGTAGCGAAGGGTCTCGCTCTGATGCATGAATCGAGCAGTCACCTCGGCTCCCTCGCCGGTGGTGAAGGGAGCCTCCGCGGTCCTCCCCTCCTTGAAGGGAATCTCCCAGGCGGCCTTCAGGTAGATCGCATTGGCGACGGCCAGCTGGGCGCCGGGACCGGGCTGGCCCTCCGGAACGATGTCCGTAATCCGCCTTCGCGTCTGGGCCTCGACCCAGGTATTGATCCGGTCGCGAGCCTCTCCGGACTTCCGGAAGTCGACCCTTGCGAGCGGTGCGCCGTAGTCATTCCTGAGGACCGCCAGGAAGCGCTCCCGGAAGGGCAGGCCCTCCTGGCCCCACAGCGCGTTGGCGATGTTCAGCTCGTAGGCCGGTATGCGTTGCCCTTCCGCCGGCTCGGCCTCGGAAGCAAGAGGGGGCTCGAGCCGCCGTGCAAGATCGCGGTGGCCCTGGGCGGCGCCCTCACCGGCCAGGTGGAGAACGGTATCCATCTGCGAGGCGGTCTCACCGGCGGCACCGACGCGGGCCATCGCCAGCGCCACCGAGATCGAATAGGGCGAGAAGAGGAGGTTTCCCTCCCGCTGGCGGACGGCCTGGTAGAGGTCGCAGGCAAAGGCCGCATTGGATTCGACAAGGGGCGAAGCAGCGGCCTCGGCCCGATTCCCGGCAATCGGAAAGCCGGCCAGAAAGACCAGTAACGCCAGCGCTCGAGAAACCGGCATGATCGGTGACCGATGATAGGACAGATTGCGCAGCGGATGCGTCCTGCCCGAACCCGATGATTTCGAGCTGGCGCGAGGGTCCCTTCTGCGCTCTATCGCAGCCCGGTCCGAGCAGTCGCGCGCCGACCCAGACGGAACCACTTCCCCTTCGCCCGCCTCAGCGCTGACCAGGGGCGGCGGCGGCCCCGGACTCGCTGGCGCGGCGAAGCTTCCTCGTCGCGTCCGTCCAACCCCTCCGTCCTCGGTTCTTCGTCGGCGGGATCACCGTAGGAGACCAGATCCTTGAGAGTGCTGGTTTCGAAGGAACGGTAGAAGTCGGGAAGCATGGTTTCGCTCCGGCGCCGGTCTGGAAAGGGGGAAGGAGACGCATCGCGAGAAGAGATCGGAACTACCATCGGCGGATTCCGCGGTCGCTGTAATCGGAGAGCCGGGCGACGGACCCTCACCGATACGCAACTAGATCGTTCAGGTATCTGTTTTTACGAACTTTTGGGGGGTCGTCGCAGGACTGAACCGCGGTGGCCTATGCTGGGAGTCCTAGAGCGGGGACTTCGACACCGCCGGGAACGGCTGACCGCTGGCAGCTGATCGGAAGAAGCTGATCTGATCGAGAGGAGCACCTGATCCATGGGCCCCCCGCACTCCCCGAAGCTGTTCTACGGGTACGTGGTCGTCGCTGCGTGCTTCGTCATCTTGTTCCTCGTCTGGGGCATGGTTCTCAACACCTTCCCGATCTTCCTCAAGCCCATCGCCGAGGACATGAACTGGGGACGCGGGGCGTTGGCCGTCGCGTTGCTGATGGGCTCGATCGGAACCGGCATTGCGGCGCCGGTCGCCGGAGCCATCATCGACCGCATCGGCGCCAGACCCGTGATGGTCGCCGGAGCACTCACGATCGGTCTCGGCCTCCTGGCCGGAAGTCAAATCACGCACCTCTGGCAGCTGTACCTCGTCTTCGTTGCGATCGGCTGCGGACTGATGTCCGCGTCGATCATCCCCTGCTCGCTCATCATCTCGAACTGGTTCGTGTCGCGAAGGGGCACCGCGATGAGCGGCGCATTCGTCGGCACCAGCGCCGGCGGGATGGTCATGTCACCGGTCGCGAACTGGATCATCCTCAACTACGGCTGGAGAACGGCGTTCGCGCTGAGCGGTCTCACGATCATCGTCGTGGTGATTCCCGTCATCCTTCTGGCGATTCGCACCCATCCATCGGACGTTGGACTCGAGCCGTACCGCGATGCCGGCGCCGACTCCTCGGAGGCCCAAGAAAACTGGGGCGTCGGCGTGAAGGAGGCGCTTTCACTGCGGTCGTTCTGGCAGATCGCCGCCGTCATGCTCATCATGGGTCTGGTGGCGGGCGGACTGGGCAACCACTGCGTGGCCTACTTGACCGATCTGGAACATTCGCCGGATAGGGCAGCCTTCGCATGGAGCATGGTGATGGGGGTGATGATCCTGGGCAAGCTCTCGATCGGGCCATTTGCCGACCGATGGAACGCCAGGAATGCCATGGCGGGAGCCTGTGTGCTGTTTGCGATCTCGATCGCGATCGTGACGTTCGCGCAGCCCTACTGGATCGTCCTGGTGTTCGCAGCGATATACGGATTCGCCTGCGGGGCGCCCCTGGTCCTCAACCCTCTGCTCACCAGCGAATACCTGGGCATGAAGCACTTCGGCGCGCTCTACGGCGTTCTCAACATCATGGCAACGGTGGGCGGCGCCATCGGACCCGTGGGCGCGGGGATCTACTTCGACCGTACGGGGAGCTATCTGCCGGTCTTCTACCTCTTCGTCGCCATGATGCTGGTTGCGGCGGTAGTCGCGATTTCCATGCACCCCGAGGGCCCACGTGCCGGTACGAACCACCCAAATCGGCTTCCAGAACACCTGAGCTGAGCGAGTTTCTTCATTCCGCGCTTTCTGAACGCACCTTCGGAGAGCAATCGGGTCCGGGATCGGCATCCGCTGGCGTCTCTGCTCTCCCGGCTTGGATTCTCCATCAAATGTGACAAAATGAGGTCGGAAATCGATCCTCGAAAGGAGCATCTCATGGATCCGGATCAGCTAAACGAGATCGTGCGGCCCAAGGACGTCCATATGGGCGTCATGGAAGTGGATGAGGAGAAGTGCACCAGCTGCGGGCTCTGTGTGGACAACTGTCCTTTCAAGTGTTGGACCATGGTGGAGGGCGGTTATCCAGACTTGAAGGAGGATTATGCCTGCTTCAGCTGCTCCAACTGCATGGTGGTCTGTCCGACCGACGCGATCTCCATCGCCGAGGTCTACCACGCGACGGATGGATTCTGGAAGACGGAGCCGAATCCCCTTCCGTACAAGATGCCGCTCAAGCCAAGGGATGCCGACGGGAATCTCGACGAGTGGAACACCGTCGAGCGCGCCGTTCTCAACAGGCGAAGCGTCCGGAACTTCGAAGACAAACCCGTACCCGATCATCTGATCCGGCGGGTGCTCGAAGCGGGTCGGTTCGCCCCGAGTGCCGGGAACTGCCAGCCCTGGCAGTTCATCGTCATCACCGACAAGGCGCTGATCCAGCAGATGGACGAAGCCGTCTGGACCATGTTCAACGGGATGTACAACAACTTCAAGAACGACGAGATGATTCCGCACATGGCGCCCATGGTCGAGAGCTCCCCCAATTTGTTCGACCCGCGGCTGGCTCTGGGCGGAATGGGCTCGATCGCCCAGAAGAATCTGCCCGCTTCGCTCAACGCGCCCTGCGTGATCCTGCTCTGCGCAGATAAGCGCGCCATCAGTGGTCAACATCTGAACATTGGGATCTGCGGCCAGAACATGAACCTGGTGGCCAATTCTCTCGGCATCAAGGCCTGCTGGGTCGGATTCCTGGTACCCGGGGTTCCGGTCATCGCGGACAAGATCAACCTGTTGCCGAATTTCGAGGTCATCACGACGATGGTGCTGGGCTGGCCTGCCTTCAAGCAAGAGGGAATGGTGGCTCGCGAGTTCCGGCCCGTGACGTGGCTTCGCGAGGGCTCGGAGAAGCCGGAGATCGAGGTCTAGCTCTCCCCGCATCCGTTAGTGAGCACGGTCTTGGAGCCCCGGAGCCCACCCCTGCCCGCCTCGCCGCATCTCGGCGGGTGCCGGGCGGGGAGGACGGGTGGATTGTGCGCTCATGAATCCCCCGACCCGGGGCGCGCTCGGGTTTGCGTCGTCAACCCGGGCCGACGAGTCGCAGGCGTTCCGTGAACGGGAGGAATGATGATGAGCAATGATGGAAAACGCATTTTGATCGTCGGCGGTGTCGCGGGCGGCGCCTCCTGCGCAGCGCGAGCGCGGCGGCTCTGCGAGCGATGCGAGATCGTGATCTTCGAGCGCGGGCCCTACGTCTCCTTTGCGAACTGCGGGCTTCCCTACTACGTGGGAGACGTGATCGAGGAAGAGGAGAAGCTCCTCCTGGCAAGCCCGGAGCGTTTTCGGGACCGCTTCGACATCCAGGTCCACACGGAGACCGAGGTGCTGCGCATCGACCGGGGGGCCCGGGAGGTCGAGGTGCGCGACCTGCGCTCCGGAGAGACCCGGCGCGAAGGCTACGACGCCCTGGTCCTCTCGCCGGGCGCCGAGGCTCTGCGCCCTACCCTCCCCGGCATCGACCTGCCGGGAATCTTCGTCCTGCGCACGATTCCCGACAGCCGTCGGATCCGGCAAGCGGTGGGCGGCGCCACGCGCGCGGTCGTGGTGGGCGGGGGATTCATCGGGCTCGAGATGGTGGAGAACCTGGTGCGGCGCGGCCTCGAGGTGACCGTGGTCGAGCTCGCCGATCAGCTGATGCCGCCGCTCGATCCCGAGATGGCCTCCGCAGTGGCCACCCGGTTGCGGGACAACGGCGTCGCTCTGCTTCTCGAGCAGGCCGTGGAGGCTTTCGAGGAGCGGCCCGGAGGGGGCCTCCGCGTGCGCACCTCTTCGGGCGAGGAACTCGAGGCGGACATCGCGATCCTCGGCATCGGTGTAAGGCCTCTCAGCGGGTTGGCCCAGGAGGCTGGGCTGGAGCTCGGCACCCGCGGCGGCATTCGCGTCGACGAGAGCATGCGCACCAGCGATCCGGACATCTGGGCGGTGGGCGACGCCGTGGAGGTACGCAACGTGGTGACGGGTGCCCTGGGGCTCGTCCCACTGGCCGGCCCCGCCAACCGCCAGGGCCGCATCGCCGCAGCAGCAATCCTGGGCCGCGGAGGCGAAGAAGCGCCTCCCTCCCAGCGCAGTTCCGCCCGCTTCCGCGGCGTACAGGCCACGTCCATCTGCGGTGTCTTCGGTCTGACCGTCGCCATCACGGGTGCCAGTGAGAAAGCCCTGGAGCGTTCCGGGATCGGACACTACGCCAAGATCTACCTGCACCCGGGCAATCACGTCGACTACTACCCCGGAGCCCAGCCCATCCACATCAAGCTGCTCTTCTCCAGTGAGGACGGACGCATCCTCGGCGCCCAGGCCGTGGGCGAGGAGGGGGTCGCGCGGCGAATCGACGTGATCGCCATGGCCCTCCAGCTGGGTGGCACGGTCTTCGATCTCGAGGAGGCGGAGCTCTGCTACGCGCCGCAGTTCGGCGCGGCCAAGGACCCGATCAACCTGGCCGGGATGATCGCGGCCAACCACTTGCGCGGCGACCTTCCCCTGGTCGATTGGAGCGAGTTTGGCCATGGCGACGCCGAGATCGTGGACGTGCGCAGCCGTGACGAGTTCGAGGAGGGCCACCTCCCCGACACCCGCAACCTTCCCCTCGAGGAGCTGCGCGGCCGCCTCGACGAACTCCCCGTCGACCGCGAGATCCATCTCGTCTGTGGCGTGGGCCAGCGCGCCTACTACGCCACCCGCGCGCTTCTACAGCGGGGCTTCGACGTGCGGAATCTCTCCGGAGGCATCAAGACCTACCAGGCGTTCAAAGACGCCGGCAGCTGAGCGCCTCGCTCACGGAAGACTGTCCTCGTTCAGACCGGTTGCTGGACTTCGAAGATCGATCGAGCCCGCTCGCGCAGATCCGGGTCGCTGAGGAAGTCGAGGGCCGTCATGGCCAGCGCCTTGGCACCGTCGAGCGCCGCGGCGTCACCCATCTCGGAGTTCGCCCACTTCGCGAACTCGGCGTTGTGGATCGTCACGTCGGGGGGCGAGGCGGCGAGCATTGGGTGGATCGAGGGCACCCGGTAGCTGACGTTTCCCATGTCGCTGCTACCCCGGATGCTCGCGGGCAGCTTCTCCCAGGGGAAGAACTCGCGGCCGAGGGTTTCCGCATTGCTGCGGAAGGCGTCGGCGAGGGGCTCGTTGAGGAGGATGTCGCGATAGTCGGCAACACCCCAGAGCGCCTCGAGCTCGCAGCCGGTGGCCTCGGCGCCGGCCCGGAAGCACGCCTCGACGCGGCGCTTCAGCGGCTCGAGCGCCTCGAAGTTGGCGGCGCGCGCGTAGAAATGGCCCGCCGTGCGCTCGGGCACGATGTTCGGTGCCTGCCCGCCATCGGTGATGATGCCGTGGATTCGTTCGTCTCCGCCGATGTGTTGTCGAAGCGCCGCGACCCCCTGGTAGGCGATCACCATGGCGTCGAGCGCATTGACGCCCTGCTGGGGCATCGCCGCTGCGTGGGCGGCCCGGCCGTGGTAGACGATCTCGAGCTCCGCCATGGCAATACAGGGCATGGTCACCATGTTCAGGCTGGAGGGGTGCATCATCAGCGCCGCATCGACGCCCTCGAACGCACCCTCGCGCGCCATCAGCTCCTTGCCGCAGCCGCGCTCCTCCGCCGGCGTTCCGAGCAGGCGGACGCGTCCGGGGAGCCAGTCGCCGAGGCCCGCCAGAGCGAGACCCGCGCCCGCACCGGAGACGGCGATCAGGTTGTGCCCGCAGGCGTGGCCGATCTCGGGTAGCGCGTCGTACTCGGCGAGCAACGCCACGCAGGGCCCGCCCTCGGGCCCGAACTCGGCGGAGAAGGCCGTCTCGAGGCCGTACGCGCCCTCGCTGACCTCGAGCCCCGCCTCGCGCAGCAGCCCCACGAGGAGCGCCGCTGATCCGTGCTCCTGGAAGGCGAGTTCGGGCTTCGCGTGGATCGCCCGCGCGACGCCCAGGAGCTCGTCGCGCATCGCGTCGATGGCGGCGCAGATCTCTTCCTTGAGGTGCTTGACGTCCATTCGCGCAGTGTACCCGATCGCCGCCGCGCCGGTCTCATCTCCTGAGAACCGATCGCTCTATACGAAGCCGCTTCCATGGCGCGGCGCGAAAGGCGTTAGAATCTGCGCAAGCCGATCCAGGAGAGGTCATGGGGGACGAGGAGGCGCGAATTCCGGCAGATCTGCCTCAGGAGCGCATCCACCGGCTGGTCGGACCACTCCTGCGCTTCATGCACGTGGAGGCGGCGGGAGGCATCGTTCTGCTCGCCGCAACCTTGGCCGCCCTCGCGCTCGCCAACTCGCCGCTCTCCGAGGATTTCCTCGGGCTCTGGACGACGAAAGTCGGCTTCTCATGGGGCGAGTTCGAGATGCGGTACTCGCTCAAGCATTGGATCAACGACGGCTTGATGGGGATCTTCTTCTTCGTCGTCGGGCTCGAGGTGAAGCGCGAACTCGTCCTCGGCGAGCTTCGCGACCCGCGTCGCGCCGCGCTCCCGTTTGCCGCCGCACTGGGTGGGATGATCGCCCCGGCCGCCCTTTACCTCGCGCTGATGTCGGGGACGGCCGAGGCGCGCGGCTGGGGCATTCCGATGGCGACGGACATCGCGTTCGCCGTGGGCTGCCTGGCGATCGTCGGAACGCGGGTTCCACCGAGCCTGCGCATCGTGCTGCTGTCGCTCGCGATCGTGGACGACATCGGCGCCATCCTGGTGATCGCAGTCGGTTACACGACCGAGCTCGACCTCGGGATGCTCGCGCTCAGCGGCGCGGGCATCGGAGCCGTCGTGCTCGTCGGCAAGCTGGGCGTACGCAGCGCGGTCCCGTACATCGTCCTCGGTGCCGTCGTCTGGTTCGGGTTTCACGAGTCCGGCGTTCACGCCACCATCGCGGGTGTGATCCTGGGTCTGATGACCCCCGCCCGCAGCTGGGTGAGCGACAACCTGCTCGCTGGGATCGTGCGTCAGGCCGAGGCCCTCCTGACCGGAAGCTGGGGCGACGCTTCGACCCGTTACTCCGAGCTGCGGCGCGTCCAACGCGCCGCGCGCGAGGCGCTCTCGCCACTCGAGCGGCTGGTGGGCACCCTCCATCCCTGGGTGAGCTTCGCGATCATGCCGATCTTCGCCTTCGCGAATGCGGGCGTCCCGATCCAGGCGGGCGCTCTCGGCGAGCCGGTGGCACTCGCCGTCGTCGTGGGCCTGGTGGTGGGAAAGCCCCTTGGCGTCGTCCTGCTCTCCTGGGTGGCAGTGCGCCTTGGAATCGCCAGTCTGCCCAGCGGCGTGGGTTGGACCGGCGTCGTGGCGGTCGGCGCCCTGGCCGGAATCGGCTTTACCATGTCGATCTTCATCGCCGGCCTCGCGCTCAGCGGGGCGACGCTCGACGCAGCCAAGATCGGGATCCTCGCCGGGTCGGTCGTCTCCGGTGTACTCGGCGTCGGACTCCTGCTCGCCCTCCTGCCGAAGCCCGCAAAGCTCTCGCAAACACGCTGAAGCCCAGACGATCTGGGGCGCTTCTAGCCCCCGGCCCGGTGGGGTTTCCCGCCCCGAGCGAGGCAGTCGGGCCGACGCATGAACTGCATTGCCCCATCGATTTCACACTTGACGAACTCGTCTGCCACTTCACCGGACGTGAGGGAGCGCGTCTTCTTCCACCAGTCACCCACCGAAGGCCGATCCGCGTGACTTTTTTCCGGAGCAGCTTGGGGCTGCTCTGGCGCCACGGACTTCTTCTTCTTCTGCTGCTGCTTGTCCGCGAAACCCGGTTTGTCCATGAGATCCTGCGCCGAGTCGAGCTCCTCCAGGACGAAGCATCCGAGCCCAAGGATCGTCGTCAGTGCGAGTACGACCAGTCGCAGACCCATGAAGGACTTATCGGCAGTGCAGGAAATCGGCTGTAGCCCGCGCCGGAGTCTCCGGAGTACCTACTTTCTCCGCCGTCCCAGCTCCAGCGGCGCCTTGGCCCGCTTCCGGAACTTCTGCTCCCACCAGTTCTGGTAGAGATCCACGCTGAACATGAGCATCAGGGTGAAGATCACGATCCACTGGGGAATGTGTGGGAACTCGCTGGCGTTCACCGAGACCCCCGCTTCGCGCCCGCCCTCCAGGAAGAGGACGAAACCGATCAGGAGGAGCACGAAAAGGCCCAGGATCTCGAAGTCCGGGTTCTCCCTCAGGAACCGGGCCAGGGGTCTGGCGAAGATCAACATCAGAGCCACCGAGGTGACCACAGAGCCCACCATGACGGCAAAGACGTCCGTCATTCCCACCACGGTGAGAATGGAGTCGATGCTGAAGAGGAGGTTCATTCCCACGATGACTGCCACCACCTCGGCAAATTTCTCCGTGGCCTGAACTTCTTCACCCACTCCCTTGGCCTTCACCCTCAGCTCCTTGACTCCTTTCCAGATGAGGATCAGCCCACCGACTCCCAGGACCAGGGCCTTCACTGTGATGCCGGCTTTGATGTGCAGGCCGAAGACCGAGGTGTCTACCACGAGAAACACGTTGGTGGCGAATCTGAGCAGCCAGCTCACCAGCCCAAGCAGGATGATCCGGAAGACCATGGCCAGCAGCAGCCCCGCCTGGACGGCCAGCCCCTGCTTCCGGGGCGGGAGCTTGTTCGCCAGAATGGTGATGATGATGAGGTTGTCTGCCCCCAGGGCGACCTGGATGAGCGTGACGGAGAAAAGAGCAGCCCAGAATGCCGGATCGATGAAGAGCTCGAGCATCGCGTGGTCCTTCGGTGGCGTCTTTTTCGCAATCGAACTTTCGCCCGAAGCAGGGTCGACGGAGGCGAGAGGATACCGCCATTCCCAAAGCTGCCACCTGCCTGGCAGGCTCGCGGCAGCAGGCGTACGAATGCTAGGCTCGACTCCGGCTTGGTAGCCGGCATCAGAATGCCACCGGGTTGAGTGATTGGAGCCTTCCTTTCAATGTCCGTTTCAAAGGCCGTAGTCGTTGTCGTCTGGCTTCTCCTCTTCAGCTGCTTCTTTGTCGCCACCAGCTCCACGGTTTCCACTGTGGGCCGTCTTGGCTTCTGGCTGATGGCCATCATCCACGTGGTCGAATATGCCGTCTCTCTCCCGAGATTCCGCAATGCCCCAGGATCGTCTGTCGGCCATCTACTTCGCACACTGCTCTTTGGCTTTCTTCACATTCGCGAGGTGCCTGCGCTCGACACCAAGGGCGCACCCGATTCCTGAGCACCCAGCTCGCGAAGCCGCCCGCGCTGCCCTCTCTCCCGCAAGTGCTCGACTGCGCTGGAGTGCTCAGCGGGGGACACCTCTGCCATAGACATTGATGGCCCGGTTGAAGGGCGCCTCGCCCTCTTCGTCGTAGCCGGATCGCGTCTGGAAGGCGGGATCCCAGAGGATGTCCGCTTCCGGATAGGGGAGGAGCGCCTGCACGACCGCCCGGTCGGACTCGGTGAGCGCCGCATGCGCTGCCCGCAGTCGCTCCAGGCAAGCGACGCGGTATCTCGATACGGGCAGCTTCACGTACTCGCAGCCCTGGACACGCATTTGGAAGCGCCGGGCGCCGCGGCCGAAGGCCTCGGCATTCACTGCGAGCTGATGGAGGTGGGTCTCGGAGACCTCCTTCAGCATGGGGGCCGTGTCCTTGGGGATCGTTTCGACGAAACGCGGGCCGCTCGCAGGCGGCTTCGCGTTCCAGACGCGGGCGACCCATGCATAGACGGCCGGCGCACGCTCGCGCATCACTTCGGCGGGTGTCGGGTCCTGCCCGAAATGGCGCAGCATCGGGGCCATGAATCCGAAATCCGCGATGGAGGGGGCGTCACCCAGGAGGTAGGACCGTGTCTCGAGCATGCGGGTCATGTTGTCGAGGGCGGCGAAGTACCCTGCCTCGACGTGCTCCCGGGTCTGCTTCCGAACGCCATCGCGGATCACGAAACCGATGCGCTGTCGCAGCTGGATGATGCGGCGCTTGGCGAAGCGCGGCAGCGGAATGTGGGGCATCAATTCGTCGACGATGATGCTCGAAAGCAGCTCGCGGTCGCGCGAGTAGCTCCATCGGCAGTGCATGGCCGCGCGCCAGAGCCACTCGTCGGCGTAGTCCTCGAGGAGAAGACCGATGAAGCGCACGGCCTCGTTGGCGGGAAGGATCGCGGGCCTGGGATGTTCCGTCTCGAGCTGCAGGAGGATGGGCGTCGAGTCGGACATCCAGCGACCATCGTCTCGCTCGACGACCGGCATCTGCATCGCGCCGACGTGCTTCCGTATCGCCCGTTGATGAATCGTGGAGGGGAGGCGCTCGTAGTCGAGGCCCTTGTAGCGGAGGTAGGCCTCCAACTTGCCCGTGTAGTAGGAGATCTTCGAGCCGTACACCCGCATCCGCTCTCCTGACATTCCGCTCTGCGCGCCGGTCGCCCCTAAAACATCCTGAACCGTACTGAAACATTTGGTCGCATGCCTGAAACGCCGATCTTCCCCAGGCTCGGTGCAATCCAAAGGCACATCCTTAAGCTTTCGTAGTTCCGATGGTTTTTCGATCTGGCACGGTACGTGCTCCAGACAGGGCTGGAGGCAATTGCTCAGCGTCGTGGATTACAGAAGGAGAATCCGGCAGCTCTGCCACAGAAATGGGAGGCGCCGGTGGTATGGGTCGAGGCGGCGGCCGCGGTAGGGGCGGTGGCGGCGGTATGGGACAAGGCGGCGGCAGGGGCAGTGGTATGGGCCGAGGCGGACAAGGTGGATCCGACTAGCACCGAGGCCGGCACGGGACCGAACCTGGCGGTGGGATCGTGCGTGGGGCACGACAGTCCCTTCTTCCGGCATCCTCAGGCCCCGGTCACCGTGTTGGTGACCAAGGACCGCGTCATGGGGCACAACCCCGTCCCCGCTCTTTGCACCAACCACTCTTTCCGCCGGCGACTGCGAAACTAGCGGAGGAAGTACGCATCTGTGATGAGCAGCAGAGGAGACGTCTTGCCCGAGCTTCACATGCTCTTCGAGAGACTGCGGGCGGCCCTGCGGGAGCAGGCGATCCGACATGGCTTCATGGAACGGCAGGTGTCGATCCAGGTCAGGCCCATGACGCCGGAGCAAGCCATCGGGAACCCGGATGACACCGACTACCCCATCATCAAGGGCCGGGAACGGATCTTGGAGGCCTGCTTCGAGACCGCGAGAGGTCACGCCTTCTCGGATCAACTGCGCAACGGCACGTGTACCGTCAAGCAACTGGTCGAGCGAAACCCCCGAACCACCCGAGAGAGGGCGGAGTTCATCGCCGCACTCAACGCCATCTATCGACACCTCGGCCTGTGTGACAGGTCCGTCCACTGTAGGGACAACGAGCCGCGGGATTGCGCGCCGGGGCTGGGCGCCAGAATCGACCAGGGCGTCAAGGTGCTTCTCGTGGGCTTCCAACCGAGACTCCTCGAGTTTCTCTCCGGACGTAATCCGCTCAGAGTGGTGGACTTGGACCCGGAAAACATCGGAGCCACGAAGCTCGGGGTGGCGATCTCCGGCCCAGCCAGCAGCCCACCGGGGATAGCCTGGTGCGATGTGATCCTGGCTACGGGCAGTACGATCGTGAACGGCACGCTCCCGGAATTTCTCGACACCGGCAAACGCGTGATCTTCTACGGCGTAACCATTGCCGCCGCGGCGAAGATTCTGGGGCTGGAGAGGTATTGCGAGTGCGGGCATTGATGGCTGAGTCAGCGACGCACGGTACTCGATCCACACGACGATCTCTCTGAGCGGGGACGGAGTTGCCTTTCCCTTCTCTGCGGGGGCCGGACGAGCTTAGTTCTCCGGTGGCGCGGCAGGCAGGGAGATTCGGAGCCGGTTCGCGATGGCCTCCCCGCGTCGGACCGAGCGGCTCATCGGCCCAGCGGTCACACCGGTGAACGCGCTCACCTCGAGTAGCGTGTGTCATTTCCCACCGGCATGATCCCACCTTCGGGTCGTTTTTCTCACAAGCATGATCCCACTCGGGTCGTGTTTTTCTCACGACCTTGATCCCACCCCAAGAGACCGGGTGAGCCAGTCTCGGCTGCCAAGGAGGCAGTGGAGATGGCGTACCGGGAGATCGGGATGTGGGAGATTCACGAGGTTCTTCGAAGGGTTGCTCGTGGCGAGCCAGCGCGTCGAGCGATGGCAGGAGCTTGCCGCGGACCGGGTTCAGGTGGATGTACCGCATTACCACCCGGAGATAAAAGCCTCGTCCTCCACGAGGATCGAGCAAAAGCGATCCTGAAAGAGACAGCCGCTGCGCCGATGCCGTAGGTTGAAGGCCCGTGCGTAACCCGTATTCAAGCGACGCATGACCTCGCTGAGCGGCCGCTCACCGGTGCGCAAGAGCAGGTGAACGTGGCTCGGCATCAACGTCCAAGCGAAGCATGAGCCGCGTCCTTCGGCTATCTGCCTCGCGAGCCGATCCAGGAAGTCACCCCGGTCGTCGTCATCCAGGAAGATCCGTCGCCCCTCGATCCCGCGAAGCAGGACGTGGTGGATCGCACCCGGCGCGTCCCGCCGCGCCACCCGAGCCATCGGCCTTCTCCAGCGGGACCTGGGGCGGGATGCAAACAAGCCTCTCAATCCGAAGCGCTCAACTGCCGCCGCCCTGGCATCTGGTCGCTGCCAGCAGCCCGATCCTGAAAAAGGCAAAAGGCAACACCGTCCCCGTTCACGGATCGGCTGACTCGAGATCGCCCCCGCCGACCCCGGTGAAGTGGTCGCCATGCGGCCGATCTGGGTGGTGTGTGGCAGACGGACAGGTGAGCGAGCAAGGTCTGCCCCGGCCCCGCGCGTCAGGCTGTCTCCGGCGCCTGCGATGCCTCCGCGTGCCGCAGCCCGGCGATGAGGCGCGCCACATGCTGGGGCGAGCGCGCGCGCCGCGCCAGGACGGTGTAGAACGCCGGCACCACGAACAGGGTCCGGCCGACGTTCCCGCGACTCCCAAGCGTAGAGGCGTCGAACAAACCGGGGCAACTTCAGTTCCTCACAGAGCGCCCTCAGGTGTAAACAACGTCTGTGGGCCCCTCAGCTAGACCCAGTCCGAGTCGCCCTGGGTGAGATGAAGTCGCGCCCCGGCGTCGGCCACGAAGGCGAGGACCTCGTCGTCGAGGCTCTCGGCCCGATACGTGAAGATGATCTTCTTCCCGGAGTCCATGAATCCGTAGCGCCGCAGGATGCCGTTGTAGAGGTGCCGGGCGATCATCCAGCAGTTGACCCGTTCGGCGCCGGCCTCGCGGAAGCGACGGAGAGCATCCTCGATCAGGGACCGCGCCACGTCGACCCGCCCGGGCAGCGCCAGGATGTCGGCGATATACCCCTCGCCTTCGCTGATCTTGAGAATCAGGTACCCGAGGATGCTCCCCTCCTGCTTCGCGACCCTGACCGTGAAGCGGGCCGCGGCCGGGTCGCAGTACCGCCAGTTCATGTAGCCCTGGCGTCGGACCACCAGGAAGTCGAAGGGCCGGGCGGCCTCGTCGAAGAACCGATCGGTGCGGTCGTCGAATCGCTCCAGGGTGTCAATCGACCACGTCCCTTCCACCCGGCGCAAGTGCGGCGGATGGCGGAACCGGTTCCACGCGGTCCGGAGTGAGATGCCGAGCACCGCCAGCGGGGTGGGCAGACGCCCACCGTATTTCTCCCTGCGGCGGGCCGCGATCGCCCGTGCCCGACAGGGCTTCTCGAGCGCCTGGATGGGGTTGTCGAGCCCCTTGAATCCGAGGCGGAAACTTCGGCGCTCCATCCGTGGATTGGAGGTGAACGAGAAGGTGAGGTCGATCTCGGATCCCTTGGTGCTCTCCAGGCTATGGTCGAGCATCGCGCCCATCAGTCTCTGTCCCTCGTAGCGCGAATCGATCGCGGCATCCACGCCGTCGCGAACGATGTAGTCCCGCCCGTTCACCCGGACCCTGCGCACGATCCGGAGCATCATCGCGACGATCCTTCCATCGATGATGGCGACCCACTGGTGTCGCGCGGCGAGCGGATCGCTCCGCATCTTCCAGCAGACGTGCTCGAGGGGGGGCACGTCCAACTCGAACTGCGGCCATCGATGGAAGGCCCTCTGCAGCAGGTCCAGGAGCTGCGGCCCGTCGGCCTCATTGGGATTCCGGAAGGTCGCTCGAGGCCCCTGCTCATTCACCGCCGTCTCCGCCCGTGGACTCAGCCGAGACCGAGCGACGCCCGGGCGCGGTCCCTGGCCCAGGCGTAGTCAGCCTTTCCGTTGGGGGCCGCGACCTGGGGTCGGTAGAGCTTCGGTAAGTCCTCGGCCATTCTCGCATTTTCGCGGGTCTTTGATCAAGCGCCTGTTTCTCTCAATATGCCGGTGACTTGAGGTCGCGAACGAGCGTGGCCGTCCCCGGGGTTGCGGATGGCCCGAAGGGTGGCTTCGCACAGATAGGCGCGCGGCTCGACCCCGCACAGCTTCGCCAACTCGATGAGCGAGTAGAACAAGGCCGCGACCCGAGCGCCCCGCTCCGAGCGGCTCCCGTAGTTATTCTTCCTCCCGACGGCGACTCCGCGCAGGGCGCGCTCCACGCCGTTGGTGTCCAGCGGGATCTCTGGGTCGCCGAGGAACCGTACGAGTCCGGGCAACAGGCCGCTCGTGTACGCGATGGCCTTCCCCAACGCCGAGCGCGGCAGCGCCCGTTGCGTCATCAGCGAGGTCCGGATCTCGTCGATGAACGGGGAAATCTTCTACACGCTGCAGGAGGCCAAGATACTGATCGAGCAATGGAGGCAGCATTACAATCGATTCCGACCGCACAGCGCCTTGGACTACAGACCTCCTGCGCCCGAGGCGATCGAGATCAGCCCGCCGGGTTTCATCCCGCTCCACCTGGCGGCTGCTCAAGGACTAACACAGGGAGCGGTACAATGACCGGGGGCAGGTCAACCCTCGCCCTGGACTTCAAGTAGACGGAATCACCTCGGATCTTGACTGGCGGGGCCGGATGGTGGGAGAATTCCGGGGACTTACACTCATTCGGCAGTTCCTTCAGTTGCTTCTCTTGCGGTATCTGAGGTCTACAGCATCGCGCCTTATCAGCGGGAAGACGTTAGGTGATGCCTTCAATGAGAGTCATTATTGTCGAGCACGAGGTCACCACAGCCCACGACCTCCAGAACCGTATCGAAGGCCTAGGTTTTACCGTCACCGGGAATTTCACCTCGGCTGAAGCAGCGTTCGAAAAGGTGGAAGCCGACCCTCCCGACCTCGTGCTCCTGGACATCCTGTTCGAGGGCGACGTGGACGGCATCGACGCGGCGGAGGTCATCCGGTCCAGGTGGGACATACCGGTTGTCCTTGTGACGGCCTCTGAGGATCAGGAGAGGCTGCAGCGGGCAGCCTTCACCCTTCCCTGCGGCTACCTCCTCAAGCCGTTGCAGGATCGCGACATCAAGATCGCCATCGACATAACGCTGTACGTTGCAGAGGTGGACCGCGAGAGGCGCCGGGCGGAGCAAGAGCTCCGGGAAAGCGAAGAGCGGTATCGCACTCTTGTCGAGAGGAATCCTTATGGAATTCAAGAAATCGACAGGGTCGGGAGAATCGTCTTTGCTAACGAGGCTCACCACGAAATGTATGGGTACGAGAAGAATGAACTGATAGGTCGGTCAATAGCCGACTTTCTCGTCCCCGGTCTGCATAATGACTTGCCGGGATACCTCGCCACGTTGGTGAAAGATCAACCACCATCAACCCCCTATTACCAGAGAATACTCACCAAGGAGCAAGAGGAAAAGGACATAGAAGTAAGTTGGAATTACCTGCGAGATGAAGCGGGTGATGTTACAGGGTTCATTTCTGTGATGACCGACATCACCGAGCGCAAGCGGGCCGAGAAGGTTCGCCTGAGCCTGGAGCGTCAGGTTCAATATGCGCAGAAGCTCGAGAGCCTCGGGGTTCTTGCTAGCGGAATTGCTCACGACTTCAACAACCTCCTCATGGGCGTACTTGGCAATGCCGACCTGGCGATGTCCAGGCTGTCGCCGACCTCACCTGCTCGCAAGGAGATCGAGGATATTCGCAGGACCGCCGAACGGGCCGCCGAGCTGGCTACCGAGATGCTCGCCTACTCCGGGAAGGGCAGGTTCGTCGTCGAGTCGGTTGATCTCTCCACCTTGGTCGATGAGATGGCGCACCTGCTCAAGGTCTCGATCGCTAAGAAGGCCCTGCTCGAGTTCCGCCTGGCGCATGAGCTTCCGGCCGTGGAGGTCGACGTCACCCAGATTCGCCAGGTCATCATGAATCTGATCACCAACGCATCCGAGGCGATCGGCGACAAGAGTGGCGTTATCTCCATTACCACCGGAGCAGTGTCCTGCGACCGACAGTACCTGGCGGGGACCCAGGGGTACGATGAGCTGGCCGAAGGCGCATACGTCTCGCTCGAGGTTTCTGACACTGGACGCGGGATGGACCAGGAAACCAGGGACAAACTCTTCGACCCGTTCTTCACGACCAAGTTCACCGGCCGGGGCCTCGGGATGGCGGCAGTTTTGGGGATTGTCCGCGGGCACAATGGCGCCATTAAGGTCTCCAGCGAGCCAGGGAGAGGGAGCACCATCAAGCTGTTACTCCCGGCCTCAGACCTGCCGGTCATGGCGTCCAGATCACCCGAGGCCACCGGGGAAGAGTGGCGTGGTAGCGGAACCGTGCTTCTCATCGACGACGAGGAGATTGTGCGCTCCGTTACCAGGAAGATGATTGAGCAGTTAGGCTTCAGGCTGCTGACCGCGGCCGACGCTCGCGAAGGGGTCGACCTGTTCCGCCAGCATGCCGACGAGATCGATCTCGTGCTCCTCGACATGACGATGCCGCACATGAGCGGAGACGAGGTCTACCGCGAGATACGCCGTATCTCGCCGCAGGCCAAGGTCATCCTTTCCAGCGGCTACAACGAGCAGGAGGCGACAAGTCGTTTCACGTCCAAGGGCCTCGCAGGTTTCATCCAGAAACCGTACGGGCTAGACAAGTTGAGGGAGAAGCTGCGGGAGGTTCTCGAAGGCGAGCCAGAAGGGGATAGGAACGATTAGCGGGTGTGGCTCGTCATTATCCCTGATGCGTTTCTGGACATTCCGTTGTCTAGCGTGACGGCTGGTGACTCGTTTGCTCTCAGGCCCCCCGCCGACCCGCTACTCATCGTCACGGTGGGGGATCCGTAGACCTCCACGTCGCCCCCCACCGTCCCGCCAATTAGACCGACCGTCGAGTTGCGTTCGGCCCAGAGATCGCCCCCCAACTGCGCGTTGCCTAGCCTGACGGCCGAGGAGCCCCACGCATACACCCTTAACGGTATACCAAGGACGTACCGTCAATTGCGTTGACCAGTCGTGGACAAGAAGGGGACACCATGACCGATACCGAAGAGAGACGGATTCCCTGGTTCCTCTGGCCCTTCTATGCCCTCTGGCGTCTCCTTACCTTCATTCTTAACGCTACAGGACGCCTCGTCTTGGCGGTCCTCGGGATCGCCCTCATGGTAGTGGGCCTGGCCGTCTCACTCACCGTCGTCGGTGCTCCAATCGGTATCCCTCTCGCCATATTGGGGTTACTGCTTCTTCTGCGAGCCTTCTTCTGAGAGGCGAACCTCCTGGTGGTCTGAGCTGCTGAAGCTGCTGGCTGAACAGTGTCTTTCAATCGACCTGCGGTGGTGTTCAGGGTTCCACGGGGTGGCGTTTCCATTGTACGGTGCAGCATCGGCAGCCGTTGCGTAGATCACCGGTAGGCTGCCCGAAGGAGGTCAACGATGCTCATCGTAGTCGCATTCTTCGGGGTGCTAATCGTTGCCAGCAGCGGCTATGGCCTTATCTCGCCCCCTGGAGTCATCGGGTTCGTCCGCCGGTTCCAGGCTGGTCCCGGCGTGTGGGCCGGCTTCGTCATTCGGTTGGTCTTCGCAGTCGCTCTCTGGGTGGCAGCACCCTTCTCGGCTACCCCCTCGGCCTTTCGCATCCTCGCGGTAATCGCTTTTCTTGGTGCGGTTGCGTTGCCGCTAATGGGCTCAACACGTTTCGACATTTTCGTAGAATGGTGGGCCGAACAGCCCACCTGGCTTCTCCGAGTCTGGCTGCTACTGGCCCTCGCCTTTGGCCTCTTCACACTCTGGTCATCGGTGGCTGGGTTTGGTGCTGCATAAGAACCGCCGAAACTGACGGCCCATGGCTCAGGCGGGGCGTGGTACGATGGTGACGCTGGTCGCAGCTTGGTGGCGATACGCTAGGCAGCTTCTCCAAGTCGCTCGGGTTTCTGCGAGTTCGGGGACGGACCGGCCGCTCTGACAGTAATTCAGATCCATTCTCTTGGTTGGAGAATACGATGGGATTCAGAAAGAGACATCTACTGATTGTACTAGTGCTTGCCACGGCGGCTTCGATCGCTTTCGCGACGCCCAAGCAGGACGACGGTAAGGCGGTAGTGATCCACATCGGCAGCTATTCGAACGATCCGAACTCAACGGTCACTGCTCTGATACTTGCTACGAATCTCCAACGCAATGGTGCAGATATCAGCCTCTTCCTCGATCGCGAGGGAGTTCGTCTAGCAGACTCACGTGCGCCTAGTATAACGTTTGGCGGTTTTGACAGCGCAGCGCTTCTGAGCGCGCTGGTCAAAGGTGGAGCGCGAGCAGTTGTGTGTCCCCCAGGAGCCGCAATGGCTGGTGTGGACGCCAACCACTTGCGAGAAGGTGCGCAGATCGGCCCGGGGAGTCTGATCGCAGAAATGTTTCTCAGTGCAGACGTCGTCGTTGACTACTAACGCGACTCACTGAGTGACAATCAGCATCGACCCCCTCGTGAAGCTGCGCAACGATCCGCTGAAGCCAACGCCCTCATCCTGCTAGGATGCGCCCATGCCCCGAGTCTCTGACGCCTTCCTCGCCGAACTTGGCCTCAAGCGGGCCGATCACCCAATCGTTTCCGCGGTCGCCGCTGTGGGTGTTTCCCTGGAGCAGACCGGCACGCTGCCTCAGAGCATCAACTTCGCGGTCAAGTCGGCGTACGCCGCGACCCTCTTCCGCGCGTAGGAAGAAGAAGGCCCCCGGCAGTGTCCGATAAGCCGCGAAGTGTGATTGTATTCCGACTCACGGCGGAGGGGACCCTACCTCGCAGGATGGTTGACACGTCGGCCATCATGGCATCTACGCGCTGGCGGATCCGCGCGCTAGAATCCATCTCACAAACGGAGACTCGGACTGGATCTAGGAACGGGTTTGACCGCTGCGCGAGGGCGGACCGGCTCTGGAGGCGGCGATGGCTGGGACGGTGGATCGGGGGACGATCCGCAACGCGACCGAAGCCGACCAGCCGAAGATGCTCGAGCTCCTGTTCTGTGCCTTCCAGCAGTGGCCCGCCTTACCGATCGAGGTGCCGCCGATCGAGCACCTCCGCTGGAAGCTGAGAAGCGATCCCATCGCGCCGCGGCACCAGTGGGTCACCGAGATCGACCAGCGGATCGCCGCGATGACCCTCAGGATTCTTTTCAGAGTTCGAGTGAGAGGGCGGGACTACCTGGCGCGGGAGGAGGGGGATGCTGCGGTCGATCCGCGCTACCAGGGGAGCGGTCTATACCGCGCGCTTCTCGACTACATCTACGAGAGTCCGCGCGACGACGACTTCAGCCTGACCTTCTGGTTCAGTACCAATCCGAGGACGCGTCGCCCGGGCAGGGTCGAGGACGGCCAGCTGCTCGCCAACCCGATCCGGGTGCTGGAGAAGCCGTACGACGCACGCGCCATCGTGGCCCGGCGTCGGGAGAAGTACGGAGGACGGTTGCCGGCGCCGCTGGCCGCCCTCAGGATCAAGGCAAGAACAATCGTCAACAGCCTCTCGCATCCGCCCTACTGGCGTTCGACGAAGGGTGCTTGGTCCATCGCCACACTGGAGCGGTTCGACGACCGGATCGGCGGGTTCTTCGACGAAGCCGCGGCGCCTTTCGATTTCGTGGTCGTGAGAAGCAAGGACTACTTGAACTGGCGGTACTGCGAGCCAGCCGCAGGGAGGTTCACGGTCAGAGTGGCAGAGGAGGACGAGAGAATCCTCGGATATCTGGTGTTCAAGGTCACGGAGGGCGGGGGCTACATCGCTGACCTGCTGGCACTGCCCGGGCGAAACGACGTGGTGCGATCGCTTCTCGAAGACGCTCTTGGCCTGCTTCGCGAAGCCAACGTCGAGCTGGTCACCTGTTGGATGGTCTCGCGGCATCCCTACAGCGCCATCCTGCGGCGGTACGGATTCTTCGATTCGAGGAAGGACGTCGGCTGCAGATACCGCACCTTGAGCTTCGATCGGAGCGAGCTCGGGTTCTTGCGGGATGGGGCCGCACGGATCCACCTGACGCATGGGGAGTCGGACTGGGTCTAGAGGAGCGGAGCAAGGCAGTGATCTTCGCCATGCTGCGGGACCTGGTGATCGAAGAGGCGGAGCGCAGCCCGTTTGGGTTGGTGGCCCGAGACCCGGAGGGCGAGTCGGAGCGAGAGCCTGCGACATCGGGCTCGATGAGCTTGAAGGAGATTCTGGCCGAGGTCGCGAAGCTGACGGACGCTCGCCACGGTCCGCCGAGGGCACCGGAATGGGCGGTGCCGCTGGATCGCGGCGATGACCCCGATAGGACCCGCCGTTAGCCTTCGCGGAGACGGGATTTCACCCCAGGCACAGCCGCCGCGAGAACCGAATTTCGTCTACACATCCGCGAGACACGGGCGTAGAATGAATCCTCGATCAGGGATGATGGAAACGCCTGCGTCGCAGGCGGAAAACACTCGAAGGAGTCAGGCGATGAGACTCGACATCAAGGTCTTTGCTCTGACCTGCGCACTGTTCTGGGGAGTGGGACTCTTCGTGGTAACCTGGTGGATCATGGCTTTCGGGGGTGCATCGGGTGACGTGACGCTCGTGGGTCGCGTTTACCTTGGCTACAGCATTAGCCCGCTGGGCAGTCTTGTTGGCCTGGTTTGGGCTTCGGTAGATGGTTTGATCGGAGGCACGATATTCGCATGGCTGTACAACACCCTGGCTGATCGCCTCGCAGATGGAAGCGAAGCTTAGTTGCAGTAGTTCCGATCTGATCTGACACCCTTCAGACAAACTCGAGAGGGGATGTCCCTGGTTGTGGGCGAACACAACCAGAGCCGAAGGTTCAGAATGCAGACGAGTTTGGAGTAAGCCAAATGGTCGAAACGGGGGAGTATGCACTTGCCTAAGTCTATCTTCCCAAAATTCCCAAGTTTCGGTGGACTGGGAAAGTGAGGAACCCTCCGAAAACGCACGCGAACATCTGAGTCACAAGATCACCGGGGGAAGTCCAAGGGGCCTTGTTCCGACTGCGCGAGCTGACACCATCCGGTGACGATTTGTCCCGCACTTGTCCCGCGGCGAAAACACCCAACCGTAAGTCATTGATTTACAGAAAGAAATTGGCGTCCCCAACGGGACTCGAACCCGTGTGGTGTGAAAACGAAACGTTTTAAATACAAATACTTAGGATGCGTAGTTGCGATCCGAAAACTGCGTGTTTCTTGCGTGCAGCGCCGTCAGGTAACTCTCACCCTCGATGAATCGAACCGACGTCAGGCTGTGGGGCTACCGCAGCATCTCTTGAACTTCCGACCGCTTCCGCAAAGACACGGGGCGTTGCGCCCGACCTTGGGGCCCGTCCTGCGGTAGCTGGTCGGGGATTCGGCGAAGAGGTCGGACTCGTCCTCGTCGAAATCCACCGCGGACGCCAGCGCGTCAAGCTCGAGTCGGCGGGATTCGATACGCGCGCGCTTCTCCTCTGCACGCTCCCGCCAGGCGGCGGCCTGGGGTAGCTCTACACCGAGCAGCTCGGCTACGGGGAGAACCTCCTTCTCGAGCGAGGCGACGAGTTGGTCGTATCCGCGTTCGATCTCCTCTAGGACCACCGGAAGGCCGCGCAGGGAGAACTGCTGGCAGAGTCCGAGGCAGAGCCAGACGCGGATGCCGCTGTCACGCTCGGTGCGCAGAAGCGCCAGAAGCGCCTCCTCGGAATCCTCCGACTTGATCGCCGCCAGCACGCCGGACGCGTAGTTGCGGAAGTGCCAGTCCTCCGAAGAGAAGACCGAGTGGATGAGACGCGCGGCGCTCGGGTCTCCGATCCGGGCGAGCGCTCGAGCCGCGCACTCCAGCATGTAGTCCGTGTCGATCCGGAACTTGTCGACGAGCGGGGGAATCGCTTCGCGGATTCGTCGAGCTCCGGCCAGCTCGATTGCGAAGATCTCCAGCCAGCCCGGCGTCGCATCCGCCGTCAGCAGCTCATAGACGCTGGCGATGCCCGGCACCGCGTGGCCGCTCAGAGTGTCGATCAGATCGTCGGCATAGCCGTGATCGATCTCCCCGACGTGTCGACCCGGGGATCGGCACGCGAAGTCCTCGAGTTCTCCCCAGAGCTTCTCCGCAGGCCATGCCGAGAGCTCGCGGCGTCGATGCACCCGCTCCGCGACTTCGGGGAAGAGGTTCGGTGCATCGAGGATACGCGCTTCACGGCGAATCAGGAGATCGGCCGGAGCGCGCCCGATCACCGCGTTCAGATGAAACGCGGCGCAATCGTCCTCGATCTCGGACAGCGCCGTGAGCACGTCATCCAGCGATCTTTCGGTCACCCGGAGGCGTTGGCACGCTGCGAGCGCGACTCGGCCCTCGTACGCCCCGTAGCGTCGCACGGCTTCCAGGATGAGCGGCACCAGATCGGGATCCTGCGACCAGCTGTCCTTGAAATACTCGGCGACGGCATCCCGGACGAGGTAGTCCGGGTGGAGCAGGTGCGGCTTCAGTTCCTTGGCAGTCAGCAAGTCGCCCCCCCAATGCGCACGACCGAAGACGGCGCAGACCGATGTTCCTCTCGATTCTGCGGGAGTGGGGGACTCGCCGCCAGCTTGGAGACCTCAGTGCGGAGATCGGCGCGGAAACGGCCCGAGACCGGCGATTCGGCGGATAAGCCCCCGGAATAGCGACGATCTTCTTGCGGCTACGTCGACGCTCAAGGCGCGCTCACGAACCGAGAGCCGGGCCGGACCGCAAGGAGCCTCGCCCTCGGACCCGGATGCTGTTGTGGAAGTACGGTTTGGACGATACGGTTACCCGTATGAAGACCACAGTAGAGATCCCCGACCCCCTTGCCGAGGAGGCCAAGGCGGTGGCCCAGCGCGACAAGACGACGCTTCGCGCGCTCATCGAGACGGGGCTGCGCCAGGTGCTCCGCGAACGGCGGCGCAAGGCTCGCTTCCGGCTCCGTGACGCCAGCTTCCGCGGCAACGGGCTCCAGCCCGAGTTCCACGACGGCGACTGGCAGCGCATCCGAGAAGCTGCCTACGAAGGTCGCGGCGGTTGATAGCCGTCGATACGAATCTCCTCGTCTACGCCCACCGCGCCGAGTCGGAATGGCACGACCGAGCCGACGCCTGCCTTCGCGAACTCGCCGAGGGGAGAGCGCCCTGGGCGATCCCTTGGCCATGCATCCACGAGTTCCTCGCCATCTCGACTCATCCGAGGATCTGGAACCCACCGACACCAATCGAATCAGCGCTCGACCAGGTGGATGCCTGGATCGAATCGCCGAGCCTGGTGCTCCTCGCGGAGGGCCAGGAGCATTGGAGCGAGCTGCGCACTCAGATCGAAGCGGGCCGCATCGCCGGGCCCCGGGTCCACGATGCCCGCATCGCGGCGCTGTGTCTGGCGCACGGCGTTCGCGAGCTGTGGACCGCGGACCGCGACTTCAGCCGCTTCGCGAACCTCGCGACGGCGAACCCGCTTGCGGTGTAGTGCGATCGCCAAGGCGGTAGCGTCGTGATTCTGCTCTCCGGGGAAGCGAAGCGCTCTCACGCTATAGACACCAAGCGCGCCCAGGCGTACTGGCGCGACTACCGGAGTCGGGACCATGGCAACGACCAGAGACTACCGAGAGCATCTGGGTGACGTCCTCGGGGACGACGCGGAGGCGGTCACGTACCTGAACGCCGCTCTCGCAGAAGAGGATCCCGAGGTCTTCCTCCTGGCACTCCGCGACGTGGCTCGAAGCCGACAAGGCGAGCTCGCGGCCCTCGCCGAGACCGCCCAGCTCAACCAGGAGCACCTCTACCGGGCGCTTTCCGAGAACGGCAACCCGGAGCTCCGCAGTCTGAAGGCGCTGCTCGACGCCCTCGGCTTCCGCCTCAGCGTGAAACTCAAGGCGACCGGGTGACCCAGTTGCTTCGCTACCGGCGGAATTCCTTGGCGAATGACTCGACCCTGGCACGAGTGCCAGGTGTGAAACGCCCGAGCTCGTTCGGCTCCACGAGGCCATAGGCGTGCATCGCGGCGAGCTGGACGATCATCTGGGAGCGCCGCGGATCGTTGAAGGCGAACGCAAGCTCTTCGTCCCGCTCCCGCAGAAACGCGAAGACATCCAGGTAGCGCTCATGATGGCTGCGCGAAGGATCCAAACGGAGCGGCTCGATCTCATCGAGGACGCGCCGGCAGAATCTGTCCAGAGTGACCTCCCGGAGTTCGCGAAATACCTTCCAGTCTGATTCCGGGAAGTCGTGGGGCATCATCCGAGCCTCTTCTTGGCCAGGGTCTCTCGCTTGCCCTTCTTCCGTCTTGCCACGAAAGCAGAGTCGTCGCCTCGGTGAAAGAAGAGCCGGCCACGGAGCTCATCCGCAGCAAGCACAGCCCAGCCGCGGCCCGAAACCGGGTCCATTTCGTCTTCTCCAATGAAGGAGAACTCGATCGCGGGAAGACCATCGCGCTCGACGACTCGATAGTCTACGTCGGCTTGCACGCAGAGGAACGCAAATTCGCCGAGGCCGTGGCTTTCCAGCGTCAGGTGTGCTTCAACGATCTCGTCGAGGTCGCTCTGTTCCCAGAGCTCGGTCTCGATGATTCTCCAGCTTCCGAGGAATGAGTCGATAGGCATGATCAGCGGGTCCGCTCAACGTCCGATAACGTCGGAACTGTAAGCTTTCGCAGAGAAATGGGCAAAATGAATGGGTTGCTCCCGGTCGCAGTCGGGGCGCTCGAAGCTCTACTGCGCGTAGCTAGGGGACCTGCCCACAGGTGGCCGCTTTCGGGGATTGAGTAGCTCGGTGGCCTGCCCAGCTCCGCGTGATCTAGTGCGCTGCCAGCAGATCGTGGGGGCGCACTACGCATCAGAGAGCAATGTGCCGAGGAACGCTACAAAGGAAGCCGCTGAGAACAAGAGCAGGCCTTTGTCGATCGGGTCAATGGGCTTCTTCAATTCGTCACGGACGTGCTTGTCGAGCAGAGTCCCGAAACCCATGTGCCGAATGCTGATGACGGTCAGCGGGACGCCAGACCCGAGCATAAGGACCACGGTGAGCGGCGAGAGTTCCATCGCCATCACGTATCGGCCACGGCTCCGGCGCTCTTGAACCTGGCCCGCGGAACGGCTGCTCAGGCGGTTTCCCGAGGTGGCTGGTGGGGTTGGGCGGAGGCGAACGGCCATGAACGACGAACCTTCTTCCAGAGCCACCAGGTTACCGCTGCCGAGAGGAACATCAGGCCGAGGGAATAGACCGCGATCAGCGCCTGCGCCCACCCGGGGATTTCATCGCCTAAACCAATGGCGTAGAGGACGGCAACCGGGGCGCTGAACATCCGGAATGTTGCATACCAGATGGTTGGGGCCATGCACCAGAACACGAACGCGACGGTCCAGCGATTGAAGCGAACCTGGTCCATGAACGCGGATATCGGCCTGGCCCGGGAGGAACTTGAAGCTGCCCAACTCTGGGCCGCGAAGCTGAGGCCGACATTGAGCTTGCGACGGGCGATCGGACTGAGCTGTTTGGCCGGCAGTCTCAGCGGCCTTGTCACGCAATCCGCGATGGGTGGCTGGCGCGTCGGGACGCTCGCCGCCCAATAATCCAGGCGAGCACGAGAGACCAAAAGACGAGGTCCGCGACGTAAGCAGCTGCAAAGACGGCCTGGTTGAGGCGTTCCGCGGACTCGTCCAGATCCAGAAAGAGAACGGAAGGGTGGAGTGCAAACAGTACCGGCCATGCAAGAGAAGCAGAGACGCCGAGCCAGCTCAGCGCCCGTAGTAGGAACTCAGCCGACAGGACGCAGAGGATGGCGATTGCGAGCACGCGCGGGCGAATGTTCAGCGCCTCTCCGGTTGGGGGGCAGGCCTACTACCCGTCGAGTGATCGAGAAAGGCCAGCAGGGCGTTCTCCACCAGTTGACGCGCCCCCTCAGGCGAGTCTGCCTCGAATGCCTCGGGGTCCCAGTTGCACCGCAGGTAAGACGAATACTCGACGAGGATCATCTCGTCGGATGGTTCGTGCTCGGGCGAACCGTTTCGCTGCGGGAAGACGGATTGAATCCGATAGTGCTCCGCTTGCCATACCCGGCAACGGAATAGTTTTTCGTTCTTCCTCGCTCGATAAAGCTCGACGCGCGTAGGCCAGGAATTGTCGCCCAGTGACATGTCGAACTCAAACGTCTCGATCAGTTCAAAGACCGGGCTTGTCACCGCATCGTGCCGCAAGTCCATTCCTACCACCCATAGCAGGTGTCCCTCCGCGAGCCGCCACGCGCAGCATACCATGCGCAGCGCCCCAAGGACCACCGTGCGGAAGCCCGCGTCGCCCAGAGCGGGCTGCTGCTGGGGGTCTGGAACCGGCCGGACAACGTCAATGGCTCCCACAGCGTCGGCCTCGACGGCGAGCTGAGCGTGATCCGCACCCACTCGGCGGCCCCAAAATGGCGGGAAATCCTGTTGGAGTCGCCCTTCCGAGGCCCGAGGAGGTCTCCACCCCTTAAATCCAATCGCCGCAAGGGGAACTCAGCGAGTCCTCCACCCCCCTTTATCTTGCATTAAGATTTTTCGACTCCAACTCGACCGCAGGCTTACTCATCGTTGTGTTGAGATCCGTTCGACACGGGCCGACTGTCGAAAGTGTCAGAAACGTCGAAGTTGTCCATGAGCGTCGCGGAAACATGGCCGTGTCAGCCGCCGTTCTGATACGATCCGCGCACCTCCTGGGTGTCCTGTGCTCCACGCCTTCGTAGGACGAAAGGATGCCTGTTCAGGAACCGCAGTCCGGCCAGGAGTCCGTCGCGGCCCAGAGTTCCGCGACACGGCCGCAAGAAGGAGCCTCAGGGGATCCCAATCCCAGGGGCGGCAGTGCCAAGGCGCCTCGCGCGGAGATCGTTCCGTCTCGCCGCGAAGAACCCGCCGAGATGGATCGCGGAAGCCGATTCCAGCCGCTCTTCAGCCTTCCCCAGGCCGTGCCCCGGCGCTGGAGGGACCACTGGCTGAAGGTCGCGGATCGCGCCGACACCTCCTACCGCGCCGCCGTCGAACTGAAGTGCCTCGACTGTTGCGCCTGGCAAAGGGCGGAGGCACAGAGGTGTGAGATCCGGGGGTGTCCCCTGTGGGCTGTGCGCGAGAGGATCTTCGGAAGGTCCACGAGGCCCGAGGCCCGCCGTGAGTAGGCCCAGTCCCGCGCCCCCGGTCAAGCTGGTCGGGCGCCCCGCCCTGGGGCCGAAGAAGGCCGGGCCGACACTGGGCGTGTCCGAGAGGGCGCCGTGCGACCCGCCGCGGAGGTTCGGCAATCAGCGAACAGGGCACGCGTCCACGGGGGCCGGAGAGCCGATGGCCGCGCCCGTGCGAGAGTTCCGGCATCTGAGCCACGCCGAGGCTACGCTGCTGGTCATGGCGGCGGAGGGAGAGCGGCAGTTCGGCAAGGTCGTCCCGGGCCCGCGCGGCAAGGGCTGGCGGATCGACGTTCGCCCCTACGGCTACATCTACGGAATCGCCGGGCGGGGATTCGCCGATCAGGAGATCGCTCTCGGGCTCCTCAATGTGATCCGAATCGAGATCGCGGAGGGAGCGAGCCGCGAAGCCGCGGTCGCGCCGTATCTGCGCAGCCACTCCGCAGTGAATCGGGTCACGAACCGCTACGCGCGCTGGCTCGACGTCAAGGAGGCCGAGGCGGAGGTGGGCGACCTGAGCCCGCGGACGGTGCAGGAGTACTGCCGCTATGCGCGTCGTGGGGGCGAAGTCGAGTGGTGGGAGGAGCAGTCGGTCTTCGAGGTCACCACCGCGCGGCTGGAGGCGTGGAATCTCGCGCTCGCCAAGCGGGGGCTCTCGCCGGCGACGCGGAAGCATGTGCTGGGTGCGTTCCGGACCTTCATGAGCTGGCTTCGCGAGGAGGACCCGCGGCGCTTCGCAATCATCCCCGAGTTCCCGACGATCAGGGTGCCGGAGCACGAGCCCGTGATCCTGACGCCGAAGGCACAGGAGGCGATTCTCGGGACGTTCACTGAAGTGAACGAATGGCTGAGCCATGCTCTCGCCGGCCGCTGTGGTCTGCGTTCCGGTGAGGTGCGCGCTCTCGCTCCTGGCGACTACCGGGGCCGTAACGAGGATGGAGTTCCGTGGCTGTCGGTGACGAAGGCGATGCAAACGCTCTCCCGGGACGGCGAACCGGGGCCGACGAAGAACAAGCGAAACCGGACGCTCCCGATCCCGGCTGATCTGGCGGACGCGATCGAGTCCCTGTGGCCCGCCTCTGCGCGGCTCGCCGCGGACAAGAGCACCCCGATGCTCGTGAACCCCCGAACGAACCGCCGCTGGTCTCACTGGGCGTTGCGTGCCTCATGGCTCCGCGGTTGCGAGTCGGCCGGTGCGCCACCGGTTCCGCTCTACGAAGGGACGAAGCACAGTGGTGCCACGGACATGCTGGCGCGAACGAAGGATCGCGCGGCGGTTCGTGACTACCTCGGCCACACCGATGCTCGCAGTACCGACAAGTACGCCAAGGTCACGAGCGGTGCCCTGGTAGACATCGCCAAGCGCAAGAACGCCGACACACCGCAGTGACGCATTTGCGTGCATCTTGCGTGCAGCGAAAAACGCCTCCGTAACCTATTGATTTTAAAGAAGAATTGGCGTCCCCAACGGGACTCGAACCCGTGTTGCCGGCGTGAAAGGCCGGAGTCCTAGGCCACTAGACGATGGGGACGCGCTGGAATCAGCTGGGGCGCAATTATGGCGAATGATGCCCGCAGCCGCGAGTGTCAGGCCGGAGCGTTGATGTCGGCGTGGCGCCACAGATACCAGCAGGCCACGCTGCGGTAGGGCTGCCAGCGTCTGGCGATGTCCTCTAGCTCGCCGGGGCTCGGAAGATCGTCGAGTCGGTAGAGATCACGGGCCGCCTTGCGCACTCCGTAGTCTCCCACCGGGAGAACGTCCGGGCGTCCGAGCGAGAACATCAGCAGCATGTGCGCCGTCCACACACCGACGCCGCGGATCTGGGTCACCGCTGCGATCACGTCGTCGTCGTCCATCTGTGGAAGCCTGCGTGCTCTGACCGTTCCGTCCAGGAACGCCTCGGCGATGCTTCGCACCGCCGCCACCTTCTGCCTGGAGAGGCCAACAGCCCGGAGACACTGCGGAGACGCCTCGAGCAGACGCTTCGGAGCGGGAATCCGGCCGCCGAACTCGGCCTTGAAGCGGGCCTCTATGGCCGATGCGGCGGCGCCGGCGAGCTGCTGGTAGAGAACTCCTCGAACCAGGTAGCGGTAGGGTTCTCCGCGCCAGCGCAGCTCGCAGGGACCCACCTTTCGGATCAGCGGACGCAGGACCGGATCCCGGCGGCAGAGCGAACGGCAGGCCTTCTCGAGAAGCGACGCATCGAGTCGCGGAGACATGCGCGGAGCTTAGCCCGGTCCGAAATCGGGCAACTCCAGCTAAGATACCGCCATGGACGATCTCAAGATCCGGCAGGAACGGGCACAGAACCTGTGGACCAGCGTACAGCGCAAGACGCCGCCCCTGGCCTCGGCCACCATTCTCGAGCCAAGCCCCCAGGTGGAAGCGGATCAGATCGGCGGCCTCGCTCAGGCCCAGGACGAGGTGGTGACGTATGCCTGCGCCTTGACCAACCCCGAGCTCTACGAGAGCTGGGGCACCTTTCCGCCGTCGGGCCTGCTGCTGATCGGTCACCCCGGCACGGGCAAGAGCCTGTTGGCCGCGGCCATGGCCACCCGTGCCGGGACCCCCTTCCTGCGGGTGGAGCTACCCCGCCTCGCCCTCGAGATCGTTCACCACGCTGGACAGGCGGTCGAGCTGCTCGACACCTGGTCTCATGCGCTACAGGAGATGCCTCCTCTCAGCGTCTTCTTTCACGAGCTCGAGTTCTCCCAGGCCCAGGCGTTCGGCTTCAGCCGGCCCGACCTTCCGATCGGGCCGATCATGGATTTTCTGCTCGAGTTCATCGAGCGCGCCATCGCGATCCCCGACACGCTCGTGGTGGGCTCGACGACGAGCCCGGTGACGCTGCGCCACGCTTTCCTGGCACCGGGTCGCTTCGAACGCGTCGTCGAGGTGAGCCCTCGCTTCCCGGAAGACATCGTCGCTGCCCTCGAGATCCATACCCGCGCAGCCGAGAAGCGCGCGGGGAGGAGCCTCTTCGGCCCCATCGACTGGCCGGAGGTGGTCCGCCCCCTCCAGGAGCCGTCCATTGGAACGTGGATCCGCCTCATGCACGGGGTGCTTCGCCGCAAGGCCCGCCGGGAGTCGACAGGCGAGGAGACCGGTCTCGTCACGGCGGAAGACCTGATGGCGGAGGTGGAGCGTTTCAAGAAGGCGCAGGGTCGAATCGCTACGCCCGGCGGCCCTGGAGCCTACGTCTGAGCGGATCCAGACCCTCGCCGCGGGCGCAACGCGGCCGAACGCCACGACCCCAAAGGGCGGCCCTGCTTGCTGCCGCGCGGAGGGGAAGAGCGCGAGTCCGGATCAGGCCGAAGCCGACACCGGGGCCGCTTGCGGGGCCAGCACGACCGGCGAAGGAGGCAGGCTCGCCAGCCTCTCCTTCAGACAGGTGGGGCAGATCCCGTGGCTCACGACGCGGTGGACGGGCGCTCGCTCGAACGGCTGACTCGCCGCCCTGGGCATCGTCGTCTCGCACCACGCACAGACCACCGTCATATCCTGGAAGTGAACGGATCCAGGCATCAGGTGGCAAAGAAATCGGAAAAGAGCTGCTGACTGGGGATCTGGCGACGGCAGCGGCGTAACGAGGCTTGGAATCACGGCTTTCCCGGATCCGGGACGTCCCGGATCCGGGACGCCCGGCCCCCTCGCGAATCCAATCACATGGTGACGCTCTCCGCAGCCGTGCGATTTCCGCAGTGGGGACGCCGAATCCGCTCGGGTGGTGCGCCCTCGGGGAACGGCACCCCTCCGGCAGAGCAACTGCAAGCTGCGCGTCTGCTTCCGGCGCCTTTCCGCCTCGGCGTCCCAGAGGAGGGATTCCGGCCTCCGAAGCCAATTCTCGACACCCTGGCAACTCCTTGATTTCACAGCGCAATCTCGATCGAGAACAGCTGGCACGGGGCTTGAAGAGGATCCCGGGAATCCAGTGCCGCAATGCGCCGGACGGAGGGGGACTCGATGGCGGAGCACGCGGTGCTCTTCGTGGATGACGAGGGCAACATCCTGAAGGCCGTGCAGCGCCTGCTCCGCAACGAGCCCTGGAACGTGCTCACGGCATCCCGCGGCTCGGAGGCCCTCGAGATCCTCGACCAGACCCCGGCCCAGGTGGTGGTCTCGGACCAGCGCATGCCCGAGATGAGCGGGGTCGACCTGCTCCAGGCGATCCGCGAGCGACGGCCGAACGTGGTTCGGATGATGCTCACCGGCTACACCGAAATGAACGTCGCCGTGGAGGCCATCAACCGCGGCGAGATCTTCCGCCTGATCACCAAGCCGTGGAACGACGAGGAGCTCAAGGCGACGCTCCGGCAGGCCTTCGACCACTTCGATCTCAAGGAGGAGATCAAGCGGCTCAACCAGGTCACCCGAGAGCAGAACCTGAAGCTCCAGGACATGAACCGGAACCTGGAGCAGAAGGTCCGGGACCGCACCAAGCAGCTCGCAGAGAAGCACCAGGAGCTGCGCGTGGCCTACATCCAGACGATCCGCGCTCTGGCGGAGGCGGTGGATGCCAAGGATCCCCACACCTTCGGTCACTCCGAACGGGTGGGGGTCTTCGCCTCGAAGATGGCCCGTGAGCTCGGTCTGCCGAAGGAGCTGATCGAGCGGGTGTACATCGCCGGATTGCTCCACGACGTCGGCAAGATCGGTGTACGCGATGCGGTGATCACCAAGCCGGACCGGCTGACACCCGACGAGTACGCGGAGATCAAGCAGCACCCGGAGGTCGGTGCACGGATTCTCCAGCCGGTGGCCTTCCTCTCGGACCTGATCGACTCCGTACGCCATCACCACGAGTGGTACGACGGCGACGACCGAGGTTACCCGGCCCGCCTATGCGGCGACCGGATTCCCCTGCCCTCCCGCATCATCCTGGTCGCCGACACCGTGGAGGCGATGTCCAGCGATCGCCCCTATCGCAAGGGAATGCCCCTCGAGACGGTGATGCAGGAGCTGCGGGAGTACTCGGGCAGTCAGTTCGATCCGAATTGCGTGGAGGCCTGTCTTCAACTGATCGAGCTAGAGGGTGAGGCCTTCATCAGGAAGGACCAGAAGTTCGACATCGATGCGTTCCTCGAGGTGTAGTTGCTGATGACTTCCGGATCCTGCCTTCGATCTCCCGCACTGGCGGCGCTGGGCCTCGACCTCGAGAGCACGCTCAACGAGGAACCGCACTTCCTGCTGGATGTGTGCTTCCTCGGCGCGCTGCACTCCGAGTTGGTCGAGCATCTCGGTCGCGACGAAGCGCACGCCACCTTGCTCCAGCTAGGCCTCCTCCACGGTCTCCGAGACGCCGCTCTCGTCCTCCGCGCCGGATTCGGAGGCAGCCCCCTGGAGCTTCCGGCGACATCTCCCGCCACGCCGCGCCTGGCGATTCGCCTGGCGCCGAACCCAGCCGTCCCAGCCGACAAATTCGAGATCCGTGGCTCATGGCCGGAGCGACACGAGGCCGAAGCGTATCGGACCGCCGTCGGATGCGGCACCAGCCCGACCTGCTACGTGAGCAGCGGGTACACCTCGGGTTGGCTCTCCGGCATCTTCGACTCCGACGTGCTGGCTCTCGAGATCGAATGCAGCGCCAGCGGCGACTCGGCCTGCCATTTCATCGCACGGGAGACGGCAGTCTGGAGGGAGACGTCGAATCCGAGGGCCGCCCGGCTGCTCGATGCGCTGCCCTTCCCCGCCTTCCGCCAGCTGGTGGCGCGGCATCTGGAGTCCACGCCGGAGCCGGATCGCCGGGAGGCTTTCGAGGCCGGAGCCGCGGTGGTCCACGTCTGGGGACCCGTCATGGTGATCCCTTTCTCCAGCCCGGAGGAGTCACTCCACGCTCTGGAGCTGATCGGCAGGGATCCGGGCGCCCGGGACGTACGGGTCGTGATCGTCGACCTCTCCGGCGCGATCATCGACGAGGGCTTCGGCGCGGTGGCCCTCGAACAGATTCTCGACGCCATCGAGAGGTGGGGCGCCGAACCGATCCTCGCGGGGATCTCACCGCTGTCGGCGCGCGTTCTGGAGGATCTCGAGAGGACCCACCTGGTGATCCACAAGGATCTGCCCGAGGCGATCGCGGCCGGATTCCAGATCGCGGATCTCCACCGTGTCGCCTCCTGAGACGCCGGATCAAGTCGGCCAGACGTCCGCCCGAATCAACAAGCAATGACCGCCAATCCGTCGATTCCCGATCGCGGCCAGCTGCGCGAGGTGCCGCTCCCGCGGCTCCTCCTCGACCTGCAACGCTCCAGGTTGAGTGGCTCGCTGACGTTGCGCCAGGCCCAGGTCGAAAAGTCGATCCAGCTGCATGAGGGAGCGCCGGTCCTGGTCGAGTCGAGTCGCGCCAGCGAGAGTCTGATCAGCCTGCTGTTGGAGCAGGGGAAGATCCACGCCGACCAGCGGGAAAAGGCGCTTCAGCTGATGAGGGCCCGGCAGTGCAAGGAGCTGACGGCCCTGCTGGCGCTGAAGGCGCTCGGGGCCAAGGATCTCTTCCTGGCCCTCCGCGATCAGGCGAAGCGAAGCCTGATCGAATGCTTCAGCTGGCCCGGGGGAGAGTTCGAGCTGAGCCGTTCGGTGGCGCCGGCTCACGCGAGCCAGCCGCTGCAGATCGATCTGCTCGCGCTCGCCCAGGAGGGGATCGCCACTCACTGGCGACCGCACGAGATCCTCACGGCACTGGGCGACAGGGTGAGCCTGTACCCGAAGCCCGCTCCCCTCTTCGCCCACGCCCGAAAGAGCCTCGTCGAGGACGAGCAACTGCGCGCGCTCCTCGATTCCCTGGACGGAACCCTGACGACCTGGGCCGCGCTCCAGCGAACCAGCTCGAAGAGTGCCTTCGCGGCCTTCTGGGTTCTCGACGCGATCGGTGCACTGGAGTACTCGGCCGAGCCACAGGGCGTCGAGCAGGAGGTCTCTGGAGAAGAGGCGCCGGATGAAATGGAGATCGAGATCTCGGTCTCGGGGGACGGCGAAGCTGCGCCGAGCCCCGACGCCGAGAGGTCCGCAGAGACGGCGAACAGCGCGGCGTCAGCCACGGCCCGCGGGGATTCCGAGATGGCCGCCCTGCGCGACGAGGTCCTCGAGAAACACACCCGGCTAAAGGAGATCACCTTTTACGAGCTTCTGGGCGTGGAGCGCGACGCGCCGCGCGCCAAGATCAAGCGCGCCTACATCAGTGCCGCCAAGCGCCTTCATCCCGACGCCCTCTCGCGCCTTGGTCTCGAAGAGGTCAAGCGCGAGGCCAACGAGGTCTTCGCCGAGATTGCAAAAGCTCACACGACACTCCTGGACCAGAAGCAGCGCCAGAGCTACGACGCCTCCCTCGATGGGCACACTTCGGTGGACGCCAACCAAGTGGCGCAGGCGGAAGCCCTCTACCGCAAGGGCGAGATCCTGCTCCGCGCCGGCAACTTCAAGGGCGCACTCGAGTTCCTGGAAGCCGCCATCAAGCTCTGGCCGGAGGAATCCGACTACCAGAGTGCCTACGGCTGGACGCTTCATCGCAAGAATCCGCCCGAGAGCGAGCGAGCCCGGGAGCATCTCGAGAAGGCGATCGCCCTCACCAGCGACAACGCCAAGGCCCACCAACGGCTCGGCCTGGTTCTGAAAGCGCTCGGGGAGAGTGCGGCTGCAGAGGCGGCCCTGGCCCGCGCCGAAGAGCTGGGCCTTTCCCGGTCCTAGTCAGGACGGCTCACCAACTCCCCTGGCGAGGCCGCCGATCCCGGCCGGAGGAGTTCAGGACCGCCGGGACGCAGCCAGCGCGAAGAGGCCCGCGGCGGCGCCACCGAGGCCAGCAAAGCGCGCGTCCTGGGTCTGGCCCTGGTCGTAACGGAAGTAGATCTGCTGGAGCACCACGGCCATCTTGAACGTGCCGAAGACGTCGTAGAAGGGCACCTTGCTCACGTCGCGACCGCTCCGCTCGCCGTAGCGAGCCACCGCCTCCTCTCTCGTCATGAATCCGACGGTCTGGGTGGGCATCGGGCTGGTCCCCACCGGCGCCTCGCCGCGATTGTTCCAGAGCGCCAGGAGCGTTCCGAGGTCCGCCAGAGGATCTCCCAGGGTGCACATGTCCCAGTCGTAGACCGCGACGCAGCGTCCGGGGTCCTCCGGATCCACTGCCATGTTGTCGAGGCGCCAGTCGTTGTGGACCAGCGTCGGCGCCGGAGATTCCGGGAGATGGTCCACCAGCCAACTGCTGAGCTCTTCGGCGGCCTCGACCCTGCCAGTTTTTGCCCGCTCGTAGCGGGCCGCCCAGCCCTTCACCTGGCGCTCCAGGAAGTGCTCCGGATCGCGCCCCAAGGAGTTCAGACCAATCGGTTCGGGGTCCACCGCATGGAATTCGGCGAGACTGTCGATGACCACCTCGGAGAGCTTCCGGTTGGCGCGCTCATCCTCGCCGCCGCCGAATTCCGCGGGAACCGCGCCACGGATCACTATGCCGCGACGCCGCTCCATCACGAAGAAGGGGGCGCCGATCAGGTTCACGTCGTCGCAGTAGAGATAGGCGCGCGGAGCCAGGGGAAAAGCCTTCCACAGCACCGAGAGGGCGCGGTACTCCCGATGCATGTCGTGGGAGCCGGGCGCCACCGGCCCCAGCGGCGGCCGCCGGAGCACGTACTCGACGCCGCGCTCTCCTTCGCCGTACTGGAGCAGGTAGGTGAGATTGGCGTGGCCCCCGGCGAACTGCTCGACGCGCAGCGGAAGCTCTCCACCCTCGAGCTTGTCACGCAGATAGGCGTGCAGGGTCGCCTCGTCGAAGCGCTCGTCGGTGCGAACCGCAATCAACTCGGGAGCAAGGGGGGCAGCCATGGCGAGGCAAAATCCTACCAAATCCTAACCGACGATTCGTACCGCCGGCGGCCGGACGTCGACCGGGAATCCAAAGACATGGGCGTAGAAGAAGAGCTCGCCCTCGAGCGCGGTGCGGATGTTCTCCACCCGACGAAAGCCGTGCTGCTCTCCCTCGAAGGGCACGTAGGCGTGGGCGATGCCCCGGGCTGCGAGCGCCGCCACCATCGCCTCGGCCTGGTTCGGCGGCACGATTCTGTCCTCCAGGCCCTGGAAGAAGATGACCGGGCAGGAAAGCCGCTCGGTGTGATGGATCGGAGAGCGCTGGACGTAGAGGTCGCGGCGCTCCGGATAGGGACCGACGAGGCGATCCAGGTAGCGGGACTCGAACTTGTGCGTGTCCCGGGCCAGAGCCTCCAGGTCTCCCACACCGTAGTGGCTCGCTCCGGCCGCGAAGACATCTCGGAAGGTGAGTGCGCTAAGCGTGGTGTAGCCACCCGCACTCCCCCCGCTCACCGCCAGGCGCTCGAGATCGGCGACCCCCTGGGAAGCGGCGAAGCGCGCCGCATGGGTGCAGTCGTCGACGTCGACGACCCCCCAGGCGCCCCGGAGCAGGTCGCGGTAGGCGCGGCCGTATCCCGTGCTCCCACCGTAGTTCACGTCCAAGACGGCAAAGCCCCGGCTCGTCCAGTACTGAATCCCCAGCTTGAGCGCCGAAGAGCTCGCCGCCGTCGGCCCCCCATGGCTCTTGACGATCAATGGGGGCCGCTCGTCCGCCGGTGCCTGTTGCCGCGGGTTTCCGGGTCGGTAGAGGAAGGCGTAGGCACTGCGTCCGCCCGCGGAGGGAAACTCGATGGCCTCGGGCTCTGACAGCCAGCCGGGATCCAGGTCGATCTCGAAGCTCCGGCAGATTTCCTCGACGCGGCCGTCCTCGATGTCGAGGCTGCAAATCGCGGAGGCCGTCGCGACGCCGGCTCCGATGAAGCAGGCGTGACGGCCCGCCACATCGAGGCCGTCGAAGCTCGTGAGGGGTGTCGAAAAATCGATCAGCCTTCCTTCCCGCAGCTCCAGGCGCGCGAGTCGCTCGATCCCGTTCGAGCGGTAGATGCAGAGCATCTTCTCCTCGTCGACGAAGCCGTAGGTGGACATGCCAAAGACCCACTGTGGGAGACCGAACTCCGCCTTCCGGCTACAGAGCGGGACGATTCCCGACTCCCGCTCCTGGTAGAGGTTCCACCAGCCCGATCGGTCGGAGACGAAGGTGAGTCGCCCGCCGGGTGAAAAGGAGGGCTGAAAGATCGACTCATCGCGGCCACCCGCGACGGCTTTCGGCGTGCCCGCATCGCCTCCCGCGCCGAAGACGGTGACGAAGAGCGTGGTCCCGTCCCAGGGCATGTTGGGGTGGTCCCAGCTCAGGTATGCGAGTCGATCGCCTCTCGGCGAGAACCGGGGCGTGCTCACGAAGTCATGGCCCGCCGCGATCACGCGCCGAACGCCCGCGTCGAGATCGAAGGCAACGATGCGGTTCTCGGGCTCCTCGCCCTCCCGGTGCTCCTCCTCCACCGCGACCAGCCGACGCCCGTCGGCCGAGAGGTCGAAGTCCGCGTAACGCGCCTGGGGCAGGGTTCCGCCGACGGGCCGCCCTCCCTCGGCGCCGAGCCGCTGGATGCCGGGCTGATTCAGGTCGACGTAGACGAGCTGGCCCGCCCGGACCAGGAACTCGCCGCCGCCGTATTCGTGCACCAGGGTTCGAACGTTTGCCGCTTTCGGCGTGACCTCTTCCGACCCTCCCCCCTTCGAGCCCGAACCACCACCTGTCGGCCGCCCTCCTCGGGTCGCCCCTCCAGCCAGTAGACGAAGTTCCCGTCCAGGCGGGGCTGCGACAGGCGCCGGGCAGCGCGGGCGACCAGATCCGCGTGCAGCGGCGAGGTCCAGGATCCGTAGGGTGCCGTGCGCTTCACGGGCGAAGGATGCCACAGGATGGGAATTGGGGTGGAGGCAGGTTACTCTCGCGGCCTCCGTGAGCCCGCTTGACGCCTCGATCCTGATCGCCGGGGGCCTCGTCGCCGGAATCGTGAACACCCTGGCCGGGGGAGGTTCCCTGCTCACCGTTCCGCTGCTGGTGCTGCTGGGCCTTCCAGGCGCTCTCGCCAACGGCACCAATCGCGTCGGCATCGTGATCCAGAACGGCGTCGCCACCTGGGGATTCCGCAGACAGGGTGTCTCCGGGATCCGCGCCGCCGTTCCCGTCCTGATCCCGGTGGCGCTCGGCTCCCTGGTCGGGGCCTTCGCGATCTCCCAGGTCTCGAGCGAGCTGTTCGAGCGCCTCTTCGGCGCGGTGATGCTGATTCTACTGGTCCCCACCCTGCGAAAGCCGAAACCGCGCGCCGACTCCGCTGCCGATCCCCAGATGCGCTCGAGGCGAGGGGCAACCCTGCTCTTCTTCGCCATTGGACTCTACGGCGGCGCCTTCCAGGCCGGTGTGGGCATTCTGCTGGTCTTCGCCATCTCCTATGCAGGCTACGATCTGGTGCGAACCAACAGCATCAAGGTGGTGGTGATCTTCGCGACTACCTTGTTCGCCGTGCCGGTCTTCATCGCCGCCGGCCAGGTCGTCTGGCTCGAGGCCCTGGTCCTGGCGATCGGCTTCGCTGGCGGCGGCGCCCTGGGCTCCCGGATCGCGGTCCGCGGAGGCGAGCGGGTGATCCGGCCGGTACTCGCCATAGCCGTCGTCGCCCTGGCCGGGCGAATGTTCGGTCTCTACTGAGCACCGCCCGCGCGGCTTCCGCAGCCGGGGCGCGCCCGGAGAAGGGGTGCCCAGCCGCTCACCACCGGGCTGGACGCGAGGCCAACCAGCACCGCGCCGTCTCGTCCCGTCCACCACACCGGAACCCCCAACGCTCTGGCGCGATCGAGGACCACGCGATGAGGCATCCCGAAGCGGCCTGGACATGGCGCCGATGCGATCGCCGCAATGGGAGCGACGGCGCGCAGGAAGGCAGAGGTCGCCGAGGTGCGGCTGCCGTGGTGGGGCAGCTCCAGAACCTCGGCTCGAAGCTCGGCTCCGGAAGCGAGAAGCGCTGCCTCCGTAGCGGCCTCGATGTCACCGGTCAGCAGAACGCGGCTTTCACCAACATCGACCCGCACCACCAGCGAGGCCTCGTTGCGCGAGAGTCCACTGGGCCGCGGCGGCCAAAGCGGTGTGACCTCGAGATCCGCGAAGCCCTCGGTGCGATCTCCCCTGCACTTCTCGGTGACCTCGATCTCGCGCTTCTCGGCCTCGGCGAGGAGCGCTGCGAAGGCCGGGTCTTCACGGCCGCCCGCCGGGAGCCAGAGCCGGGCAGCGGGAATCCGCTCCAGAACCGCGCGCAGTCCTCCGCGGTGGTCGAGATCCGCGTGGCTCGCGATCACCAGGTCGAGCCGAGTGATTCCGAGGGCAGCGAGAGCCGGAACCACCGCGGTTCGCCCGAGATCGACGCCCCCGGGAAACGCCGTCCCGCCGTCGAAGAGCATGGTGGCTCCTCGCCCCTGCACGACGACCGCATCGCCCTGTCCCACGTCGAGTGCCACCAGGCGTGGAGGTCGCGGGACGACCTCCGGTGCAGGGAAGTGGGCGATCAGAGCCGCTCCGGCCATCGCCAGCGCGATCCTGCCCGAGGTCGCCCGAAGCCGCGTCACGAGCGCGGCCAGCAGCAATGCAAGCAGGAGTGCGGTAATCGAAGGTGGGGGAATCGGCGGCTGCTCGGGGAGCCACGAGGCGAGTCGCTCGGCTCCGTGCAGCGCGGCACTTGCCGCGGCCGCGCTTCCCGACACCGTCCACTCGGTGAGCCGAGCGTCGGGTCGAAGCAGCGTAGTGACAGCCGCGAGAAGAGACGCGGGAAGCAGCAGAGCCGCGGTGAGCGGAACCGCGATCAGATTCGCGAGCACGCCGACGGTTGCCACCTGGCCAAAGTGGACGGCTGCAAGGGGCGCGGTTGCGGCAATCGCGGTGGCCGAGGTCCGAAGCAGAGCATCGACGTCGCGACGAATGCGGAGACCGATCCCCCGCCCCCCGTCTTCCCGCGTCCTTCCTCCCAGCCCCGCGAGGATGGCGGCACTGGCGGCAAAGGACATCTGCGCACCCGCCTCGAAGAGCGCTCCTGGCTCGAAGGCGAGCACGATGATGGCGGCCAGAGCGAGAGGCTGTCCCCGCCTCCCCGGGCGACGCCGGACGAAACCGATTGCGACCGCGATCAGGAACACCAGAGCGCGGCGGACGGGAACTCCCCACCCGCTCAGCAGTGCGTAGGCCGCAGCAACGCCGACCGCGACCAGGATCGACAGCCGTCGCGGGTCGTTCCGCTCCGCGATCGAACCGAGACGGGTGAAGGCGAGACGGCCCACTGCATAGGCCAGTGCCGCGATCAGAGTGAGGTGGAGTCCGGAGACGGCGATCAGGTGGGAGAGCCCGAGCCGCGCGAGTGTGTCGCGAGCCTCCAGGGAAAGACCGGAGCGGTCCCCAAGCGACAGGGCCGCGACGAGTCCTCCTCCAGGCCCGGCAGCTCGCAAACGCTGCGAGCCGTCCGCTCGGATCCGTTCGAGGAATCCCCAGGGCGCCGCGCCGCTCGAGGCTTCGATCTCGACATGCACGGCGGGATGGACCAGGTGTCCGATCGCCCCGATCCCCCTCCGGGCGAGGGATCGGGTGCGGTCGCGGCTGCCCGGATTCTGCAGCGAGCGCGGCGGCTTGAGCCGAACCCGGGCGCGAATCCGCTCCCCCACGCGATGGGATTCCAAAGCGGGAAGCGAGGGGGGTGTGCGCGGCCCCTGGATTCGAACGCCCCGGGGCAGAGACGGCCCCGCGGAATCCAGATTGCGGACCTGACCCAGCTCGACCCACATCCAGTCGACCTGCCGACCGACCCTCGCGACACGACCCTCGATGGTCGCCTCGACGAGTCCACCGGCAGGTGAAAAGCTCGCCGCATCGAGCCTGGCCTCGAGCGCCACCGCACCGGCACATAGCGCGACGACCATCGCGGACCCTGCCCGCAGCCGCGCGGCACCCTTCGCCACGAGTCCGAGGAGGAGCGCGAGCGCCGCCAGCAGGAGCGCGATCTCCGATCGCATCCAGACTCGATCCGCGAGCAGAATGCCCGCAGCCTGGGCGATGGCGAGAAGCGGTAGGAGACGGTGCAGCGGATGCACCCGGAACCGGGAGCAGACCGAGCTTAGTGGAATCGGCGCCTCTAGTGAAGCGTGCGACGTTCCGGCACGGCCCGGCTCGAGGTCTGTCTCCTCATCCGCGCCACATAGGCCGCCAAGGTCCGGAGCGCTTCGTCGAGCTTGCGAAGCTCCGAGCCGAAGCCACCCATCAGGCGCTGCACCTCATCCAGATCCCGCGCCGTCTTCTTGAAACCTTCCACTCCCTTGCGATGGATGCCGTACGCCATCGCCACACCCGAGAGCACGGCTTCGTAGGTGTCCGGGGTGAGCTCGTCCGAGAACCGCTCGAGACGCTCGGAAACCCGGAGGGAGAACTCCGGTGCGATCCCGAGCTTCTCCAGGTCCTCGCGAATGCTCTTCGCGTCCCTCGCAATCGCCTTCCAGCGCATCGGTCCATTCACCTCTCGAACGCATTCACCGCAAAGAAAAAGCAAGATTGATGCCATCCGCTCCAACCGTGCGATCGCTCTGCAAAGACTGCGGAATACTGTCGGAAAGCCCGAATCCGCCGAACGCGGCGGCGGCGGCGCTCCGCCCAGGGAAGGCTCGGATTTCATCCCCTTTTGGGAACTTTCCTACCCTGCCCGCATTCCCCGAGGGCACCCCCATCCGCCGCCCGGAAGAAGTCGTGAATCGTCTCGGCATCCCGCCTGGAGATCCCGGGAACTTCGCAGAGATCCTGCACCGCTGCGCTTCGTACCGATCGAAGCGACCCCATTCGCCGGAGCAGCGCACGGCGCTTGCCGGGTCCGATGCCGGGAAGCTCCTCGAGGATCGACTGCAGTCCCACCCTTCGCCGCAAGCTCCGCTGGTACTCGATCGCAAATCGATGGGATTCGTCGCGCACGCGCTGGAGCAGCAGCAGGCCTCGCGAGCTCGGCAACAGCCGTACCGCATCCTTTCGACCCGGGAGAAAGATTCGTTCCGCCTTCAGTCCCCCCGAGCGGCGCACTCGCGGCGACGGACTCTCCTCGTCCCGCTGCTTCGCGATGCCCAGGTGATCCACCTGGAGCCCGCGGTCCCGAAGCAGCGCAGTGGCCACTCCGAGCTGTCCCTTGCCGCCGTCGACGACCAGAAGATCGGGAAGCGGCTCGCTCTCGATCCGGGCGAGGCGCCGATCCAGAACCTCGCGCATGCAGGCGAGGTCGTCCCCACCCTTGGCCTCCCGGATCTTGTAGCGTCGATAGGCCGCCTTCACGGCCTGACCGTTCTCGAAGACCACCCGGCTTCCCACGGCCAGCGCCCCCTGTAGATTCGAGATGTCGTAGCACTCGATTCGCCTGGGCGGGTTGGCGAGGCCGAGCCGCTCACGCAGCTCCGCGAGCGCCGTCTCGATGCTCTCCCGCGCCTCCAGGCGACGGGCCAGGCCGAGCTCGGCATTCTTCGCGGCCATCCCCACCAGCTCGCGCGGCGAGCCTCGCTTCGGAGTCCGTACCACGACGCGCCGGCCGGCCCGCTCCGCGAGGAGCGCCTCCAAGGCTCCACCGTCATCGATCTCCGCCGCACTCAGGACCTCGGCAGGAACCGGCCGCCCCGCGTCGCCCCCGTAGTACTGACCGAGCAAGGAGCCCATGATGTCGCCGTCGTCGAGCCGCACGTCGGAGAACTCGTACTCCGCGGCACCCACCACCCGTCCATCGCGGACGTGCAGCACCTGCAGCTCGACCTCTCCCCCGTCGCGCGCCAGCCCGAAGACGTCCCGGTCGACCAGTCGCTCGCCCACGATCTGCTGTTGCTCCGCGGTTCGCTCCACGGCCCCGATCCGGTCGCGCAGGCGAGCCGCATCCTCGAAGCGCTCCTCCTGCGCCGCCTCCTCCATCTTCTTCCGGAGCGTGGTCACCAGCTGCTCGGATCGGCCGCGCAGGAACAGCTCGGTGCCCTGGACCAGCTCTGCGTAGGCCTCCTCGCTGACCAGGCCGCAGCAGGGAGCGGAACAGCGCTTCATCTCGTACTCGATACAGGGCCGGCCGCGCCGCGCGTAGTCTTTCAGGACCGCGTCGCTGCAGGAGCGCAGGGGGAAGATCCGACGCAGGTTCGAAAGCGCCGCTCGCATCGCACCGCTGGAGGTGTAGGGCCCGAAGTACTGCGCTCCGTCCCGCCGAAAGCGCCGCACCATCTGGAGCCGGGGCCACTGCTGTCCGGGATCGAGGCGCAGGGCCAGGTACTGCTTGTCGTCCCGGAGCCGGACGTTGAAGGTGGGCTTGTGCTGCTTGATCAGCTCGTTCTCGAGCAGCAGGGCGTCCTTCACCGTGGGGGTGACGAGCACCTTGATGTCCGCGATTCGCTCCACCAGCCGCGGGATCTGGACCCGGCCGTCACCGCCCGGCTGGAAGTAGGACCGGACCCGGCTGCGCAGGTTCTGGGCCTTGCCCACGTAGAGCACCTTGCCCCGCTCACTCTCGAAGAGATAGACGCCAGGCCCGCTGGGGAGGGACTCGACGCGTTCGCGGAGGTCCACGCTAGGAGCCTGACCCAAGATGGGCAACGAAGGCCTGGCGTCGAGGCGCGCCGCTGGCAAGGCGCGGTCCCCGAAGGCGTAGCCGGGCTACGTCGAGGGGAACGCAACGCAGCCAGCGGCGATGGATCGGCGTCAGGGCGAGTTGATCCATCTTGGGTCAGGCTCCTAGGTGGTCCGCAGGCGCTCCGACTCGAGCGTCCGGATGCGATCGCGTAGCTCCGCCGCGCGCTCGAAGTCGAGATCCCGGGCCGCCTCGGCCATCTCCCGTCGAAGACCCTCCAGAAGTGCCGGGAGCTCGTGCGCGGGGATCTCGGGCTCCGGCCGCTCCGTCCCCTTCGGAACGGTCACGTAGTCCGCCTCCCAGATCGAGTCGCGCAGGCTCGAAATGCGTTTCACGACGGTCTCGGGGGTAATGCCGTGCTCCCGGTTGAACTTCCCCTGGATCTCCCGGCGCCGATTCGTCTCCGCCAGCGTCTCGTGGATCGCGCTGGTCTCCCGGTCCGCGTAGAGAATGACCGAGCCGTTCACGTTGCGGGAGGCCCGCCCGATGGTCTGGATCAGGGAGCGGGTGGATCGCAGGAAGCCCTCCTTGTCCGCGTCGAGGATCGCCACCAGGGACACCTCGGGTATGTCCAGGCCCTCGCGGAGCAGATTGATCCCGATCAGCACATCGAAGCCGCCCTCGCGCAGCTCCCGGATGATCTCGGTGCGCTCGATGGTCTGGATGTCGCTGTGGAGGTAGCGCACCCGCACACCGTGGTCTGCATAGTAGTCGGTGAGCTCCTCGGCCATGCGCTTGGTGAGGGTGGTGACGAGAACCCGGTCACCGACCGCAACGCGGTTGCGGATCTCGGCCAGGAGATCGTCCACCTGGCCCCCGGCCACGCGGACCTCGACCTTCGGATCCATCAGGCCCGTGGGCCGGATGATCTGCTCCGCGATCACCCCGCCCGACTTCTCCAGCTCGAAATCGCCCGGAGTCGCCGAGACGTAGACGCGCTGGGGCGCGCGCGTCTCCCACTCGTCGAAGCGCAGCGGGCGATTGTCCAGCGCCGAGGGCAGGCGCCAGCCGTACTCGACCAGGGTCTCCTTGCGAGCCCGGTCACCCCGGTACATGCCACCGACCTGGGGAACGCTCACATGGCTCTCGTCGATGAAGACGAGGCGATCCTCGGGGAAGTAGTCGAAGAGCGTATAGGGCGCCTCGCCGGCCCCGCGGCCGTCGAGCCACCGGGAGTAGTTTTCGACCCCGTGGCAGAATCCCATCTCCTCGAGCATCTCGAGGTCGTAGAGGGTTCGCTGCTCGAGGCGCTGGACCTCGAGAAGCTTCCCCGCGCTCTGCAGCTCGGCGAGGCGCTCCTGGAGCTCGCCCCGGATCCCCTCGATGGCGCTCTTCAGGATCTGTTCCGTGGCCACGTAGTGGCTGGCCGGATAGATCATCGCGCGCTTGGGCCGCCCCAGAACCTTCCCACGCAGCGGGTCGATCTCGGCGATGCCATCGATCTCGTCCCCGAAGAACTCGACGCGTATGGCTCTCTCGTTCTCGTATTGAGGAAAGATCTCGACCACGTCTCCGCGCACCCGGAAGGTTCCGCGGTGGAAGTCGATGTCGTTTCGGTCGTAGAGCATGTCCACCAGCTGCCGCAGCAGCTCGTCCCGGGGCAAGGAGGCGCCGGTCTCCAGGTAGGCGTGCATGGAGCCATAGGTGGTGGGCGCACCCAGCCCGTAGATGCAGGAGACGCTCGCCACCACCAGCACATCGCGCCGCGTCAGCAGGGAGTGAGTGGTCGAGTGGCGCAGCTTGTCGATCTCGTCGTTGATCGACGCGTCCTTCTCGATGTAGGTGTCGCTCGCCGGGAGATAGGCCTCCGGCTGGTAGTAGTCGTAGTAGGAGACGAAATACTCGACCGCGTTCTGGGGAAAGAGGCCCTTGAACTCGGAGTACAGCTGGGCCGCGAGGGTCTTGTTGGGCGCCATCACCAGGGTGGGCCGGTTCAGCTCGGCGACCACGCAGGCCATGGTGAAGGACTTTCCGCTGCCGGTGACGCCCAGCAGCGTCTGGTGCGGCACCCCGTCTCGGATGCTCTCGACGAGCTCGGCGATCGCTCGAGGCTGGTCTCCCCTGGGCTCGAACTCGCTCCGGAGCTCGAACCGCTCGCCGCTCACTTGCGCCTCCAGCGCGGTCCCTCGGGCGTATCGTCGATCACCACGCCCTCGGCCAGCAGCGCTTCGCGAATGCGATCCGCCTCCGCCCAGTCCCGGTTCGCGCGCGAGTCCTCCCGCTTCGCCACCAGGGCGTCGACCTCCGGATCGTTCTCCTGGGCGTCTCCCGGAAGGGTCGCCGTGGCCAGATCGAGCCCCAGCCACTCGTCGAACTCCAGGAGCAGGGTGCGGCGATCCACCGCAGAGAGCCCCCTGTCCCTCGCCACCTCGGAGGCCACGGCGAGGGCCTGCGGCCCGTTCAGATCGTCCCGAATCGCGTCTCGGAAGCGGGCGCGATGAGGCTCCACGAGCCGCGGATCCACCTCGCCCTCGGCTCCCCGCACCTCGACGGCGCTGGCGAGCAGGCGCCGGTAACCCCGTGCCGCCGACTCGATGGCGTCGTCGTTGAAGGTCTGCTGCTTGCGATAGTGGGCCTGCAGGAAGAAGTAGCGAAAGGCCAGCGCGGGATGGCCGTCAGCCACCAGGTCGTCGAGCAGATAGACGTTGCCGAGGGACTTCGACATCTTCTGGCCGCGGAAGTCCAGCCACTCATTGTGCATCCACACCTGCACCCATGGGTGCACCTCGAAGGCGCACTCGCTCTGGGCGATCTCGTTGGTGTGATGGACGGTGAGGTGGTCGATGCCCCCGGTGTGGATGTCGAACTGCCGGCCCAGGTACTTGCTGCTCATCGCCGAGCACTCGACGTGCCATCCCGGGAAGCCCCGGCCCCAGGGCGAGTCCCACTCCTGCTGACGCGCGACTCCCTCCTCGGCGAACTTCCAGAGGGCGAAGTCCGCCGGATGGCGTTTTCCCGCAACCTCCCCGATCCGCTTGCCGCCAACCTGCATCTCGAGGTCGAGCCGTGCGAAGTCGGCGTAGCGGGGGAACTTCGAGGTGTCGAAGTAGATCCCGTCGGGGATCCGGTAGGTGTAGTCCTTCTCCTCGAGCAGCTGCACCATGGCGATCTGCTCGGGAATGTGATCGGTGGCCTTGCAGACCACATCCGCTTCCAGACAGTTCACCCGCCGGCAGTCCCGCTGCCACTTTTCGGTGTATTCTCCGGCGATCTCCTCAGCCCGGCGCCCCGTCCTCTTCGCCGCCAGCTCCATCTTGTCGTCGCCGGCGTCTGCGTCGTCGGTGAGGTGACCGACGTCGGTGATGTTGACGACGTGGGTCACCCGGAGCCCCTCGGCGAGAAGCGCGCGCTTCAGCAGGTCCGCGAACAGATAGGGCCGCAGGTTCCCCAGGTGCTGGGGTGAGTAGACCGTGGGGCCACAGGAGTAGATCCGCGCGTGACCGCTCTCCAGGGGCTGGAAAGCCTCTTTGCGCCGGGTGCGGGTGTTGTAGAGACGCAGCCCGTCCATCCTCGCTCAGCTCTCCTCCACCGCGGAGCCGAGCAGGACCACGGCCATGGCAGCCATCCCCTCCCCCCTTCCGATCGCGCCCAGCCGGTCGGTGCTCGTCACCTTCAGGTTCACCGCCGCCGCGGAAATCTCGAGGGCATCCGCCACCACGGCCTCCATGGCGCACTGGTGGGGAGCCAGACGCGGCGCCTGGGCGACCACCGTCGCGTCCAGGTTGACCACCCGGAAGCCGCGCTCGCGCGACATGGCCATGACCCTGGAGAGGATCTCGATGCTCGCCATCCCGCACAGGCTCGGGTCCGAAGATGGAAAGTGGCGACCGAGATCTCCCTCTCCCAGGGCGCCCAGCAGAGCGTCGGCGATGGCGTGGAGCAGAACGTCCCCGTCCGAGTGTCCCTCCAGACCCCACTCGTGGGGAATCGAGACGCCGCCCACGATCAGCGGGCGACCGGGAACCAGCCGGTGAGCATCGATGCCCTGCCCGATCCGGTAGCCGCTCATCGGAGCGCCTCACCGCGGCGACGCAGCCAGACCTCGGCGAGGGCGAGGTCCTCGGCCGAGGTGATCTTGAGGTTTGCCGGGTCCCCCTCCACCACCTCCACCTCCACCCCGAGCCTCTCCACCAGGGACGCATCATCGGTGCCCCGCACCCCGTCCGCCTCGGCCTTCGCCAGCGCGTCCCGCAGCCAATCGATCCGGAACACCTGGGGCGTCTGGGCGGCGTAGCACTCCGAGCGCGGAGGAGTCGCCACCACCCGTCCCGCCTCGACGCGCTTGATGGTGTCCCGGACGGGAACCGCCAGCAGCGCGGCTCCGCACGAACGGCCCGCCCGCACTACCCGCGATACATCCAATGGCCGGACCAGTGGTCTCGCCGCATCGTGGACGGCCACGTGGGTCACCTCCCCAGGCAGAGCCCCCAGGCCACAGCGTACCGAGTCCTGGCGCTCGGTTCCGCCGGCCACGGCAGGATGCAGCTTGGGGATCTTGCGGAGCTCGGATTCCAGGGCCGCCAGGCGTGGCATCGCCTCCCGCGCCACCACCGGCACCACCAGATCCACCTCCTCCGAGGCGGCCAGGGCCTCGAGTGAGCGAAGCAGCAGGCAGCGGCCTGCGAGCGGGACGAACGCCTTGGGAAGCGCTCCCGCCGCGGCGTCCACCCTCTCGCTCTCCCCGTCCCCCAGACTTTTGCGGAGCCGTTCCCCGCTCCCGGCCCCCAGGACCAGGGCTGCCACGGTCATGGCGGAGCAGGATAGCGGAGCCGGGGGGCCTCGCCGGCGCGGAACTCGCGTGGTCGGACCGGATTGCTACCGTGCTCACCGGGAGGGAAACTGATGCGGATTCTCACTCTTTTCGCTGTCTTGGGGCTGTTTCTTCTCATTGGCGAGGCGGGCTGGTCGCAGGAGCCCGGCGAGCCTCCCCCGCCGAGCGGCGAGACCGCGCTGGGCACGCCTCCTCCCACAACGCACGGTGAGCTTGCCCTCTCCGTTCAGGACGCGATCGCCATGAGCATCGAGAACAACCTCGACGTGGAGATCGCGCGTTTCTCGCCGCTGATCGCGGATCTCGATCACACCAGCGCCTGGGGCAGCTACGACCCCAATCTCTTCGGAAGCTTCGACTACTCGAGCGCCCAGAGACCGGTGGCGACCGCACTTCAGGCCACCAACAGCACCATCGAGCGCAAGACGGTCGGGGCGGCGGGCGTGATGGGGCTGATCCCGAGGCTCGGCGCTCAGTACGAGATCGCCTACGGCGGGCAGAAGCTTCTGTCGAACTCGTCGATCCAGAGCCTCTCGCCCGAGTACCGCGCCAACTTGCTGGGCTCGCTCACGCTACCGCTCTTGAAGGGCGCCTGGTGGGGCGAGCCCTGGGTCGCCGTGAAGCAGACTGGGATCGGCTCACAGATCGCCGACGAGGAGTTCCGAAAGAATCTGATGGATCTCATCCGGGCAACCGAGGACGCCTACTGGGGCGTCTCCGCTGCCGGCGAGGAGCGCCTCGTCGCCCAGAAGAGCCTCGAGGCGAGGCGAGGCCTGCTCGACCAGACCGAGGCGCAGTACGAGGTGGGAGTCGTCTCCCGGGTCGAGGTGATCCAGGCGGAGGCCGGTCTCGCCGAGGGTGAGGTCGGGGTGATCGTCGCCGAGAACCGATACCGGACCACACAGGACCGGCTCATCAACCTGGTCCTCGGGCCCAACCTGACGCCCGACTCGCGGCTGGAGATCCAACCGACGGATTCACCCGAGGAGGTCGTCACCTATGCCGTGGATCCCGAGGAGGCCAACCGCAAGGCCCTCGCCCATCGGCCCGAGATCGCCAGCGCCCGCAGAAACATCGAGCGGCAGGAGATCGAGCTCAAGTTCCGAAAGAACCAACGCCTCCCTCAGGTCGATCTGAACCTCACGTACGGCTACAACGGCCTGGGCGGCTCCAACAACACCGCCCCGCAGCTCGGCGGGACCCTGCCTCCCATCGACCGGAGCTACTCGTCCGCCCACGATGACTGGTTCCGCCCGGAATCGGCCAAGCAGTGGTCTGGCGGAGTGGAGGTCACCTTCCCGATCGGCAACGTGAGCGGCCGCGCCGGTGCGAGCAAGGCCCACCTCGAGCTTCGCCGCGCGCGCACGCAGGTCCGGCGGCTCGAGCTCGACATCGTGCTCGAGGTGCGCGAGGCGATTCGAAACCTCAACTCCGCCTTGGAGGGAATCGAGGCCGCCGAGCGGCGGCGACTGGCGGCGGAGGAGCAGCGCCGCGCCGAGGCGATCCGCCTCGAGTACGGAGAATCCACTCCCTTCGACGTCCTCCAGCGCGAGGAGGTGCTGGTGGATGCGGAGAGCCAGAAGATCAACGCCCTGCAGCTCTACCACAACTCCGTCACGGCCCTCGAAAGATCCCAAGGGACGATTCTCCGCAACCGCAACATCGCCGTCGAAGACGCAGCCACACTGCGATAGAATTCGCCTTCCCGCCAACCGCCGGAGGATCTCGTGAGTCTCTTTGGGAAGAGTGGGAAAGACGAGCTGGAACGACCGCGATCCGCACCTGTGGGCCAGAGTTCGGGCTCACCGGTGGCAGGCGGAAGTGAAACCACCCGTCGAGGCACGGAAGATGCGGCGCCCGGCGTCCGCGGAGGGAAAGACGTGGCGAACATCGGGAAGTCCATCACCATCAAGGGCGATCTCACCGGAAACGAGGATCTGGTCATCGACGGCAACATCGAGGGCCGGATCGACCTTCCCAACAACCAGCTCACGATCGGCCCGGAAGGAAAGATCAAGGCCGACGTCCACGCCAAGTCCACCGTGGTGGTGGGTCACGTCACTGGGAACGTGAGCGCCACCGAGCGAATCGAGGTCCAGGCCTCCGGGATCGTGGACGGCGACGTCCGCGCACCCCGTCTGGTGGTCCAGGAAGGCGCCGTCCTGAACGGCGCGGTCGAGATGGGCGAGGTCAAGCGGCCGGCCCCGGCCGAGCCGGTCAAGAAGGACGTCGGCGGCGGCTCCCAGTCTTAGCCTTCTTCGAGGCCTTGCGGGCCTTCGGGGCCTTGCGGACCTCACCCTTGGGGGCTTTGGAGGGCTTGGGGACCTTGGGAGCCTCGCGCGCGCTTGCCCCCGGCCCGCGGGATGCATTGCCGAAGCGCGTTTCCAGCCACATCAGGCTGGGGGAGGCGATGTAGATCGACGAGTAGGTCCCCACCACGATCCCGATCGTCATCGCCAGGGCGAAGGGCCGGATGACCTCTCCTCCCAGCAGCAGGAGCGACAGGACGGCGGCCAGCGTGGTGAGCGAGGTGAGCAGCGTGCGCGAGAGAGTCTGGTTGACGCTGAGGTTCAGCACTTCCTTCACGTCGTACTTGGTGCGCAGCTCCATGTTCTCGCGAATCCGGTCGTAGACGATGATGGTGTCGTTCAGGCTGTAGCCGATGATGGCGAGCAGGGCTGCGAGGACGCGGAGGTCGAACTCCAGGCCCAGCAGGATCCAGAGCGACGCGGTGATCGAGACGTCGTGGATCAGGGCGACCACCGCGCCCGGCGCGAATCGCACCGAAAAGCGGAATCCGATGTAGATCAGGATCAGCAGGCAGGCGATGCCGATCGCTTTGAGGCCGTCCTCGCGAAGCTCCGCACCCACCTTCGGCCCCACGAACTCGACCCGCTGGACCTCCAGCGGCCCGATCCTCTCCTCGAGGTTCTCCTCGAGCAGGAAGATGCGGTCCTTCTCCGGGACTTCGTCGGGGATGCCCTCGGGCTTCTCGGCGTCGGCGCCCGCCTCCTCCCCCTCGACCGGCTCGGGCGCCGGGCCGGACTCCTGCTCCGCCGCCGCGGCCTCCTCGGTCTGCTCCGGCGCCGGCTCGGACTCCTCCTCCAGCGCGTCCGCCTCCTCGATCTCGCGGCCACCCCGGAACTTGATCAGGAACTCATGGGAATCGTCACCTCCGAAGCGGGTCACGCTCGCGTTGGGAATCCCGAGCCCGTTCACCACGTCGCGGATGGCTCCCTCGTCCACCAGTCCGGCATCGACGAAGCGGACCTGGACCTCGGTTCCGCCGGCGAAATCGATCCCCAGCCGGAACCCGCGCAACGGGATGCCCACGACTCCAAGCAGCACCAGCGCAGTCGAGATCGCCACGCAGATGCGCCACTTGCCGATGAAGTCGAAGTGAGTCCCGGGCTTGATGATCTCGAACGGCAACGGCTGTCTCCTAGATCGAAACCTGCTCGACGTAGCGCGTCCCCGGGTAGACAGCGAAAGCGAGCCGCGTGATCACCAGCGCGGCGAAGACGCTAGTCAGGATTCCCACCGAGAGCGTGACGGCGAAGCCCTGGATCGGACCCGTGCCGTACTCGAAGAGCACCAGGGCGGTGATCAGCGTGGTGATGTTGGCGTCCAGGATCGTCCAGGTCGCCTTCTTGAAGCCGGTCGCGATGGCGGGCCGTGGGGCCCGACCCGCGCGCAGCTCCTCGCGAATTCGCTCGAAGATGATCACGTTGGCGTCGACCGCCATGCCGACGGTGAGCACCAGCCCGGCGATTCCCGGCAGCGTGAGGGTGCCCTGGAAGAGCGACATCAGCCCCACCACCATCAGCAGGTTGGCGAGAAGAGCCAGACTCGCGTAGCCACCGGAGAGCCGGTAGTAGCCGACACTGAAACCCACCACGAGCAGGATTCCCACCACCGAGGCCCAGATGCCTCTTCGAATCGAGTCGGCCCCCAGAGCCGGTCCGATGGTCCGCTCCTCCTCGATTTTGACGGAAATCGGAAGGGCACCCGCTCTCAGGATGACGGCGAGGTCCGCCGCATCCTCGGAGCTGAAGCGGCCCGTGATCACACCGGCCCGCGAGATCCGGGCCCGGATCTGCGGGGCGCTGTAGACCTGTCCATCGAGGATGATCGCCAGAAGCTCGTCGATGTTCGCCTCGGTGAGCGCCGCGAAGATCTCCGCCCCCTCGCTCGACCAGGTGAAGTTCACCTGCCACTCGGACGTACGGCTGTCGAAGCCGACCCGGGCGTCGCTCAGGTAGTCACCGGTGATGTCAGCGGTCTGTGAGACCAGGTAGGCGCGCACGACGCGCTGGGTCTCCCTCTCGCGCTCGAAGGCCACTTTGGTGCCTTCGGGAAGCCCTTCCGGATGTCTTGCCCGCAGCAGCTCCTCGCTCTGGTCGGCGTCCTGGACGATCTTGAAGTCCAGATGTCCGGTCTTGCGGAAGATGTCCGGAACCCGCGAGATCCCCGGAAACTGGATCAGGACGCGGTCCCGCCCCTGCCGCGTCACCACCGACTCGGGAATCCCCGTCTGCGGGTCGTCGACCCGCCGGCGGTACACCTCCAGCACCTGCAGCATGGCCCGCTCTTGCACCTGCTCGCGCCACTCGTCGGTGAGCCTCAAAGTGAGCCGCTCGGCGTCCGAATCGACGATCTGGAGGGTCTCGTAGTCGTTCAGCAGCTCGCGGATCGCCTCTGCATCGGAGCTTCCCGCTACCGTGACCTTGAGGCTGTCCCCCTCCACGAAGAGCCGCGCACCCGTAATCTTCTTGTCTTCGAGCTGCCGCGAGAGGCCGTCCTCGATGTGGGCGAGCTCCTGCGCGACCGCCGCCTCCAGATCCGGACTGATCACCAGATGGATCCCACCCTGGAGGTCGAGGCCCAGCCGAAGACCCTCGTCGGGTAGATACCAGGCTTCCGCCCGGCGCTCGGCGGGGAAGAAGTTCGCCAGGGCCAGGTATCCGAGCAGCAGAACCAGGGCCCCGACGGAGCCGATGCGCCAGCGGAGGCTCAAGACTCCTCTCCCTTCGCCTTTTCGACGCGCCGGTCGATGCGGCCGCGGTCGACCTTGATCCGGACCCGATCACCCTTCAGATTGGCGATCTCCAGCGTCAACACCTCATCCGATTCGCCGACCACCACACCGTGGATCCCGCCGGTGGTGACCACCCGATCTCCCTTGCTGACCGCCTTGAGCAGATTCTCGTGGTCCTTCTGCTTGCGCTGCTGGGGTCGGATCAGCAGAAAGTAGAAGATCAGGAAGATTGCGCCCATGGGAATCAGGAAGCCCAGCGGGTCTCCTCCCTTGGCCTCGCCCGCCTGCAGCCAGATTACTCCGAGCGCTTCGCCCATCTACTTGCCGGCATCCCGTCGGAGCGCTTCGGCCTTGCCCGTCTCTTCCCATGGCAGGCCGGCGTTCTCCCGACCGAAGTGCCCGTGGTAGGAGGTGCTCCGGTAGATCGGGCGCAGCAGATCGAGGGACTCGATGATGCCGGAGGGAGTGAGATCGAAGTGCTTGCGGATCAGCTTGTCCAGGGTGGCCTCGCTGTGCGCACTGGTGCCGAAGCTCTCCACACGGATCGAGACGGGCTCGGCCACACCGATCGCGTAGGCCACCTGGACCTCGCAGCGCCTCGCCAGCCCGGCGGCGACCAGGTTCTTGGCGACCCATCGCCCGGCGTAGGCGGCGCTGCGATCGACCTTCGAGGGATCCTTGCCGGAGAAGCAGCCCCCGCCGTGACGGCCCATGCCGCCGTAGGTATCTACGATGATCTTGCGACCGGTGAGCCCCGCATCGCCCATCGGCCCTCCGACCACGAACCGGCCGGTGGGGTTCACGTGAAAGATGGTGTCGCCGTCGAGCAGATCGCCCGGCAGGGTCGGCCTCAGGATCTGGTCGATCACGTCCTTCCGCAGCCGCTCGTAGGAGACATCGGGATCGTGCTGGGTGGAGAGCACCACCGTCGGAATCCGCACCGGGCGATCTCCGTCGTATTCGACGCTCACCTGGGACTTGGCGTCGGGCCGCAGATAACCGATCTCACCCGACTCGAACTTCTCCCGTTGAGCCTCCATCAAGCGGTGGGCGAAGCGGATCGGCGCGGGCATCAGCTCCGGCGTCTCATCGCAGGCGAAGCCGAACATCATTCCCTGGTCGCCAGCCCCCTGCTCCTTGTGCAGACCCTCGCCCACACTCACACCCTGCGAGATGTCGGGCGACTGCTGTCCAAGAGCCACCATGACGCCGCAGGTGCCGGCGTCGAAGCCCATGTCCGAATCCGTGTACCCGATGTCCTGGACCACGGAGCGAACCAGCGGCGCCAGATCGACCCTCGCCTTGGTGGTCACCTCGCCGGCGATCACCACCAGACCTGTGGTCGTCAGCGTCTCGCAAGCGACGCGGGAGCCGGGATCCTGCGCGAGCATCGCGTCGAGAATCGCATCGGAGATCTGATCACACATCTTGTCCGGATGGCCCATCGAGACCGATTCGGACGTAAATACCGTGCGGGGAGCCATGCTCAATATTCTCCTTTGGATCCCGCGGGGAGAGCGATGCCGCGGACCCTGGGTCGCCGAAGTTAGGAGAAGCCCAATTCGGTCGCCAGCTTAGCCCCGATCCGGGGAGCCCGTGGCGGGCGGGTGTTCGTGGGGAGTCTCGAGGAGTCGGCCCAACGCCTCGATCGCCTGCGCCGCGTCGCTTCCGCAGGCTCGGATCTTGAGCCGAGTCCCCTGGCCGGCCGCCAGGGAGAGCAGGGATAGGACGCTTCGGGCACTGACCCAGTCTCCGTCAGCCGAAACCGTGATCTCGGCAGAGAATCGCCCAGCCATCTGGACGAACTGTCCCGCCGGGCGAGCGTGGAGACCGAGCTCGCTGGTGACGGTGAATTCCCGCTCGAGAGTGGGCGAGTCCTTCACCGCTGCCCTTCCGGAAGCAGCTCGCTCGCCACGGAGATGTTCCTTCGGCCGTATTCCTTGATCAAGGTGGCCAGTTCTTCGACGGGTTTGTCTTCGGTGAGCGTTGCCAGCTTGATCAGCATGGGCAGATTGATTCCCGTCACTACCTCGATCCGGTGCTCCTGCAGGAAGGAGAGGCTGATGTTGGAGGGCGTGCCCCCGAACATGTCGGTGAGAACCAGGACCCCCTCGCCGCTGTCGGCGGCCGCCAGTGCTTCGGCGATCGCCGCGCGCATCTCGTCGACGCTCTGCGTGGGCTCGATGCCCACCGCGTAAAAGCGGGGACCGTCGGGAACGATGAGGCGCAAGGCCTGGAGCATTTCCTGGCCCAAGCGATAGTGGGCAACGATCAGTACGCCGACCTTCATCACACCTTCTCCACGTCCCGGTGAGTCAGATTTACGTCGCGTCCCGTGGCGCGGAGCTTCCTCGCCAGGGCCTCCAGGACCGCTACCGAACGGTGGCGGCCTCCCGTGCAGCCGATTCCCACGGTGAGATAGGGCTTCCCCTCGTCGTCGTACAGCGGAAGGAGAAACATCAGCAGCCCCCGAAGCCGATCCATCAGCGCCGAGGCGCGCTCGTTCTCGAGAACGTAGGCGGCCACCTCCCGATCCTGACCGGTGCGCGGACGCAGTCTGGGCTCGAAGTGCGGATTGGGCAGCAAGCGCACGTCGAAGAGCATCTCGGCCGAGCTGGGCGCACCGTGGCGAAAGCCGAAGGAGATCATGTTCACCACGGTCGGACGAGCGCCACCCGCCACGAAGCCCACCACCGTCTCGCGAAGCTGGTGGATGTTGAGCGCGGAGGTGTCCACCACGAAGTCCGCCAGACGCGAGACCTCCGCGAGCAGCCGGCGCTCGGTCTCGATCCCATCTTCCACGGAACCGCCCGGCGAGAGCGGGTGAACCCGCCGCGTCTCCCGATAGCGATTCATCAGCCTCTCGTTCGAGCATTCCAGGAAAATCACCTGGACCTCGGCGCCTCGAGTTCGCAGGTTCTCCACCACGGCGGGGACGTCACGCAGGAACTCCGCCTCTCGTGCGTCGATGGCCAACGCGATTTTCTTTATGGGCGGCGTGGACTTGGCGCATAAATCGAGAAACTGCTCGATGAGCTTCGCGGGCAGGTTGTCGACGCAGTAGAAGCTCAGATCCTCGATGGCAGCCATGGCGGTGGTCTTGCCGCTCCCAGAGAGCCCACTCACGAAGACGATGTGGAGGTTTGCAGCCGTCACGCCCGCTCCGCCAGGCCGCGCAGCCGCTCGTCCAGTCGGCTGGCGGCGCTACCGGCTCCGGCGCATCGATGCAGGTGGTCCCGGACGGCCACTTCGATCAGGGTCGCCATGTTGCCGGAGGGTCGGACGGGCAGCAGGAATACCGGCAACGCCGTCCCGGCCACCGGCTCGGTCGCCCTCGAGAATCCGACGCGATCGTACTCCTCGCCCTCGCGCCAGTGCTCCAGCCGGCACACCACCCCGATCCTGGCGCTATCGCGCACCGCCTCCACACCGTAGAGATCCGGGATGTACAGGATACCGATGCCTCGAATCTCGATGTGGTGACGGATGATCTCGGGAGCGGACCCGGAGACGCCCCCATCCTCGAGGCGCCGAATGCGGACGACATCGTCGGCCACCAGCCGATGGCCGCGGGCGACCAGTTCGAGGGCAGTCTCGCTCTTGCCAATGCCGCTCGGGCCCCGGATCAGCACCCCGACGCCCAGGACCTCCACCAATGCGCCGTGAACCTGCGATTCCACGTCCAGGCCCTCGCGGGAAATCGACCAAGAACCCTGTCAGAACTTCGCGTCCTGCTCCTCGACGGCCCGAAACACGTCTTCTGGGGACTCGGCCTCGTTGAGCGCCTTCCGAAATGCCGCGTCCCGAAAGAACCGGGAGATGCGCGCCAGCGCCTTCAGGTGCTGCCCTCCCGAGTGCTCGGGGACCACGAGCAGGAAGAAGAGATGGGTTGGCTGCCCGTCGATCGACTGGAAGTCGACGCCGGCCCGGCTGCGCGCAAAAGAGGCCACCAGACGCGCGAGGCCCGGCATCTTGCCGTGCGGGATCGCCACCCCGTCACCGATTCCGGTGCTTTGAAGGTTCTCCCGTTCCAGGAGCACTTGGAAGAGCCGGTCCATGTCGAGGCTGGGCTCGGCTCGCGCCGCACCTGCCGAGAGCTCAGCGAGGACCTCCCGTTTGCCCGTGGACTCGATGTCCAGGATCACGGCGTCCTTGAGGAGGATGTCCATGATCTTCATTGACCTTCCCCACCTCCGGCAACAGGCTAACCGACCTCGCGGCGTTTCGTCGATGAGAGGATTTTCAGCGATTCTCGATATTTCGTCACGGTGCGTCGGGCGATGTCGATGTTCCCATTCTTGAGCATCTGCGCGATCCGCTGATCGGAGAGCGGACGACGTGAATCCTCGGCAGCGATGATCCGGCGAATCTTGTCCTTGACGCTCGCGCTGGCAACCGCTTCGCCGTCCACCCTGTTGATGCTCGAGTTGAAGAAGTACTTGAGCTCGAAAATCCCCTGGGGCGTGTGGGCGTACTTGTTCGTCGTCACGCGGCTGACGGTCGACTCGTGCATCCCGATGTCATCGGCCACGTCCCGCAGATTCAGCGGCTTCAAGTGGGCGATCCCGTGATCGAAGAACTCGCGCTGGTTCTTGATGATGCTCTGCATCACCTTGTAGATGGTCCGCTGCCGCTGGTGGATCGACTTGATCAGCCACATCGCCGAACGAACCTTCTCCTGGACGTAGTCCCGGGTGTCCTTGGAGACCTCTCGATCCCTGGCGAGCACCTCGCGGTAGAGGTTGTTGATTCGCAGGCGGGGCAGGCCATCCTCGTTGAGGACGATGTGGAGCTCGTCGTTGACCCTGTGAACGTAGATGTCCGGCGTGATGTAGATGGGCTCATCGCCACCAAAGGCCCGCCCGGGTCGGGGTTCGAGCTGCGCGATCAGGTTGGCGGCGGCTGCCACCTCCTCGATGGTCACGCCGAGAGCGCGGGAAATGGCGCGAAAGTCCCGCTTCTGCAGAGCGGCGATGTGTTCGTCCAGAAGACGATAGACCAGCGGGTCGTCGAGCCCGAGACTGGCCACCTGCAGGAGCAGGCACTCGCGCAGATCCCGGGCAGCGACGCCCGGAGGGTCCAGCTCCTGGACCTTGCTGAGAGCGCTCTCGACGACGCTCTCGCTCACCCCGGACTGGCGCGCGATCTCCTCCACCGAGGAGCGCAGGTAGCCGTTTTCGTCCAGATTGCCGAGGATCCAGCTCGCCGCACACTTCTCCTCCTCCGAGAACGAGGAGAGGCAGATCTGCCACTCGAGGTGCGCCTGTAGGGTCGGACGACGGGTGAGCGTCGCTTCCAACGAGCGGCGATCCTCCTCATCGCGCGCGACGGACATCCCCGTCTGCGGGTAGGCGTCCATGTAGTTCTGCCAGTCGAGATCGGCGATCTTCTCCGCCTGGCTGGCCTCGCGACTCTCCTCGTGATCCGTGGACGCCTCCGCCGAGGGCGTCTCCTGTGCCTCGGCCTCGTTGGAGACCTCCCTCGGAAGCTCCTCGTCGGCCTCGAGGCTCTCCTCGAGGACCGGATTCTCCTGAAGCTCCTGCTGGACCGTGGTGAGGAGCTCGAGACGGGAGAGCTGCAGCAGCTTGATGGCCTGCTGAAGCTGCGGCGTCATCACCAGCTGCTGGGTCAGTCTGAGCTCTTGTCTGAGCGCGATCGCCATTTTCGCCAGACCCGAATGCCCTAGGGCAGTTCGAAGTTCTCCCCGAGGTAGATCTCTCGCACCGTTGGATCGCTGGCGATCTCTTCCGGAGTGCCCTGACGGATGATCTCACCTTCCTGGATGATGTAGGCCCGATCGCAGACAGCGAGCGTTTCACGAACCTTGTGCTCCGTGATCACGATCCCGATCCCGCGCATCTTGAGTTGCCCGATGATCTTCTGGATGTCGATCACTGCGATCGGATCGATTCCGGTAAAGGGCTCGTCCAGCAGCAGAAATCTCGGATCCAGCACCAGCGCCCGGGTGATCTCGACGCGGCGCCTCTCGCCGCCCGAGAGCGAATCCGCGCGCCGTCCGGCCTTATCGGCCAGACCCAGCTCGGACAACAGCTCCCCCATGCGGTCCCGCCGCAGGCTCGGATCCGGCTCCACGGTTTCCAGAATCGCCTCGATGTTGTCCGCCACGGTGAGCTTCCGGAAGACCGAGGGCTCCTGGGGCAGGTAGACGACCCCGAGCCGCGCCCGCTGGTACATGGGGAGATCCGTCAGCTCCTCCTCGCCCACGAACACCCGACCCCGGGTGGGACGAATGCCCCCAACGATCATGCTGAAGCTGGTGGTCTTCCCGGCGCCGTTGGGTCCCAGGAGACCCACGACCTCTCCGGATTCCACTCGAAGGTCCAGATCGTGGACCACTTCTCGGTCGCCGTAGCGCTTGGCCAGCCCCTCCGTGAAAAGTGCCGGGGAGGTCATCAGCGGGCCCGCTGGGCCGAGTCGACCGGTTGGCACTCGCTGCCTTCCGGGTGGATCCGGACGTCAGCCGCCCCAATCACCTCCAGGATCTCGGTGTCGAGGTGAAAGACGATCTCCTTGCCACGCACTCGGTCACACTCCTCGTCCAGCTGCGCGTTCTTGCCCACGCACACCAGCTTCTGCTCGGTGCGGTAGTAGGTGGCCTTCTCGCACAGGGCTCGCTTCCCGGTCTGCTTGATCACGACGTGGCTCGTCGCCACCATCCGCTCCGGTTGACTCTGCCCCTTCGGATAGAAGGCCTCCAGTCGATCCGAGTTGAGGTAGAGATCGTCCTGAATCGCGCGGACGTTGCCAGTAAAGACGAACTGTCTTTCGCCGCCATGGTCAAAGGCCTCTAGCACATCGGACTTGATGGAAATCGGGGCATCGCTGTCGAACGGCTGCTCCTCCTCCGCGTCGTCGTCCTCCGCCTGCCCCGCGGCGGGGTCGGCCGCGGGTGCGCCCCCGGCCGACCGGCGTGCCACCCGCACCGCAGAAGCGCCCAGATCTCCGCGGCTCTTCTCGAGCACCAGTGTCGCCAGCTCGTCGATCGCCCTTCCGAGATCCTTCGGCCCACTGGCTTCGACCACCACCGGCGCTCCGACCGCCGCGCCGGTAGCTGCGGAACGCAGCTGGGCATCGACGCTCAGAGACTCTCCGAGGCGGGTGGTGCGACCGACCACTACGAGGTCCACTTCCGCCTGTTTCGCCCGGGCGACGATGTCTTCCGCCGGCGGGTCAGCCGCGGCCTTCCCCCCGAGCTTCTCGGGACCGACGACCCTCTCGATTCCCATCGTGCTCAGGCGCTGCGCCAGGCTGCTCGCGATGTCGGGAACCCGGACACCCGTTGCGCCGACTCGCTCGAAAGGCGCGACGCCGATCCGGAGGTCCTCCGGCGACTCCTGCGCTGCGCCCATGGACGCAACCAGCGCGAGGAGAGCGACCGCCAGACACGGCACCGTTCGCCGGACTCCGTTCACTGCCCCACCACCGTCGCCGCCCTGTTCAGCTGGAAGCGGTTCTCCCGGACGTAGTAGCGGAACCCGCCATTGCCCTTGTAGCTTCCTGCGTCGTCCTTGATATCCACCGGCGCGTTCGTCGATACCAGGCCCGGCCCGTGCTTGTAGCGCAGACGTTCGGTGCGGAAGCGCTTGCCGTCGCCGGTGGTTCCGCGCACGTTTCCCTCGGCATCGAAATCACTGGTCTCGATATCGATCGTCCCGCGCTCACACTTCATGTCGAGACCGGGAGTGTCGCGATCCGACGCCACCACGACATGAACACCTTTCAGATGCGCCAGTTTTTCGCCGGTTTCGACGCGGGCGTGGTCGGCGACGAGCACGACCTCGTTCTGGGTCCCCTGGCTGACCACGAAGGTCATCTCGCCGAGTTCGAGGGCGGGCGACGCGGTCTCTGCGGACCGCGCTGCCGAGGAGTAGCCGAGCGCAATCAGAACGCAGAGGCCGGCAGCCGCATTCGCCCAGAACGGTCGCATATGCAATAAACATACCGACTTGGAACCCTTGGGCAACCCTCGATGCGACACTCAGAAGGCCGGCTCAGTCCGTCCGGCCAAACAGGGTGTAGAAGGGCTCGTGGGATCCGATCCACCAGGCGGGCCGGAAGATCAGCCGATCGATGATGACGCCCACCGGGTGAAGGACGTAGGCGGCGATCCTCAAGGGATGACCTGCGTCCCGGGGGTCGTACTCGTCCCAGATCCCCCTGGCTGCCGTCGATCCGGAGTCGGATTGCTCCGCAGCACTGCCAGCTGCGACCGAGGTGGCGGCGTACTCGTCCTCAGCACCGCCGGGTGCCGCCAGGACGAGCAGGGCAAACACAATAAAGCCGGCGCACGACAGCCGGTGTAGGCAGCTTTCGACTCTGAAGCGCTTCCTCGCCACACCCCCTCCCGTCGGTTCCATCGCCTCGTATATTAACCGATTCGCAGCGGTCAAACAGCGAATTTCTCGGGCGAACCAACCTCGATCTGAAGGGGATTCCGGCCCCCCGGAACCCCTCTTGCGCCCGCCCTGCGCATCGCTTCGATCGGTGTGAACGCCCGCTGGAGCACCGATCGGCCTCGACGCGGCGGGTCCCCTGGCGCTGGCGGCTGGGACGTGGCGAAACGCTCAGCGGATCCAATTCCCCACATCCGAATTCCGGCGCCGCTTCTCCGCCCGACTGACACCAATCGTGGTAGGCTTCAAGAAGACTGGACTTGGTGGGTGCCGGCGCGCTCTGCTGACGGGCCGAGGCAGCCAAGATTCCAGCGCAGGACTGAAGGAAGGAGAGGAATCATGGAATCGATCCAGAGGCTTCGCCGGACCATTGCAGTCGGTGCTGCTCTTTCGTTCTTGCTGCTGCCCACCGCCGCGCTCGCCGAGTTGGCCAAGTGGGACCAGGCGCGCGTCACGCAGACCGCGGAGGAGTTCGCTGATGCCATGAAGGATCTCCGCAAGGAGATGCAGGCGGCTCCACCCATGACGGATCCGACGCGCCAACGCGCCCTCTACGTGGCGCTCGACGACATCCGCATCATGACCAACACTGCGACCCTTCTCGCCAACAAGCTCAAGGCCGGGGAGGGCCGCGAGGAGACCTATGCCGCTTGGCGGCGCCTCGACCTGCTGCGGCGAGACTTCGAGGAGAGCGCGCGGAAGGCGATGATCGAAGACGCCATCATGGCAAAGATCGTGACCGCGGGAGAGCTGCTGATCCGCCTCACGCCCTACTACAAGACCGAGGAGGAGGCGACCGGCTGAGCGAGCGGGCGACGGAATCCGTACCGCCCCCGCGCCACGCCGCGATTCGCAGCGAACCTGCTCTATAGTTTCTCGCCGTGTCCGACGCGGCCCCTTCTTCTGGATCCAGCTTTCGAGAACGCTACGGGCCCTGGGCTCTGGTCGCCGGCGCATCGATGGGCCTGGGGGCAGAGTACGCCCGGCAGATCGCCGCAAGGGGACTGAATCTCGTCCTCGTCGCCTGGCCCGCCGACGGTTTGGAGGAACTCACCCGGGATCTCGAGAGCCGCCACGGCATCGAGACCCGTTGCATCGTCCTCGACCTGGCAGACCGGGAGGGGACCCTGAGCCTCGCAGAGGCCACCAAGAACCTCGAGATCGGCCTGACGGTCTACAACGCCGCTGCTGCCCGCGTCGGACCCTTCCTGCAACAGGACCTCGCGGGGCAGCTCCGCAGCATCGACGTGAACTGCGCGGGTCCCCTGATCATGGCCCACGCCTTCACCGGCCCGATGGTCCAGCGCGGCCGCGGGGGCATCATCCTGATGTCTTCCCTCTCCGCCTTCCACGGGACCGCGTTGGTGGCGACCTACGCGGCCACCAAGGCCTTCAACCTGATCCTGGGAGAGTCTCTCTGGGAGGAACTCCGCAGCAGTGGTGTCGACGTCCTCGTCGTCTGTCCCGGCGCGACCCGGACCCCGGGCTGGGAGCAGAGTCGCGCCCAGCTGAAAGGGTCGCTCTCGACCCCGGTGATGGAGGTCACACCGGTGGTGAGCCAAGCCCTGGAGGCGTTGGGGAGGCGCCCCCTGCTGATCGCCGGCCGGGCCAATCGTCTCTTTGGCCTCCTCCTGAACCGGCTGATTTCGCGCCGCAGCGCCATCGAGCTCCTGGCCCGCTCGATGCGCCGGATGTATCAGCGCTAGCCTGTCCTCAACGGAGCAGACTTCCAATGATCGATCTCTACACCGCCCCGACGCCGAATGGGTGGAAGGCCTCCATCATGCTCGAGGAGATCGGGCTCCCCTACCGCGTGAATCCCATCAGCCTCGGCAAGCTCGAGCAGAAGCAGGACTGGTACCTGGAGATCAATCCCAACGGCCGCATCCCCACCATCGTGGATCGGGATGCCGGCGACTTTGCCGTCTTCGAGTCCGGGGCCATTCTGCTCTACCTGGCCGAGAAGACCGGACGCCTCCTCCCGACCGATTCCCGCGGCCGCTCGACAGTGGTGCAGTGGCTGATGTTCCAGATGGGCGGTGTCGGCCCCATGCAGGGACAGGCCAATGTCTTCTTCCGCTACGCCCCCGAGAAGATCGACTTCGCCATCGAGCGATATCAACGGGAGACCCGACGACTCTACGAGGTGCTCGACCGACGTCTGGAGGGGAACCAGTACCTGGCAGGTGACTACTCCATCGCCGACATTGCCACCTGGCCCTGGGTCTCGATCCACGGGTGGGCCGGGGTCGACACCGATGGTTTGGAACACCTGAAGCGCTGGATCGAGGAGATCGGCGCCCGACCCGCCGTGCGCAAGGGCAGAGAGATCCCCCGGCCGGTGGACCTCGAGGCCAGGGAGGCCGACGTCGAGAAGACCGGCCGAAAGATACTCGTCTAGAAACGCCAGCTGGCCGTCGCGGTGACGGCTGCCGACGACGGGACTGGAAGAAAGCTTCGCGTAACCACCATAGGAGTCCTGCCGTGAGATACCTTCACACCATGGTCCGGGTCACGGACCTCGAGCAGTCGCTGCGCTTCTACTGCGAGCACCTCGGCCTGAAGGAGATGCGCCGGGTCGACGTCGAATCGGGCCGCTTCAGTCTGATCTTCCTCGGCGCCGACGAGAACCCGGAGGCCCAGCTCGAGCTGACGCACAACTGGGATCCGGAAGAGCTGGGTGGCGGCCGCAACTTCGGTCACCTGGCCTACAACGTGGAGAACATCTACGAGACCTGCCAGAAGCTGATGGACGCCGGCATCACCATCAACCGGCCGCCCCGGGACGGACACATGGCCTTCGTGCGCTCCCCCGACGGCATCTCCATCGAGCTGCTCCAGGCGGGCAAGGCACTCCCACCCGCGGAACCCTGGGCCTCGATGCCGAACCTCGGAGAGTGGTGACGGATGGGCGAGGTACGCATCGAGGCGCTGACGGAGCTGCTCCGCAGGCGCATCGGCGACGCGACGGAGGTGAGGGAGCTTCGGCGCCTCTCCGGCGGGGCCAACCAGGAGACCTGGTCGTTCGACGCCGAGATCACCGGCAGCTCTCTCCCCCTGATCCTGCGGAGGACCCCGGGAGGCGCACGCAATCTCGCGGCGGGCGCGAGCGGGGTGACCCTGGAGATGGAGGCGGCGTTGATCGACCTGGCCGGCCGATCGGGGGTCCCGGTCCCGGGCATTCGCGGCGTGTTGGAACCGAATGACGAGCTCGGCTCGGGCTTCCTGATGGACCGGATTCCGGGCGAGACGATCGCCCGGAAGATCCTGCGAGATGACGAGTTCGCCCCGGTGCGGCCCCGTCTCGCCCGCCAGTGCGGCTCGATACTTGCGGCGATCCACGGGGTCGCCATCGGCGACCTGAAGCTCGCCGTTTCGCCCGCCCGGGAGCAGCTCGACCAGTATCGCTCGCTCTACGACGCCTACGACCATCCCCATCCGGTCTTCGAAGTTGCATTCTGCTGGCTCGCGGATCGGATTCCCAGCGAGGTGGCCCACAGACTGGTTCACGGCGACTTTCGAAACGGAAATCTGGTGATCGGCACCGACGGCGTACGCGCGGTCCTCGACTGGGAGCTCGCCCACATCGGCGACCCGATGGAGGACCTGGGCTGGATCTGCGTCAACTCGTGGCGCTTTGGTGAAATCGACAGCCCAGTCGGCGGATTCGGGCGCCGCGAGGAGATGTTCGCCGGCTACGAGATGGCCGGCGGTGGAACGGTGGACCCGGAGCGGGTCAAGTGGTGGGAGACCTTCGGATCCCTCAAGTGGGGCATCATGTGCATGACCATGTACCAGATCTTTCGCGGTGGAATGGATCGCTCGGTGGAGCGCGCCGCCATCGGCCGCCGTTCCTCGGAGACCGAGATCGACCTGCTCCAACTGATTGCGCCGGAGTCTTGATCGTGCAAGATCAGCCCTCGTCCCTCGAGCTTCTCCGGGCAGTGCGCAGCTTCATCCAGGACCAGGCGATCCCCCGGCTGGAGGGGAGAGCCGCCTTCCACGCGCGGATCGCCGTCAACGTCCTGGCGATCGTCGAGCGCGGGCTCGAGCACGGCCCTGGGCAGGACGCCGCCGAGTCTGAGCGCCTGGAGGCGCTGCTGGGCCGCGCGGGCAGCCTCGACGAGCTCAACCGCGAGCTCTGCAGCCGCATTCGCGCGGGAGAGCTGGACCTCGAAACCCCGGGCCTGGCCGAGCATCTGCGCGAGACGACGCTGGCAAAGCTCGCCGTGGACCAACCCCGCTACGCGGCCTATCGCAGGGCGATGGGTGAGCAGGAGTAGCGAATCGGGCCGTCGCCCGAGCGGTTCTGCGGGATTCCTTCCCCCGCCCATTGGGGAAAAGGTTTACACAAATACGCGACATCTTTCCCCTCGGCGTCCTCGAGAGGCCGTCTGAGTGGCTCGTCTAGGGAAGAAACTACGCGTATTTTCAAAGGGTTAGAGACTTGGAGCGGGTTGAGCATCGCTGGCGCGGGAATTGCATCGCTTCTGCAATTGTATTTTGGGGAAGGGACAACCAATGCACCTTCGACCCCTGTTCACCACGCTCTTGTTGGCGCTGGGACTCGCGGCGCTGCTGGTCGCGGGCGCGGCAAATGCCTTGTCGATCTCGTACTACCTGGATCAGACCAACACGACCACCGCTACCGACCCGGACGGCGCCCTGCCCGACGAAACCAACTACCTGAAGATCACCTTCGCGGACAGCGCGACGGTCGTCGGCGACATCGACGTGACCGTCACCGTCCTCTCTCCTCTGACCAGTATCGCGGACACCAACTTCGGCATTCAAAGCTTCGCCTTCAACAGCACGAACACGTTGAGCAGCAGTAATATCATCGGACTGCCGTCGTCGAGCTGGGCGGCTTCCTTCGCGCAGCAAATCGATGGGTTCGGCCGGTTCCAGGTCGAGGTCGCGGACACCGGGATGGACCGCCAAGACCCCACCCTGAGCTTCTCCATTACGGGTATTGTAGGCGACTCGGTCTACGATTACGCAGTTCTCTCGACCGGCGGCGCCAGCGAGGGACACCACTATTTCGCTGCCCACGTTGCCGGCTTCCAAGATCAGGCTTTCGGCGACGTGGTCCTGACCAGCGCCTGGTTCGGCGGCAGTACGGTCGTTCCCGAGCCCACGACGGCCCTGCTGCTGCTGGGCGGCCTCTCTGGGCTGGCCGTGGCGCAACGGCGGCGGCACCGCTAACGAGACGCGCCGCGGGTTCTCTCGGGACGCCCCGCCTCCAGGCGGGGCGTCTTTGTTTGCAGCTCACGGCTTGGCTCGCAGACGCCACGCCACTATGATGCTTGTCCCTGCTGTGTCCGGGGCCGCCAGCCCGAGACACGCGAGAGTGATCAACTGAGGACGAGCGTCTTTTGGGCGAGTTGAGCGAGTTCCACACGGGGATGCGGCTCTTTCTGAAGGCCTACCCCTGGCGGCGGATCGACCCGGTGCCCTGGACACCTCTCCGCCGGCCTCTGGCGGACTCGAAGCTGGCACTGGTCTCGAGCGCCGGCTTCGTGATGCCGGGGCAGGAGCCCTTCGATACCTCCCGTCGCGGGGGAGATCCGAGCTTCCGCGAGATCCCGAGCGACGCCGACCCCTCGATCCTGGTCGACAGCCATCGTAGCCAGACCTTCGATCACGCTGGCATGCAAAGCGACGCCAACCTCGCCTTCCCGCTGGACCGGGCGCGCGAGCTGGTGGCCTCGGGCCGGATCGCCTCACTCTCCCCGCACCATCTCTCCTTCATGGGCGGGATCACGGCGCCAGGCCGTCTGACGAAGCAGACGGCTCCGGCGGCGGTGAGCCGCGTGGTGGCGCACGGCGCCGACGTAGCTCTGCTGGTGCCAGTCTGACCGATGTGCAACCAGGCCGTGGGCCTGGTCGCAGCCGAGCTGGAGCGCCAGGGCGTCTCGACGGTGACCCTTCAGCTCCTCCGCAGCGTGGCGGAGCGGGTGCGCCCACCGCGCGCTCTCTTCGTGCCCTTTCGCCACGGGTACCCGCTCGGGGAGCCCGGTGCTGCGGCGCTTCAGCACGCGGTGATCGAGGCGGCGCTGCAAATGCTCGAGAACCCGGACCTGGGGCCTCCCGCGCTCGTGGACTACTCGGGGAGGATGGGACGTTCAGAGCAACCCGTGTCCCTTGAGGCCGAGCGCCTTCCTCAGATACTCGAGCTCCGCCTCTCGCCAGGGAGCGGGAGCGGGCTGCTGGAACATCCGGTCGCGCTCGAGCTCTTCGACGACCTCGGGTGAGCGGGGGAAGGGATTCCCGTAGCCGTTCATGTGGAAGAGCTTCTCGAAGGGCTGGCGCGGGCGCTGGCCGCCCGCGTCGGGGCTCTCGGCGGGGTAGCCCACGGTCTGGAGCAGCAGCACCCGACAGCTGTCGGGGAGGCCCAGATTCTTGCGGATCTTCTCCGTGTTGGGCGTCCCCAGACAGCAGGTCCCGAGCCCCTGCTCGAAGGCCATCAGCGTCGCCTGGGCAATCCCCTGGCCGCAGTCCACCTCACCCATGCCGGGCACCTTGAGCCCCTCCCGGATCCGCTCGAAGAAGGGAATCAGCTGCTCCTCCAGGGCCTTCTCCCTGCCCTCTCCGTACCCCAGCGCGCCGGCCTTGCAGAGCTCGCGCAGCCGGTCCGACTGCTCGTCGACGGCGGCAGTGTCGATGAACCAGACGATCACGACAGGCGCCAGGCGAATCTGGAAGCCCGAGACCGGCGCCAGCAGCGCTTCCCGAGCCTCCTCGGTCGCAGTGTCCCGGAACACGACGATCGCCCGCAGGCTCTGCACGTTGCCCCAGTGCGAGGCGATCCGAGCCGCCTCCAGCATGCGCTGGATCTTCTCCGGCTCGACGGGCTTGTACGGAAGCAGGAAGCGGATCGACCGCCGCCGGCCCATGACCTCTCTCAGCTCCATGGCGAACTCCTCCTCGGAGATTCGCGTATCACAGCTTGGAGGCGCCGACCAGGCTCAAGATCTCGTTGCAGCCGTCTTCGATCATCGAGGCGCGGGCATCGCGCATCAGCTTCTCGATCGGATACTCGCGGCTCAGCCCGTTTCCGCCGTAGATCTGCAGGGCAGCGCTCGCCACCTCGAAGGCCGTATTGGTCGCAAAGGTCTTGGATGCGATCGAGTATTGCACCAGCCCCGGGGGGTTGGCGGCGTTGAAGATCACCACGCGCCGCGCCAACGAGCGCGCCGCCTCTACCTGGGAGAACATCTTGAAGAGCCTCGCCTTCACGCTCTGGTGCTCGATGATGGGAACGCCGCCCTGCACTCGCTCCTTTGCGTAGGCGATCGCGTGCTCGAGGGCCGCGCGGGCGACGCCGACGAAGGTGGTCCCCATGAAGGCATTCGCATTCGTGAGCACCGCCTCGATCACCATGCCGTACAGCTCTTTCCCGATCACCATGTGCTCCGCTGGAATCCGGACGTCATCGAAGAAGATCTCGCCCTGATCGAGAGCACGCTGGCCGATCTTGTCCAGGGGCTTGCCCCGCGAGACGCCCGGCAGATCCAGGGGCACCACGGCGACGCCTCCTCCCTTGAAGCCCTGGTCCCCGTCGATGGTGCAGAAGAGCGCTGCGGCCGTGGCAATGGTGCCGTTCGAGACCCAGGCCGCCTTCTGCCCGCGGATCACGTACTCGTCTCCGTCGAGTCGGGCGATGCAGTTCGCCTTCACCGCCGGATCCGTGAAGTGGGGCTCGCTGCACGCGAGCGTATCGCTCCCGTGGTCCGGCTCGGTGATCGCCCAGCATCCGATCTCCTCGCAGCCCGGCTGGCAGTAGCGCTCGATCAGCTCCTGACGGCCCGACATCTGCGAGAACATCTTGTGCATCCCGGCCACTCCGAGACTGATCGCGAGGCCGGAATCGCCCCAGCCGAGCTCCTCGTTGATGATGCAACGCACACGGGCGCGCTCGACGGGACTGAGCTCGGAGTCGGCCGCGTCCAGCTCTTCGAGACCGAGCTCCCGGTGCTTCTTGAACACATCCCAGAGGACGGAGTCGGGGCGTTTGATGTCGGCGGGGTCTGCCAGCCGATCCAGCTCCACGCCGGCCGGTCGCATCACCTCCTCGGCGAATTTGTGGACGGTGTCGGTGATCGCGCGTTCCTGCTCGGTGAGGCCCACCTCGATGTCGACGAGTGCCATTGAATTCTTCCTCCAGTGCGAGTCGCTCGCGACGCTAACCGCTCCCTCGCCGGGCGCGGTATGACGGAGGCCATACCTTCCGCCCTCGAGGCCTCCTCGGCTTGGAGGAAGTGGCGTCTGGTCCCAGATGCCGGCAAGCCAGGATCGCGGAGAAGCGGAGGTCGAGGTCGTGATCGTGTCGCGGGTCGCGGCTCGGAGCTGCCCGCGCACGAGGCTGAACGGGCCCCGCAAAGGGTTGGACCGGTCAGGGCTTCCCCCCGCCCGCCTGGGAGGAGGGAAGCCCTTCGACCCGATCCGGGTTCGCGGCTATCGGTTCTTCTTCATCTTCCCCGTGGGGGGATGGATCTGCACGTTCCCGCCGTCCAGCGTCGCGCTCGCTTCGAAGACGACTGCCAAGGTGCTGGGATCCCTGACGGTGATCGAGAAGAAGTCCTGGTCATTGGCCTTCTTGCCGTGCGGCTCACCGGCGTCCTGGACGTAGCCGGTGAAGGGGTATCCCTCCACACCGTTCAGGCGGCCGATGCCCTCGAAGCTGGCTTGGTTGATCTTGAAGCCCTTCTTCCCGCCCGGCTGTCCGGGTCCGGTCAGCTGGACCACCTCGCAGCTCACGATGTGGACGTCGTTCGAGTGGAAATTGTCGCCAGTATTGTGGTCGACGACCTCCCAGGAGCCCCGCGGAGGCGGCCCCACGTTGCCGCCGAAGGTGAAGTCCTTGCTCCCGGCCTGCTCGCCCGTGTTGTGGAAGCCACCGGTGGTGATCCAGCACAGATCCTTCGGTGGAGTCAGCACGCTGAAGCCCGCGGCCAGCCAGACCAGCGAGGCGGGCAGATTGCCCGGTGCCACCACACCGTCGTCGCGCGAGAAGACCTGGACGGTGAGGCTGTCCGCGCCGGCCGGAATCTCCACCACGAGGTTCACGGTGTCCCAATAGCGCCCGTCGTTGCTGTTCAGCTGATCGGAGAACGTGGAGGTGTTCCCATCGACGGTCACCTCGAAGGAGCTCGGCCGGAAGCCGAACATCCCGCTGTCGTCTGCCACGCTGCCGATGAACAGGTCGACAGTTCCTACCCGTACGACGGATGCGGGCGCAAAGCTGAAGGTCTGGGGCACCGTCGTCCGGAGGGAATCGCCAGGCACGTCGCTCCGGAAGGCGTAGTCATTGCCGTCCCGCACGTCGATCTGTGATTGGGGAGAGCCGTCGTCGAAGATCACGAGCAGGCCCGCCCCGTTGTTTTCCCTCGTGAAGTCGAGTCCCCCCACGGAGAGGGTGTTGCTGCCGGGGACGACCAAGCCGAGCGCGGTGATGTCCGCCCGGTAGGTGACGGTCACCCAACCCCCTACGTACTGCGTATTTCCGCCGATGAAATCTCCGGTGACATCGACGCCGTTCACCGTGATGCCCATCGTGGGCGTGAGGTCGGCCGTGTCCCGGTTGCTGCCCTCCCAGTAGAGCAACGCCTGCTGAACGCTCGCCCCGAGGGGCACGTCCATGGTGAGGTCGCCAGGCTGGGCGTCGGCGAGTCCCACGCCCGAAGCGAGGATATTGGTACCGAAGGCGATCGGAATGCTCGGCGTGCCGAGCGTCTCCGTGCCGTCCGCCGCCGCTGGTGAAGAGAAACCTCCAACCAGCCACGTCGCCACCAAGGCGACCAGTGTTCCACGAACGATTCTCCGCGACATCTCCGTCTTCCTCCAAAATCGACTCGCTCACGCCCCCTGTCGATGAATTTACACCAGAAAGAATGGGTGGTGAACAGAAATATGAGGTTAATCACCCCCGTGTGAAAAGAGCATCGTTCCGAGAACTTCCGATCTCCAGGACATCGATGTCATGCGAGCGATCCCCGGGGGGGTCACGCAAGGCGGTGTCGCACGCCCGACGGGCGGCTCTTGCCCCGCGCACCGTGACCGTGGAGTCTTTGGTGATGAACGAGTCGTCCGCCAGGGCTCCCTTCCACCTGCTCTGCAAGCCGATCGGACCGATCTGCAACCTGCGCTGCGAGCACTGTTTCTACCTCGAGAAGCGAAGCCTCTATCCGGGGGGCGAGCGGTATCGCATGAGCGAGGCCACCCTGGAGCGCTTCATCCAGCAGCAGATCGCGAGCCAACCGACGGGAGCGAGCGAGGTCGCCTTCGCCTGGCAGGGTGGGGAGCCGACGCTGATGGGACTCGATTTCTTCCGCCGCGCCGTCGAGCTGCAGAAGCGCCATGCGCCCCCCGACCTGCGCCTCACCAACTCCCTGCAGACGAACGGCACCCGGCTCACTCCCGAGTGGGGACCCTTTCTGCGCGACGAGGGGTTCCTGGTCGGGATCAGCATCGACGGCCCCACCGAGCTGCACGATCGGTATCGCCGGGACGCTCGCGGCCGCGGGTCCCTCGCCCGCGTGCTACGCGGTCTCGAAGTACTCCAGCAGCACCAGGTCGCGTTCAACACGCTCACCTGTGTGCAGCGGAGCAACGGCAGCCATCCCCAGGAGGTCTACGGCTTCCTGCGCGGGCTGGGCTCGCGGTACATGCAATTCATCCCCGTCGTCGAGCACTCACCCGAGACGGGAGTCAGCCAGCGGTCGGTTCACCCTCGTCAGTTCGGGCGCTTTCTGAGCGGTGTGTTCGACTGCTGGAGCGTCCGCGACGTCGGCGAGTTCTTCGTCCAGCACTTCGACATGATGCTGGGCATCGTCATGGGTCTTCCCGCCTCGCTCTGCGTGCACGCCGAGCGCTGCGGTCGCCACGTGGCCATGGAGCACAACGGCGACCTCTTCAACTGCGATCACTTCGTCGATTCCCAGAATCTGCTCGGCAACCTGATGGCTACGTCCCTGCGGGAGCTGTTGGATTCCGAGAAGGCGGATCGCTTCGGGGCCGAGAAGCGGGAAGGACTGCCCGGCTACTGCCGACGCTGCCGCGAGCTGCGCTACTGCCACGGCGGCTGTCCAGCGCATCGCTTCGACAAGGCTCCTGGTGGCGAGCCCGGACTGAACCACCTCTGTGAGGGCTACCGTCTCTTCTTCCGACACACGCTGCCCAGCTTCGAGGCGATGGCCGCCTGCCTGCGAGCGGGACGACCCGCAGCAGAATACGAGCAGTACATGGCCACCGCCAAGCTCCCCCCCGTCACGGGAAGCGCCGTCCCCCGCAACGCCCCCTGTCCCTGTGGAAGCGGACGGAAGTACAAGCGTTGCTGCGGGAGGTGAGTCAGTCGGCGATCAGCAGGCGGAGCCGGTTCCCCACCCGCTCGGCGTAGTCGGCCATCTCGGCGATCCAATGGATGATCTTGTACCAGAACAGGGTGCTCACGCCGAGCTCGTCCTCGATCTCGAAGAGGGTGCGCAGGCATCGCTCGGCCACCGCGTCGGTCTCGCTCTCCTCGCGGTTGACCGCATTGATCATCTCCTCCACACGGGCTACCTCGCGCTCGCTGAAGCCCGTCTCCACCAGCTCGTCCAGACGATCGATGACCCGCTCGGCCTGCTCGCAGGTAGCGATCACCCGGCGCACCAGCTCGAGCATCGGCTCGCGCATGGGCTCGGGAATCACCATCGAGCGGATCTCGGCCAGCTCGGCGATGTCCTGGGCCGAGTCGGCGATCGAGTCCTGGTGGTCGAGAATTTCGAGCATGTCGCGGCGGGAGACCGCCATGAAGAAGCGCCGCGGCAGGCGGCTGCGAATCTCGTTCTTGATCTCGTCGGCCTCGTGCTCGAGGCGACAGATCTCGGTCCGGTGCTCGGCGATCGCCGCCGTATCGCCAGCGGCCATCGCCTCGACCAGCGGGAGCACCTCCCGGGCACAGGCGACCGCCGCCTTCATGTGCTGCTGCATGGGTCGAATCGGCGAGCGGCCGAAGAGGCTACTGATGAGTGACATGGGCAACGACTCCTACGGGGTCAAGAGCCCCTTGAAGAAGTAGAAGAAGAATACGGAAAGAAGCGCCGCAATGGGAAGCGTCACCACCCAGGAGACCAGGATGCGTCCCACCACCCGCATGTCGAGCACACCGATGCCCCTGGCAAGACCCACGCCGAGTACCGCCCCCACCAGAACGTGGGTGGTGGAGACGGGGATTCCCAGCCTGGACGCGACCACGATGGTGGTGGCGGCACCCAGCTCGGCTGCGAAGCCGCGACTCGGCGTGAGCTCGGTGATCTTCTTGCCCACCGTCTCCATCACCCGGTATCCCCAGGTGGCCAGGCCGATCACGATGCCGATGCCCCCCACCCCGAGCATCCAGGGTTCCACGGGGGACTTCCCCGTCACGTCCATGTCCTGAACCACGTGGACGACCGCCGCCAGCGGACCGATGGCATTCGCCACGTCGTTGGAGCCGTGGGCAAAGGCCACGGCGCAGGCGGTCAGGATCTGCAGCACGACGAAGACTCGCTCGACGCGACGAAACCTGGAGTCCGCTTCCCCGGGGCCGGCCCGCACCCGACGGATGGCGAGCCATCCGAGGCCGCTGCCGATCAGACCGAGCCCGATCGAGAGCAGCAGGGCTTCGGGAAGGTCGAAGTCGAGCTTCAGGTTCTTGAGCCCCTTGAAGAGCGTCAGCATTCCGATGATGAAGAAGACGTAGAAGTAGAAGACCGGCCCGTAGCGCCGGGCGTTCTCCATGGGCCGCTCGCGATCCAGGATGAGCCCGCGAATCAGCTGGAAGATGAGGTAGGCCAGCAGGCCCCCGATCACGGGCGACGTCAGCCACGAGAATGCGATCTGGGCGACCTTCCCCCACGCGACCGCTTCGTATCCCAGCCCCACCGCTCCGAAGCCCACGATGGCGCCGACGATCGAGTGGGTGGTGGAGACGGGCAATCCGTAGCGCGTGGCCACCAGCAGCAGGGTCCCGGCGGAGGCGAGCGCCGCCAGCATGCCGTAGAGGAGAAATTCCGGGCGAGCCCCTAGGAGATCCATGTCGAGCATGCCCTTGCGGACCGTATCCGTCACGTGACCACCGGCCAGGAAGGCCCCGGCGAATTCGAGGCACCCCGCCACGATGATGGCGCGGCCGATGGTGAGGGCGCCCGAGCCGACGCTCGTACCCATGGCGTTGGCGACATCGTTCGCCCCGATGGCCCAGGCCATGTAGAAAGCCAGCACCCCGCCGATCCAGACCGGGATCGGTATCTCGAAGAGCCAGGTCTCCAACGTTTACCCGAACCGGCTGCTGATCAACGACATGAGGTCATCCCCTCAGGCTCCGAGCAGTCCCTGGAAGAAGTAGAAGAAGAATACGGAAAGGATCGCCGCAATGGGAAGCGTCACCACCCAGGAGACCACGATGTTCCGCACCACGCGTAGATCGAGGGCAGCGATACCCCGGGCGAGGCCCACCCCGAGTACCGCTCCCACCATGATGTGGGTGGTGGAGACGGGGATTCCCAACCGCGAGGCCAGCACGATGGTGGTGGAGGCAGCCAGGACCGCCGCGAAGCCGCGGCTCGGCGTGAGCTCGGTGATCCTCTTGCCCACCGTCTCCATCACACGGTATCCCCAGGTGGCCAGGCCGATCACGATTCCGACGCCTCCCACCGCCAGCATCCAGGGGGCGAGAACGGCCTTCTCGCCGACAGCGGCTCCCTGGGCAACGCTCACCACGGCGGCGAGGGGGCCAATGGCGTTGGCGACGTCGTTCGAGCCGTGGGCAAAGCAGACGGCACAGGCGGTCAGGATCTGGAGCACCACGAAGACCCGCTCCGTGCTCGCAAACTGGTCGTCACGGTCGTCCGTCGGCTCCCCCCCCACCCGCCGCAGGAAGATCCAGCCGACTCCGGCGCCAATCAGGCCGAGCAGAGTCGAGAGCAGGAGTGCCCCGGTCAGGTCGAAGTCGAGTCCGATGTTTTTGAGACCCTTGAACAGGGTGACGAGTCCGATGGTGAAGAAAACGTAGAAGAAGAAAAAGGGCCCGTAGCGACGAGCGTGAAGGATGGGCTGCTCGCGGTCCAGGATGAGAGATCGGATCAGCAGGAAGGTGAGGAACGCCAGCAGGCCACCCAGAAGGGGTGAGGAAATCCAAGAAAGGACGATCTGGATCACCTTGCCCCAGGCCACGGCATCGAGCCCGAGCCCGACGGCCCCGAAGCCGACAATGGCTCCCACGATGGCGTGGGTGGTCGAAACCGGCATTCCCCAGAAGGTGGCCGCGACCAGCAGGGTGGCCGCCGCGGCGAGCGAGGCGAGCATGCCGTGGAGGAGAAGCGTTCCGTTGAGCGCCACGATCTCCATGTCGAGCATGCCCCGGCGCACCGTATCGGTGACGTGGCCGCCCGCCAGGATCGCTCCGGCGAACTCGAAGATGCCAGCGATCAGAACGGCGCCGCCGATGCTGATCGCCCCCGAGCCGAGGCTGGTGCCCATGGCGTTGGCCACGTCGTTCGCCCCGATGGCCCAGGCCATGTAGAGGGCCAGCACGCCGCCGATCCAGACGGCGACCGGTATGTCGAACAGCCAGGTCTCCAGCGTCCACCCCCCGAGCGCGGAAGCTTGCAGGAGAGAATGTGCGGGTGGGTATCACGAGCGGCCCGGCGACACAAGGTCATCGGATGAATCCGCATCGAAACCGATCCACCCGGTCGCTGTGGCGCTCGGAGCGAGAATCGGGTGCACTCCCTCTGGTGGCTGCCCGCTTCGCCGCGCGGCCCTGGGCAGAGGGAGGACGGGACGATTCGGGCACCGGCCGAGACGATGGCGGCCTCGTCGTGAGCGTGGGAAGCGGAAACTTCCGCCAGCCGGGCCGTCCGCGCAGCGATCGGATCCACGAGGCGATCCTCGATGCGACGCTGGAGCTGCTTCGGGAGACCGGGTTCTCGGGGCTCGCCATCGAGAGCGTCGCGACGCGGGCCGGAGTCGGAAAGTCCACCATCTACCGCCGCTGGACCTCCAAGGTCCCGCTGGTGATCGAGGCGATGCAGCGGATTCCGGAGATCCCCACACCCGACACCGGGAGCATCGCCAGCGATCTGACCGAGTTGCTCCGCAACTCGATCGACGTCTTGCGCAGCACCCCGCTCGCCCACGTGCTTCCGAGCCTGGTGGGAGAGCGCAACCGCGACCCCGAGCTCTCCGAGGCCCTCGATGGCTTCGTCGCCGAGCGGCGCAAGCCGTTGCTCCGCATGCTGGAACGAGCCGTCGAACGCGGCGAGCTGCCGCCCGAGGCGGACCTCGAGCTGGGGATCGATCTGATCCTCGGGCCCTTCGTGGTCCGCCTCTTCTTCACGGCCGGCCCGGTCGAACCGGATCTCGTCCAGCCCATCGTCGACGCGATGATTCGGGGGCTCGGAGGTATCGTCGGGCAGAAGCGGTGAGCGCCGTTACACTCTCCCTCTGTCCCGCTGCGCGAGCCAGCGCTCCGATCGACCGCATCAGACGGCACTGCGCGAACCCCACTGGGAGAACACCATGATCAAGACGAGATTCACGGAAGAATTCGGAATCGAGCACCCCGTGGTACAGGGTGGAATGCAGTGGGTGGGGACCGCCGAGCTGATCTCCGCGGTGGCCAACGCGGGCGCCCTCGGCTTTCTGACCGCCCTGACCCAGCCGAGTCCCGAGGCACTGCTCAAGGAGGTCGCGCGCACCAGAGAGATGACGGACAAGCCCTTCGGGGTGAACCTCACCATCCTGCCGACGCTCAAGGCGGTCTCCCACGAGGAGTACGCCCACGCGATCGCCGAATCCGGTGTCAAGCTCGTCGAGACGGCGGGGCGCAACCCGGAGCCCATTCTCCCGATCTTCAAGAAGGCGGGAATCAAGGTGATCCACAAGTGCACGTCGGTTCGCCACTCCGTCAAGGCCGAGAAGATCGGCTGCGATGCGGTCAGCGTGGACGGCTTCGAGTGTGCGGGGCATCCCGGCGAGGACGACATCCCCGGCCTGGTGCTGATCCCCTGCGCGGCCGATCAGCTCAGCGTTCCGATCATCGCCTCCGGCGGATTCGGCGACGCCAGAGGTCTCGTCGCGGCCCTCGCACTCGGCGCGGATGCCATCAACATGGGAACCCGCTTCATGGCGACCCGGGAAGCACCCATCCACGAGAACGTCAAGCGCAAGCTGGTCGAGTCGGGAGAGCGAGATACCGCACTCATCTTCCGCACCATGCGAAACACGGCGCGGATCTTCAGGAACAGCATCGCCGAAGAGGTGGTCGCCATCGAAGGCAAGGGCAACGCCACCATCCAGGACATCTCGCATCTCGTCGCCGGCGAGAGGGGCCGCAAGGTGCTGGAAGACGGCGACATGGAGGCTGGCATCTGGTCTGCAGGAATGGTGGCGGGGCTGATCAAGGACATTCCCACCTGCGAGGAACTGGTCCACCGTATCGTCTCGGAGGCAGCCGAGATCATCAACAAGCGGCTGACGCGGTTCGCCTCGGCCTGAGTTCACTCCGCGGTACCAGAAGGCCCGAGCCCCGCGCTGGTTGCGCGATCCCGCGCCACTGATGATACTCCCGCCGGGCCGGGTGTCTTCCGACGGAATCGTAGGCGAACCTGGACGCCCGTGGGCGAGCGTGAGGACGATCTGGCCAGCTCGGGGAGAGCAGATGCGGTGAGGACCGGGGCAATCCTCGGAGAGAGGTTCTCCGACAGCGGCGCTCTCGCTCTGTGTCTGGGCGCCGCGGCAGCGGTCTTCGTCTTCGACCTCTTCCTGGACTTCGGTCACATCGCCGCCATTCCCTACGCGGCCGTGGTGCTGATCTCCCTGATCGGCGGGAGCGCCAGGCGGACCCTTCAGGTCGCCACCCTCGCGAGTGTCCTGGCCATCCTGGCCCTCGGCCTCTCCCCCGAAAAGGGCGAGCTCTGGCAGGGTCTCGCCGACCGCGCCCTCGCAGTTCTCGTGATCTGGTTGACCGCTCTCCTCGGCAACCAGCGACGGGACGTGTTGGCCCGCCTCCGGCTGCGCGATCTGGCGATCGACTCGGCCAGCAACGGAATCGTCCTCGCCGACGCCACCCAGCCCGACTGCCCGATCATCTACGCCAACGAGGCGTTCGAGCGGATGAGCGGCTACCGCAGCGACGAGATCATCGGCCGCAACCTCTTCTTTCCGCGAAGCGGCGGAGGGGGTCAACCGGCGAGAGCCGTGCTCCGCACCGCCATCGCAGAGGGACGCGATGCTCGGGTAGTCATCCGCGACTATCGAAAGGACGGAACACTCTTCTGGAACGAGTGCTCGCTCTCCCCGATCCGAGACCGCCACGGCGTGCTCACCCATTTCATCGCGATTCACGAGGACGTCACCGAGCAGAGGGACACCGACGAGCAGCTCCAGGAGAGCATCGCCCGCACCCAGGCGATCCTGGAGGCGGCAGTGAACGGGATCATCACGATCGACGAATCCGGGGTGATCCAATCAGTCAACTCGGCCATCGATCGGATGTTCGGCTACACGAAGGACGAGATCCTGGGGCGCAAACTCGGCGCCCTGCTTCCACCGTCCGATCGGGAGGAATTCAACAGTACGCTGTCGCACTCCCTGGAGACGGGAAACAGCCGCATCGTGGGCGCCACCCGTGAGGTCGTAGGGCAACGCAAGGACGGCTCCACCTTTCCCGCGGAGCTCGGTGTCGGAGAAGCGCGGATCGGGGATCGCCGGATCTTTGCCGGAATCATGCGCGACCTCACCGAACGCAGGCGCGCGAGCGAGGCGCTGCTCGAGACGGAACGCAGGGCGCGCGCGGCCGAGGCGCTCGCCTCGATCGGAACCCTCACCGCCGGGCTCGCCCATGAGGTGGGAGGTCCGATGAACGTCATCCTGGGCTACGCACAGATGATCGAGAATTCGACCTCCGAGGAAACCGTCCGCGACCGCGCCCGAATCATCCGAGAACAGGTCACCCGGATCTCGAAGATCATCGAGACGCTGCTCGCCTTTGCGCGCCCACGGCCGGTCCAGAAGAGCCCCGTACAGCTGGAGAGCTCGCTGGAGGAGGTGCTCAACTTCCTGTCCGAGGAGCTGCGAAAGCGCGGCGTCGGGGTCGAGCGACGCTTCGAACCGGTACCCGCGATTCGCGGCGACGGCGCCAAGCTCCAGCAGCTCTTCCTGAACCTGTTTCTCAATGCGCTGGATGCGATGCCCGAGGGCGGGACGCTCCGCGTGAGTCTCGAATCCTGCGACCCCGACCAGGTGGAGGTGCGTGTCGCGGACACCGGGACGGGGATTCCGAGCGAGGCGCTGGCGAAGGTCTTCGAGCCCTTCTTTACCTCCAAGCCACGCGGCAAGGGAAGCGGCCTCGGCCTGGCGGTGGCGAAGGGAATCGTGTCGGACCACGACGGCCAGATCGACGTCGCGAGCGAGCTGGGCAAGGGCACCGAGTTCCTCGTCTCCTTCCCGGTCGAGGGCGCCTCCGGATAGCCTGCATTTCTCCTCGGGTCGCTGAGCTCCGGCGCTGAGAGGCATCAGAGCCCCGGCTGCCATGCTTGTGGCGCATTGCCCCCGGGCCATGCCGAAGCTGTGTCGACCCAGAAGCCTGCCCCACGGGGAAGCGCTTCGCTGCGCTCCGAATCGGCACGGTGCGTGCAAGACATTGCGGTGTGGAGTGGACCCGCTCGATTCTGGTCGTGGACGACGAGCCCGCGACGCGCGAAATGGTCGTGGCGCTGCTCCGCGAGGAGGGGGTCGAGGCCCACCCCGCGGGCAGCGTCGACGAGGCGCTGGAAGCCCTCCGACAGCGGCGTTTCGAGGCCATCCTCAGCGACATCCAGATGCCCGGGAAGGATGGCTTCACGCTGCTCAGCGAGTTGCGCGAGCGCGGGACCAGGATCCCCGTGATTCTTATGACCTCCTTCGGGACCGAGGAAACCGCCCACCAGGCCGTCGCGGCGGGGGCACTCGATTGCCTGCTCAAGCCTTTCGCGCGATCGGCGCTCCTCGAGAGCGTGCGCCGCGCCTTCGACGCCCGGGCAGAAGTGGACGATCCAGTCACCTGCTCCTGAAAGCTGCCCGGGGATTCGCAGCCAATGGCACCAGGCCTTCGAGGCCACTGGCTCGAGTTCGCTCCCCGTCCCGGTCCGAGGAATGGGGCCTCTTCATGGTGCGAAGGTTCCCGCCGCTCTGTGACGGATGATCTCATCGGACTGTGGTGAAATGCGCCATCCCTTCCGCTGGTGCCCCACCCATGCGAGTGTCAGCGCCCGCGCAAGGGATCCGCATGTCGCGCCGCGCTAGATTTTCACGCGCGCCCGGCGGGGCCGGTCTATATTTCGGCTGCGCTCCGCGGGCGGAGAAGCTCGGGAGCAGTCGGTGGGGGGGCGCATGCGGGTCTGGCCCGGAAAGCACTATCCGCTGGGGGCGGTGTGGGACGGTCAGGGCACCAACTTCGCGCTCTTCTCGGAGAACGCCACCGGCGTGGACCTGTGCCTCTTCGACCGGCCCGACGATGGCGAGCCTTCGGCTCGGATTTCGATGCATCACCGGACCCACTTCGTCTGGCACGCGTACCTTCCCGACCTGCGCCCCGGAGAACTCTACGGGTACCAGGTCCACGGCCCCTACGCTCCGGAGCAGGGGCACCGCTTCAATCCGGCCAAGCTGCTGGTGGACCCATACGCGAAGGCCATCACCGGGCCCGTGGTCTGGAACGACGCCCTGTTCGGCCACGCCCTCGTTGACGGGAGGGAGGCCGCCAACGCCAACTTGTGGGACAGCGCCCCCTTCATGCCGAAATGCGTGATCGTCGACGAATCCTTTCCCTGGGGCGACGACCGACCGCCGCGCACGCGCTGGTCTCGAACCTTGATCTACGAATGCCACGTGAAGGGTCTGACGGCGCAGCATCCCGACGTGCCCGAGGAGTTGCGCGGCACCTACCTCGGCCTGGCCTCCGAGGCGGTGATCGATCATCTCAAGTCGTTGTCCGTCACGGCGGTGGAGCTCCTCCCGGTGCACCACGCCGTCACGGAGCAACGTCTCGCAGCGAGGGGACTCACGAACTACTGGGGGTACAACACCCTGGGATTCTTCGCCGCGGATTCCCGTTTCGCGACCGGAGGACGCGGAGAGCAGGTCCACGAGTTCAAGACCATGGTCAAGGCGCTGCATCGCGCCGGGATCGAGGTCATTCTCGACGTCGTCTACAACCACACCGCCGAGGGCGGCCACGCGGGGCCAACGCTCTCGCTCCGCGGCATCGACAACCGCTCCTACTATCGCCTGAACCCGGAGAACCCGCGCCTCTACGTCGACTACACCGGCTGCGGAAACAGCCTCAACATGCGGCATCCGCACACGCTGCAGCTGATCATGGACAGTCTCCGCTACTGGGTTCAGGAGATGCACGTCGACGGGTTTCGATTCGACCTGGCCCCGGCGCTGGCGCGCGAGCTTCACGCGGTGGACCGCCTGGGCCGCTTCTTCGCAATGGTCCAGCAGGACCCGGTGCTCGCAGAGGTGAAGTTGATCGCCGAGCCCTGGGATCTCGGTCCCGGGGGCTATCAGGTCGGAAATTTCCCCCACGGCTGGGTGGAGTGGAACGCGGAGTACCGCGACACGGTGCGGCGCTTCTGGCGTGGCGACACCGAGCAGCTGGGCACGCTGGCATCGCGTATCTCCGGAAGCGCCGACATCTACAACCAGCGCGACCGCAGACCCTTCGCCAGCATCAACTTCGTCACCTGCCACGACGGCTTCACCCTCCGGGACCTGGTGAGCTACGAGCGAAAGCGCAATGACGCCAATGGAGAGAAAGGCCGGGACGGTACCGACGCCAACTGGAGCAACAACTGGGGGGAGGAGGGGCCCACCGAGCTCCAGGGCATCCTTCTGCGGCGCGAGCGGATGATGCGAAACTTCCTCGCCACACTGGCCTTCTCCCAGGGCGTCCCGATGCTCTCCCACGGCGACGAGATCGGCCGCACCCTGGGTGGCAACAACAATGCCTACTGCCACGACAGTCCGCTGAACTGGCTGGACTGGGATCTCGACAGCCAGCAGCGCAACCTGCTCGAGTTTGCCCGGCGGGTCTTCGCGATCCGGAGCGAGAATCCCTCACTGCGGCGCCGCAGCTTCTTCTCCGGTCACCCGGTCGCCGGTGGCGATACCAAGGACGTGTCCTGGCTCCGCCCGGACGGCCAGGAGATGAAGCACGAGGACTGGCAGGACCCCGAGCGCCGGGTGCTCGGCATGTGCATCCGCGGCGAGGGGAACGGCGAGGTGGACGAGCGCGGGCGTCCGGTGGTGAGCGATACGCTGCTGCTGCTCGTGAATGCCAGCCGCCGCCCCTGCTACTTCCGGCCCCCGGACCTCCCCAAGCCCGGCCAATGGGAGAAGGTGCTCAACACGGCGAGACCCGGCATCCAGATCGTGCGACTCGAGGGCGTGAACCTGGCCGCTCTATCGGTCATCCTGCTGACCCACCGCGCCCCTGAATGAACGCCGCATGACCCCTCGTCCGCGCCTCCGAGAGCTGGCCGACCGCATGGGCATCCTCCCCCGCTACACCGCGGCCTCCAGCGGTGAGGAGCGATGGACATCGGACGTCACCCGCGTCGGACTGCTCGGCGCCATGGGTCTGGACGCGGCGACCGAGGCCGGAGCCTCCGAGGCGATGCGCGCCATCCGCGAGCACGAGAGGTCGCAGCTGGTCGAGCCTGTCCTCGTTGAAATACACGGAAGAGCCGATGGAGGAATCGCAGTGCGCCTGCCCGCGGGAGGCGCGGAACCGATTGAGTGGTCCCTCGAGCTCCGCACCGAGGACGGGCGCAGCGAACGAGCCGCGGGGCGCAGCGCTTCCCCGGGAAAGCGGGCGGGGCTCCGCCTCCCCATTCCCGGCGCGCCCCTCGAGCCGGGATACCACGAACTCCGGGTGACCATCGGGCGAGCCGGGCAGCGCCAAGAGGCGCGGCAGACCCGGATCGTCGCGCCGTCCCGTTGCGCCAGCGTCGGGGACCGGACCGGGGAACGACGCGTCTTCGGCCTCTGGACCAATCTCTACTCGGTCCGGAGCCCGCGGGCGTGGGGCATGGGAGACATCGGGGATCTCCGCAGCCTGCTCGAGCTGGCCGCCGGGCAGGGAGCCGCCTTCGTCGGAGTAAATCCCCTTCACGCACTCTGGAACCGGGGCGAACACGTCAGCCCCTACGCACCGATCAGCCGGCTTCACCGAAGCCTACTCTACCTCGAGATCGCCTCGATTCCGGAGCTCGATTCGTGCTCGGCGGCTCGAGAACGGATCGCCTCCCCGGAGCTCGCGCGAGAGCTGGAGCGATTGCGCGCGGCCACCCATGTCGACTACGAGCGGGTGGGAAGAGCGAAGCGCGCGGTCCTCGAGCTTCTGCACCGGACCTTCACGACGCAGCATCGCGGCGCGGATACGCCGAGAGGCCGCGCCTACCAGCGCTACCTGGAGTCCGGCGGCCGCGCACTGCGCGACTTTGCGACCTTCGTGGTCCTGGCGGAGCACCTGGAACCCACCCCCCAGGAAGGAGGCTGGCGGCGCTGGCCATCGCAGTACCGGCACCCGGACTCCGCCGCAGTCCGACGTTTCCGGGAGGATCACAGCGAATCCGTTGACTTCCAGTGCTGGGTCCAGTTCGAGCTCGACCGGCAGCTGTCCAAGACGGCAGGGGCGGCGCGCGCCATGGGGCTGCCGATCGGTATCTACGGCGACCTGGCGATCGGCAGCTCCGCGGGGGGAAGCGACGCGTGGGCCTTTCCGGACCTCTTCGCCGAAGGCTCGAATGTCGGGGCGCCGCCGGACGAGTTCGCCAAGAGCGGTCAGGACTGGGGCTTCCCTCCCATCGACCCGCACCGGCTACGCGCCCTGTCCTACGGCTATTGGGTCCGGCTGCTGCGCTCCGCCTTCGCCCACACCGGCGCGCTTCGCATCGATCACATCATGGGCCTGTTCCGGCTCTACTGGATCCCCGAAGGTCGTGCAGCAACCGAGGGAGCCTATGTTCGATATCCGGCACGCGATCTCCTGGGCATCCTCGCCCTCGAGAGCCAGCGAGCCGGAGCACTCGTGATTGGAGAGGATCTCGGTACGGTGCCCCGGGGTCTCGCCGCCCGGCTCGCGCGCTGGGGGATTCTCTCGTCGCGCGTCCTCTACTTCGAGCGCCGCGGGGAATCCTTCCGACCGTCGAAGCGCTACTCGAAGCGGGCTCTGGTGACGGCCAACACCCACGATCTGGCGCCGCTCGCCGGCTTTCTGTCCGGACGCGATCTGCGGCTGCGACGCGAGGTCGGACAGATCGCCAGCGATGAAGACCTCCGCGCCCTGCAGCGCCAGCGAGGTCGCGACTGCGCTGCACTGCGGCGGCGCCTCGTCAGTGCGGACCTGCTGCCGAATGACCCTTTGCCGCTCCAACCCGATCAGTTCGCCACAGCGGTCACGGCGTTCCTGTGCCGAACGCCGGCGCCCCTGGTGGGCCTCTCCCTGGACGATCTAGTCGGTGAAACCGAGCCCGTGAACCTTCCGGGAGTCCCTACGACCCAACACCGGAGCTGGACGCGGCGGATGCGAGTTCCCCTCGACGAGCTTCTCTCGAACCCCGTCGCACACGCCTCGCTGCAGGCGGTCCCTCCGGAGCGCCTGATCGCCAAGCGGCACCCAGACATCACCGGGTGAGCCGATCTCGTGGTCGAGATCCACCCGCGGCAGCAGGACCCGCTCCAGCACCTCCGGCCAGGCGTACCGCCGCGCGGTCGACCGGCCCGCACGCCGCAACCCGCGCGCCTCGCGGGGATGAGCGCACAGCCACCGGTAGAGGCCCATGAACTCCCGAGGCTCTGCCGTCTGCAGCACCAGCGCGTTGTGCCCGGCCACCGCGTACTCCTCACCTGAGCAGCCGGTACAGGCGATGCCCCCCGCGGCCATGGTCTCCAGGCCCACCAGACCAAAGGGCTCGTGAACGCTGTTCGCGAGCACGGTGTTGGAGGCCCGAAACAGTGCGCGACGCGCTTCCGGATCGACGCGCGAGACCAGATTGACGACATCCGCGTCGCCCACCTCTCCCAGGGCCTCGAAGAAGCCCTGCGCTCCCGTCCCTCGCCAGCCCCGCTCGATGACGCGAAGCCCCAGACATCGCGCGCTCCGCAGAACCTCCTCGCCGTGCGGCTCGCAGCCGCCACGGGCGATCAGCAGTGGACGCCAACCCTGCCGCTTCATCTCGGCGACGATCGAGATCGTAGAGAGCCAACGCTTGTCCGGATCCCACCTCGCCATCTTCGAGAGCAAGGTGCGGTCGTGAAAGCGGCGCCGCAGCTCTCCTACGACGCTCCGGTCTGGCGGATCGAAGGCGTCTGCGGACAGACCGTTGGGGATGACCATCGGGGCAATCCCGATCCCTTGCATGCAGTGCTTCATGTAGCGGCTCACCGTGGTGATCAGCGCCGCCTCGCGCAGGCGCTCCCAGGAAATTCGATCGAAGCCAAAGGTGTTGTTGGCATTCCAGAGGATGCTCACCCGATCGCGCAACCCCAGGGTGCCGAGCAGCCAGTGGAGGTGAAGCACGGCATCCACCGTCTGCCACTCCTCGGCGAGAACGACCGCCCGGTCACCGAGCCGGAGGCGGGGGCTCAGCACTTCGTTGACCAGGAAAGGAGGGAGCGACCTCGAAAACTCCTCCCACTTGCCGATCTCTCCGTCGTAGACGCCCCCCTGGTGATACCGGCTGATCCACTGGACCCAGCGATGCAGGTGGAGGTCCCCTCGCCTCTCGTGGCCCGGCAGCTCGGGATCCCCAACGAACCACAGGTGGGTCTCGAAACCGAGGGATGCCAGTGCGCCGGTCAAGCCCTCGACACGGGTAGCGAGCCCGCCGGCACGCGAGTAGGAATCGACACCCTCGAAGGAGAGCACGTGGAATTGCATGGGGTCTACCAGCGCTGTGGAGATATCGGAACCGAAGCAGGTTCATGGAAGCGCCGGCCGCGGACCGAGCACGACGTCAGATGGCGCGATTGGGATTCCGCCAACCGGGTTCCGTTCTCTCAAATAGCTCAACACTCCCCCGGCGTCACCTGCGAACTGCCCGCATCCAGGAACTCGTAGCGAGCCTGCATCGCTTCATCCCTTCACGTTGCCCAACGGAACCAGGTGCGCCACCCGTCGTGAGAGCCCCGCGCGTTCGGCGGCCTCGGCGACTTCTTCGACATCCTTGTAGGCAAGCCCCGCCTCCTCCGCGAGACCCCGGAGGGATGCCGCGCGGACTGCGATCCCTCGCTCCTCCATTCGGTCCCGCAGCTCCGCCCCGCGCACCAGCTTCCGCGCGCGGCTTCGGCTCATCCTGCGCCCGCTGCCGTGCGCGGTGCTGAAGAAGCTGGGCCCGCCTCCGTCCACCCCCGCCAGCAGGTAGGATCCGGTCTCCATGCTACCGCCGATGATGACCGGCTGTCCGCTGACTCGGTAGGCCGCCGGGAGTTCCGGATGACCGGGCGGAAGGGCGCGGGTGGCTCCCTTGCGGTGAACCAGCAGACGGCGTTCCACGCCATCGACCTGATGGCGCTCGATCTTTGCCGTGTTGTGCGAGACGTCGTAGACGGTCCGGATCTCCAGATCCTCGGGAGCGCGGTGCAGCACATCGCTGAACACCTCCCGGATTCGGTGCAGGATCACCTGGCGGTTGGCGAAAGCCATGTTCGCCGCGCAGCACATGGCGCCAAAGTAGGCCTGGCCCTGGCTCGAGGTGAAGGGAGCGCAAGCCAGCTCGCGATCGATGATGGGGAGACCGAACTCCTTGGGCATGGCGCGCAGGAAGCTCTGCAAGTAGTCCGTGGCCACCTGGTGCCCGAAGCCGCGACTTCCGCAGTGGAACATCACCACGACCTGCTCCGGGGTATCGAGGCCGAACGCCCGCGCCAGCTCGGCGTCGTGCACCCCTTCCGCCCGCAGCAGCTGAACCTCGAGAAAATGGTTCCCGGAGCCCAGCGTCCCGAGCTGGCAGAAGCCGCGCTCGACGGCGCGCTCGCTGACGCTCTCCGGATCAGCGTCGGTGAAGCATCCCCCCGACTCGGTGTGCTCGAGGTCTTCCCGGGTGCCGTAGCCGTTGCGAACAGCCCAGATGGCCCCGGACTCGAGCACCTCTCGAAACTCGTCTCGGCCGATCCGGACATTGCCCCGCGACCCCACGCCCGCTGGGACCCGCGCTGCCAGCCCGTCCATCAACTCTCCGAGGCGCGGCTTCAGCTGCGACCAGGACAGGTTGGTGGTCGCCAGCCGCATGCCGCAGTTGATGTCGAAGCCAATGCCACCCGGCGAGATCACACCGGTCTCGACGTCCACTGCGGCGACACCGCCGATGGGGAAGCCGTAGCCCCAATGCGCGTCTGGCATGCAGAAGCTCGCCTCGACGATGCCGGGCAGCGTGGCCACGTTGGCGGCCTGGACGAAGACCTGCTCGTCCATCTCCGCCAACAGCTTCTCGCCGGCGAAGACGCGCACCGGAACCCGCATGCCGGGGCGGTAGTCGGCCCCCAGCTCGTAGGTCGCCGGTCCGATCGAGCGCAAGCCGCGAGGAGCGGCCATCGCGATTTCTCCTCACCCCGACTCGAACCCGAGGCTCTCTCGCCAGAGTGGCACGAATCCCGCCACTTCGCCCTGGAAATCGAGCCCGACTGGCGGGAGATCGGTGTGAAAGGAGATTCTTCTGGATGATAAGGAAAGGCTCTGAATCTGAACACGAATCCAGGATCTTTCGGAAAACCCTCCGCTCCCACCCCAAGGAGCGCTCCTAGACTATCATCGCCTCGAAGCCGCGCGAGTCGACTTCGAGCATTCGCCGTATCGGCGAGAGGAGTGATCATGCCCACCGAACACGAAGAGTTCTGGACCCACTCGAGCTTTGCCTTCGTCGGTCACACGGCCGAGAAGGGTTTCCCCACGCTCAGCTACGGCGAGCTCAAGAAGCGGGGCAAGAAGGTGTTCGCCGTGGATCCCTCCATCGCCCAGATTGCAGGGGACAAGACCTATCCGGATCTGGCTTCCCTGCCCGAGCAGGTCGACGCCGTGGTGCTCGAGGTGCCCAAGCAGGAGACCGAAGCGTGGGTGGAAAAGGCGGCCGACGCGGGCATCCGGAACCTCTGGATTCACATGAACCGCGATACCCCGGAGGCGCTCGCGCTCGCCCGGGAGAAGGGGATGAAGGTCCACAGCGGAACCTGCGCGGTCATGTACGTGACGCAGGGATTCTCCTACCACTCTCTCCACAAGTGGATCAACCAGCTGCTGGGAAAGTACTAACCTTCGGGCGCCGCGCAGCGAGTGGGTGAGAGGAGGCGAAAGCCCTTGGCGAACGCAGTGAAGGTCGGGCTGGGGCTCGCGGTCAGCGCGGGATTTCTCTATCTCGCCTTCCGCGGCGTGGAGCTGGGCGAGCTATGGGAGCACGTACGTCGCGCGGACTCTCTGTGGCTGCTCGGCGTGGCGGCCGTGACGATCTACTCGAATTGGATGCGCGCGCAGCGCTGGGGCCTCTTCTTCCGCCATTTCAAGCGCATCTCTCCCTACTCACTCTTCAGCTCCACGATGATCGGCCTCGCCGCGAACAACGTGCTGCCACTGCGAATCGGAGAGGCGGTGCGCGCCTACTCCATCACCAAGAAGGAGGACATCGCCTTCGCAACCAGCTTCACCACGGTGATCCTCGAACGCATCTTCGACATGGTGACCGTGTTGCTCTTTCTCGCACTGGCGCTCTTTCTGGTTCCGATCCCCGAGAGCGCCAATGCACAGATCGGCGGCGCGTTGAGATTCCTCTCCGTGGTGACCACGGCGGTGATCGGGGTCGTCGTCTTTCTCTTCTTCAAGCAGGAGCTGTTGATCCGTTGGGTGGAGCGTTGCCTCTCGCTGTTGCCGAGCAAGATCTCCGAACCCCTCCACCACCTGTTCCACGCCTTCCTGGCGGGGCTGAAGGCGTTGACCGACAAGCGCCAGCTCCTGTATCTCTTCGCCTATTCGCTCTGGCTCTGGACCTGCTTCCTGATCGCCTTCTGGTGCGGCCTGAAGAGCCTGGGCCTCGACGTCAGCCATGACCTTCCGATGTTCCGGGCGGCTCTCCTTGCCACCGTGCTGGTGGCGATCTTCATCATGATTCCCGCTGCCCCGGGCTTCGTGGGAACCTTCCAGGCCGGCTGCATCGTCGCGCTGAGCGTCTTCGGTGTACCGAAGGAGGAAGCCCTCAGCTTCTCTCTTCTGGTCCACGGCATCCAGTTCGGCGGCATCACCATCATCGGTGCCTGCTGCTTTCTCAGCGAGGGAATCAGCTTTCGCGAAGTCCGGCGCGCCGAGGAGTCCACTCCGGAGCAGGTCGAGGCGGATCTCGAAGTCCTCGAGGTGCGTCCCGGCGAGGATTAACCCGCGAGCTCCTTCCGTAGTGCTTGCACCAGCGGGTCGAACTCCCGGCGGTTGCCCTCGCTGAGAGCGGCCAGGCCCTCATGGGCCCTCAAGACACGGAGGGTCTGGGACCGCAGCTCCTGATCCGCGCCGCACAGGGAGGACATCTGGCGCGGCAACGGCAGCATGACCGGCACGATGTGCTCCATCACGCGCTTCATGCCGACCTCCGCGAACAGCTCTTCCACCGGGGGCATCACCCCTTGCAGCCGCAGCTCGACGTCGCTCCGATCGGCGTGCTCGACCAGCTCGTGGATGGTGCCCAGGAAGGTGCTGTCGAGGTGCTCACAGAGCGTCAGGTCTACGGTCACCGCGCTTCCCGTCGCCAGGGCTCTCACGCAAGCCTCGTGAAAGGCTGCGCTCTGAGTCCACTTGGCGTGCCCGCGAACGCTCAGGGTGGTGCGTTGTGAATCACCGCCCGCGAGGATCTCGACGCCTTCATCGAGCGTCAGCTTCGAGGGAAACGGGACTGGCGCGCCGTTGTCGAGAACCGACGGACCCTGGGCCACACTGACCGTCAAGACCGTGACGTCGTCCGAGAGCGCCGCCTCGCCCCCGTTCCGCGACAGGTCTCCCAGGCGTGCCAGACGATGCAGGAAGGCGATCCCGTCCTCGTCGATCTCTTCCACGGCATGCACGACCCCTTCACTCGGGGTTCCCGGCTCCTCGCCCAGCCGGTCGTAGAGGCCGTCGGTGTGCAGCACCAGGCGATCGCCGGCATCGAGCACGATCTCCTGCTGACCGAAGAGCGCATCCGGATAGAGCCCGAGCGCCGGCCCGGTGTGGAAGATGCGCTCGATGGCCCCCGATCTACGCTGCACGATCAGGGGTGGATGGCCGGCGGAGGCGACCTTGGCCCTGCCCTCCTCGATGTCCAGCAGACAGTAGGCCGCTGTGATGAACAGCCCAGGGGCCGCCATGGCCCGGGAGAGCGAGCGGTTCACGGCCTCGAGCGCATCGCACGGAGCGCGGGCTTCGCCGGAGCTCGCATCCACCAGCGGGAGGCCGTTGCGGAACAGGACCGCCAACATGGCGGCGCTCAGGCCGTGGCCAGCGGCGTCGGCGACCATCAGCACCACCCGGCGGGAATCCAGGCGAACCACGTCGTAGAGATCTCCCCCAACGGTCTGACTGGTTCGATACAGGGCGTGAACGCTGAGGCCAGGAGTATCCGGAGCCGCCTGCGGGAGCAGCGCCCGCTGGATCAGTGCGGCCCGGTGTAGATCTGCCTGAATCGTCTCGGCCTGCTCCCCCAGGAGACGGCATGCCGCCTCGAGCTGGGCGACGTGTTCGCGGAGCTTGTCGTTGCTCTCCTCGAGCTCCGATTGCAGCCGTTCGCGCTCCACGCTCAGACGATGCCGGTCGAGAGCATTGCGTACGGTGTTCCGAAGCGTCGCAATGCTCAGCGGCTTCGCGATGAAATCGAAAGCCCCCAGCTGAAGCGCACTTACTGCGGAATCCAGACTCCCGTGGCCGGTGAGCACGATCCAAATCGTTCCGGGGAAGCTCCCCTTCCCCCATTGCATCAGACTGATGCCGTCTTCCTCCGGCATGCTGATGTCGGTAATGACGACCGCGAAAGGGCGCTGTGACAGGCGCTCACGCGCTTCGCGAGCGCTACCCACCGCCTCGATCTCGAGCTCGCCCACCGCCCGGAGCGCGATGACCAAGAGCTTGCGAATCTCCTCGTTGTCGTCGACGACGAGCAGAGCCGGCTTCATTTCTGTGGCCAGGGGTTTTTCGGACAAGAGCCTTCTCCCGCGCGCTCGAAGAGCACTGCGTTCCGATGCCTCGAGTCTTGTTTCAGGTTCTCGACCGAGAGAAGGAGGATCTGCCGCCGTCGAGTTGGGTCGCTGGGGGAGAGAGCGCGGGAACAGCAGCGAATTCGGTCCCGAATGGGGATATTGTACCCCCGATCCGCCGCCAGCTCAATTCCGCCCGCGCCGAAGGATTCGCCGCGAGGGCCGCACAGCAAGGATGCGAAGAATGCCCGCCAACCTCCCTTCCCTGCCCTACGTCCTCCTCGCCGTCGGAGTGGGCGTCCTGGGCGGAATACACATCCCGATCAACGGCGCACTGGGAGCGCGCCTCGACTCCACTCCGGTCGCCACCTTCGCCTTCTACGGCGTCGCCTTCGGACTGATCTCGCTCTTCTGCCTGATCAACTTGGATCGCGCCGCCTTCACGGCCCTGGCCTCGATGCCGCGCTGGTACTACAGCGCGGGTGTGATCAGCGTTCTGGTCGTGGCGGGCAGCACCTTCCTGATTCCGCGGCTGGGCGCGGTCAACCTCTTCGTCGTGGGTATGACTGCGCAGCTGCTGGTGCGAATGATCGTGTCCCACTACGGCTGGCTCGAGTCGCCGGTGAGCCAGGTCACCTGGATCAAGCTCCTGGGAGGCGCATTGCTGATCATCGGAGCGCTTCTGGCCGTCCACGAGCCGAGACCGCCCGAGCCCACAGCGGTGGAAATCACCGCCGGAATCGAGCTGCCGCACTGAGCTTCGGCTTGCTCACACCAGGGTCGAGAGGAGCCCGATCCAGTCTCTCAGCTGGCTGAACACCAGAAACCGCTGGTGGGTCCGGCGCTGGGCGTTGCGGCCCCAGGCGTCCCGGCCGGGCGTGTCCCCGAGCATCGCCCGTATCGCCTCAGCCAGCTCGTCGCAATCCTCGGGGTCGGCGACGAGCTTGCCGTCCAGGCCGTCGCGCACCTGCTGCCGAGGTCCGCAGGCTTTCGAGTTGCTGAGGATCGGGACGCGCTTCCACATGGCTTCCGTCACCGTCAGACCGAAGCCCTCGCGAAGCGAGTTCTGTACGACGACCGAAGAGGCCCGCTGCAGCGCATTGACGATCAGGGCATTGTGCCTGGCGCTACTCATGGGGAGCGTGACCAGGGCCACGTCGTCCTGGAGCGCCGGGTCGAGAGCGAGGTAGGCTGCGTGCAGCTCTTCCAGCACCTCCTTGCCCTCCGGGTCGTCCTGGATCGACGCCGGATCGGGGCCGGCCAGGACCAGCCGCACCAGATCCATCCGACGGCGCTCCTCCCAGCCCTGGTTCTCCCTTCGATCGAAGATCGCGAGCTTCATCCGGACGAAGGCATCCATCAGCGGCTTGAATCCCTTGAGACGGTCCCAGCGGGAAACCTGGGTCACGATCGGACGGGTCAGGAGACCGATGTCTTCCCACATGTTCGCGGGGAGGTAGGAGCCGTCTCCCTGAAGCCGCTTGACCATGTCCGGGAGCGGGGGCCGCACCAGCGGGCCGGGGTTGATGATCAGCGCGGAATTGGAGAGGACTCCGATCAGCTTGTGCAGGTGGAGATCCTGATTCTTCTCGGACAGCGGGTTGATGGCCGGATAGATCACGGTCGCCTGTCCAGCGAGGAAGTGGGGAATGTACTCCGGTGCCGAGAAGACGGCGTGGTCATACGCATCAGCGTACGGAGTCAGAAACCCCCAGGCGGCCTCGGTGGCCGCGTTCTCCTCGTCTAGCCCGATGTGGCACCGCCAGATCGCCTTGACGTCGAGGTCTTCCTTGAGCTCGGCTGCCAGCGACATCGGCTGCGGATCGTGCACGACCAGAATGTCACCGGGCTTCACCAGCCGCTTCAGCGGCTCCGCGTTGCTGCGGTTGACCGCCTCGTAGACCTCTCGGGCGTTCGCTGGCAGCGCCGGGCCACCTTCACCGTGGATCATGTTGTGGATCCGCTTGGTGAGGGTAAAGAAATCCGGGTCTTCGGACTCGATGGTCACCCATTCGGTCCGGATCCCCAGCTCGCGAAGCAAGGTGACCATGGTGGGCAGCATCTCGGCCACGCCGCCACCTCGCGAGGTGGAGTTCACCATCCAGACGGTGCGCCCCTCCAGCCGGGGTGCCACACGGCTCGCCTCCTCCCGGAGGTCACGGACGGAGGGGGCCAGGTGGGCCACCGCCTCGTAGTCTTCGAGCGTCCGGTTCTCTTCGATCTTTACCAAGGTCGTCATTGCTCGACCCTCATTTGCGGCTGTCTCCGAGTGGAGCCCACTTCGCGATCCCCGGGAAAGTCCCGGCTGCGGCGCAGACTATGCGCTGAGTTGCGGCGACCGCCAAGACGCGTGGTGAGGGGAAATCCTCTCTATCCCGAGACTCGTGAACGCCCGGTCGGAATCGGCGAGAGCGCCATCTGGTCCTGCAAATCGGTCACCAAGTTTTCGCCAGGCTCGTGACTCTGTGATATCCAATCAGTGGAAACCCGCGGCGACAGGCAGAGCCGCCATTCCGTCAACGTGAGACCAGCGACAGCAGTTCGCTCGAGGGGGTGTCGTCTCATGGCCGAAAATCAACGCAGAACAACGGCGCGAGGCACCAACAAGAAGGCCGGAAATCAAAAGAAGTCGCCGTCCCAGCGCGCTTCAAAGAACGGCGGCAATTCGAAAGATACCGCACCCGAAGCCACCGCGAAGAAGGCGGCTGGTCGAAAGAAGAGCGCACCGAGTGGCGCCTCCAAGAAACTCGCCCCGAAGGGACCGATTTCGCCCGAGGAGCGCTACCGCATGATCCAGGAGGCCGCCTACTTCCGAGCCGAGAGGGAGGGCTTCGAGTGCGATCCGTGGAAGTGCTGGCTGGTGGCCGAGGCTGAGATCGACGCCCGACTCGCCGGCGCGAGCTAGCCGCAAGATCGTAGGGACGATCCGGGCGCGCTGGGATCCGGCCTGCTCGGGGGCGAAGCAGATCTCTCCCCGCTCGCACGCGGGGTCGTAGCGGAGGCTGCATCAGGGGCTGCGAGAGCTCCAGAGGAGGGCGCATGCGACGAATCGGTTTCGTCGGACTGGGCATGATGGGCGCACCGATGGCAGCCAACTTGCTCGCAAAGGGCTTTCAGGTGACGGCCCAGGACGTGCGGAGCGAGCCCGTCGACCAACTCGTGGCCCGGGGCGCCAGCGCAGCCGGAGGTCTCGAGGACCTGCTGGAGTGCGATGGCGTCATCGTCATGGTGAACACCGACGCCCAGGCCCGCGAGGTGATCGAGGAACTGATACCGCTTCTCCGAGAGCGTCCCCGCCCGATCATCAGCATGGCGACGATTCTGCCAGCGACCGCCCGCGAGCTCGGCGAGACGGCGGGCGCCGCAGGAATCGGTCTGCTGGACGCTCCGGTGAGCGGCGGCCCCATCGTGGCGCAGCTGGGTGGACTCGCGATCATGGTGGGAGGCGACCCTGCGCTCTTCGACCAGGCGCGACCCGCCTTCGAAGCGATGGGAAGCGCGGTGCGTCACGTCGGCCCGCTGGGAGCTGGCCTGACGATCAAGCTCGTCAACAACATGATCGCCATCAGCGCGGCTCCCCTGGTGCTGGAGGCCCTGCGCATCGGTCTCGCCCAGGGGATGGATCTCTCGACGATGGTCGACGTCATCAAGGCGAGCAGCGGCAACACCTGGCTCACCCAGGAGTGGGACCAGGCGAAAATGTTTCTGGAGTTCGCGCTTCGGGACCCCTCGCAGCTCGACGGGCTCGTGGCGACCGGTCTGAAGGACATGGAGCTCGTGGCGTCCACCTGCGCCGCCTCCGGAATCGACGCGCCGCTGCTACGCCACTCCATCCGCGCACTCGAGGAGCTGGGGGTGGAGGGCTTTCGCTCGAACCTGACCGCCGTGATGGAGGCCCTCCAGGCCGACTGAGGCCGACGCCGCGGGCCTCAGGCGTCGAGCGTCCCGCGCACCGCCCTTGTGACCTCGCCCTGCCCGAAGGGTTTCTCGAGGACCGTAGCTCCCGCCGGTAACGCCGGGCCGATCCAGCTCGCGCGCTGCGCGTAGCCCGACATGAAGAGCACCCGGATCTTCGGCCACTCCTCCCTCAGCCGCTCGGCGAGCTCGACGCCTCCCATCCGGGGCATCACCACATCCGTCAGCACGAGATCGAGGTTCTCCTGGTTCTCTCGAGCGATGGCCAGGGCCTCGGCTCCCTCCCTGGCTTCGAGGACCTGATAGCCGCATCGCTCCAGCTCCTTGCGGAGCATGCGTCGCACGGGCTCCTCATCTTCCACCAGCAGGATTCTCTCGACCCCCCGATGCTCCGCCTCGGGGTCAGGGGACCCGGCCTCAGCCGGTGCTTCCGACCCCTCGACCCGGGGAAGGTAGATCTTCACTGTCGTTCCACGGCCCGGGGCACTCCACACCTGGATCTCCCCGTCGCTCTGCTTCACGATCCCGTACACGGTGGAGAGCCCCAGCCCGGTACCACTGCCCGCCCCCTTGGTCGTGAAGAAGGGCTCGAAGATCTGCGCGCGGGTCTCGGCATCCATCCCGCAGCCGTCGTCGCTGACCGAGAGACAGATGTGGCGAACCGGAACGGAATCGAGCTGGTTGCCCGTCGATTCCGCGGAGGAATCGACCTCGCAGGTCCGGATCGTGAGGTGCCCTCCCTGGGGCATGGCATCGCGGGCGTTCAGCGCGAGGTTGACCACCACCTGCTGCATCTGTCCGGCATCCGCCATCACCGCTCCCAGGGAGGGATCCAGCGACAGCTCGCACTCCACGTCCTCGCCGATCAGACGCCTCAGCATCCCCTCGAGCTCCCGCACCACACCGTTCAGGTCCAGAATCCGCGGTTGGAGGAACTGCCGGCGGCTGAAGGCGAGCAGCTGCCGGGTGAGAGCGGAGGCCCGCTGAGCAGCCGTGGAAACCTCCTTGGCCGCCTCCTGCGCCTCTCCCCGCAGCTCCGCGACCAGATCACCCCCGTAGCCCGAGATCACGGTGAGGAGATTGTTGAAGTCATGGGCAATACCGCCCGCAAGCTGTCCCAACGCCTCGAGCTTCTGCGACTGGCGGAGCTTCTCCTCGAGCTCCCGGGCCTCCGTGACATCCTGGACGGAGCCGATCGCCCGTTTTGGCTCACCGTCCGCCCCCAGCTCGAGCCGTGCCTGAGCTCGGAGGTGGCGGATCGAACCGTCCTTCAAGACGATGCGTCCCTCCAAGAAGGGGGGACCGTGCCCGGAGAGCCACGCCCGTACCCCAGCGGCGATGCGCGCCCGGTCCTCCCGGTGGAACTCCTCCAGGAGGATCCCGAATCGGGGCCGTTGCGCACCGATCTCCTGGCCCAGCACCCGGTACATCTCATCCGACCACCAGGTGGCGCCTTTGCGAACGTCCCACTCGAAGCTTCCGATGCGGGCCACCCGCTGGGCCTCGATTAGCCGCGTCTCGCTCGCCCGTAGCGCCTTCTGCGCCCGCTCCCGCTCCCGGTGGCGCTCCCTCAAGGAGCGAATCAGGTCTGCCGAGGTCTCGACGCTGCCCTCCAGCCGACGGATCAGAAACCACATCGAGGCGATCGAGGCCGTTCCCAAGGCAATGAAGATCGCGGAGTACGTGAACCAGAGAGCGGGAGTACCACCGCGCGGGACCAGCGGCGCCTCCAGCCAGCCGAGCGTGAACGCGACACCCATGCCTACCATCGTCGCTACACACAGGGCTAGTGTGCCCACGCCCCAACGGAGGCCGAAGAAGATGGTCGACATGAGGACCGCCGCGAAGAGAAAGACCGGGGCGATGTTGACGATTCCTCCCAATGCGAAGCCACCCACCGCGGAGGCGTACAGCGCTCCGATAAGGATCAGCGCTCGTGGAAGGAAGCGCAGGCGGTGCGCAAAGGCCGCCAAGACAACGAGGGCTTGTATGAGGGCGTAGACAATCGCGAACTCCACCCGACCGTCGTCGAGACGGAGCTTTGCCTCTCCGATCACGGCGATGGAACCGAAGAACGCGCATCCGTACAAGACCCAGTTCAGGATCTGCTCACGCCACTTCCGGAGGGAGTCCTTCTGCGACGAAACAGCATCGGGGAGCTCATCCACGGCGCTCACTCTACTGGAACCCGCTCCATCTTATCCGTTCACGCTGGCCCTGCGAAGCCTAACCTCGCCCGAAGTGCTCGCGATTCCATCGGCGACCTTCGTCGAGCATCGCCAGATAGTTCTCGGTGGGGATGTAGTTGGCGACCGAGTTGCCGGTGCCCAGACAGTAGCCGGTGCCCGAGACATGGCAGGACTCCAGGATCTCGCGGGTGCGCCGGCGGACCCCCTCTTCGTTGCCCCGTCCCAGCAGGTCCAGGTCCACGCCCCCCAGAATCGCGATGCGGTCGCCCCAGCGCCGAGAGACCTCTTCCACGGGCATGATCTTGTCCTCGAAGGAGTGCTTGGCGTCGAAGCCGAGGTCGATGATCTCGTCCATGATGCGGGTCAAATTTCCGCAGGAATGGAGCAGCACCAGCTTGTCGGCGGCGTGACCGATTTCCACCAGACGGCGATGGTGGGGAAAGACGTGCTCGCGCAGCACTTTGGGTGAGATCAGCGTTCCGGTGGCGAAGCCCAGGTCGTCGCCCAGGAAGACCATGCCGACGTTGTCGATGCTCACGGCGTGGGCAGCCGCCGCCGCGGTGAGCTCGCCCACCCTCTGGCAGATCGCGGCGACCAGGTCGGGCTGATCGGCGAGGGCGTAGGAGAACGCCTCGAGACCCATCAGCCAGGAGCTGTTCTCGAAGACCCCGCCGAGGTTGACGCTGATCTTCATTCCTTCGGGAACCACGCCGTTCAGGTACTCGATGGCGCGATAGGAGATCCGCTCGGCGACCGGCCATGGGTAGGCGTCGAAATCGGCCCAGCTCTGGATGGGTCCCCTGCTCTCGTCCTGCCACATTCGCCGACCGCCGGGCAGGTTCTCGACGTCGGCGGTATCCGCGGCGTCGAGAAAATTCCCGCGCGGGAAGTTGAGGCCGGTCCACGCCCACACGTAGTCGTAGCCGTTCTCGTAGCAGAAGCGGAGAATCAGATTCAGGGCATCCCTCCCGCGCCACGAGGCCCGACGCGGGCCGCCGGAATCCTCCGCCTCCGAGAGTAGGATCGAGTGCCATCCGATCGTCTCGCCGAGCACGGCCTGGATGATGCCCGGATCGGCGAACAGCTCGACGTTCGGAACCGGGCCGGGTGGCCCTTCCCGCAGCAGCGTTCGGCGTAGATTTCCGAAGTCGGGCCTGCGCTCGACCCGGTAGATCGGACCATCGGATGCCGCCATCGTCGAACCTGCCTCCTTCGCGAGCACTCGCAATCCCGAGCCTACTTCGAGGGTGCCTCCAGAATGTGAATACACATTGCAGCCGGCCCCGAGCCGAGCAGCCCTCCGCCGTTCTCGGCCAGCGCGATCCGGGGATTCTCGACCTGCCGCTTCCCTGATTCGCCGCGGAGCTGGGTGGTCAACTCGAGGGCCTGAGCGAGACCCGTGGCGCCGACCGGATGGCCTCGCGCGATCAGCCCTCCGCCGGTATTGACGGGGAGCTTTCCGCCGAGGGCCGTCGCCCCGCTCTCCGCAAACGGCCCGCCTTCTCCCAGCGCACAGAATCCCAGCTCTTCAGTGACGGCGACTTCTCCGTAGGCCGTGGCATCGTGCACCTCCGCCACATCCACCTCGTCGGGCCCGATCCCCGCCGCCTCGTAGGCGGCCTTCATCGCGCGGGATCCGGTGTCGTGACCTCCCTCGCGCTTGCCCGATTTGAGGATCGAGGCCCGGATCGCCACCGCTCGTCGAGACGAGTGTTTGCGCAGGAATCGCTCGCTGCACAGGACGACTGCAGCCGCACCGTCTCCCACCGGTGCACACATCGCCCTGGTCAAGGGATAGGCCACCTCTCGGTCCGCCATCACCTCGTCCACCGTCATCGGAAACGTGTACTGGGCGAGGGGATTCAGGACCGAGTTGTTGTGGGCCTTTGCGGCGACGACGGCGAGCTGCCGCTGCGTCAGGCCGTGATTCTTCATCGCGTTCCGGGCGCCCGACGCGTACATGTCCATGGCGGGGGAGTATCCCTTCTTCTCCTTCCCGCCCTCGGCACCATCTCCCGCGGGCTCCTTCTTCTTGGGCTCGTTCGCCTTGAACGCCTTCGACATCTTGGTCCACTCGTCGACGTCGGATCCCGTGGCGAAGCTCAGCATCATCTTGCCGCGATCCGGGTCGTAGATCTTCTCGGCGCCGATCGCGAGCACGCAGTCGTAGAGCCCGGCCTTGACCCCCGTCCAGGCCGCGTGGAGGGCCGAGCTTCCGCCTCCGCAGGCGTTCTCGAGGTTGGTGATCGGTACCCCGTCCAGGCCATTCGCAGAGAGCGCCACCTGGCCGCGGACCCCGTGCTGCATCGTGTACATGCCCCAGTAGCTGTTCGCGAACCAGGCCGCTTCCACGTCGCCTCTGGTGAGATCGCAGTCCGAGAGAACCCGCTCCAGCGCCTCCCCAGTCAGCGTCTTGATGCTCTCGTCCAGGTACTTTCCGAACTTGGTCATGCCGACCCCGATGATGTAGACGGTGTCACTCATCGCTCTCTCCTTTCACTTCGTTGACCCGTCCGGCTTCAGCATCTGGACGCACGGGTTCTGTGTACCCTGGATTCGATCCCACAGCGTGCGGAGAGCAATGGACAAGCCCCCGGTGGCCCAGGCGGCGGTCCCGGAGATGACCGCCCCCGCGGCGTCCAGTCTCAGCTCCGGTTGCCCGAGTGTACCGCCAACCCTGACAAAGGGGTTCAGGATCTTCCCAATGCAAGCGCTGGCAGTGCGAGCCCCTCCCATTCGCCCAGGTCGTTGAGATCGGATCCACTCGCGCGGAGCTCGAGCCGCGCCGCCTCGGGCTCTCTGGGAAAATCCCAGACACCACTGGCGGTTGCCGAGACGCTGCCCGACTCCACTCTGAGCTCGTCGAAGACCAGCGCCTGATCGCCCGCCCGTTCGATGCGTCCGGAGCGGCGATAGGGCTATCTGGAGGCGTGTAGCCCGGAATGTCCGGGACGGTGTCGCGCAAGCTCGGCCCCTGCATGCCAACGGCCAGATCCATCCCCTCGAAAGACGGAAGCACGCCGAGACTCCCGTCCACGCTGACGGAGGCACTGGACGAGCGGTACCCGAGGCTGGAGACTTCGATCGCAGTATCCCGCCTCCGCAGCTTGCCGGAGAGCTCGAAGGGTGTGTCGTCAAGCTCGAAGCCGAGGGGCTCGGCAATCAGCTGAGGCGCCTCCCATGCACTCGATCGACGGACCACGACGGCCGAGTCGATTTCCTTTCGCTGCTGTCCGCCTGGCAGGCCTTCTCCTGGTGTGACGAGGCCATGCCGCCCAGGACGAAGCGAACCTTAGCGCGCCCCCTGGTGGCGCGATAGCGAGAGGGCCAGATCGCGGCGGACCCCCACAAGCTACCTCACGGCGAGGCTGGGGATTCCGCGGCCGGATGCTCGCCCAACACCGCCAGCTCGCTCAGGGTGACGACACGATATCCCTTCCTGCCAAGCGACGGGAGCACCTTGGCGAGCGTCTTCGCCGTGCGCCTGCCCCGCCCTCCGCGGTCGTGAAGGATGATCACGGCCCCCGGTTTCGTCCTCCAGCGAATCCACCAGGCGGCGGGAGCGCTCCACGGGAGCTGCGCGTCGATCGGGTAGACGGACCCCAACGCGCAGCGGTAGCCGTGTCGATCCAGGAGGTCGAGCATCTCGTCGTCGTAGTACCCCGCGCCCGGCCGGTACCAGCGCGTCCCACCGAACGGAGCGAGCATCGCACCGGCCCGCAGGAGCTCCCGTTCGAACGCATCGGGACTGAGCTCGATGCTCGGCTCGTCGCGAGTCATGTGGTTGCCCAGCTCGTGCCCCTCCGAGACGATCCGCTCCAGCAGGGTCTCGTTCCCGGAGATCTGATCGGCGATGACGAAGAAGGTCGCGCGAGCGCCGTGCCGCTCGAGCATCGCGAGAATGTCGGGCGTCGTCTCCGCATCCGGGGCGTCGTCGATGCTGAGCGCAACAACGCGCTCGCTGATCTCGGCGGAATAGAAGACACGCGGGTCGCGCCCGCTAAACAGGCCGAGCTTCCCGTCATCGTCGTCGCCGAGTGCGCGGCTGATTTCCCCCGCGAAGAGAGCAGCCGACCATGCCAAGGCGAAGAGAAGGCGCAGCATCATCTCAGCCCTACGTAGCGAAGCTGGCCGGAGCACCGCAAACAGAGTCCGTGCTCCGGAGACTGGTGCTCACAGGGCGTTGCGAATGAAGCGGCCGATGCGGCGCCAGCGGTCGGACTGGGTGGGGAGCAGCGGCTCCATCTCCTCGATGGTCTCCACCCAGGTGGTGTGCGCGAAAAGGCCCACGAAGTCCAGGTAGCCGAGCATCGCTCCCATGTGCGAGACCACGAAGGTGACCTCGCCGTCCATGATTGTGCCCCGATAATCCTGGTTCTGGGAGCCGGTGAGGAGGAACTGGATCACCCGCTCGCCCTCGAGCGGCGAGAGATCCCCCCACCACCGCTCGCCCAGCGCATGGAGGTCCTCCTCCATGGCGGCGCGCACCGCCTTGACGTCGACGTACTGCTCACCGCTGGCGATCTGCGCGAGCATGCTCTCGGAGAACTCGCGAATCACGGGCAGCCATTCCGGGCGGGGAATCAGGCTGTCGATGCTCTCCGGCGAGCCGAAGAACTGGCTCTTGAAGTGAAGCTTGGGCCTGCGTTCCTCCACGTCCTGCACCAACGTCCGCGGCTGGAAGCCTCGCGCCTCGAGTTCGATACCGCCCTGCTCGATCCACGCCCACACATCGGGGTGGAAGGGAAAGATCTCACGGAACCACGGAATCTCGCGCGAGGCCTGGATCAGGCGCTGGTTCGATCGCACCGCGTCGTTCACCGCCACGTCGGTGTCGTAGAGCCCAATCTCGAGCATGCCGCCCGCCTCTTCGATCTCGCCTCGGATGCGCTTGCGCAGCACCAGGAGGCGCCGGAAGACCTCGTTGGCGCGCGACATCTGTGGAATGCCCGCGCTCGGCGCATTGGCCCAGGAGGGCGCGATGACAAAGACCTTGCACCCGCGCAGCGAGGAACCCACCAGCATCCCAGCCCAGAGTGGACTGTTCCAGAGCGAGTCGGGGATGTACATGTGCGAGCCCGGCGGCATCAGCTCGTAGAGGGCCGCCTTGACCAGATTGGCGGGCTTGGGCCCGTAGCCGGTCGCGTTGTGCACCTGGAGCCCCAGCTGGGTCCAGCCGTCATCCTCGAGCGCCGCCACCCGCTGCGCATAGTCCCCCGGTACGGGGATTGGGCGAAGTGACCGCGGAATCTCGTCTGCCGCGAAGCCCTGGCCCAGCAGAAGCTCGCGCGCCGCCCTCTTCGCGTCCAGTGCAGCCGGCCCTCGCACCAGCAGCGCCCGGTCGTCCCAGGTGGGCCCACCGTAGTGCTCGCCGATCCCCATCCCGGTGAACAGCGCCTCGCCCCGGGCCGGATCGCTCTCGGTAAGGTCGTAGAAAGCGATCTTGCGGTGGTCGCGCAGCATGTTGTCGGGAACCACCGGGAGGCCGCTGATCAGGTAGCCGCTCCGGAAGGAGAAGTCCGAAGGGTTGGTGACACTCACGTGCACGCGGATGCGGTTGTAGATCCAGTCCTCGCCGTGGCGCGCGGCCCCGGCCTGGAGTCGCGCCGAGCTGGCCACCGCCGCGCGCAGCGCCTCCTGCGCCGTGCGAATCCGCTTTTCCCAGTCGCCGAAGCCGGCCGGGAGCTTCACCCGGTGACGAAGCGGATCGTTGAGCAGCTCCATCCAGAGCCGCCCGCCGTTCACCTCCCAGAAGATCTGGTCGACGAAGATGAAGTAGGCCGGCAGCCTTCCGGTCTCGTCGTAGGCGCGGACGCGATCCGTCAGGGCTCTCAGGTAGACGTCCACGCTGTGGGCAAAGCCGAGGAAGTCGGGCTGGCCGGCGTTGTTGTAGCCGCGGAAGTCGTGGATCCAGAGCACGTGGTAGTCCTCGGCCTCGAGGACCATGCGCGCGGCCTCCTTCTGGAACTGCTCGTTCCAGACGTAGTGGAGATCGTTCCCACCGAGAAAGCGCTTCTCGAGCACGCGTTCGAGGATGGCGTCGATCTCTCGCTGGGTGTCGTGGTCCTCCGGGCGCAGTGCGTAGGAGAGCGGAATCCAGACCAGCCGCGAGTCGCCCCACACCTTCTTCGTTCTCTTGCGGTTGTCCTCCAGGATGCCGAGCAGCCGGTGAAAGACGTAGCTGACGGCGTCGCGACGAGCCGCCGGGACGTCGCCGGAGTCGTCCAGCGCCGCGGTGAACCACTCCACCGCCGCCCCGCCGAAGCCGAGCAACGAGTCCCGCGTCTTCCGCTGTCCCAGCAGCCGGTTGTAGGGCAGGATCACCTCGTCCAGCAGCGCCTCGCGGGCATGTCCCGCGAGGCGCACGCCGGCGTTCTCCCGCCCTGCCCCGCCCGCCGCCAGCACGAACGCCCGCTCCAGCTCGCGGTGGTAGAGGCGGATCTCCGCCTCGAAGCTGTGGCCGCGGGGGTAAAGCGCGTCGCGGGAGCGCATGTGCTCCTCGAAGAGGGTCACGTGCTCCCCGAAGAGATGCATCGCCGCCTCGTCGCTGTCGGCGTCGTGGTCGATGAAGGGCGTGGTGTAGATCTTGATCCAGTCGGCCGCATGGCGCACCCGTGCCAGCGCCTCAGCCAGAGCCGGCTCGGGCTCGAAGACCGGGGCCCTGGAGCCATTCGCGCGCGGCAGCCTCAGGTTGTCGCGTGAGGGACGCGTCTTCCCCATCCACGGCTGCCCGAGGGGGATCGTCAGACCGACGTTCACCGAGTGATCGCGACCCGGGAAGTAATCGACGCGGAAGAATCCCCCGCGGCCGAAGAGACCGCCGCGCCGCAGGGGAACGTCGAGGGACAGGAGGAAGTCCACGTCGCCGTCCGTGAACGACACGTCCCCCCCCAGCTTGAGACCGAACGCGCCGACCACACCCATCAGCCGCGCTCCCCCGTCGGCGTCGCCGCCCACCACGCGTCCATAAACTTCACCCGACGCACCGAGGCCGATGACGGGATTGGTGAGGTCGCGATAGACGCCGCCCAGAAGCTCTCCCCCTACCTCCGTGCCGTCCTGGAGATCGAGGTCGAGCATCGCGCCCGCGTAGGGCTTCCAGAGCGGCGGAAGACCCATGGACTCGATGCGCTCGCCGTCGGCGGCATCGTCGGCCACGGCGACCGATGCGAAGAGGATCAGTAAGAGTGCGAAAGCCGGACGCAGCATCGGAACTTGCGTCAAGATAGGTGATGTGGCACCACCGTTCGATGCGTGCCGTGATGCTTTCCGCCCTGGGGATTGCGATCGGCGTTTCGAACTCCGTGGCGAAAACGCAGGATCTCGAGCCCACCTGCCTCGCATCCCCGAACACGGAGAAGGTCCGCTGGACCCGAGGCCCGGGGGCCGACCGGCCGGAGCTCGACCGCTGGTGCGCTGCGGTGGGGCCACCGCGGGTGCGGGCGGCGACCAGAGACGTGCCCGTCCCCGCCGACGGCGATCTCGTGGTCGCCGTCTGGAACATCCGGCTGGGCGCCGGTGCAGTGGAGAGCCTGGTGAGCGACCTGCGGGCGGGAAGGCTGACCTCCGGCGAGCCGGTCCGACACTTCGCGCTGCTCCTCCAGGAGGTCCACCGAGACCTCGCAGGCGCGCTGCCGAGCCCGCCGCAGGGTGCGCGCGCGGCGCGGCGCATCGCACCAGAGCGGCGGGGGCCCGATGTCCTCTCCGTCGCACGGGATCTGGATCTCCATCTCCTCTACGTCCCCTCGATGCGAAACGGCGGCGGAGATCGACCGGCCGAGGACCGGGGCAATGCGATCCTCTCCACGCTGCCGCTCCGCGACCCCTGGGCACTCGAGCTGCCCCTGGAACGAGAGCGGCGGGTGGCGGTGGCGGCGCGCGTCAAGGTCGGCACGGCGGAGGGCGACCTCCTGCTGGTGAGCGCGCACCTCGACAACCGCTCGAGCTGGCAGGGTGCGCTCCGCAGCTTCGGCCATGGGCGCACCCGGCAGGCCCGCTGGCTGGCTCACGCTCTCGAGGGCGAGGCGGCGGTCGCCCTGGGCGGCGATTTCAACACCTGGCTGCGCGGCGCCAACGCCGGGGCTCTGCGACTCCTGCGCGAGAGCTTTCCCTTGCCGGAGGCGCCGCTCCGACGGCCGACACTCCTCATCCCCCTTTTCCCGGACCGGGAGGTGGACCACCTCTTCTTCCGCCTGCCCGCCGGCTGGAAAGCGGGGTACCGGGTGGCCGAGGCCTGCTACGGCTCGGATCACCGTCCGCTGCTGGGAAGCGTGCGGCCTCCTTCGAAAGAGGGCATTTGGTGAAGTCGCGAAGGAGCACGTATCATCCGGCCAAATTTTCGCCTTCTCGGGGAGGAGCCCACCATGCCGTTGCAGATCCACTGGATCGGACACGCCAGCTTCCGTTTGGCCACCGAGGACGTCGTTGTGTACATCGATCCCTGGAAGCTTCCGGCCCCACGGCCCGACGCGAATCTGGTGTTCGTCTCCCACGGCCACTTCGATCACTGGAGCGCCGACGACGTGGCGGCGGTCTCCCAGGACACCACCACCGTGGTCGGACCTGCGGACGTCGTCGAGTCCCTCCCGGGCGGAAGGGTGCTGAGACCCGGTGAGCGCGTCGAGCGTGCTGGAGCCTGCATCGAGGGGGTCCCTGCCTACAACGTCGACAAGGATTTCCACCCAAAGGCCAACGACTGGCTCGGTGCCGTAATCACCCTGGGTGACACACGCGTCTACTATGCGGGAGACACCGACCGCATCCCGGAGATGGATGCCCTGTCAGAGGTCGACGTGGCCCTGCTCCCGGTGGGTGGAACCTACACGATGAATGCCGCCCAGGCGGCGGAAGCCTGCCAGGCGATCGGGGCGAGGACCGCCGTGCCCTACCATTGGGGCGACATCGTCGGCACCGAGGCCGATGCGCAGGCATTCGTCGATGCGACAGCCGGGTGCGATGCCCGTCTGATTCGACCCGGAGAAGTCATCTCGGTCTAGATCGCCGTCCTTCCCCCGGCACCAGCGCCGCCGAACGCGTCCAACACGGAACTGACAGGCTCTTCATCCCACGTGACGCAGACTGCTCAAACGAAGCTCAGCAGCGGCCGAATGGTCCTCTACGCCATGTCGGGCTTCGGAATCGGCTGTATCGATTTCATCGTCGCCGTCTACCTGCTCAAGTACTACACCGACCACGTCGCCTTGAGTGCGACTCTGGCAGGTCTCGCCCTGATGATCGGCAAGCTCTTCGACGGCTTCAGCGATCCCGTGATGGGGTACGTCTCGGATCGCACCCGAACCCGCTGGGGGCGGCGACGCCCCTGGTTCATGGTGGGGATGGCACCCCTCGCCCTCAGCTTCATCGCGATGTTCTCTGCCGACAGCGAGTGGAGCCAGACCCAGCTCTTTCTCTGGCTTCTTTCGTGGAACGTGCTGTTCTGGTCGGCGCAGACCGTGATCAACGTTCCCCACGCGGCCCTCGCGGGAGAGATGGTGGAGGGTCACGAGGAGCGCAACGCGATCATGGGGTGGCGCGAGGCCCTGTCGCAGGTCGGGCTGCTGATCGGCGCATCCGCGCCGCTCCTGGTGCTCGGCGCGATGCAGCAGGGCGCCGTCGATGCGGCGCTGGCGCAGGGAATGGGCGAGGAGGCCGCCCGAGCGGCGGGGATGGTGGCCCGCGGCGAGGCGCACGGGACCATGGCCTGGCAGTTCGCCGGACTGGTCTTCGTCGGCGTCTTCCTCACCTTCATCGGCACCCGCGAGCCCGACAGGCCGCGCGCACCGCCTCGCGAGTCGGTCTTCGGCGACTTCTCCGACACGCTGAAGAGCAAGCCCTTCCGCCACTTCATCTTCATCTTCTTCTTCGATCAGATCGCCAGCGGGCTGACCGCCACCCTCGTCCTCTACACGATCCGCGACTGGTGGCAGTTCGGGGGCAGTCACGAGATGCTCCTGATCATCGTCTTCATCCTCTCCGCGATCGTGAGCATTCCATTCTGGGTCCGGTTGGGGCGGCGGTGGGAGAAGGCGACGATCTTCGCGACCGGCTCGTTCCTCTCCGCGGGAATGCTGCTGGGCGCGACGATGGTTCCGATCTTCGGGATCGGCATGGCGTACGTCGGGCTGATCGGAGCCGGAATCGGAAGCGGAGCGCGCGGGGTGATGGCGATGTCGACGATGCCCGACATCATCGACGATGATGAGCTGCGAACCCACACGCGCAAAGACGGGGCGTACTTCGGAATGTGGAGCGTTCTCCGCAAGACGACCCGGGCGTTCTCGATCGGGGCGGTGGGCCTCGGATTGGGCTTCTGGGGCTATCAGGAGGGCGCGCTGGTCCAGCCGGAATCCGCCGTCACGGGCATCATGTGGATGTTCTCGATCATCCCAGGCATCGCCTCCGCCATCTGCGGCCTGCTCTTTCTCAGGTTTCCGATCACGCGCAAGATCCACAAGGCCACCATTGAAGAGCTGGGCCGCCGCCGCCTCGCCGCCCTCGAGAAGCCGTAGCGAAGGACGGTGCCACGGCGGTTCCGCGATAGCGCCCAGAGCTGATACACTGGACTTCGGCCCCGCCCGCTTTCAATAGGTGCGGCACTCCCACTCGGAGAGCGCGCGAATCTCCTCGTCGAGGTAGGAGCGCTTGCGGAAGGTCAGCTCCTCCCAGTCGACCTCGTGGCCGTCGAAGTCCGGCCCGTCCACGCAGGCAAAGCGAGTCTCCCCGCCAACCGTGCAGCGGCAGACACCACACATCCCGGTCCCGTCGATCATCACCGGGTTCAGGCTGACGATGGTCTTGAGCTTGTGGGGGCGCGTGATCTCGGACGTCTTCTTCATCATGAACATGCAGCCCATCGCCACCACGCGATCGATCTTCTCACCGTCGGCGATCAGCTTGTCGATGACGTCCGAGACGCGGCCGGCCTCCGGGCCCGAGTCGCCGAAGGTGGTCACCAGCAAGCGATCGGTGAACTCGCGGTACTTGTCGTCCCAGTAGACCAGCTCCTTGGCCCGAGCCTCCATGATCGCGATCACCCGGTTGCCGGCCTTCTTCATGGCTCGGGCCACCGGCAGGACCGCCCCGATTCCATAGCATCCCATCGCGATCGCGACGGTCCCGAACTTTCCGATCTCCTGGGCCCTGCCGAGCGGACCCACACAGGCCTCGATCTCGTCGCCCGCCTCGAGCTTGGCGAGCCTGTGCGTGGAAGCACCGACCGTCATGAAGACGATGCTGAGGATTCCCGTCTCCCGGTCCCAGTCGGCCACCGAGAGTGGAATCCGCTCGGCGACCTCGTCGATCTTCACGATCACGAAGTTCCCGGGCACGACCCTGCGAACCACCTCAGGAGCTTCGAGACGGAGGAGATGGATGTTGGGGACGATGCGCGTTCGCTCGACGACCTTGTGCATGACGAGCTGTCTCCTAGAGTCTCTCGATGCGTACGGCGCAGATCTCTTCGGGTGTCTTGCTGATGGGGTCGAGCAGCAGATCGAGCACCCCGGCCGGGGATCCTTCGCCTCCGCGTCCGACCAGCCTGACCACGCCCGCCGGGGTCCTCTCCGACGGCATCGCCCTGGCGGTGGCACGGCCCGTTCGGGAGATCACGTTGACCGGTGCGCCGGCCTGGATTCCCAGGGCTTCCGCGTCGCTCACGCTGAGCGCCAGGCCCGCAGCGGGCTCGATCCTGGCGAGGCCGGGAACCTGTGAACTCAGCGGCGTGGCCCTGTGGACGTACGCGTCGGACTCGACCAGCAGAGAGAAGGGATACTCGGCGCTCGGCTTCTCGGAACGCGGTGTACGACCGAATCCCTCCGACACCGAAGAGGCGTCCCGCTTGCCGGCCTTTCGCTTTCCAAAGAAGGGCTTCTTCTCCAGAGCCTTGTAGCTGACACCCTTGAAGAAGGCCACCGCGCCGGCGAGCTCGGCGATGATCTCGGAGGGCTCCTGGTACTGGAACCCCTCGACTCCGAGCTGGTCTGCCAGGCTGGAGAGGATCTGCCAGTCCGGCTTCGAGACGCCGAGCGGCGGAATCGCACGGCGCAGCCTTTGCACCCGCCCTTCGAGGTTGGTGTAGCTGCCGTCGACCTCGGCGAAGCTCGCGACCGGCAGCACCACGTCGGCGATCCGGCCGGCCTCGGGGGGAAGAAACATGTCCTGGACCACCACGAACTTCGCGTCGTCGCTTCCCGGCCAGAGATCCTCGCCGATCAGGTAGAGGAGATCCATCTGCCCGGTTCGCGCCGCATCGAAGATCTCGGCTGTGGTGAGGCCCTGGCAGCCCAGGGCAGCGGCGATCTCGATGGCGCCGCGGTCGTTGGCGCGGCTGAGCAGCGGCATGACCTTGGCCGAGAGCGTCTTCGCCACCCCTTCGATGAGCTCTCTATTGGCGGCTCCGTCGAGACGGCGCATCGGCCCGCTGCCATAGACCACCACCACGGAGCCCTGGGCCTTCGCCGCTTCCAGGACCTCGGCGGCGCGATCGACATCCTCCCGGGGCTCGCCGCCCTTGCCGCCGGCGAGACGCTTGTGGAGCCACTCGAGCACCTGGCGCTCCTCGCCGGGCGCGTGCCGGACCTCGCATACCGCATAGTCGGAGAGCCGCGTTCCGTGGGTCCCGACCAGCACCAGTCGGGCTCTGCGCTCCATCGCCGCCCGCTCGAGCATCAGCCCCAGCACCGTGTGCGAGAGGTCCGGATCGGCGCCGACCACCAGCACCGCCTCAGCCTCCCTTAGGTCGGAGAGCCGAGCCGGGGAAGCCCCGCTCCCCTCGGCGCCCAGCAGGGGCCCGTAGGAGAGCCGCAGCGAGCTGTCCACGTGGGGCGTTCCGATCACGTCTCGCGCGAACTTGTGGGCGAGGTAGATGTCCTCGTTGGTGCAGCTTCCCGAGTAGACCAGCGCCGAGCGCTTGGAGTCGCAGCTGCGGATCCCCTCCGCCACCCTCCCCAGGGCGGTCTCCCAGGGAACCTCGACCAGCGCTCCGTCTCTCCTCACCAGCGGGGTCCTGAGCCGCTCCACGCTGCGAACGAATTCGACGACGGCGAAGCGACCTCTGGTGCAGGCCTCTCGCTCGCCGGTCTCGCCGTCTCTGCGCGGCATCGCTTCGATCACGCGACCATTCTTGATGCCGAAGTCGAACTGACAGCCGACGCTGCAGAAGGAGCAGGTGGTGGTCACCCGCTCCTGGGCCGGCCCATCCCAGCGGCGCGCGCGCTCGGAGAGGGTCCCAGTCGGGCAGGCGTCCACGCAGGCGCCGCAAAACCGGCAGTCCGACTCCGCGAGCGTTCGGTTGAAGGCCGTTCCCACCCGCCCCTGGCTTCCGCGGTACACGAAGTCCAGGGTGCAGGTGAACGACTGCTCGGCGCAGGCCCGGACGCAACGGCCGCAGAGGATGCAGAGGTTGTCGTCGCGGTCGATGAAGGGGTCGCGTCGATCGATGGGAATCGCCCGATAGAGGGACGGGAAGGGGATCGCCGGGCCTTCCTCGCCGAATACCCGCTCGACGACGTACTCGAGCCCGCAACGCCTGTGGTTGGGGCAGAATTTGCAGCCGGTGGTGATCTCGGCCCTGCCCGTGCACTCGTGGCTGTCCCAGCAGGTCTTTCGGTCCTCACAGATCAGGCAGGAGCTCGGATGCTCCGTCAGCAGCAGCTCCAGCACCTTCTTTCGAAGCTCCAGGACCTCCGCGGTATCCGTCCGAACCACCATCCCGGCCGCCGCCTGCGTGGTGCATGCGGTCGGGAAGCCCGGAACTCCTTCGATCGCGACCATGCACATCCGGCAGCCGCCAAAGGAAGAGAGGTCCCGCTGGTAGCACAGCGTCGGAACGAAGATCCTGGCCTTTCGCGTCGCGTCCAGGACCGACGCGCCCTCTTCCACCTCGACCTTCTGGCCATCGATCAGG
>CAVXZE010000024.1:0-34286 GCA_963766175.1 uncultured delta proteobacterium
AGGTTCGGCTTTCCCGACTGAGTCACGGAAACAACCCGCAATCCACGCCGTAGCCGCATCGCAGGAGGAAGGTGAATGAAGCTCGGCCTCTACGGAATCAACCTGGGTCCTTGTGCGGATCCGGAGACGGCCGCTTCGGTGGCTAAGGCGGCCGAGGAAGCGGGCTTCGAATCGGTGTGGACCGCAGAGCACGTGGTGTTGCCCGATCCGCAGGTGCCGCCCTCCCCCCTACCCGCGCAGACCCGGCTACTCGACCCGGCGGTCTCTCTCGCCCACCTGGCGGCACACACCCGAACGCTCCTGCTGGCCACCGGGATCATCATCCTCCCACAGCGCAACCCGCTCGTGCTCGCCAAGGAGCTGGCGAGCGTCGACGTCCTCTCCGGCGGGCGGCTGGTCTTCGGCATCGGCGCCGGCTATCTCCAACCCGAATTCGAGGCGCTCGGGGCGCCCTTCGAAGACCGGGGCGAGCGCACCGACGAGTACATCGAGGTGATCCGAGCGCTCTGGACCCAGGAAGCGCCACGCTTCGAGGGCCGTTTCTTCTCGTTCGGTGGTATCGACGCGCAGCCGCGGCCGGTTCAAGAGCCGCATCCGCCGATCGTCGTCGGCGGGATGAGCCCTCCTGCGCTGCGCCGAGCCGTGCGCCAAGGCAACGGCTGGTATGGATTCGCACTCGACGTCGACGCGACGGCGACTTGCGTCGCGGGACTGCGGGCGGCGCAGCAGCAGGTCGAGCGCCCCCCGGAGCTGGGGCCGCTCGAGATCAGCGTCACACCGTCGGTGCCCCTCGACACCGACACCGTGCGCCGCTTCGAGGACGTGGGCGTCGAGCGCCTGGTGCCGCTCGCGCTCGCGGGCAACGCGGAGGGCCTGATCGCCTCCATCGAGAAGACGGCAGGCGCGCTCCTCGGGACCCGCTGAGCGTCGATCGCGCCGGTCTGTCCGCTCTGATCAGCCCCCCGCCTTCACCTCCACGAAGAGCTCGTCGCGCACGGGGAAGCGAACCTTCGCCTGAGCGATGACGTCGGTGCTGACGTCGAACTTGAGCACGTGATCGGGGCCGACCCCCTCGTCGCGCAGGCACGCGGGAAGATCGTCGTCGGCGACGCCGAAGCCCGCGCGGCGGTTGAACTCCCACTCGTCCTGCAGACACTGCCAGCCCAGATCCGCGATCTCCTGGCGGCTGATCTCCTCGCCCAGGAAGAGTCCCATCGCCTCGCGGATCGTGTCCATGGTGGGCTGCAGGAACTGGCAGAAGCCCGAGGAATCGCACACGGCATTCACCAGCTGCGACTCCTGAGAGGCCCGGGCGAAATCCTCCGGCTGGAGGCCCGGGTTGATGATCAACCCCGCGGTGTGGTCGGCGCCCATCGGGCTGGAGGCGTAGGTGACGCCGGTGGCCTTGAGCGGCCGCGGATCCCACGCCGGAAGCGCCTGGCCCTTGACCACGGGCACCCGATGGTGACCGCGCATCTTGCCGGTCGCGGCGGCGCCGTTGCCGAGCGCCCTGCCCAGCTCGGTGCCCTCGGCGATCTCCCGGACCACGCGCTTGACACCCTCTACGTCGCCCCACTCGAGGCCGCCCGAATCCATCAGGATACCGACGGCGGCACCGGTCTCGATGGTGTCGAGGCCGATGTCATCACAGAGCCGATCCATCTCCGCCACGTCCTCCCAGCTCTTGAGGGCGAGGTTCGATCCGAAGAGGGTCAGCGTCTCGAACTCGAGACCTGAAGTCTTGTAGTTGCCATCGGCGTCGTGGACGACGTTGCTGCACTTCACCACGCATCCGGTAAGGCAGTTGTGCATGCGGCCGCCGCGCTTCGCGAAGCTCTCGATGATGCGCTGGCCCTCCAGGCCGGCGACGTCGGGCGACTGACCCTCGGTGCGGTTCTTGTGCGGGAAGCAGTTGAGCGCATTCGCGATGCCGACGAAGGAGCTGGTCCCTCCCTGGAACATCTTGGGGCCGTCGAGGTACTCCTTGGCGACCTTCTTGCTGTGGGCGGTGAAGCCGCGCGCGTCTGCGGCCTGGCGCATGCGGGTCTTGCCCGGATTGACGGCCACGTACTTGAGGCCTTTGCTCCCCATCACCGCGCCCATCCCGCCGCGGCCGGCGTGGCGGTTGGGATAGCGGTGGTCCTGGTCCGTGGTCGCGATCGAGGCTCCGGTGAGCTGAAGTTCGCCGGCCGGGCCGATCGAGATGAAGGAGGCCGTCTTGGCATACCGTTCGCACAGCTTCTCGCAGAGCGGGTAGTTCCAGAGGCCCTTGAGATCGTCGGCCTCGACGATCTCCGCGCCCTTCGCCGTGACCTCCAGGCCGTAGCGCTTCTCGGGATCCGCCGGCTTCCCGGTCACGATCACGGCGCGGTATCCGAGCTTCATCAGGTGCTGACCCGGGTTGCCGCCCGAGTTGGTCTCCTTGATGCCGCCTGTGAGCGGACTCTTGCCGCCGAAGGAGATACGGCCCGAGGTCGGGGCCGCCGTCCCGGCCAGCAGGCCGGGCGCCATCACCAGCACGTTGTCGGGCCCGAGAGGGTCACAGGCGGGATCGCACTCGCTGACCAGGATCTTGGCCGAGAGTGCCCGTCCGCCCAGGCGCTTCCACTCCTCGGGGAAGGGTTCGATGGATACCGTCTGCTTCGACATGTCGACGCGGATGAGGCGGTCACCTTCCGCTCCAGCCATGATGTACCTCCTTGAAGAACGAGTCGTCTGACTCTAACAAAGCCCGGTCCGGGCAGAAATCGGGCGTTCCGCCCACGGCTGGAAGAGAGCGGTCTCAAAGCCCCGAGCCAAGGGAAATCAGTGACTTACGAGCCTGCAGCGAAGCGAGTCAGAGTGGTCCCCGGTGCCGGCCTTCGCCGGCGGAGCGGGGTATCGTCCACCGGACGCCTGCAGTGCGATGACGAGCAGTGAGGGAGCGAGATGAGACCGGCACACTTCGAGGTACTGAGCGCGGCAGAGGTCGAGCAGATCCACGCCACCTCCATGAACATCCTGGGAAGCGTGGGGCTCCGGGTGGACCTCAAGAGGGCGAGGGACACCTTTCGAGAGGCGGGAGCGCACGTCGATGAGGCGGCCCGCTCGGTGCGCATTCCCGAACAGGTCGTGCGCTCGGCCCTCGCGAATGCACCGAAGAGCTTCACCCTGTACGGCGCGGATCCGGAGTTCCAGATGGAGATCGGAACCGACCGGATCAACTTCGCCGGGCTGGGCACCCCGACGAAGATCGTGGACACGGAGACGGGAGAAGTCCGCCCCACCACGCTGGATGACGTCCGCAACCACCTGCGGCTGATCGATGCACTGGATCACATCGACAACAGCCAGATGGACCTCTGGCCCAACGACGTCCCGATGACCACCATCCACGCCGAGGCGATGGTGGCCTGGGCACAGAACTCCCACAAATCCTTCGGAATGGGAACCTACGGCGTCATGCCCAGCGAGGACATGATGCGGATGGCTTCGATCGTGGTGGGCGGAAAGGAGGAGCTGAAGAAACGCCCGCGTATGTTCGGAATCTGCTCCGTGATGAATCCGCTCCAGATGATCAAGCTCCAGCTGGAGGGCATGTACGTCTGGGCCGAGTATCGCCAGCCCTTGGCGATGTCACCGGAAGCGATGGCCGGCGCCACCGCCCCCGCGACGCTGGCCGGACTGCTGGCCCAACAGAACGCCGAGATCCTCGCCCACCTCACCCTCGCTCAGCTGATCGCTCCGGGCACGCCGGTGCTGTACGGGACCGTCTCCACCATCACCGACATGGTCACCGGAAACGTCGCTCTCGGATCGATCGAGACCAGCCTGATCACCGCCGCGGTGGCGCAGATTGCCCGCTACTACGGTGTCCCCTGCCGCAGCGTCGGCGGCGCCACGGCCTCCAATACTTTGGACGCCCAGTGCATGCTGGAACGGGCCGGCACCTTGCTTCCCGCCGTCCAGGCCGGTGTCCACTTCATCACCTGCGGAGGCACCATCGAGTCGAGCATGGCCGCGAGCCACCCGCTGCTGGTCCTGGACGACGCGCTCTGTGGGATGGCACTCCGGCTGGCACGCGGGATCGAGGTGAACGACGAGACCCTCGCCCTGGACCTGATCAAGGAGGTAGGCTGGCAGGGCCAGTACCTGGACAAGATCCACACGGCCGAGCACTGCCGCCAGGAATACTTCTTCTCGAAGCTGCTGCGAAGGGATACCCGGGAGACCTGGGAGAAGAAGGGTTCGAAGACGGCCATGGACCTGGCGAGCGAGCGGGTTCGCGAGATCCTCGCGAAGCACGAACCGCGCCAGCTGGAGCCGGCAGTGGAGAAGGAGTTGCTCGACTACCTGAACGCGGTCCGCCAGCGCAGCATGGCCGACTTCGAGGCCGTCGAGTGGGAAGACTAGCCCGGGCTCCTCAGCCGTCCGGCGCGAGCTTCGGGGCGCCGAGATCAGCCGAACCGCTCGAGGTCTCCGCGATGTAGTCGGAGAGCAGTTGCTCGGTGCCGTTGCCGAAATCGTTGAAGACGATCCCCACGCCACCCACGCACCTCCAGGAAGGCTCCTGCACGCGGACCACCTGGGCCTTGACGCGACCCGTCGCGCTTCCCAGGGCGAGGGCGAGGTGAAGCTCCGTGCTGACCGGGAGAGGGGCTTTGGTTTCGAGGAACGCCCCACTGAGGCTCACGTTGCGGATGTCCCAAGCAAGATGGGAGACCCCGTTCCGGCCCGTTTCAGCATCGCTCGGATCGATCAGCAGCGCTCGCCCCAGCGATCGAACTCGGCGCGCGGCCTTCTGGGTCGTCTCCCCGGTCTCCTTCCACAGCCGATAGATCTCCTGCAGCGAGATGGGTTTCTCCAGGTATCCGATCGCACCCATGTTGACGGCGCGGCTGGCCTCCTCTGCCGAGGGCCGTGCCGCCAACAGAATCACAGCGGGCTTGGGGTCGCCGAGGGAGGCAACGTATTCCAGCAGCTGGAAGCCGTCGCCATCGGACATGACGGTCTCAGAAAGCACCAAGGAGATGTCGGCGTGTTCCGCGATCCTCTGGCGCCCCATCCGTGCACTGGCCGCAGTGAGAACCTGATCGGCGTGAGAACCCAGGATTCCGCCCAGCACCTCCCGAAACACCGGAGATTCGGCGATCACGAGCAGCTTCGAGAATCGTGTCACAGCGAGAACCTCCCGAGGACCCACAGCTCTCGACTCGTCTCGCCCTGCAGATCCAGGCCGGAATACAACGGACAATGTAACGACTCGAATCCAAGCCGGAAATCGCGATTCGGAGGAATCCGGACGGAAGGTCTATTCGCCATCGTGGAGGCCCTCCTGGATCTCGCGCACGGTGCGTAGGAGCGTCTCCAGATTCTCGGCGGGCATGGTGTACTGGAGCATGTGGGTGTAGCCGAGGATGTGCCGGCCGTTGCGGCCCCCGATGCGGTAGGCGCGGAGGATGTCCTCCCTGAGCTCTTCCGGCGCCATCATCTCGCCCCGCTGCACGTCGACGCCGGTGCAGAAGGTCAGTCGATCGCCGAACTCCTCGTGAGCCTGCCGAAAATCGTTTCCGGCCTTCGGCTGAAAGCTCTGCAGGATATCGAGCTCGGCCTCGACGTAGTACTCGAGAAACGGCATCTGATACCCACACGAGTGGAGCATGGCCAGGGCTCCCGCGTCGTGGACCGCCTCGATGTGCTTCTTCAAATGGGGATAGGTGAACTCCTTCCACATCTCCACCGAGGTGAGCGGAGCACCCGTGGTTCCGTAGTCGTCGTAGATCACGATGACGTCGGCACCCGCCTCCACCATCTTCCGCGACATCGCGATCATGCGCTCGCTGAAGCGACCCTGGAACCGCTTCACCTCGTCGGGGAAATCATAGAGGGCCAGCATGAACTGGGACATCTCCCAGATATTCGTCGAGGGGAGATCCTGGGCGCCGAAGCTCTCACCGTACAGGCACGCCTCGGGATGCTCGGCTCGGAACTGCCGAATCGCCTGGTAGGGCCTCTCAGCGGAGACGTCGGGGAGAGGCAGCTCGACCAGATCCTCGATGCTCTTGACCGCGGGCTCGAGCACCTCGAGGTAGACGCTGACCATGCCCCGAACCGAACCGAAGGCGTCCCGGATGCGGAGCGGCTCACCATCGCCGGAGATCTTTGTGCCGACGTCCTCGATCGGAATTCCCAGCGCGGCCAGGTCCGAACCGATGTCCAGCGCGTACTCCCGGTTGGCGAACCCGGAGTAGAGAAGCGGCATGAAGGCCCGGAGATCTTCAGGGAGACTCCCCTGCTTCTTGGAGAAATCCTCCCAGGCCGATCGGCACGCGGCGTTTCGGACCTCGTCCGTCGCCGGGTGGAACTCCGCCATCATTCGGCAAGCTGCGTGGGGGTTCAGCCAGGTCATCACCGGAACCCGGTCCACCGGGAGGCCCTGAACGGTCGCGCGCACGCGCTCGCGAGAAGTCATCCGATCGCTCGTGGACAAAGGCATGCGTGTCTCCACCCTCAGTAGGAACCCTGATACCAGGTCCCGAAAAGCCCCATCATCTCTCGGGTTCCGCTCTCGTCGCCCGATGCGTCGAGCGCCTTTCCCGCGATCGCATCCTGAAGAGAGAACATCGCCGCCTCCTTTCCCGCCCGGAATGGAGGCGCGAATCAGCAAGCTACTTCACCATCCGCCGTCGCCAAAGCCATGCGAAGATCAGGGCCGCCGCCGCCAGAACGACCAGACCCAGGGCCGCGACCGCCCACCGGAAGGGGCGGATCACCCAGGGCCAAGGAGCCACCCCCGCGCCTTCCGCCCATTCCTCGTACAAGGCGGTCAGCTCGCGGACGCGCTCGGGATGCTCCGCGGCCAGGTTCCGTAGCTCGGTGCGGTCGGCCTCCACGTCGTAGAGCTCCCAGCCCCGGCGCCAGCGGGAGACCAGCTTCCAGCGCCCTTCCCGAACCGCGCGGTTGCCCTGGTGCTCCCAGAAGATCGGCCCTCGCTTTCGACCGCCGCCGCGCAGCACCGGCGCCAGGCTCTCTCCGCGAAGCTCACGGGCGGGCCGCCCCTCGCGGGCCCGGGGATGGGAGGCGCCGGCGAGGTCGAGCAGCGTCGGCATCAGATCCACCACGTGACCCGGTGCGTCGCTCAGCGCGCCGGGACCGGTTCCGAGCCCGGCCGGCCAGTGGGCGATCAGCGGCGTGGCGATGCCCCCTTCATGGACCCGCTGCTTGTAGAAACGGAAAGGCGTATTCGAGGCGTTCGCCCAGGGAAGCCCGTAGCTCTGGAACGTGTGCTCCGCGCCCGGCATCAACGCCGGATCGTTGCCGCGCTGCACGGGGCGGCCGTCGCGCGCCGGCGCGCGGAAAGCCAGGGGAAGGAAGCGGCGCACCCAGCCCGGAGGGTCCCAGAGTTCCTCGGCGCAGGCCCCGTTGTCCGAGAGGAAGAGCAGCAGCGTATTGTCGAGAACGCCGGTCTCGTCCAGGGCGGTGACGATCTGACCGATGCCCCGATCCATCACCGCGACCTGGGCGGCGTAGACCTCCATGCGGCGGGCCTGCCAGGCCTTGTCCTCAGCCTCCCCCCAGGATGGGGCCTCCGGGTCGCGGGGCGAGAGCGGCCAGCGTGGGTCCACCACGCCGAGATCGAGCATTCGCGCGTGCCGCTCCTCGCGCAGCACGTCCCAGCCCCCGTCGTAGCGGCCGCGATAGCGGGAAACGTCCTCCTCTCGGGCGTGAAGCGGCCAGTGGGGCGCGGTGTAGGCGACGTAGAGGAAGAAGGGCTGGTCCGGATGACGCGCCACGTGCTCGCGCACGAAGGCCGCGGCGCGCTCGCTGACGGCGTCGGTGTAGTAGTAGTCGTCGCCCTCGGGCGCGATCGGGCGCTCGTCCTCCACCAGGGAGATCGGGAAGAAGTAGTTCCCGGCGCCGGCGATGGTGCCGTAGAAACGGTCGAAGCCGCGGGCAATGGGCCAGCTCGCCTTCGAGATGCGCGCCTCATCGCCGACCGTCTCCACCATCTGGTCCGAGAGGTGCCATTTTCCGGCCATGTAGCTCCGATAGCCCGCACCCTCGAGGGCTTCGGGGATCGTCACCACGTCGTCGGCCAGGGCGCCCGTGTAGCCCGGCGGATGCCGGGCGACGGGCAGGAAGCCCATACCGGCCTCTTGGGGGTAGACGCCGGTCAGCAGCGCGGCGCGGGTCGGGCTGCACCGGGCCGTGTTGTAGAACTCGGTGAAGCGGAGCCCGGCGGAGGCCAGTCCGTCGAGGTGCGGGGTCGCGATCTCGCCGCCATAGCTCCCGATGTCCGAGTAGCCCATGTCGTCGGCCAGGATCACCACGAAGCTCGGCCTCGGTACCGCGGTCGCTCCAGGATCCGGAAGAAGAAGCAGCAGCCCGGCAACGAGGGACGCCACGAAAACACGCCTTGCGGTCTCCACCTCTAGAATTCTCGCCATGAGCAACAGCCTACCAGGAGCGGGGACGTTGTTGAAGATTCAATTTCGCGGACCCTGGGTCTGGCGAAGCAATTGAATATTCAACAACGTCCCCGTTGAGGAGAGGCCATGGACATCGCGATCATCAACGGCACGGTGGTGGACGGGACGGGGGCGCCGGGCGTGCGCGCCGACGTCGGAATCACGGACGATCGGATCGTGGCGGTGGGTGATCTGCCCGAGCGAGCGGGCCGCACCATCGACGCGGCCGGACGGGTCGTCGCGCCGGGCTTCATCGACGCGCACGCGCACAGCGACTTCGTGCTGCTGCGTGACCCGCTGAACCCGGAGAAGGTCATGCAGGGCGTGACCACCAACATCATCGGCAACTGCGCCCTCTCACCGGCCCCGGTGAACGACACCGTCCGCATGTTCTTCGAGAACCTCCTGCAGCACGTACTCGGCACCGTGAACATCCGCTGGAACGAGTTCGAAGATCTGCTGCACGTCTACGAAACCGACGGCGTGGCGCCAAACCTGAAGAGCCTGGCCGGCCAGGGCACGATCCGCATGGCGGTGATGGGCATGGAGAACCGCCGCGCCGACTCCCGGGAGATGCAGGCGATGCAGAGGTATCTCTCGGCGGCGATGGAGGCCGGCGCCATCGGCATTTCCACGGGCCTCATGTACCCGCCGGGCAGCTTCGCGGATCGCAAGGAGTTGACCGAGTTGACGAAAGTCGTCGCTGAGTACGACGGCATGTACGCCACACACATGCGCAACGAGGACGACCACCTGCTCGAATCGCTGGAGGAGGCGATCCAGATCGGCGAGGAGGCCGGCGTGCCCGTGCAGATCTCGCATCACAAGGCCGTGGGTAAGCCGAACTGGGGCAAGGTGACCGAGTCCCTCACCATGCTCGACGCTGCGCGTGATTCCGGGCTCGACATCGACTGTGACGTCTATCCTTACACGGCGTTCAGTACGATCCTCGGACCCCTTCTCCCGGAGGTCGAGCGGTTTCCCGAGACACCCGTCCTCATCTCCGGCGCGCGGTTCGACAAGTCACTGGTCGGGCGATACGCGCACGAGGTGGCTGAGGAACGTGGACAGACTCTCCTCGACTGTGCGAAAGAGCTCAACGAGAGCGAGGAGGGCGCGATCACGGTCGTCGGCTTCGGCATGTGTCAGGAGGATGTCGACACGGTGATGCGACATCCGCAGACGATGATCGGATCCGACGGAATCGAGTCCGACTCGGGCCAGCCGCACCCGCGCGCGTACGGAACCTTCGCGCGCGTCCTGGGGGAATACGTGCGCGAGCGAGGTGTGGTCACGCTCGAAGAGGGCGTTCACAAGATGACCGGCCAATCCGCCGCCAAGTTCCGGCTCCTCGATCGCGGAGAGATCGCCGCCGGCAAGTTCGCCGACATCGTGGTCTTCGACCCCGAGACGATCGAGGACGTGGCGACCTACCAGGAGCCGCGCCAACATCCCGCCGGAATCGACTGGGTGCTGATCAACGGCCGCGTGGCCGTGGAAGCTGGCGTGCAGCGCGACGTGCGCCCCGGCCGGGTGCTGCGACACGGCGCGGCTTCGTAGACGAGCACGGTCCTGGATCGGTGAGGAAGGTCTAGCGGGGCGCGGCGGCTTCCCCGATGATTCCGTGATCGCGGAGCCGGCGAATGATGGCGACGGCGGCCCATCCGCCGAGCGCCCCGAAGGCGGCCTTGCCGCCGGCCGAGAGCGCCGCGTGCTGTACCACGATTCCCACCGGCACTCCCGCGAGAAGCTCGAAGGCCGCTGCGGGAAAGAAATCCGACGCACCCGCGGCGGCGCCGAGGATCACCCCACGCGCGGTTTCGGGTAGAGACCAGCGCGGAAGCGCGGCGCCGGCGTCCACCACCAGACCGGGGAGCACCAGCTTGATGACGATGAGCGGCCCCCCCTTGCCCATGCCGAGGGCCGCGCAGACGAGCCCGGCGAGGAGCCCGACCCCCGTAGCGGCTCCCGCGCGCGGAACGCAGGCGCGGGCGAGCAGCAGGAAGAGCGCCGTCGCGAACATGACGTGACCGGGGACGTGCAGGTGCCAGCGCAGCGCCGCCTTGGCCAGCACGATGAAGGTGGCGAAGAAGGCGAGAAGCAACGCCTCGCGCGTCTCGAGCAGGCGCAGCGCGGCGACGGGTCCCCGCATCAGCGCTCCTTCGAGCGACGCTCGGCGGGCACCCAGTCCCCTCCGTCGCGCCGTACTCGGAGGACGGGAAGGCCGCCTCGAAGCGCCGGGCGCACCCAGTCCCGGGTATCGACGACCTCGGTCGAGGCGAGCACCATGCCATCCTCGGCCTCGATGGATTCCACCCCCGAGCGGGCCAGGATGTCGCCGGTGCGAAGCCTTCCCTCGAGATCGCGGATGCCGCGCAGCGCGATGAAGCGGCCGTCCTCACCCGTGCTGCGAAGGGCGACACCCGATGCGGCGCCAATCCTCCCCTGCCCCGTCTCACCGCTCCACCAGAGCTCGAGCTTCGCTGCGGCCGCGATCCGGTCGAACTCGTCGAGCCGGAGGACCTCCTGCTGCGCCCGCTTGCCCAGCACAACGAGAGCATCGGGCACCGCCTCCGCCGCGCACACGCAAAGGCCCGGGTTGGCCCCACCGTGGAAGTGATCGCGCAGGAAGCCGCGAGCGACCTCGGCCAGCGCCACGCGACTCGCACCCTCGGAGAGACCGGCGACGCAGGCGGAGCTGTTGTGAGACGTGTAGGGGATGTCCGGATGGACGAGGAACTGGTGGCGCGTGACGCTGGTGTCCGTCAGCAGCTCCCGAGACTCGAGGTGCTCGGCGAGCATCCGCGCCAGGCGTCCGGTGCCGATGCTCTCGGCGTTGTCGGTATCGTCGATCCCGACCAGCCATGCGGTCCCCGTCACGCCGTCTCCTCCTCGCGGGGCGGTAGGCCCCTCACCTCGGCAGCCAGTGCCGCCTCCTCGGCCATGCGGATCGCTCGCACGGTGAGGGGAAGCCCCACGCACGCAACCCAGTCCCGCCAGGCCCGCGGCCGCCAGATTTCCCGAGGCGAGAGGTGCGCGCCCCGCAGGCGCTGCGCCATCCATATCTCGTGGAGCTCGCGGGCGAACACGGGGATCAGGCGCAGACTCGTGGCCAGGCCAAAAGCGAGGCGTCGGGGCAGGCGGTCGCGCATCGCGTCGAGGATCTGTGAGGAGGGAGTCGTCCGCAGCAGCAGCGCGCCGGGCAGGAAGAAGAGAGCCAGCTGCAGCGCGGTTCGCAGCCCGGCGCCGGCTTCTCCCGGACCGCCTCGCAGCACGTAGAGGCCCACCACGATTCCGCCCTGCACTATCAGCCAGCGGGTGTCCTGCCAGAGCTCCGCCATCGTGAGCCCGGCCGAGCGGTAGCCCACCGCGTAGGCTGCGAGAAGAATCCCGAGCAGCGCCGGCTCGCGCGCCGCTACCGCGGCTCCGCCCGCCAGCGCAACCCCCAGAAGCTTCCGACCTCCACCGAGGCGATGGAGCCAGGAGCCGGTGTCGCGGTAGTGAAAGGCGTGACCGGGCAGGGACCGGAGTGCCGCGTCAGCCATCGGTCAGCGCTCCATCCGCCAGCTCCAGGCGCCGGTGGGCCCAGCCGGAAGCCGGAAGCTCGTCGTGCGACGCCACCACGATCGCGATGCCCCGGCGGCGCTGCTCGCGTGCCAACATCTCCAGCAGCCGATGACGACTCTCGAGGTCGAGGCCGGCGAAGGGCTCGTCCAGCAAGAGGACCTCCGGAGCGGGCGCCAGCACCGAGGCGAGTGCCACACGATGCTGTTCACCGAAGGAGAGGCGCAGCGGAGACCGCTCGCGCAGCTGTGAAAGGGCGCAGCGATCGAGCACCTCGGCCACCCGCGCCTCGATCCGGCGCCGCGGCCATCCCATCCGTCGGAGCGCGAAGGCGACCTCCTCCTGCACCGTCCGTTCGAAGAGATTCCGCTCCGGGTTCTGGAAGAGCATCCCCACGCGACCGACGAGCGGCGCAGCGGCACTCGGCCGAAGGCCTGCCGTGCGCACACAACCCTGTGCGGGCTGGACCAGACCCGCTGCCGCGCGCAGCAGGGTGGTCTTCCCGGAGCCGTTCGCCCCGTAGAGGTGGACGCGCTCGCCCGGAGCGACGTCGAGCGAGACGTCCCGCAAGAGATCTCGTCCCGCGGCGTCGCGCACCCAGAGCCTCTTGATCGCGAGCGCGGCCTCTACTTCAGCCGGCGGCGGAAGATCCCCCGTCGCCGGAAGCGGCTCCAACGGCCCGTCCGTCGATACCAGCCGCCCTTCCTTGAGCGCGACGCAGCGATCGGCGAGCTCCGCGTAGGGCTCGAAGAGGTGGTCGGCCAGAAGCACCGCGTGACCGCGGTCCTTCAAGTCGTGAAGACACCCGACCAGGCGCCGGCGACCGGGAGCGTCGAGCTGACTCGCCGGCTCGTCGAGGAGCAGGAGCCCCGGCTCCAGCGCGAGCAGCGCCGCCAGGACCACGCGCTGCTTCTCACCCGCTGAGAGATCGCCCACCGGGCGGTGCAGATAGGCCGCGAGGCCGAGGGCTTCCAGTGCAGCGCCGACGCGCTGGCACCGATCCGGCCCGGGGATGTCCCGTAGCTCGAGTCCGAACGCTACCTCGTCAGCGACTGTCGTGCAGAGGAGCTGGGTCTCGACGTTCTGGAACAGCAGCGCCGGTCTTTCCCCCTCTACGCGGATCTGCCCGCCTCGGCATCCCGCTTCCGGGAGCACGCCGGCGATCGCCCGCAGGAGCGTCGTCTTTCCGGCGCCCGAGGGGCCGCCGAGCCAGACGCACTCCCCGGGACGAATCCGCAGATCGACACCGACGAGGCCAGGGGCGATCGCGCCCGGCCAGGTATAGGCGAAGGCTCGGAGTTCGAGAGCCTCCTGCGGCTCAGAATCGCAGCTCGGCGCCACCGTAGATCGTCCTACCCGCCTGCGGGAATCCGTAGTTCAGCGGCGAGTCCTCATCGAGCAGGTTGTCCACTCCGGCGTAGAGGTTCAGCCGGCCCTCCCAGAGCGGCTGGGTCAGCTTGAAGTCCACCAGCGTGAAGTTGTCGAGCTCCCCTTGGAGGAAGGGCTCGTTGCGCGTGTACACGAAGGTGCTCACCACGTAGCTGACCGCGACCCGTCCCACGGTACTCCATGGAAATGTGTAGCGCGCTTCGGCGTCGAGCTTGTGCCGAGGCCGGCTCTGGAGCTCGTCGAAGGGAGAGTCGTCATCGATGTCGCGGGCGTCGAGGAACGTATAGCCCAGGCCGAGGAAGAGCGGCTCCCAAGGCCGGCTGGCGGCGGTCACCTCGAAGCCACGCATCCGCAGACGCTCGCGGTTCTCGAAGGGCTCGTCGCCGATGCGCTCGATGAAGCCATACAGCTCCATCTGGAAGCCCGTGAGCGCGAGCCGTGTCTGCCATGGAAGATCCTGCTCGACGCCGACTTCGAAGCTGTAGGAGCGCTCGGAGTCGAGGTCCGGGTTTCCGCCATCGATCTCGTAGAGCTGGCGGAGCGAAGGGAAGCGGATCTTGCGAGCCACCGACCCGCGCAGGCGCGTTCGGGTGTGGAAGTCGACGAACCCGCCCGCGAGAAAGGTGCCCTCGGTGTCGCTCTTTCCGTCCTCGGCGTGGAGCCAGTTCTGGGCGTAGCCGAGCACCACTCCCGAATGCTCCATCGGATTCAGCTCGTACTCGACCCCCAGCGAGTAGGCTGCGAGGTGGTGGTATTCGTCGATGGGGCGAAAATCGTACGTGGTGACCGTCGTGGTCGCCGCTTTGGTCGCGCGGGCCGCACTGATCCCGCTGGTGCCGCCGCCACCGCCACCGCCGCCACCGCCACCGCCGCCACCGCCACCGCCGCCACCGCCACCGGGTGACGGTATGGTCTGGGGGACTGCGAGGTCGCGGATGCGTCCGCTGGCGTCGAAGTTCTCGTAGCGGCCGTTGAACGCGGCGCGCACCGCGCCGAAGCGGCCCAGTTCGTAGCGTCCGTGCAGCGCTCCCCCCGTGACGAAGGAGACTCCCTCTTCCTGAAACGTGCCCGTGTTCAGCATCGAATCGAGGTCCGAGTCGTCGTAGCGGTGCCGGTCTTCGCGTTGTCGATTCACGTAGGCCCAGGAGCGCAGCTCCAGGGGATCGCTCGGCGCCCATTGGTAGGAGATCTGGGACGAGAACCCTTCGAAATCTTCGACGCGCTCGAATCGAGGGCGACGGGCGAAGGGATCGGACTGATCGTACACGCTCCAGGGGACACCGAAATTACCGCGGCGATAGTCCGCGGTCATTCCCAGCTTCGAGTGTTCGGTGGGCATCCAGCCGACCCGCGCGAAGGCGTTCTGCCGCTCCCGGTCGGAGTTCTCACGCAGCGAGACGTTCTGAAGGGGCGTCGGGTCGAAGTCGCCCGACACAGGGAAGCCGTCGCTGTCGAATGCGCTACCGGCCACGAAGACGTCCAGGTTGCGGTTAGCGCCGGAGACCGTCGCCTGGCCCAGGAACTGGTCGCGCTGCCGCACGTCGCCGGCCAGGCTGCCGTGGAGCCCCTCCTCGCCTCGGCGAGTCCGGATCTGGAGCACGCCTCCGATAGGCCCATCGCCGTACAACACCGAGCTGTTGCCGTAGGAGAGCTTGACGTCGTCGATGATCTCCGTCGGAATCAGCGTGGGGTCGAACTGCCCGTCGTTGGTATTGTTGAAGGGAATGCCGTCGACCAGCAGCAGCACGTGGCGGGTGCGAAGCCCACGCATGTCGATGCGCGGCACGCCGTCGGCGCCGGTGCGGACGACGACGCCCGGCTGGCGCACCAGTGCCTCGTCCAATGTTCGCGCGCTCTCCTGGCGGATGTCCTCCTCGTCCACGCGCCGCGTCGTGACTACATCCTCGACCACGTCCCGCTCGGAGGTCACCGTCTCCTCGTAGACGGGACCGGGCGGCGCCGGGGAACCGGCCGTGGCAATCCCGGTCAACGCGAGAGTCGGTCCGAGCGTACACGTCGCAAGCAGGCGCCATCCCAGCACCACCAGTCTCCTACCCAGTTCAGAGCGTGCGCTATTCCCGCATGAACATAACCACCCCGCCGGACAGGCGCCAGGAACCGGTGCAGGTGATGCTCGAGGCCTCAGCGCTCCCGCGTGCGGCCCTTGCCAGCGCGGGTGGAGTGGACTCCCGCGGCGAGCTTCGCATCGAGGGCGTCGAGGTCGCGGCCGATGGCGCGGCGCGTCGCCTTCTCCATGGCGTGAAAGCGTCGGATCAGCTCTTCGCCGAGCGGCGTGATCTCCGCTCCACCGCCCGCACGGCCGCCGGTGGAGGCCGCGACCACCGGGCTCTGGAAGCAGCGATTCAGATCGTCGACCAGCTCCCACGCGTGCCGGTAGGCCATGCCCATGGACCGGGCTGCAGCCGAGATGGAACCGTGCTCGCGGATTGCCTCGAGAAGCTGGACCTTGCCCGGTCCGAGCTTGTGCTCATCCTCGCCGAGATAGATCCGCAACCGGACGCGAGCCACCGACGACCTCCCGGGCAGGTTCGACCCGGGTACAGACTAGCGCGCCGTCTTCCGCTTCGGGATCACTCCTCGAGGCGAAAGCGCAGCCTCACCGTGACCCACGACGAGACGGGCTTGCCGCGGCGGCGGGCCGGGTGGAAGCGCGCTTCGCGCAGCGCCTCGCGCACCGCGACGGTGAAGTCGTCGTGAGTGCTCTTCACCAGCCGGGCGCCGCCCACCGAGCCATCCGATCGGACGATCACGCGCGCCTCCACCTCGCCCTCGACGCCAAGCGCGCGAAGCCGCGAAGGATAGGCCGGTCGAATCGGGTCCACGGGACGCGCCGGAACGTCGACCTCGTACTCCTGGTAGAAGGTCGGCCCGCCGTCCTCTCGTCCGGTCCGGGAGGGCGAATCCTCGTCTCCCCGGCTCGGAGCCCTTCCCCAGGTGCATCCACACAGGATCGTCAGAACCGCCACCAGAGCCAATCCCGAGACACAGTGCAGCCGCATCGAGGAGAGCACCGAACCGCCGGTGCTCAGGACGCGGCGGGAGGGGCGCTGGTGTCCGGGGCGAAGAGCGGCCCGGCGCCGATCACGGTCGTCGCAAGAAAGCTCAGGAGTACCTTCATGAGGCGCATGGTAGCGCCCTTCAGGTGGAGCGCGGGATCACGCGCGCAGGCATGGGTCTCGACGGCAACGAGGTGCTGAGAAATGCGCGCTAGCGGATCGCCCGATTGCGGGAGCTGCCCTTGGCCGCCAGGCCCACGAGCCCCAGCACCATCAGCAGGGACGGCGTCGCCTCGGGAACGGGAACGAGGCCTCCGCTGCCCGCGCTGGGCGTATCCTGAGCTGCAAAGCCCGCGCCGTCGAACTCGACGCTCGAGCCGCCCCCGACGTAGGGAGCGTTCACGGCGCCGGCCACGCCCGTCTCGTCGATCAGCCCATTGGCGTTGCCCACGAACAGTCCGCCGTAGATGACCGCGTGCACCGGCACGGTCGTCGCATCCACACTGGCCGCGGCCACGTCGAAGAGCGCGACGCCACTGGAGGCCCAGAAGCCGTTCTCGAGATTGGGGTCGAAGTTCTCGACCTGGTCGTAAGTGGGGTTGCCGTTGCCGGCGTCGCTGGTGGGCCCGCCCACCACGAAGTACTGCCCGGAAAAGATCGTACCCGTGAGCTGGACGACCCCGGTGGTGTAGTCCGCGCCACCCCAGCCCAGGCTGTAGCTCGAGAGGTCGATGTCCGTGGAGCCCGCGTTGAAGAGCTCCACCCACTCGCTCCCGTCGTCGTTCCAGCCCGTCGGGTTGTACATGACCTCCGAGACCCAGAGGTCACCCACCGGAAGCGCCTCGGCAGCGCGCGGTGCGGCCACCAGCGCGAGCAGGCCGACGGCGACCGCGGCAGGCAGTACCGCGGCGTGCAGAAGCCCTCGAAGGGAATCGTGGCGCGAGTAGAGGGTCATGCTCTATCCATCGGCTCCGGGGCCCCGGATCTTGAGCCTGATCCGATGTACCTGCGGGCATCTTGCGGTGAAGTTGCATCGGAGCTGCGCCTTCGCGAGCCGGTCGCCCCCAGGGTCTCCCTTGCTCAGGGAGCCGCTGGTGGACAGCTCCCGTTGGCGTTCCCGTCGTCCACCTGGTCGCAGTCGAGGGCCAAGGCATCGAACGCGTTGATTTTCGAGCACGCCACGCAGCGCGCTGCCGCGATCACGCAGTCCTCGACGTTGGCCAGCGAGTCGTCCGCACAGACACCAGGGAAGATCGCGCTCGGGAGGGCGACGAGCCCAGAGCACTGGCTCTCGACCTTCTGCACGAGCTGACCTTCTTGCTTCCGGATCTTGTCGCTCGAAGAGAGGGCCGCTGTCAGAGCCGCCTCCAGCGACGCAGCGTCGTCGATCGCCGGCGTCTTGATGACCTTCTTCTTGGCCTTGTTGATCTCCTTGAGAACGGCGTCTTCGAGCTGGTCGGCTCGCTGGAGCATCTCCTTCTGGCATCTGGCCGTGTCCTTGTTGAGGGCGTCCGTGAAGAGCTCGGCGTCGTCGATCGGATCGCCGAAAACGGAGCGGATCAGCGCAAGAGGCCCGGCCACGGCGGCATCGTTCACGGTCGCCGAGTCGGTGTAGGCGAAGGGCGGGGACACGGGAAGCTGGTCACACTTCTTCTCTTCACCGCTCACCGTCTTGTCCCGCGCCTTCTGCACCTTGCCCTTGCGATCGGCGGTCGTGCATGCTTCGACGCTCATCGGAGCGAGCTTGCCCTTCTGGTGGTCTTTCAGGCATCTCTCGTTTTCCTTGAGCTGCGTCTTGTCGACTTTTTGGCCGCTCTTGTTCATCGTGTTGATGCACGCCCGCTCGCCCTTGTTTAGTACAGGCATCGGTGTCGGCGTGGGTGTCGGCGTGGGCGTGGGCGTGGCAATCGGCGTGGCAGCCGGAGTGGGTGTCGGAGTCGGCCCGGCCCCGCACGATCCGGAAACGGTCATGGCCGCCGTGCCGCCGGGATCCAGCCAGTCACTCAAGCGCTCCGAAGCCGACGACCCTGTGTCCCACGCGACGGAGAATCTCCCGTAGCAGTCGGAGTTGTTTGGGCTGGCGCATGTCGACTCGCCACCCGTCAGGAAACCAACCAGCTTGTGCGTATTGCCATCCCACAGACCGGATCCGGAAGATCCCTCCTCCGTCGTGCCAGATTCCCAGCCATCGACGATCCAGTGAGTGTCACAGAGGGGACCGCATACGCTGGAGACCCGGCTGACGCATTGGCTATCCCACTGAATGCGGCAGCAATAGGGATTGCCAGCGCAGACGGCGGACACGCAGGGATCGCACAACGGACTGAGGGCCACACCGGTTTCACATTTGTTGTGGACGCAGGGCCAGGAGCAGTCGCCGCCTACGGTCAGAGGATCATCGTTGAAGCTGATGGCCTTCTCGTCACCGTTGGGATGGTGGATACCGACACTGGCCGATGGAGTCGCGCTGGATCGATCCCAGCCCGCGTAGCAGACCTGGAAGGCGGAATCGGGAGCGGAATCCAGCTCGATGAGAGCGAAATCGACATCGTATCCGGACGAAAGGAAGGTCGCGCCGGTCTGGTTGTCTGCCAGCGAGCCGCAGCAGAGGTCACCGCAGTTGGGAGATTCGAAGTTCCAGTAGACGACGACGCTCGAGGCATTGGATGGGTCCAACCCGCAATGGTTGGCCGTCAGGAAGAAGGACCGGAAGCTTCCGAGCGCGTCCATGATCAGCGTGCCCGTGCAGAAGATCGATCCCCCGGTGGAGTAGGCTCCAACGCTTTGAGCTTCGTCCCGCCAGGCATCCGCCGCGGGGCAGGTCACGTCGACATTGCAGGAGGCGGCCTTGGTATCTCTGGCGGCCAGCCTCCCGAACAGGTCGCGGTAACCCAGGCCGATTCTGGAGAGCACCAGGTCCGGCTGAACCGTGGCGTCCGGCGGAACGTAGAGCTCGATGACCGCGCGTTCGCCCGGAACGACCGGCGTCCAGAGCTGGCCGTGCGGCTTGTTGTCCCCATCGGTGTAAGGGCCCTGGAAGTAGCTCTCCTCCCCGCTCAGGATGTGGAGGGTTGCGCCCGGCGGAAGCCAGTAGCGCGTGAACCCGAAATTGAGGTCGGTCGCTCCCGCTGAGAACACTTGCAGACGCCAAAGACGCCCACCATCGGCAAGTTGCTCCCAGGTCCCGTGGGTCGAGGGCGTCAGATTCACCTCGTGGGGCACTGCGAACCGCATCGGTCCGGGAGGCTGCTCCTCGCGGTCCGCGGCAATCCTGGCGCTCACGTTGAGGGCAGGTAGGTCCACAACCGCAATCGACGAGAGTGGCCGTACTGCTTCCTGGCGGCTGATCGGATCCTCGCCCATGCGGGCACTCACCGGTCCCGCCACGGCGAAGACCATGATCGTGGCCAGCAACGCGCCAAGAAGACGAAGCGCCAAAATCGACCGGCCCGGTCCGGCGGCTGATGCTCTCACCTCGCGGACACTCGCTGCCTGCATCGCATCAGTCATCATGCATCTCTCCAGGCGCGTCGCCCGCCGGGGAACGCCCGACCTTGAAGCTGAAGCGGTCAAGATAACCTTCGCCCCTGGGGTTCACGAGAAGACCCAGGCCACGTAGAATGTTCGGAGTCGGAGCCACCGCTCCGCAGCGCTCAACATTGCTGGAGAATCGACCAGTCGGGCATGTAACTATAGGCCCTGGCGAAAGGAGCCTCAGGTGGCTTTGTGCGATCGTTGGAAGGGGGCACCCATGTGGGGAGCACGCCTTGTGGCGGCCGCGTTCATCGCGGGGGTGAGCCTGGGCGCCGTCCTCGGGAGCGCACAGGGATGGAATCCCTTCCGCCCCGACGTCCGCATCTGGAAGGGCCAGGTCGACGTCGCTCTCAAAGGGTCGCAGGAGATCTCGGACGAGAAGATCAACGAGCAGAGCCGCTACACCTTCCACCATACGCGAAAAGTTTCGGACGTACTCCACATCGAGGCCTGCGGCGCGGCAGGCGAGCTCGCGGTGACCGCCGTCACGAGAGATCTCTCCGAGAAGCGGGACCTCGAAAAGAAGACGACCAGCGCCAGGTCAGGGTGCTATCCGAACGACCCGTCCGGAAGGGCGCCCATGCAGTACGTCTCGCCGGGTAGCTGGAGCGAGCGCACTGTGCGAGAGCGGATTTCTATCTACACTGGCAAGGGCTCGGTCCCGCTGGAGAAGGGCGCCACCGTCATGTTGACGCTGCTGCCGGGCATGGGCTACCAGCTCTCCGCCAGTCACGACACGATGACGTCGCTCGAGCAGGACGAGGTGGACAAGGACCACGACGCCTGCACCCAGAAGACCAAGATCCTCGAGAGCCACACCCGCACCGTTGCCCCGGATCAGACGGGCCGGGTCGAGAAGTCGGCGGACGGACGCAAGACTTGGATTTACTTCCAGCCTATGCGACGTCCCCAGGTGGTAAACGGCGAAGGGAAGATCGCGAAGGACAAGATCGCGAAGCCCGCGTTCCTCTACCGCGAGGTCGAGGCCAAGAAGAAGACGCAGTACGGGGAGAAGACCACGGCTTCCTGGAGCTTCGAGGCCACCAGCCCCTGCCCCGAGGTCTACCAGAACCTCCTGTTCGAGCTGTCGGCTGCCGAGGCCTACGCCGATCGGGGGCTGCGTGACTTCGCCTCCGACCCCGGCGACTACGACAAGAAGGTCGACTGGAAGATCAAGCAGACGTTCACGGGCAAGCCGGCGGGCTCGGACCAGGCGGGCTCCATCGAGAAGAGCTTCCCGCTGGCGGTGAACGAAGACTGCGAGATCGTGCGCCGCGCGGACGACGGAGACGGGGCGGGGCTGCTTCGCGGGGACGAAGCGATCCAAGCCTACGAGGAGCAGCAGGCCAAGGCTTGCGAGCCTGAAATCGTCACCGAGGCGACGATCCGCCATGAAAAGGAGCACGTCTCCCAGTGCCAGGGAGACAAGCAGCGATTCACCCCGACGGACAAGAAAGCCAAGATTCAGTCCATGGGGCAGAGCGAGCTCAGCGCCTACCTCGTCTCGGCGCGTTTCCTGCTGAGCTTCCTCGAGGATTTCTGCCAGGACGAGGGACTCGACCTGGCCAGGCCCCGAGAGCCACTCCAGCAGCTCGAGGCCTTCGGCTCGGGCTGGTAGCAAGGGAGGAAGGACCATGAACCGCATCGGACGGACGCTCGGATTCTCGGCGCTCCTGATCTTCGTGTGCCTCGCGGCAAGTGCCGAGCCAAGGCCGGATGCAGAGGGGTGCCACGACCACCCGCTGCTGACCCGCATGAAGGACTTCTACATCCTGAATTGCAGGGAGGAGGTCTTCGGCAGCTATCAATTCGTCACCAACGAGGGCAAGGTCACCGTCGAGGGACGCTATACCTCCATGGAGTACTACATCCAGGACGATGCTGCCCAGACGAGCAATCTCCAGATCATCCGCAACCACACCGACGCCCTCCAGAGGATTGGTGGAGAGGTCCGATACGAGGACCAGTACTCGGCCACCATCGAGCTGACGTCCGCCGACAAGGAGGTCTGGATCGAGATCGCTCCCGGCGCCGGTAGCCGCTACGAGCTCCGCATCGTCGAGAAGGAGATCATGGAGCAGGAGGTCGTCGCGGACGCCGAGGCGCTGCGCGCGGGCATCGACCGCACCGGCCACGTCGCCGTCTACGGCATCTACTTCGACACCGACAAGGCCGTGATCAAGCCCCAGTCGCAGGCGGCCCTGAAAGAGATCGCCAAGCTTCTCCAGGGGAATCCGGGCTTGAACGTCCACGTCGTCGGGCACACGGACATGGTGGGGGCGCTCGCCCACAACATGCAGCTCTCCCAGGCGCGCGCGGCCGCCGTGGTCGAGGCGCTGGTGGCCGATCACGGAATCGCGCGCGACCGGCTGGCGCCCGGCGGCGTCGGTCCGCTGGCGCCCGTCGCCCCGAACGACACCGACGCCGGAAGGGCCCTGAACCGGCGCGTCGAGCTGGTCAAGAAGTAGGAGGACCGCGATCGATGGAGCTCCCCCAAGAGGAGGCAAGCATCGACTGAATGACGATTGGAGCCGGGCGTCGCCTGTGGTGGATCGTCGTACTGATCGGGGCCGTCTCGACCCTCGGATCGGGCTGCTATACCTCGTGGCTGGTACGCGACCATACCATCCATCTAGAACCCAGCGGGCCGCCGTCCCTCGATTCGATCCCGGCCCGTGCGCGCATCCAGGTAACGCCCCACGGCGCCTCAACCACCTACGCGGTAGAGAGCCGCGCGGCTGGGCGCTCGAAGCCCTACACCATCTACCTGGGTGAGGCGCTCGTCCGCTATTCGGAGGCCTACCTGCAATCGGCCTTCGACGAAGGAGACGACCTCGTCATCACCATCCACCTCGTCGAGTTCTACATAGAGAACTTCGAAGCGCGCTTGGGTTTGAGGTTCGAGGTGATGAACGAGGCTGATCTCGTGTTCACCAGGGAGTATCAGGGAAGGGGCCGGGGCCACTTCGCGCCGGTGGCGTTCGGAGGCGGCGCATTCATGAAATCCTCCATGCGCAGGACGACCGACGAAGCCCTGCGCAGCGTACTCCTCGACTTCCTCTCCGATGCCAGGCAGCTACACCCCTCCTGGCAACGCGAGCGGTCCCATCCCTCAGGATGAGAAGGCGCTCGTCGGCTGCCCCCAGAGCGCTGACGTCGCTCCGGCGTTTCCCCGGGTCACTTGCTCTTCTCTAGCCAACTGAATTTGCGGATTGAGCTGGTGGACCCGGACGCAAAGAATTCGAACCGCGGCCACGTCGCCATTCGAGGTGGCGCTTGGCGAGATCTCCGAGCTGCCCGCCTACCAGAAGATTGCGCGAAAAGCGCTGCACCTGCGAGAGCTTGCGCTGAGTGATCGCGCCATCGCCGTGCGGCTCGGTGTGACCGACAAGACGGTCGCCAAAGCAATCCGCTGGCTCGAGTCCCTCGATCTGCTCGAGTAGTCGTGTTTCGGGGACTCCAGCTGCTCGGGCCCTCCAGGGCATCTTCGCTCGCCCGTCTCCCCAATCGGCGTGAACCACCGTCAACCCGGTCGGCGTGAAAATCGGTCCTCGTGTTGGCCCGATCAACATCTCCCGCTCCCCGTAGAGCCCCTACGGCGCGGTATGCCGCTTGCGAGGCTCACCGAGTGTGGCTACTACCGAGGTCGCAGCCCGCTCCCCCTCGCACCCGAGCCTCCTTACCTCGGGCGCCGCACCAGCGTACGAGCGCCACCGACCCGAGGAGACCGCGCTCTACACGGTCGTCTGTGAACAGCCCGAGACGCTTCTCCTCGCGGGCGAGCGATGCCGCGTCCACGAGTACGAGGACGGCCGCATCGAGGTCTGCCACGCGGGGAAGCTGCTCCCCTTCCGCGTCTTCTTCGACAAGGATCCCTGCGTCCAGCCGGGCGCCATCGTGGCCAACAAGCGGCTCGGGGCCGTGCTGAGCCAGATCCGGGCAGACCAACAGGAGCGCGATCGCCAGCGCCTGGCCCATCCGAAGCTCACGCTTCGGCAGAAGGACCGGATTCGAGCCGCCTGGGAGCGAGCCGACGCGACCGCCCCCTTATAACCCCGGGGGACAGGCAGCCCTACCCGACATTTCTACTTTGCAGAGAGCCCGACATCTCTACTCTGCGTTGACACCCGAGAACGCAGCTTTTCTCTCCTATGCCCCTGGCAGGAGAAGCTCGAGCTTTCGAAGAACCTGACTCGCCACTACAAGCGCGTCATGTACCTCATCGAACCCCAGCCCGAGACGCCGGTGTCGGACATTGCCATCATGGGTTCTGGACGCCAGAATCTCCGATCGGCAGTCAGTGACGTAGAAAAGGCGCGTAAACGACCATGCTGGCACGTCTTCGGCAGCACGCGGTTTGGGTGGAAACGGCCGTCACTTTTGGGGTAGCGCTGTTCGTCTACATCGCGACCTTGGCACCCGGGCTTACCTGGCAACACTTTGGCGTCGATGGCGGCGAGCTGGTTACCGCCTCCGTGACATTGGGGGTGGCGCACCCACCCGGCTATCCAACCTATGTGCTGCTGGGAAAACTGTTCAGTCTGCTGCCCATCGGCACCATCGCGTACCGCTTCAATCTGTTCTCGGCAGTGTGTACGGCAGCAGCGGCAAGTGTCGTCACCGCAACCGCCGATCTGCAGCTGCGGCAGGCGTACCGTTTCAATCTGCTCTCGGCAGTGCGTGCGGCAGCAGCGGGAAGTGCCGTCACCGAGACGGGCGATTTGCAGCTGCGACCACGCCGAACGAATCCGCTCGAACGCGGCATCATTGCGGTTGCGGTGGGACTGAGCGTCGCGTTTTCCGGTCTGGTGTGGAGCCAGGCGGTGATTGCCGAAGTTTACGGTCTGAATCTGCTGCTGCTGGCGCTGCTCCTGTGGACGTTGGTGGGAAAGCGGCCGCCCTTCCTGATCGGCGTTCTCCTCGGCCTTGCTCTGACCACCCACCTCACCTCCGTCTTCTTTGCGCCGCTCGTCCTGTTGGGGACACCGCGGTCGAAGTGGCATCTGGTGGTCTGCGGGGCTGTCGTCGGGTTGCTTCCCTACCTGTTGATCTTCTTGCTGGCACGCACCGGCAGCCCGGTCGTGTGGGGCGATCCCGGGACGATGGGCGGTTGGTGGTGGCTGGTCAGCGGGCAGGGGTATCGCGGCTATCTGTTTGGCTTGCCGGCTGAACAGGCGGGCACGCGATTTTCGCAATGGAGCTTGACACTGCTGGCCCAGTTCACGGCGCTGGGTGTGCCGCTGCTGGCACTCGGTGGCTATTCGCAATGGCACGGCAATGGACAAGGGAGGTGGTGGGTGCTCGGTGTTGGGGGGACGGCCGTCGCGCTTGCCGTCTACGCATTCACTTACAACACAATGGATGCGATCATACTGCTGCTTCCGGTCGTCCTGGTCAGCGCCCTTCTATTGGCCCCGGCTTTGAACGTCGTCGGCAAGTTCGGATTGCTGTTGCCTCTCGGCTTGCTCCTTGCGAACTTCAACCTGGTAAATCTGCAAAGGGCCGTTGATGTCGGTCGTAAGGGCATCGAATTGGCCGAGGCGCTTCCACCTCGAGCCATTGTACTCACGCCCGGTGACGCAACGATCTTCACGTTATGGTACGTTCAATTCGTCGAAAAGGTACGGCCGGATCTCGTTCTGATAGACACCAAGCTATTTGCGCTCGATTGGTACCGGCAGCAGGTGTGGCAGGCACGTCCGGCGCTCGAGGCAGCGACGCAGGGCGATCTGGATGCGTTGAGAGCAGCGAACAAGCTCGATCGACCCGTCTGTCGCGTTACCCTGGCAAGGACGACTCTGGCGGAGCAGATCGAGAGCTGCCACTAGCCCTGCTTACTCACGAAATCTACCCTCGCTGACAATCCCGATCCAATTCGTCGAATCTCATCGCGAGATTCAATGTCCTTTGAGCTCTTCGATCTCCTCCTCTACCTCCTTGGCGCCTTCGTCGTAGAACTTCTCCTCGTCGGGAGCGAGCTCCTTGTAGAGCGTCCGCAAAACTGACCCCCATACGACAGTAAAACTGACCCACCCCGGTGGCTCGAGGAGGAGAGGCACCGATGGAGGGGAAGGTCTGGGCTGTGGCATACAGCACCGAGGGGGTGCCGATGCTCGAGCCGAAGATCGTGAGGCAGATCGAGGAGTTGTCCGCTCAGGGGTGGGGGGCCCGCCGCATCGCAAGCGAGCTTGGTGTCGCCCGCAACACGGTTCGGCGCTACCTGCGCGGTGGGGAAGCTGCCCAGCATCAGCTCCGTCCACGTGCGTGTGTCTTGCCCGCGAGTCCTCAGCCCAACCGGCAGGAGTGCTCGGGACCGACAGCCGGAGCCGCTTGATTCCAAAGGTGGATGAGGGGTGTAGCCAGGACGGCGACTGCGCCAGGCAGCCAGGCGACCCCCCGGTACCCCCCACATTCGAACCCGGCAGCGCGAAGAGAGGGCTCCCGCGTAAATTGCAGGATGTGGGAGGATTTCCCGGGGGGGACTCAAGGCTGTCTAGCTTCACGGCGGCGTTGCCCGCGCACACACCCTCCCATAGAGATGTCCGCAATTCCCGTAACTGGCTCCCGAGCCTTGCGATCCGCAGCAGCTCCGGGCGTTTACGGGAGCTTGAAGTCGAGGGCGAAGGGAAAGTTCTTCCTATTGAAAGGAAGAACATTTCTCTGGCTGGAGGTGCGGGAGCTCCTGTTGCTGTCGTTGGAGTGTAACCTGTCGATTCCCAAGGTTTCCTATTCCCAGGAGGACAGTCTAATCTGGCATCGGTCTTGCGTAATGGAAAAAGGGGTTGTGCGGGCAGGTGCCCCTCGTTCGATGCCCCGAAACCGAGGCATCCCCGATTTGGAGGGTCTGACCGCTCGGAGCTCTTGGGAAAAAACACCTGGCCTGCCATGGCAATGGGCGCCTGCGGGGTGCCGCCACCTGTTCCGGATCACCAGAGACACTTCCGCCGACTCGATTCCATTCTCGGAAACCCATTGACGTTCCCTCTCGACAAACAAGGAGAATTGAGATGAAGAGATCTACCCGGCTCTTGGCATCTCTGGCTCTCGTCTCGGCCGGGCTGTTTGTGGCTGTCGCGCTGGCAGCGGACTTCGTTCCGGAAAACATCCAGCAGCCCGGAACGCAACCTCAGGAAATCGGGAATCTGGAAGGCCCAGACAAGTGCGACAACTGCCATGGGGGGTACGACCTGTCCGTCGAGCCGGCGCATAACTGGCGCGGAAGCATGATGGCCAATGCCGGCCGCGACCCCATCTTCTGGGCAACCGTGGCCATCGCGGAGAAGGACTTCGCCGGCGCCGGCGACCTGTGCATTCGCTGCCACAGCACGGCCGGGTGGCTTCGCGGGCACTCCACGCCCACCGACGGCTCCGGACTGGCTGCGGGAGATTCGGACGGAGTGGAGTGCGACTACTGCCACAAGCTCACCAACCCGGACGACTCGGAGCATCTCGGCGACCAGTTCACCCCTTTTCTCGCCAACGATCTTGGTGATCCCGGCAGCGACCCCGGTAACGTGCGCGGTTACTACGGCAGCGGCATGAGCTCCATGTGGGGAGGCAACGACAAGCTCGGGCCTTACAGCGAAACCGATGCCGAGGCCCGACACCAGTTCATGCAGTCCCAGTTCCACCGCTCGGTGGACTTCTGCGGGACCTGTCACGACGTCTCCAACCCGGCGGTTGGCAACCTGGCGCACAACAACGGCACGCAGGCGACGGCCGACCCCGTGGTCGCCGACGGGGCGCTTGGCGCGCCGGTGGACGGCAAGGCTGCCTTCAACAACCTCCCTCACGAATACGGCATCGTCGAGAGGACCTTTAGCGAGTACAAATCCAGTCTCATCCCCCAAACCCTCGTGTCCGACTACCTGAATCTTCCGTCTGATCTACAGGCTGGAGCACTTCAGGCTGGCTATGAGAGCGCACTCCTGGCCGGGAGGGGTGGCGACTATGCAGACGGCTCCCCCCGGTACTTCAGCTGCCAGACCTGTCATCTGCGTCCCGTCAACGGCGCGGGCTGCAACAAGAACGGGGTGCCGGTTCGCCCGGACCTACCGCTCCACGACATGACGGGCGGCAACTACTGGATGCCGGTGGCCATCCAGTATCTGGATCCGCTGGGCAAGCTCCGCCTCGGGGGCGGGCTGACGTCCACGCAGATCGACGCCCTGAACGCCGGCATCCCCCGTGCACAGGCGCAGCTCGATCAGGCGGCCACCCTGGTGGTGAGCGGGAATACCCTGAAGGTCATCAACCATACCGGGCACAAGCTGATCTCGGGTTACCCTGAGGGACGCCGGATGTGGCTGCATGTCACCTGGAGGGACGCGCTGGGTAACGTCGTGCGAGAGGACGGAGCGTACGGGCCGCTCGTTGACGGGGCCGGTGACCCCGTCACGGTCGCCAACCCCGCCAATGGCCAATCGGTCCAGGTGGAGTCGATCCTCGATCTCCACGACCCCTACGCCGAGATCTACGAGGCCCACTACGGCCTCACCCAGGAATGGGCGAGCCAGTTGATCGGCCTCGGCTATCCGGCCGATCTGGCGTTGGGCTATGACCGGTACTCGGGAGCCCCGGACTTCACTCTTGGCGAGCTTGCAGCCAGTCCCCCCGGCACCGAACACGAAACCTTCCACTTCGTTCTCAACAACACGGTCATCAAGGACAACCGCATCCCGCCCTATGGTATGAGCTATGAGGAGGCGAGGAAGCGCAATGCCCTGCCAGTGCCTGCCGACCAGTATGGTGGTAGCCCCGGCGGCACGTACAACTACTGGGACGAGCGGTCGCTGGTTCCGCCTGCTGGGGGTGCCGTGTCCGCGACCATCGAGTTGCTCTACCAGCCCACCAGCTGGGAGTACATCCAGTTCCTCGATCTTGCCAACGACGGACAGAACGCCTTCCTCGCCGAGGAGGGGGTGAACATGCTGGACGCCTGGCTGAACGCAGGAGCCCCAGAAGTCCGGATGGCGAAACCCTACGTGATGGCGGCGACGACCTGGACGCCGGAGTGCTCCGACGGCCTCGACAACGACGGCGACGGCCTCACTGACTACCCGGCCGACCGTGGCTGCTCGGGTGCGAACGACGGCTCCGAGAGGAACGCCAGCATGCCCTGCGACGACGGCATCGACAACGACGGGGACGGGAGGATCGACTTCGATCCGGTCACCTTCGCCAGCCCCGGCGACCAGTACACCCTCCCGTCCGGTACGGGGGACCCCGGGTGCGGGGCACCCACCTGGAGCACCGAGAGCCCTCCGTGCCAGGACGGCATCCACAATGACGGTGACGGGATGATGGACTACGACGCGGGCTACTTCGCCAACGGCTCCCCGGATTCCAGTGGACCCGACCCGCAGTGCATCGCGCCTTGGTGGAATAGCGAGGCCCCTTGGCCGATCTACTGCGGCATGGGCATCGAGCTCACCCTGCTCCTGCCGCCGCTGATGTGGCTGTGGCGACGGCGCAGGCGAAGGGTCTAACCGGGTAACGCTCTCAGAGCGTCTCCCTGCGACCTCATCCCAGAGCTTGGCCGGCGGCCGGAGGGCAGGGGCCGGCGGAGGTGACGCTGAGCGGCTCGCTCCGACCGATCTGATCCCCGCGCTTCGTTGGGCTTCTGCCAGGGCTCCGCGGTGAGTGGACTGGAGAGCGGTAGCGCACGCTCTTGGGGGTATCGCCGGTGGACTTGATTCCGGCCCTGGAAAATCGGCCTCCGAGGAGGCAAGGCGGTGCTTGACCAAGAGGATTCATCGCAAGTAGGCTGAACTTCCGCACCTGGCGCTCAGGTTGGAGGCAGTGTGGTTCAACTTTTTCTGGTGGGAATTTTCGACTTGGCAGGAATTGCCCTCTGTCTGCTCTGGGGGACGCCCAACGAGGATCTGGTGCGGGCCTGATGAGAGAGTCCATGAACTTCGCTTAGGATGGTTTCATTTCACCTCGTTCGTTTCCAATGGGGGCTTCGACGTTGGTGAGAGGCTGGCGAGGGCGACTGATCTGTGGTGCGCTGCTCGGGGTGTTGCTTGCGTTTTCAGCAGGACGCGCAGGCGCGGACCCGCTGATCGCCGGCTGCTGCGACTCGATCACCTCCGAGCCCAGCTACCTGGATCTCGTCTGGGACTACTACGGCTGGCCTTCGGGCGATCCCTATGACCACAACCTCGGCGTGGACGCGTCCCCCTCGAGCTCCGGCCTGAGCCGTTTGCAGAGCTATCTGGCGACGGACGATCCCGATGCCGTGATCGTGCTATCCGGCACTCCGGACACCTTCATGGGACCCAGCTCGCCGCTGGGAATCTTTGACCACGACGAGACCGTCGCGAACATCGCCGGGATGGTCACAGCGACCCTGAACGATGGCGCCGAGCCGATCCTCGTGGCGCCACCGCCGGCCTTCGCCCCCTGCGCCGGAAGCGTGGATCCGTCTTGTTCCGTGATAGACGACCGGCTCTACGATCTCTCGGTGGCCCTCGATGACCTCGCGTTCCAGGAGGATGTGGCCTTCGTCGATCTCTACGCGCTCTTCGACGCGCACCCGGACCCGGGCTCGCTTCTCTTCTCTGACGGCATCCACCCGAACCACGCGGTTGGCGATCCCCTCATCGCGGATACGCTGCTCCCAGAGCTCGCGGACGTCTTCTGCGGGAACGGAGTCCTCGATCCCGGCGAGAGCTGCGACGACGGCAACAACATCCCCGGGGACGGCTGTGCAGCAACCTGTGGCGTCGTTGCCGACTGTCTGGACGGCGTCGACAACGACGGAGATGGGACCGTCGACTTCGGGGAGGATTTCGGCTGCGACTCGCTGTACGACCCCTCGGAGCGGACAACTCCCGGTGTGATCGTCTGCGACGACGGCGTCGACAACGACGGCGACAGCCTGATCGACTTTCCGGACGACCCCGGGTGCGGACATCCCCTGCTGACGGTCGAGAACCCCGCGTGCAACGACGGGGCGGACAATGACGGAGACAACCTGATCGACTTCGACGGCGGCTTCTCCGCGTTGGGCTACATCGCCGCAGAACCGGACCCCGAGTGCGCCGGCAAGCCGTGGCAAGGTAGTGAGAACGAGCCGACGCCGACACCCACGGCTACGCCCGTTCTTCCGCTGACACCAACTCCTACATCAGCGGCTTCGCCGACGCCCCGGCCGCCTATTACTCCGACGCCTATGCCTACGGCGACACCCGGCGGAACTCCCACGAACACGCCGGCTGTGACGCCCACGCCGGGGGGAACGGTCACACCGACACCCACGCCGGAGGCGACTCCGACACCAGCGCCTCCCGTTCATTTGGACAAGGACCAGCAAGCCTGCGTGAACGAGATGAACAAGAACGGCGCGAAGGTCAGCAAGGCGCAGCTCAAGGAAAACGAGACGTGCCTGAAGAACTATCAGAAGGGCAAGCTCACCACGACCTTCGAGGTGTGCACCACCGACGACCACAAGAACAAGATGCAGAAGGCCGACGACAAGACGGTGGAGGGGGAAGCGAAGAAGTGTGACTCACTTCCCGTAGCTCCGCCTTTCGCGTTTACTGGTTCGACGACCGTGTTCCAGGCTGCGGTGGATGGAGGCCAGACGCTGACCCGCGAGATCTTCGGCGACCCGGTCGATGACGCCGACCTCGCCACCAAGGTAGACCACAAGGACACGGCCAAGTGCCAGCTCGGAATGCTGAAGGGGGCCAGCAAGCTTGAGAACACGGTCCTTAAGGAGATCAACAAGGCCAAGAAGGAAGCCATCAAGGAGTCGAAGGTCGACGGCGCCTCGGCTCTCGCGGCGGAGCTACAGAAGGTGTTCTTGTTGGTGTTCGTCCCGAATGAGAAGATCGTAAAGGCTCAAAATCGGCTCAAGAAGGCGGTCGACAAAAAGTGCAGCGAGCTAGGCCCACCCGATATGATCTTCCCTGGCAGCTGCGGCGTTGGCGATCCAAGCTTGGCTGATGTCGAGGACTGCGTGATCGCGGCGGCACGCTGCCAGGCGTGCTTGAAGATCGAGGCATTCGACGACCTGGATCTGCCCTGCGACCGACTGGACGACGGGGGCCCTAACTGGAGCTGTCCGTAGTCGCGACGCCCCCTCCTCGCTGCCGGCCTCGCCGGGCTCGCAGCGGCAGGGCGACGGCGGTCACTTCGCTAGAAGACAGCACCTGCAACGATACCGATGAGTCTCGTCGCAGCGACGACACGGCCTTCGGGCTCTTCGTCCCTACTTCCCCGCCAATCGCTCGATGGCCTCTTGCTCCTCCGCCGCCCCGTGATTCTCGACACGACAACCCCGGCAAATCATGCGCAATCAAGCGAATGGCTTCCCATCACTGCTTCGCCGTTCCGATTGGGAGCGATAGAGGTGTTTGCAGAGAAAACTCGTACGCGCGTCAATTCTTCCTTGTGATCGTTGTCGACAAATCGTAAATTTAATCGTCAGAGTGTCTCGAATCTCAGCCCTGCTCGGCAATTGCATAGGGGGACCATCTCATGAAGCAACTCTCGATTGTTTCCTGCTTGGCGATCCTGGTACTCTTCGGCTCATCCGAGGCCTTGGCTGGCAGCAAGACGCACGTCGGAGTAAAGAGCAACGAGATCGTGAGCCTCACTACCGGTGCTGTACCCAACGACAACAGTGGTGGTCATGGGTTCTTCTACGATTCGACGAGCGGCGGCCCTTTCGTCGTGCCGGAAAAGTCTTCATTCGTGGTGACGGACATCCAGATCCTGCCGGGCAGCTTCCCCTCCTCCGGGACCTACTTGGTAGTGATTGCCTTCGGTAACCAGCAGAGCCGGACCTTCGACGCCGCGTTCACTGGAAACTCGTTCTATCAGTCCCTGACCACCGGCTTCGTCATACCGGGTGGAACGACCCCGATCGCCCGCAATACAACCTCCAGTACGGACTCCGTCTCGGTCACGATACAGGGCTACGTCGTGAAAGGCAGCGGCCTCGCGGAGCGCGATCCCGCCTTCTAAGGGAGCGATTGGGTTTCGCTACCTAGGACTGACCCGGTTCTGCCCGTCCCGGTCAAATACTCGGAACTTCCCGCCATTGCTTACATTTTCTGACCACAGGTCCAGATGAGCCTGCGCGGTACGCTCGGGGCAGTCCTCTCACACGGGAGCCTCGATGGGCGCACTGCAACTCCTCACCGCCCTCCTCCGGCAGCTGCTTCAGAGTCGCGCCGCACTCGCCGCGGAGAACCTCGCTCTTCGCCATCAGATCGTCATCCTGCAGCGTTCGGTGAAGCGCCCGAGGCTCCATCGGCGAGACCGGATCTTCTGGGTCTGGCTTTCCCGCCTATGGCGAGGCTGGCGGTCGAGCCTGCTCGTCGTCCAGCCCGAGACGGTGATCCGCTGGCACCGACAGGGCTTCCGCCTGTATTGGCGTTGGAAGTCACGGAGCCGCTGCGGCCGGCCCAAGCTCGACGCGGAGATCCGTGCCCTCATCCGTCACATGTCCCGCGAGAATCCCACCTGGGGACGACGCCGGATCCGCTCGGAGCTTCATCTGCTCGGCTACGAGGTCGCGGAGCTGACGGTGGCCAAGTACATGGTTCGCGGACGCAAGCCACCTTCGCAGGGATGGCGCGTCTTCTTGAAGAACCACTCCCGCGAGATCACGGCGATCGACTTCTTCAACGTCGTCACCCTGAACTTCCGCATCCTCATCTGCTTTGTGGTTCTTCGGCACCATCGACGGACGGTCGTTCACTTCAACGTCACGAGTCATCCGACGGAGCGGTGGACCGCCCAGCAGATCGTGGAAGCGTTCCCCTACGACACGGCACCCAGGTATCTGCTCCGTGACCGCGACAGGATCTATAGCTCCTATTTCACGGATCGGGTTCGCGGCATGGGAATCGAAGAGGTTCTCATTGCACCGCGCTCGCCATGGCAAAACCCGTTCATCGAACGCCTGATCGGCTCGATCCGGAGGGAGTGCCTCGACCACATCCTCGTCATCAGCGAAGCTCATCTGCGGCGCGTTCTACGCGAGTACTTCGCGTACTACAACCACTCCCGGCCGCACCAGTCCCTCGACGGCAACGCTCCCCGGCCGCGGGAGATAGAGCCACCAAGCCAAGGGCGAATCGTCGCCGAGCCCCAGGTCGGTGGTCTCCATCACCGATACCGACGCGCTGCCTGAGCGCCCACCGCTTCGCGCTCCTCACTCTGGCAACGCACGAGCCGCCGCCCAACGCTCAGACGAGCGCACCGGCCGCAGCGGCTGTCGAAGGATCCTGCATCGCTGGCAGGTCTTCCCATCCATCCCCCATCGCTGGCCGGTCTTCGGAGATGGCTTCTGGCCGAAATGACCTTCTTGACCGGCACA
>CAVXZE010000025.1:0-151597 GCA_963766175.1 uncultured delta proteobacterium
GGGTTATCAAAACGCGTCCGGAGCCTCTAACTCGCGCGTTTCGGCCGGAGGCAGAGATCACTACGCCGCCTCCCTCCAGACGTAGCGATGATGTAGAGCACCAACGCGCGGTAACCCCACAATCTTCGCGTCCGAACAGGGTCGAGCTTCCATCGGCCGACCCTCCGGCGCGTCTCGCAGCCGAGTGTGGACTCGCTCCGCGTTGTAGTAGCTGACATACTCACGAAGCAGCCGACGCAAGTGCTCCTCATTGAAGACGATCACGTGATCGAGGAGCTCGCGCCGGCATGATCCCACCCATCGTTCGGCCGTCCCATTTTGCCATGGGCTTCGATACGCCGTCCGCTTGGACTTGATGCCGAACGACTCGATCACGTCCTTGACCTCGTCTGAGAAGATCGAGTCGTTGTCGTAGATCAGGTAACGGAAGGCTGAATGGTCAGGGAACGATTCGCGGAGTTGCTGAGTCACCCACTGAGCCGTCGGATTCGTCGTGACGTTGAAATGGATGATCCGTCGTCGTCCGTGGTCGATGACGAACCAGACGTACAACAGCTGAAAGCTCACCGTGGGGACGATGCAGAAGTCCATCGCCGCGATAGCATCCCTATGATTCTGGAGAAACGTCATCCAGCGCTGCCGCTGTCCCTGATCAGGCGGCCGCCTTGGTAGATACCGCGAGACGGTGGCGAGACTTACGGACAATCCGAGCTTCTCAAGTTCGGCGTGAACCTTGCGTGCTCCCCAGCCGTTCTCCAGGGCGAAACGACGAATGAGTGCCTGCACTTCCTTCGACACCCGCGGTCTCCCTGGACCGCGCTTCGAGATCCATCGCCAATAGAGCCGGAATCCCTTGTGATGCCAACGGACCACCGTGTCCGGCTTGACGATGACCAGGACCTCTTTCCATCGAGGCCAGAGCCGGAACAGCGCCACCCAGAAGGCGCGATCGAGGGGCGTGAGCTTGGGCTTCGGTCGCGTCTGGGCATACGTTGCGAGCTGCTGCCGCAGGGCAAGCTCGACGATCGCTTGCTGATTGCGGCTTCGGAAGAAGGCGAGAATAGAGCGAAGGAACACCGTCGTGAGATCGAGGAAAGCCTGCACCGTGAGCGAGATGCTGCGCCATTTCCGAACTCAGGCACAGGCTGATTCTTTCCTCGATCTTGCCGTACCATGAGTGGCTGGGCGGGCGAGAGCAAGGAGGGGAAAAGCCCAGCAACTTCGGGGCGTACCGATTGTGAGGACGCACAGCCATCACGGTCGTCCTCAGCCGTGGGCTGCGCCGGCCAGGCGGCGGCATGGGCACGACGGTCTCCAACGAAGCCGTTGAGCAGCGGCAACGGCGTGAGTAGTGTGCCCGCCAGCAGCGCCGTCGTCGTCGCGTTGGTCGTCGCCGTGGCCTCTGTGCTTTGTTCAAGCGTCTCCCTTCACCTCACGGTCCTCGCCCTGCGACAGCAACTCGCAACAGAATATTCGCGGAGTACGGCCCTCCTCGGCCACCGCCAGCCCTCCACCACCCAGCGCTACGCCCACCTGGCCGACGATCCGGTCCGGAGCGCCAGCGAGCTGGTCGGCTCGCGGATCGCCGCGGCTCTCGATGGTCGCGACGAAGGCGAGGTCATCGAAATCGGCCGGCGCACGGCGGGGTGAGCGGGCTGGGCTGGTCGGAGCTCTGGAACCAGCCGCCGCCAACTCCCAGGCGTTGCGTATCGCCGCAGTCCCACAACTGGGCGACATACAAGGGTTCCCTGTTCTCTCGCACCGCCGGCATGGACCTTGCGAGGATACGATGACGTGGCCCAGCTACTGACGGAACGCGACGCGTCGAAGCTCCTCTGTCTGAGTGTGCGTACATTGCAGAAGTGGCGCCTGTCCGGCTGCGGACCCCGCTTCCTCAAGCTAGGCCACGCCGTCCGCTACGGCCGCGACTACATCGAGCGATACATCGAGGAGGCCCGCCGCGCCTCCACCTCCGATCCGGGCGCACTGCACAGCGAGGGCCGGGCGTGAAGCGCCAGCGTCGCTCGCAATTCGAACTCCGCTCCTACGCCGGCGCCGACCTCTACGAGCGCGTCCTCCGGGAGGCGGCCGCCCGCCGACTGAGCATCTCCGAGTGCGTCCGCACCGATCTGAGCCAGTACTACGCCATCCGTGACGAGCTGACGGAGTGCATCCAGATCGACGAGAACGACCCTGACGGCGAGCCCCGCAGGCGGATCATGCACACTCTCCTAGCCGAGATGGAGACCCGTCTCGTCGCCGGCCTCAACCGCCAAGGGGCGATCTTCGAGGAGAGTCTGAACGTCATTGCCTGGATGATCGATGAAGCACTGATGACGACCCTGTCCGCGTTTCCCGACGACCAGCCGGGGGTCTACCGGCCCCCCATAAGCGTGTTCCAGCGCCACGAGGGCTGGCGCGCCAGGGTCGCGGAGAAGCTCACCTCCGCCGAGCCTCGCTGGCCGACGCCCCACAGGATCGGGCCGCGCCGGAGCCCTTCCGATTAGGTCTGTGGCACCCAGTCCGGGCGTCGCTCAAGCTTGCAACCGTTACCTCCGATGGTAACATCTGTCGATGGGTAAGGTCCGGCGGGAAGGCTACGTCTTCCTCACCTGGAAGGGGGACCACAGCCCCCGCCACGTGCACGTCTACAAGGACGGAAAGCTCGTGGTCAAATGGGACCTGGACAACCAGCAGCCCATGAAGGGCCGCGCTTCCGCGAGGGTCCTGCGGCTCATCCGCCAGCTCGAAGACGAGGGCGCACTGTGAAGATTCGCAAGGTCGAGGCAAACAATCGCAAGGGGGAATTCCGGGTGGTCACCTACTCCGGAAACGCGCACGTCTTCCCCTATGTGAAGGCTCATCCCCAGCCGGCCTCGGCCGACAAGGTGGCCGAGGCCCACGTCGACCGAGAGCTGGCCAACGAGGCCTTCACCTATGTGCTGGAGTCTGGCGACGAGGGGTCCGTCCATCTCGACCAGGTGCTTGAGTACAACGAGGACCCGACCTATCTCGGCGATCTCCTGACTTACCAGCTAACCGTCGAGGCCAAGAAGCGCATCGAGGAGAGCGGCCTCAGTCGCCGCGAGCTGGCCCGGCGGCTAAAGACGTCGGTTCCGCAGCTCTATCGGCTTCTCGACACCACCAACACGAGGAAGTCAATCAATCAGCTTGTCTCGCTGCTGCAGGTCCTCAATTGCACCGTCGACCTGGTCGTCACCGACAAGGACGCCGCCGCGTAGCGGCAATCCGGGCGAACATGCACCCCCGCCCCCCCCCAACTCGAAGCAGCGCCAAGGACGAAAGAGGCCATGAACAACAACCGCGAGATCCCTCGATTCGAGATTGAGGATCAGGAGCGGGACTTCTGGGCTTCAGAGGACTCGACCAACTACATCGACTGGCACGAGGCCCAGCCGGTTTCCATCCCGGACCTCAAGGCGTCGCTCACCCCGGGCGCGGCAAGAAACCGGGCCTGAACCTCTTTGGTCATCGGAGCACCGATCACCGGGGTCTTGCCCGCGCGGCGCCTCTCATGAGCGGCACCGGAAAAAGAGGGAGCGGCGCCACAAACGAGATAGGCGCTCCTGCAAGCAGGATCATCGTCCTGACGCCCCGGGGCCTCTCATCTCTTCGTCCCGGTACTTGGACCCGTGGTCGCCGCTCCGATTGCCATTTTCCGCCGGCAGGATCTCGTGCTCAAGCAGGAACTGCCCGAACCCAATCCGCACAGCAGCGCCCCCAGGGGCGTCTGCCTCTAGATCACAGTCCGCGGCCGCAGGTGCGTTGTTCCCTCAGAGCTCCGAGAATCCGGCTTCGTCGGCCGAGTGTCGCGCGCTCGTGGACAGCTCAACGTGCCGCCGAGGTCGAGCCGTCCGGTGTCGCAACTACCTGTCCCGGTCAAATACTCGGAACTTGCCGCCATTCCATGGGTTTCCGATCGCCCGCCCGATGGCGCTACGGGGTACGCTCGGGGCAGCTCAGTGGCCGCGCGGCCTGTCGAAGAGGCCCGGATCGCTGGCCGGTCGTCCCATCCATCCGCCCATCGCTGGCGGGTCTGCGGAGATGGCTTCGGGCCCAGATGACCTTATTGACCGGCCCAGCCTCCCTGCACCTCGAGGTTCTCGCGCTGCGGCATCAACTCGCCGTAGTTCAGGAAGTTCGCTGGCGACCACGGTTTGGCAGCAGCATCTGCGCCAGCGACGACCAGATTTCCCGTTTTCCGCGCTCTACGTGAACGAGAGATGCCTTCCAGCTGGCACGCTCTCTGCAATGAACCATCGCATGGCGCGTCTTCGACAGATCCAAGTCTCGGGAGACATCCAGAAGAAAAGTAGGGACGGGTTCCGGGGCCCAACCACCGACGGATACACGCGTTCACCCGGAACGCCTTGCGGGGAGGGAACTTCATAAGTACTGGGATCTACATCGAAACTATGGCGCCCCCGGCATGACTCGAACATGCGACACCCGGTTTAGGAAACCAGGCTATCATTGACTCGCAAACCATTGAATTCACATCGTTTTCTCCGATTCGCGTTCCGGGTCGCTTTCCACTCTCTTCTACTCTCTTCCACTGGCTTCGACTCTCTTCGCGACCACTATGGAGCGCTCCCCGCTGCTCGAGGGTCGCGTCGCCAACGGTCATGAGCACGCTGCAGCTGATCCGGGACCACAGCGGAAGCAGTGGGTGCCAGCGCTTCGAAACCTCGCACGCGAAGGACGAAACTTGGCTGTCCCACCGCCGCCAACGACAACCAGATGGGCGCCTTGCGGCGCTTCGCGTCAACGAGCGCCGCTTCTGGTCGCGCAACCGGGGCAGCGGGAGTGAGACGGCGCGCGATCCGCAGCGCCGCATGCCACAGAAAAGCTCAATGGCTTCAGGGATGTCGCTGCTGCAACGCCTCCACTTCAGAATGTCCCTCACCGCAGCAGCGAGCCAGATCGGTCACCTCACCACCAGCCGGACTCCGAGGAGTTCGAGCGCGCGAAGCAGGTCGGGATCGTCGTCTTCGATCGCGACTGTCTCCGGCTCGCCAATCCATGGGCTCCCGTTCCCCGGTGATTCGAAGATCGCCCAGTTGCGAAACTCGTCGCCAAGACGCGAGCGATAGGCGATGCCGGCAAAACGCCGCTGCCCCTGCGGGGTCGAGCGATCGTAGACGTAGCGCGAGATCTCCTGGGTGAAGCGGCGGGGTGCGGATAGACGGACAGTCGCCGCGTCGAAATCGTCGAGGCCGTGGTGCACGATGCGCGAGGCAAGCGCGTCGCGAAGCCATGCGAGGGAAGTGCTATGGCCCACGTCGACGAACTCGCCCCTCACCTGAGCAACGCCGAGGCAGCGATTCCGGAGCCAGCCAACGTCGAGCTCACCCGGGGGTTGCGCGATACTTTCCTCGCCCTCCATATCCTTTAGCGCCTCGACGATGTGCAGGTCGGGTCGGAAGCGGGCGAGCACTTCCATGAATGCACCGAGCCGGCTGCTCGACGCGTAGAGCACCCGGTACACCCCCTTCAGATCGTCCCACCGGTTCCCGAAGGTCCCCGCGCTTCCCACGTTCGCCCAATCGGGGAAGGCCCACGCGTCGGGGAGGCGGGCGATGCGATACAGCGGACCGTCGGGCGAGACGGCGTGGAGCCCGGAGGTGCCGGCTCCGCTCGGTTCAGCCACCGCTGACGAAGGCTCGCGCCGCGGACAGGATCTGCGGCCCGACCTCGTCGAGCTCGCCCTCTCGGAGCAGGCGTGCGGCCGAGCGGTCGTCGAGCTGGGGATTCAAGCCCTGGAACCACGCGCGCGCTAGCGAGGCGTCGTCGTGCTGAGCAATCAGCCAGGCGACCTGGAGTGCGAACCGCAGCCGTTCGGGGATGGGCGCCCTCGCCTCTCGCTCTCCTGCGCCCCATTGGCGCACGGCGCGTGTCTCGCGTACGCCCGCGATGTAGGCGACAAGCTTCGGGCCTAGGAGCTCGCTGAGCTCTTTCACCAGGACGGGGAACCCCACGCGGGCCGAGTGCTCGTAGGCTTCCAGATCCGGGCGGGCGGCATGGGCTGCTGACGGCATCGTTACTAGTCTAATACCATTCAAAGACCCTGTCAATCACGCGATAATCACACGCATCGTCGTGTTCGACCGTTTTCTTGAGGGAACGGCGATATCGTGAAAACTTTAACCATTCCGTAGGCTTATAGAGGTTCTTTCGGCAGTACAGACCCAGCGGCAACGCGCGGCGCAGTGCCAGAGGGCAGCCGACAGCGAGGCGCACCCCTGCGGCATCTCGGGACATTCTGGACTCCGCCCGCTCCAATTGAGACGCCTCCGCTTCAGAATGTCCCAAGGCGCAGCGGCGGAGCCCATCACCACCTCCCACGACGCCACTTGTCCCGATACGATGGCGGATCAGGGATTGGCTCGTCGGGTTCATTGGCTCTTTCGGCGATGAAGGTGCTTTCGTCGCCATCCTTGATTCTGAGCTTTCCCTTCAGCCTGCCGTTCTTGCCGAGCTTGGCGCTGCCAGTTCCCGACATCTGGTCGTACTCCCATGCGCCCTCCCAAGTGAAAGACACGCCGTTCTTGGTCGGCCTGGCGTTCACATAAGCGAGGAGGCAGTGCATCCTCAAGCGATCATCAAGACCCGTGAGGGAGAGCAGAGCGGGGCCGAGGTCATCGAGGTAATCGTTCACCCAGGTGCCTGTATCGATGATGCGCCACCAACCGCGGCAATCAGCAGGGATACCTGTCATCGCTCTCGCTCCATGGGTTCAGACCGTGCTTCGCGATCGTCCTCGGACTCGACGTCAAGCTCCCGCTCGAACATGCGCACGACGTAGTCCGAAATGGTGACATCCAGTCCCGCACAGCGAAGGCGCAATCGCCGGTGCATGTCCTGAGTCAGGCGAATATGGATCTTTCTCTCGGCGGAACGCTCAACCATCGCCATCGCCCCCGATATGGCTTGGGTACATATTCGGCCAACGTTTATACTGGCGCGCATCGGCCGTCAACTCCCGCTGTGGACCGGATGGAGGAGCGAACACCATGCCGCGGAGAAAGGCGACGAACACCCTGGCGCACTTGAGCACAGGAGAACTCGCTCAGGTCTTGAGCGAGCTGCTGAAGCGCCACCCCGGCCTTCGCGGGGAAGCGAATGCAATCGCCGAGAACCTGATTGACGATGTCTCCGTCGAGGCCGTCGCGGAGGAGGTCGCCGATCTAGTGACCAATATCGGCCTCGAGGAGATCGGAAGCCGGGCTGGCAAGCACTCCTTGGGCTACGTCGAGCCGAGCCAGGCGGCCTGGGACCTCCTCGAGGACTCCATCGAGGACACCCGCGCCGACATGAAGCGAAGATTCGAGGCTGGCATGAAGCCCGCCGCCGAGAAGGTATGCCATGGGATCGTCCTCGGATTGCACAGGACCGAGGGTGAAGAAAAGGAGAACGACGGCGCGCTCGGATGGGCGCCCGACTTCCCAGCCGAGGCCGCGGCCTGGAGCCTGTCGCTTCTCCTCGAGCTGTATCCGCAACGCCAAAGGCGAGCGGCCGGCAACCGGATCCTCCAGGCCATAGAGGAACACGCGGACGACTGGGTCGAGATGCTGGACCGGGTTGTCGATGAGGCCGCTTCGGCCTAAACGACGTGGGCGGAGCTAGAGACATGATGGACGAAGCCAGCTTCATCGACAAGCTGCGGCTGATCGAGGCGCTCTTTGTCGGGGCGACCAGTGAGGGTGAGAAAGTTGCGGCCGAGCGCGCCAGGGACCGCATCCTCGAACGGCTGAAGCTCTGCGAGAAAGAAGATCCGCCGATCGAGTATCGCTTCTCGATGGTGGACATGTGGTCCCGCAAGGTCTTCGTCGCACTTCTTCGGCGGTACGGAATGCGGCCCTACCGGTACAGCGGACAGCGCTACACCACGGTGATGGCCAAGGTATCGAAGAGATTTGTCGACGAAACGCTCTGGCCCGAGTTCCAGGAGATCTCCGAGACCCTGCGGAGCTACTTGTCCGACGTGACCGATCGCGTCGTTCATCAGGTGATCCACCAGGACAGCTCCGAGGCAGAGGTCGTCGAGAAGCCAAAGCAGCTGCCGCTCAGCATGGACGAAGCGAGCTCGGTGGCAGACTCGACGAACCCGTCACCGGCGCCAAACGAGGGTCAGCAAGGACGCTCGCCGGGGCATATGACCGGCAGCGCTGGCCCGAAAGGCGGCGCCAGGAGCAAGCGCAAGAAGAGGAAAAAGCGCAAGCGCCGTTGATGGTGGAGCGACCCGCATTCGAGGCGGCGAGGATGGCCAAGAAACCGAAACCAGAAGATGCAGGCGTGGATCGACGCCCGAAAGCGCCACCGTCTCTCCCACGCCCAGGTTCAGATGGCGCGCGAGCTGGGGATGAACCCGAGCAAGCTCGGCAAGCTGGACAACCACGACCAGGAGCCGTGGAAGATGCCGCTTCGCCAGTACATCGAGCACCTGTACTTCAAGCGGTTCGGCAAGGATCGTCCCGACGTCGTTCTCTCGATCGAAGAGAAGATCCGGCTCGACGAGGCAAAGAAGGCCCGGAGGCGGGAAGCGAAGATGAAGGCGCAACAAGCGGGCGTGGCAGACGAAGGCCAGAGTTGAGATTTCGAGGAGCGCGTACCAGTACTACGAGTTCCAGGCCGTGGACCGGCCGTTGGCCAAGAAGCAGACGGAAGAGCTGCGCTGGTATTCTGCGTATTTCACGCCATCGTGATCACCCGTTTCGGGATCATGAGCGCCCGGGGCTTCGTCAGCGAAGTCAATGAGACTGGATGTTCTGGGTGCCCCTCGGGTGGTCATGTACACCGGGAACGACCGAATCCAGATCTTGTATCTGGACGGCGCCTTGCTGGAAGAACTCGCCATCCCCGCACCGATTGCGCTCCACTACACCAGTCTGGCAGTCGCATCCGCCCCAACGACAAGCAGGTGCGCGCTTTCCGGCGCTTCGCCTGAACGCGAGTACGCTTCTGATCGCGCAATCCGCGGGGGCGGGAGTAAGACGGCGCGCGATCCGCAGCACCGCATGCCACAGAAAGGCTCAATAACTTCAAGGATGTCGCAGCTGCAACGCCTCCGCTTCAGAATGTCCTGAAACGCATCAGTACTGTGTGTCACGCCGTGCCTTGAGATGAGCAGCACAATGGCTTCGACGTCGTAGCCCCGGAACTGATCGCCTGAAGTCGAAGAGGGGAAGGGCTCGCGGCTCACGTAGGGAGAACAGCATGCTACGTCGCATTCCCCAACTCGCGGGCCGCGTTGAGGAGGTGTATGTGGAAGCCTGCCACCCGTGAGGAGTTCGGGCTATGTTCAGCCCCATGACCGATGAGCACGAACCCATCGAGCACGATCTGATCCGAGCCGGCACCGTTGTTGATTTCGAGGTCGTCGATACCAAAGTCGAGCCGACGGCAGCCGGCGACGACAGCCATGTGCGCCTCACGCTGCAGATGCCCGAAGATGACGTGGAGTGCTTTGCCTTCGCGCTTGTCTACGTGCTCGGCCTCCTGAGCTTCCACGACGGTCGACCTCGTGGGTACTCCGGCAGATTCTTCGAGGACGATGACGAGTGGAGAGCAGACGACATGCTGCGCCACCTGGAGTTCAGAAGAGGCTGCCTCCAGCTTCGACGCCGACTACGTGCGTGGTCGATGCGTCAAGACGACCGTCGAGGTCACCAGCCACGGAATCGTCACGCTCGAGACCGTGAATCGTGGAGAGGCGGCCCTGCGCTGGGTCGACAAGCTCAAGGGCAAGAAATATCTCCGGGTGGTGGGGTAGTTGACGAGCAACTTCGGCGACCGAGTCGGCAGGAAGAACAGGCGGCCCAGGAAAAGATATCGGTGCGCCTGCTCGAGGTCGCCGAGCGAATGATCAGCACTGCTGCGCCTCATGACATTCTGGACTTGGGGCGCTGCAACTGCAGCGACCCGAAAGCGCAGGGCATCTCCGGCGGTGTGCTTGTGCCTTTGGCGGCGTGAGTATCGCCACTGACGACCAACGAAGCCATCGAGAAGGGCACCGCCGCGTTCTACAGGCGGATGAGCGGTGCGAAGGATCGGCACGTTCCTTGCGATGAACGATCGCATGGCGCGGCTTCGACAGATCCAAGTGTCAGGAGAAATCCAGAAGAGTGTGTCGGCCTCCGGTGTCGCAATCATCCATCGATACACCCGTTCACCCGGAACGCCTTTCCGGGCGACAAACTCGTAAGGACTCGGATTCGCAGTGAAAATGGCGCCCCCGGCACGACTCGAACGTGCGACACCCGGTTTAGGAAACCAGGCTATCATTGTTCCGCAACCCATTGAATTCACATCGCTTTCTCCGATTCGCGTTCCGGGTCGCTTTCGACTCTCCTCTACTCTCTTCGACTGGCTTCGACTCTCTTCGCGACCACTATGGAGCGCCCCCAGCCGCTTGAGGGTCCCGTCTTCGACGGTCATGAGCTGAGCACGCTGCAACTGATCCGGGAGCACAGCGGAAGCAGTGGGTGCCAGCGCTTCGACACCACGCGCGCGAAGAACGAAACTTGGCTGTCCCACCGCCGCCAACAACAACCAGATACGCACCGTCCGGCGCTTCCCGTGAACGAGAGTACGCTTCCGGTTGCCCAATCCGCGGTAGCGGGAGTGAGACGGCGCGCGATCCGCAACGCCGCCTGCCGCAGAAAAGCTCGATGACTTTAGGGATGTCGCTGCTGCAACGCCCCCACTTCAGAATGTCCTGAGACGCAGCAGGGATCCTTCTAGTGTCCCGATGCATGGCGCGCAGCGATGTATCCGAAGGTCATGGACGGGCCGATGGTTGCACCTGCTCCCGGATAGCTGTCACCCATCACCGAGGCCGAGCAGTTGCCCGTCGCATACAGGCCTTCTATGGGAGATTCGTCCTCGCGGAGCACGCGGGCGTGGGAATCGGTGCGCAGGCCGCCCTTGGTGCCGAGATCGCCGGGAAACAACTCGATCGCGTAGTAAGGCGGTTTGCACAGGGGAGCCAGGCACGGGTTCGGCTTGACCGCGGGATCGCTGTAGAAGCGATCGATGGGGGTCTCCCCTTTGTGGAAGTCAGGGTCCCTCCCGGCGACGGCATGGCGGTTGTACCTCTCGACCTCCGCCTCGAGTCCTTCGGCGTCGATCCCGCACTGCTCGGCCAGTCCCCTCAAGCTGTTCGACTCCTTCAAGAATCCGCTCTTCAGGTACTTCCCCGTAGGCACTCCGGGCATGACGGGACCCAGGGGATATCGCCGATGGTACCGGTGGTCGGCGATCAGGTAGGCCGGGATGGTGCTGCATTCCCGGGTGTGATTGGCGAATTGGGCGTTGGCGACGTCTAGGTAGGGGGCGGCCTCGTTCGTGAAGCGCCTGCCCTTCGAGTTGACCATGATCGTGCCGGGGAGCGAGCGATCGACGAGGCTGAACCAGGGCAGGGACGATCCCGGCTTCCTGGCGATTTCCGTCCACCACGCACCCTTCGAGTACCAGGGCATGGACCTGCCCGGGACCATGGTGGTCGGCATCCACCAAGCCTGATCCATCAGACCGACGGCCGCGCCCACCTCGATCCCCATCCGAATACCGTCGCCGGTGTTGTCGGGGCTCCCGTGCGACCAGTCGGCAGAGACGGGCGGGCGCTGGTACCTCTCGCGCATGGCTTGGCTCTTCTCGAACCCGCCGGAGGCGAGAATGACGCCCTTGGCAGCCCGAATGCGGATCGTCCGGTCCTCCCTCTCCGCCTCCACACCCATCACCCGACCACCTTCGACGATCAGCCGGCGAACGCGGGTTTCCAGCCAGAGGGGGACCCGTCGGTCGGCCAAGGACAGGCGCAAGCGGGCGATGAGCGCGTTGCCCAGCGTCAGCCGTGTGTCGGTCCTGGAGAGCGAGCGGACGGGATTCAGGCAGTACGATGCGAAATGCCAGCCGCTGATCAGTCGAGCCCGCAGGGAGGCGCGCATCAGCACACGGGCCTCGCTGGCCGTGAGCATCCACCTCCCCCACACCACCTCCTGGGCGGGGGGGACGCGAAGCTGCTTCCACATCCCCTTCAGGTGCCGGGCGTTCAGGGGGACGGGCTCGATGGTGCGACCGCCGTGCGGCCTGCTCCCCTCGACCTCGGCGTAGTAGTCGGGATATCCCGGCACGATCTGGAATCGCACGTGGCTGTGCTCTTCCAGGTAGCGGACCATGTCCGATACGCCGCCGACGAAGGCCCGCAGACGCTGCTCGGGAACCTTTCCCGAGGTGATCGCCTCGAGGTAGGCGAGGGCGGCTTTCGGACAGTCCGGCGAGCCCTCGCGCTCCATCAGGGGGTTGTTCGGCGCCCAGATCGATCCGCCGGACATGGCGGTCGAGCCGCCGTACTGGTCGCTCTTCTCGACGACCAGCACATCGCTGCCCAGGTCGCTCGCCATCAGCGCGGCTGTCATGCCCCCGCCGCCCGACCCCACGACCAGGAAGTCCACTGACTGATCCCAGGACATCATGGGAGCCCGCCTCCGGGGCAGCCCGCCGAGGCGCGAATCTGCACGCTCCCGCGACGCGGTCTGGCGAATACGCAGGCTAACACGGCGAACACGACGTTAGCATTGAGAAGGGGTGGAAGTCGGCCGCACGCCGATAGCCGAAGCTTCTCTGCACACAGATCCCACGTTCAGACGGTCGCACCGGCATCAAGGGGGGTCCGTTTCGCCTCCGCCACCAACCCCTTGCAGAGCCCAACCGCCTCCACCGCGTTGGGTGCCCAGCCGTCGCTGCCCAATTGGTCCGCGGTTTCCTGGGTCGTCGTCCCGCCCCCGACGATGACCTTGAAGCGCTCCCGTAGCCCCATGTCTCTCAGATAATCGATGACCTCCGAGCAGCCGGGGATCGTCGTGACCAGGAAGGCGGAGAGGCCGATGATGTCGGCGTCCACCTCCCGCGCCTTGTCGATGAAGGTCATCGGGGCCACGTCCACGCCCATCGAGTGCACCTCGAAGCCCGCCAGCTCGAGCTGCTTGGCGACGAGGCTGTAGCCGAGATCGTGCATGTCTCCCTGCACGGCGCCGATCACCACCACGCCGCGCGGGGCGCCCCGATCCTTCGGGAGGTAAGGGTTGATGAGGGCGATGCACTTCTCAGCGATCTGGCTACCGACGATCAACTCGGTGAGGAAATACTCTCCGGCCTCGAACTTCTGGCCGATCCGCTCGAGACCCCGGATGACCCCCTCCTGGAGCACGACGAGTGGATCCTCGCCCCGCCCCAGGGCGGCGGCCACGGCATCGCTGGCGGTCTCGTTCACTTCCGCGATGAGCTCTGCGAGCTTCCCGGCGCTCATCGGCTTCCTTCTCGGCACGCGGTGATCTGACGGTGCGGACGGAACGCGGTTCGACCCCTCCTCCGGCGCGAGCGCCGCGCAACGCGCTCATTGTACTCGAGGCCAGCGCACACCGCCCGCGCTCATGGGGCACGACTTCGCGCCTGTCCCGGGAGCTGCGCAATCTGCTACCTACCCTCGAAGGCAATGGCGGAGACCGCATGATCCCGATTCTCGACTTCCAGGAGCGATCGCTCCGGGGACCGGTAATGAAGGCCATGGAGTTCGACGTGGCCTTCTCGAAGAAACTGCGCGAACTCGTCTCCCACTACGAGATCAGCCGCGACTCGGAAGCGGTGGGGGTCGACGACCGGACGGCTGACGCCATCTTCGAAGCGGGCGTGCAGCTCCTCGCGGAGGTCGGCCTCTACCACCTCGACACCCAACGCGTCATCGAGTTTGCCGACGACGAGATTCGACAGGTCGCCCGGGAGCATCGGGAGGATCCGCCGGAGGTCGTCTTCGGCCGCGGCGAAGACGAGATCCGCCTCCGCTATCGCAGCGGCGAAGAGGAGCGCCCTCCCGTCCTGGCCGCCGGTCCTGCCGGTGAGATCGAGCAGGAGTGGTTCGTTCCCTATGTTCGGTCCTTCGTCGAGGAGCCGAGCAACCGCGCGCTCGGGATCGCGGGGGGGATCACCTCGGTGGACGGCCGCGCCCCGAAGGTCGGCACGCTGAGCGAGATGCACTGCGCCCAGTGGGAGTGCGAGCAGATCGTGGAGATCGCGCGGTGCGCCGGGCGACCGGGAATGCACCTCGGGCTCCTGTGCACGGCGACCAGCGTGGGAGCCACCATGGCGTGCATGCGACCGGGACTGCGCGAGCCCCACAATACCCAGATCGGCATCCACATCATGCCGGAGCAGAAGATCGACTGGAACCGGCTGGTGCTCGCCAAGTACTGCGAGGACCGGGGCGTCACGCCGTGGACGAGCTGCGTCTCGGTGATGGGTGGGCTGTGTCGAGGGGGGCCCGACGTCGCCGTGGGCTTGGTCGCCAACCTGCTCGGGCAGCTCTGCTATGGCCACGGGAGCCTGGCGAGCCTCTTCACGAACCGCATCGACGGCTCGTGGGGCGATGCCGAGATCCAATGGGCCACGAGCGGCGCCGGCCGCGCCTCCGAGCGCCACATCCGGGTGCCCATCGGCGGCGTCTGCGCTCCCACGCTCGAGCGCTTGAGAACGATCGCCGGACACTGCCAGGGGGCGGCCATTACCATCTCCAACACCGCCAACAGCATGGCCTACGCGTGGATCGCCGGCGGCTGCGGCCCCGAGGCGCGGCTCTTCGGTGAGGTGATGAACGCTGTTTCGGGCATGAAGCGCGACCGGGCCGAAGAACTCGTCCGTCGGCTTCTCAGAGCATCCACCGAGCGAGCCGAGACGGGGTCCGAGCGGATCGAGTTCCTCGACGTCTACGATCTCGAAGCTGCGCGCTTCAAGCCCGATTTTCTCGACGACCTCGCCCGCGCGAAGGAGATCCTCGCGGGCCTGGGGGTACCCTTTCCCTGAGCCCGCGCGGGACGTCGCTCGCCGCCGTGCTGCATCTCAGGACATTCCGTAGTGGAGGCGTCGCAGCTGCAGCGCCTCCACTCCAGCGTGCCGTGAAACGCGGTTATCTCCGCTCATGCGCCTCCCTCCACCCCCAGGTCCTCGCGCCGCGGCATCAACCCGTCGTACTTCGGGAAGTTCGGTGGCGTCCACGGTCTGGCAGTCGCATCTCCGCCAACGACGACCAGATTTCCCGTATTCGACGCTCTACGTGAACGAGAGATGCGCCCCGGCTGGCACGTTCTCTGCAGTGAACGATCGCATGGCGCGGCTTCGACAGATCCATGTGTCAGGAGGAATCCAGAAACCCGTGTCGCCCCCCGGCGTCGCAATCATCCATCGATACACCTGTTCACCCGGAACGCCTTTCCCGGCGACACACTCATAAGGACTCGGATTTGCAGTGAAAATGGCGCCCCCGGCACGACTCGAACGTGCGACACCCGGTTTAGGAAACCAGGTTATCGTTGTCCCGCAACCCATTGAAATCAAATCGCTTTCTCCGATTCGCGTTCCGGGTTGCTTTCGACTCTCTTCTACTCTCTTACTCTCTCTTCGACTCTCTTCGCGACCACTATGGAGGGCACCCAGCCGTTTGAGGGTCCCGTCTCCCATCTCCGACGGTCATGAGCACGCCGCAACTGATCCGGGACCACGGCGGAAGCAGTAGGTGCCAGGGCTCGAAACCACGCGCGAGGCATGAAGCTTGGCGACCTCGCCCCCGCCAGCGACAATCAGATGCGCCGCCTCCGCTTCGGAATGTCCTAAAACGCAGCAGCCCAGGAGGTCACAGGTTCGAGCCCAGTCGCGCCCACCAGCGCGGGCCCTTCTGCTGCGGCGCCCGAAGCCTGCAGCCCCTTCAGCCGCTCCCGTCGAACCCGCGAGGACCCTTCGTCAGACCTTCTCCAGATCCACCCGGACCGCGCGATCCGCCGGGATCGGCTGCCAGGAGAAGGGCCGGTACTTGAGATGTCCGTAGTTGCCCACCAGCCCCAGCCACTTGACTTGGCCGATCTCCAGATCCGCCTGGCTGTACCAGTTCTCGTGCATGTAGGGCTCGAAGCCGTTGTAGAGAATCACCTGACCGGGCCGGCACGAAGGCGTCACCTTGGCGGCGATCAGCACCTCGCCCGCATCGTTCACCATCTTGATCTTCTCGCCGTTCTCGATCCCCAGATCCGCTGCGTCGCCGTCGTTGACGAAGACGAAAGGCTCTCCCCGGTGCGTGTTCTGGATGATGTTGTTGGTCAGGTTCATCGAGTGGATGCTCCATCGGTTGTGGCCACTCGTCATCAGGAACCTGCGCTTCGGCCCGCCGTGCGGCGGTGAATCCTTGTGGCAGGGCAGCTCCTCGCCCGCCTCCAGGAACCACTCGTGGTCGAAGTAGTACTGGGCCCTGCGCACCAGCGTGTCGTACGGAACCTTGTCCTCGGTGTGCCAGCGGAGCGGGTTGTGCACCTCGTCCGGCCGGATCGTCGAGCCCTGGGACTGACCGTGTCCCGCCGACCCCCACCCGACGAAGCGGATCATTCCCTTCTCGCGCCAGGTCTGGAGGTCGCTTCCCTTCGGGAGGATTCCGTAGGCCGCCTGGTCTTTGACCACCTCGTCCCAGTAGTCGTCCTCGTCGCGGATCGCCCCGTCGAGGGTCACGCGCTCGAAGACGTCCTGGAGGTTCTCCACCACGCCCCGGGGGCTCTTCACCTCCTTGATCCCCCTCTTGGAGGCCTGCCGCTGCAACGCCTCCACCAGGCGCAACCCGATCTCACGATCCGGCAGCGACTCTCCCAGCGGCTGCGCCGCCCGGTCGGTGAGCACGTAGTGCAGGTGATGTACCGACGGCATGCTGTGGCCGATCTTCTCGTAGTGCTGGGCGGCGGGCAGGATGTAATCGGAGCAGAGCCCGGTCGTGGTGATGCGGTAGTCGACCGAGACGATCATCTTGAGCTTCGGCCAGAGATGTTCGAGCAGCATGACCTGCCCGCCCCGCTGACGCCGCAGAAGGTTCCCCCCGGATTCGAACAGGACCCGGGGCTCCACGTGCTGGTACTTCTTCGCGTAGCTGGCGTCCCACCAGCCCTTCTCGACCGCCTCGTTCATGTACTCGTCGAAGCTTCGCTTCATCGACGGGTCGCAGTTGTCGGGGTGGTTCCAGCGATCCTTGTAGCCGTACTGGTAGTACCAGAGGAAGGCGGGAGGGAAGATGTTGCCCAGGCCCCCCAGCTCGGAGGCCATCTGGGCGCCCCGGTTGAAGATCATCTCCGGCGTCAGGGTCGGATCGGTCCGCTGCACCATGCGTCGCATCCCGATCAGCCCGGCGTAGAACTCCTGCGCCGCCTCCTGGCCGGCGCGCCCCTTGCGATTCATGAAGGCCACGCCGTCGAACCCCATGATGGCCCAGGAGCGGGTCCCGGTTCCCCTCTTCCCCCAGTTCCCCGTGAGACCGAGCAGGAGCGCCATCGCCCGCTCCATCAGGTCGCCGTGGTAGTACTTCCCCGAGTTCCACCCGATGAAGATCTTGGTCTTCCGCGTCGCCACCTTCCGCGCCAGCTTTCGGATGTTGTCCGGGCTGATCTCACAGATCTTGGCCGCCTTCTCCGGCGTGTACTCCGCCAGCCGGCGCTTGAGCCGCTCGAAGACCGGCTCCACCTCCACCCGGCTTCCGTCCTTCAGGGTGGCCTCGAACCTCCCCTCCAAGGCCGGATCCACTCCCATCGTCGCCAGCGTCGCCAGCGGCGCCGGATTCAACGCCTCCGTCAGCGTGTCCCACCAGTAGAACTGGTCCTCGCGTTCCCCCTCGCTGACCTCGCTTCCACGCAGGAACCGCCCATCGTCCGTTCGCACCAGCAGCGGCATGTCCGTCTGCTCCTGCACGAACTGCTTGTCGTAGAGCTCCGCATCCACGATCACCTTGCACATCGCCAGCGCCAGGGCTGCATCCGTTCCGATTCGCACCGGCAGGTGGTAGTCCGCGTGAATCGCCGACGGACTGTAGTCGGGGGCGATCGTCACCACCTCGCCGCCGTTGTACCGCGACTCGGCGATGTAGTGGTACCAGTGGATGTTGGTGTAGACGGGATTGGCGTGCCAGATGAGGGTGAGATCGGCGAGGAACCAATCGTCCATCGACGCGGTGGGATTGAAGAGCCCCCACGTCATGTGCCACCCGGGACTGAAGTCGTGAAACTCCGCGTTGCCGTCGGTGGTGGGCCAGCGCAGTACGTTGGCGAAGAGGCGAGACTGCTGTGCCCCGACCTCGGGTGTGAGCAGCGTGAGGATCGATTCCGAACCCTGCTCCTCGACGGCGTCGAGCATGGCATCGGCGATGTCGGTGAGTGCCTCATCCCAGGATACCTCCTCGAACTTCCCCTCCCCGCGCTCGCCGACGCGCTTGAGAGGATGTGTCACCCGGTCGGGCGAGTAGTGACAGTGACTCCAGCAGGCCCCCTTCTGGCAGCCCATCGGGTTCATGTCCGGAATGCCCGGCTCGATCTGCGGCCAGGCCCCCGCCTGCTCTTCACGAAGGATCCTTCCGTCCTTGGTGAAGACGTGAAACGGGCATCCACCCGGGTAGCAGTCCACCGAGTGGCTCCCCCAGGTCACCTTGTCCCAGGTCCACTTCTCTCGATACTTGTTGGCCCAGGGACCCTGCGCACTGGCGGGTCTCTTCTCTACGGGTGCCATGGCTGCCTCCCATTGAGCGACGAAGATGAAAGGCGTTAGATTAGCATCACCCCTGGGGCGAGATGAGCCGTAGTCCGCGAGAACTCGGTACACGGTGAAATCATTGGGCTTTTCTCCCACTGCTAGCGTTCCCCAATGACGTCCACATTGGCCCTCGCAGCCGCCGTATTCGGATCATTCTTCAGGGGCAAGCGTGCGCTCGTCCTCGAGAACCTCGCCCTGCGACAGCAGCTCGCTGTCTACAAGCGGGTGCACGAGCGCCCGCGGATCCGATCAACCGATCGAGCCTTCTGGGTGTGGCTCTCCAAGCTCTGGGACGGTTGGAAGACGCCCCTTCCCATCGTCAGGCCCGAGACCGTGATTCGATGGCACCGCCAGGGCTTCAAACTCTACTGGCGTTGAAAGTCGAGAACCAGGAAGATCGGCCGCCCCACAATTCCACGCGAGCACATCGACTTCATCCGCCGCATGAGCGCCGGCAATCCGAGCTGGGGCGAAGACAAGATCTTTGAAGGGCTCGATCTCAAGATGCCGCCGCCTGGCTGGGGATACGCCTCGATAAGTGAGCGTGATTCTGCGAGAATCGGGTTTTCCGAAGGGACAGGCGATCCGCTGGACCGCACCCGCCGTTCTCGCCCTCGAACGCCGAGAGGCCCCGGCTTTCCGCAAGGAACGAGCTTGGGTCGATGACAAGCTCGGCAGTACTCTTCCACGCATGCGTGGAATTGCCTAGGAGGTCGGATTTGGACAAGCCGATGCCCGATTTCATGTTTTGGGGCATGTCGTTCGTCTTCAAGTGCAGAGACATGCTTCGCCCCAGGGAGAGGATCCTCGAGGAGGTCGATATCAAGTCGGGATACCAGGTGCTCGATTTCGGTTGTGGACCCGGGAGTTACACAAAGGTAGTTGCGAAACTCGTCGGCGAGGATGGAAGGGTCTACGCACAAGACATCCATCCGCTTGCCGCCAAGAGGCTTCGGCAGCTCGCTTCGAGCATGGGGCTCGGCAACGTCGAGACCATCTGTTCTGGCGGCCCGACAGGTCTTCCGGACGGGACAGTTGATGTCGTGCTGCTATATGACATCTTCCACATGCTGAGCGAGCCAGAAGCGGTGTTGACCGAACTGCACAGGGTCATGAAGCCGAATGGGGTTCTGTCCTTCAGTGACCATCACATGAAGGAAGGCGACATCGTTCAGGGCGTCACAGCCACTGGCCTCTTCGAGTTGCCGAGGAAGGGGAAGCACACCTTCAGCTTCACGAAGCGATCCAGCCCTGCTCCGGTTTGATGGGCGGCAGCCGTGCTGCATCTCAGGACATTCCGCACTCCGCCCTTTGCAGCTGCGACGCACCGAAATCGGGGTCTCCCGCGCAGACGCCACAGGCCGCCATCCGGTTCACCTTCATTCGCTCCTGGCGCGCCCTCACCGGCGCGGCGGCAAGATCGATGGCCACCCGGAAAGCCGGGTGTTCTCGCAGAGAACGGGTGTAGGCGAGGGACGGCTTCGCCACACGGGACCGAATGAAAAGGATCGGCGTTAGCTCGTAGTCAGGGCGGGGCGGTAGCGACTCCGCCAAACGAATCGAGAAGCTGCGGTAGGGCTCGATCCACCGCCCGCCCCTTTGCTACGTTGAGCGGCCGTGAGCCTTTTCGGCACGAGACGAACCGACGCCGCTGCCCTTCTGCCCTTGCATCCGCAGCCCGCAGCGCTCTCCTGGCCCACCGTGGAGTGGCCGCGCACCGAGCCCGATCCCAAAGTTGACCGCGAGGCGCTCATGCGCCTCCTGGACGACGCGTTCTCCGAGCCGCCGCCCGATTCCCTGGAGCGCACCCACGCGACGCTGATCGTCCACCGGGGCGCGATCGTTGCCGAGCGGTACGCGAGCGACGTGGGCCCGGACGATACCTTCGCCTCCTGGTCCATGGCCAAGAGCATCACGCAGGCACTCGTCGGGATCCTGGTGCGTCAGGGTCGGCTCGATCCGCATGCCCCGGCCGCCGTCACCGATTGGGGGGCAGACGATCCGAGACGGGAGATCACCGTCGATCAGCTTCTGCGCATGGTCGACGGCCTGCGGTTTAGGGAGGCGAAGCAACTCCCGAATGGAGGGACCGAGTACTACCCGGAATCGGAGAGCGACGTTATCCCGATGCTGTGGGGCGAGGGCAAGGCCGACGTGGCGCGCTTTGCGGCGGCCCTGCCGCGCCTCCACCCGCCGGAGCAAATCTGGAACTACAACAGCGGCGGCAGCAACCTGCTCGCACGGATCGTCGGCGATGTCGTCGGCGGCGGACCCGATGGAATGCTCGCCTTCATGCGGAGCGAGCTTTTCGAGCCACTTGGGATGAAGAGCCCAGCGCCGAAGTTCGACGAGCGCGGCACCTTCATCGGCTCGGCGTTCTGCTTCTGCTCGGCGCGCGACTTCGCACGCTTCGGCTACCTCTACTTGCGCGATGGGATCTGGGAGGACCGGCGAATCCTACCCGAGGGCTGGGTGGACTACACCCGCACGCCCACTCCGCAGGCGGAAGCCGGCCACTACGGTGCACACTTCTGGATCTATCCCGGCAGCCTCGGAATGTTCTACTGCGGTGGCGCCTTCGGCCAGCGCACGATCATCAGCCCGGCGTTGGATCTCGTGTTGGTGCGGCTCGGCAATACGTCGCCGGCAAAGCTCGCTGCGGTCGACGCGTACACCAAGGCGATCATCGACGCCTTCCGCCCGACCCTGCGCTGACCATTCGCGCTGCTGCGCCTCATGACATTCTGGACTTGGGGCGTTGCAGCTGCAACGCCCCGAAAGCACAGGGCATCTCCGGCGGTGTGGTTGTGCCTTTGGCTGCGCGATTTTCGCCACTGACGACCAACGAAGCCATCGAGAAGAGCTCCGCCGCGTTCTACAGGCGGATGACCGGTGCAGGGGGGTCGGCACGTTCCTTGCGACGAACCATCGCATGACGTGGCTTCGACAGATCCAAGTGTCAGGAGAAATCCAGAAGAGCGTGTCGGCCTCCGGCGTCGCAATCATCCATCGATACACCCGTTCACCCGGAACGCCTTTCCGGGCGACAAACTCATAAGGACTCGGATTTGCAGTGAAAATGGCGCCCCCGGCATGACTCGAACATGCGACACCCGGTTTAGGAAACCAGGCTATCATTGTCCCGCAACCCACCGAAATCACATCGTTTTTCCCGATTCGCGTTCCGGGTCGCTTTCCACTCTCTTCTACTCTCTTCCACTGGCTTCGACTCTCTTCGCGACCACTATGGAGCGCTCCCCGCTGCTTGAGCGTCCTGTCTCTCGTCTCTGACGGTCATGATCGCTCGCCCGCTGACGGACGGAGCGCTGGTGCGATTCCTACACGGGGCATGCGGTAGCATTCACTGCTGAGATAAAGCGTCGGAAAAAATAGTTGAGGCCGATCACGCGCGCGCGAAGAACGAAACTTGGCTGTCCAAACGCCGCCAACGGCCACCAGATGCGCACCGTCCGGCGCTTCGCGTGAACGAGAGCTGCTTCTGGTCGTGCAGGCCGCGGTAGCGGGAGCGCGACGGCGCGCGATCCGCAGCGTCGCATGCCACAGAAAAGCTCAATGAATTCCGGGACGTCGCAGCTGCAACGCCTCCGCTTCAGAACGTCCTGAAACGCAGCAGGGCGGAGAATCGCGCTCAACTGTGTGAACTGGCTTCGATTTCACGAGATTGACTATCTTGACCATACGGGGTCTTGGCCGAGATGACCTTATTGACCGGCACAGGCATCGTCGGGTCGTCCGGCTCAGTCGGTCGCGGCCCGTCCGGCGTCCTTCCGGATCGCGACGGCGATCTCCTGGCTCAACCGCGCGGCGGCGCGGCTCATGGCGCCCACCGCCGCCGCGTAGTCCGAGCTGCCGACTTCCTCGACGATGCTCGCCTTCCGGCGGACGAACGCGTTCGCCTCGAGGTCCTGATGCACGGCCCAGCCCGCCTCCAGGACGACCGTGCCGTCGGAGGTGCGCTCGAAGCGCTGCACATCGATGGACACGCGATAGTTCATCGGCGCGGAGTCGCGCCAGGGGTAGGAGCCAACCTGCGTGGCGGAAACCAGGACCGCGAGGTTCTCGGCCACCACCCGCGCCAGCCCCCGATCGAGAACCTCGCCCCAGCGATGGGTGTCTGATGCTCGCAGCTCGTTGGCTCCGACCCGCGTCACGATCTCGCTCCTGCGCAGGTAGCGCGGCACGATGACCGGCCCGACGCCGATCGCGAGGTCGCGCCCCGCGATGGAGCTCGGGCCGGAGCTTGCCGTCGCCGTGAGGACGTACTCGCGCACCTCGATCGGTTGGGAGGCGCAGGCAACAAGACAGGCCGACACGAGCAGCGCCACCATCAAGCCGGCGGAGGTCGTGCGCTTCATTGGTCTCCTCCCGATGTCCGCCCGAACACGACCGAGTTTGGGTTGCGTTCGACGTAATCGGCGAGCCGCCGGACGGCTCGGGCGGCCTCCGTCAGCTCCTCTAGGGTTTGCGTCAGCTCGTAGCGAACGTCGGAGCCCGGCTGCACGGCGCCTTCGATGCTGACCAGCGTGGCACGGGCCTCGTCGAGAGCGCCGACGGCGGAATCCGCGACGGGCTTCACCTGGGCGTCGACGCCGCTTACCAGGCTCCGGGCGTCGGCCACCATCTCCCGGGCGTCGGCCACCGCGGTGTGCACCTCGGACACGGTGTCGTCCAGCTCGGCCACGGCGGCCTCGAGGTCCGGCGAGTCGACGATCTTCTTCACACCCGCGATCGCGTCGTTGAGATTGTTGGCGATGTCCTCCAGGGGCAGCGCCTGAACTCGCGAGACCAGCTCGCGCACCGTGTTCGCAGCCTCTTGGCTTACGGAGGGGATGGTGGGGAGTTCCGGATACTCGGACTTGTAGCCCATCAGCTTGACGGGAGTTCCCGGATGGAAATCCAACCCCACGTACAGCTGCCCGGTGACGAAGCTCTGGAGATCGAGGCGGGCCCGCAGCCCTGCCTCGATGAGGACCTTGGCCCGTCGGGCGGGTTCGACCGCGGGACCGGTCCGCTTGAAACGAGACGGATCGACCTCGATCACGACCTCGTTCAGGATGTCTTTTCGGGTCGTGTCGGCGAGCGCGTTCACCTCGAGCACGCTTCCGATCTCCACGCCCCGGATCTTCACGGGCGAGCCCACCGTGAGGCCGTTCACGGAGCTGTCGAAGAAGAGAACGTAGCGCTGGGTCTTGCGCAGAAACGCGCCGCCTCCCAGGGCGATCACCCCGACGATCACGAGGGCAATGGCGCCCAGCACGAAGGCGCCGATGGCGGCGGGATTGGCCTTCTTCACGTCTCTCCCCGATTCAGAAAGGTACGGACCTTGGGGTTGTCGGAATGATCGCGGAGCTCCTTCGGATCCCCCAGAGCGATCTGGGTACGGGCCTCGGCGCACAGGAAGACCGAGCTGTCGGCGATGGTGAAGATGCTCGCCAGCTCGTGGGTGACCACCACGATGGTGATCCCGAGGCTATCGCGGAGATCGAGCAGGAGGTCGTCTAGGCGCCGGGAGCTGATCGGATCGAGCCCGGCCGAGGGCTCGTCGAACATCAGCACGTTGGGGTCGAGGGCCATGGCGCGCGCCACGCCGGCGCGCTTCAGCATCCCTCCGCTGATCTCCGAGGGATAGAAGTCCCCGAAGCCCGCCAGCCCCACCAGCGCCAGCTTGAAGGCCGCGACCTCCCGAATCCGCTCCTTGGAGAGCTGCGTATACTGCTCGAGTGGAAGCGAGACGTTCTCGACGAGGGTCATCGAGCTCCACAGGGCGCCCCCCTGGTAGGCGACGCCGAAGCCGCGCTTGAGCCGCTCTTGCTCCTCGTCGCTGGCAACCCAGAAGCTTTCCCCCGAATAGAGGACGTCACCCCGGGCCGGCCGCCGCAGCCCGATCATGTGTCGCAGCAGGGTGCTCTTCCCGCAGCCGCTGTCACCCATGACCACGAAGATCTTTCCGCGATCGATGCGGAAGTTGAGGTCGTGCTGCACCACGAAGCTGCCGTAGGCCATGGTGAGGTCGCGCACCTCGATGTGCGCCTCGGGTGCGAGCTGCTCCGCGGCCGCCATGCTCAGATCCCCACCACGTCGTACACCACCGTCAGGAGCCCGCAAGCCACGACGATGAAGACGATCCCCGTCACCACCGCGGAGGTGGTGGCCAGTCCCACGGCGGCGGCGCTTCGGCCGCACTGCATGCCGCGCAGGCACCCCGCGAGCGCCACGATCACGCCGTAGACCGAGGCCTTGAGCAGGCCGCCCGCGAAATCCAGGAGGCTCAGAGCGCTCTGGGTCTGGAGGAGATACTGCCGCAATCCCACGTCCATAGCGATCACGCTCACCAGCAGCCCGCCGGCGATACCCATCACGATGGCGTAGAGCGCGAGCAGCGGCATCGTGAGCATCAGCGCCAGCATGCGGGGGAGCACCAGATACTCGGTGGGATCGATCCCCATGGTCTCGAGTGCGTCGATCTCCTCGTTCACGGTCATGGTGCCGAGCTGCGCGGCGAATGCGGCCCCGGTGCGTCCGGCCATGATGATGCCCGCCATGATCGGTCCCATGTCCCGCGCCATGCCGATCCCGACCAGGTCGGCCACGTAGATCTCGGCGCCGAACTGGCGCAGCTGGATCGCGCCCATGAAGGCGAGGATCAGCCCCACCAGCAGGCTGATCAGCGATACGATGGGCAGCGCCTCCATCCCCACCTCCTGGACGATCACCCCGAACTCGGCGCGGGGGAAGGTGGCGCGGCCGCGCGCGAGCCGGGCGAAGGCGATCGTGGCCTGGCCCAGGAAGCGCACGAACTCGTTCCCCGCCGCGAGGGCGCTCTCGGTGGCCTTCCCCAGACGGATCAGGAAGGAGGCGCGCGCTCCACCACGCCCGGTGTCCTTCTTCTCGGGAACGGCCTCGGACAGGGCGATGAGCCGTCTCACGCCCTCCGGCAGGCCGTCTCGCTCGGCGTCCACGTTCCGCGCGGAGCACTCCTGGAGGACGCGATGCAGCCAGGTGAGAAGCCCCGTATCCCAGGCATCGAGCCCGGTCGTGTCGAAGCGCAGCCGCGACGTGGCCCCGGACTCGAACTCCTGACGCACGCGGGCCGGGGGCGGGATCTCGTCTGCCAGCCGCCAGCTGCCGGAGATCCGGAGCATCAAGACGCCCTCTTCGGGACGGCTCATGGAGAGTTCGCCAGCGGCCAAGCGGAAGATCTCCCGGAGAACGGTCGCGATCCGACGAGCTGCGGCCTCCAGCCTACGGCTTCCGGACGCGACCGGATTCGCCCGAAAATAGGGGAAGTCGGCGGGGGTTGTCGATCGAGCCCGAGCTCTTCGGGCGGCGCTTCGGAGGCCGCCGCCCGACGACCGGAGCCTGTGCCTCACGAAAATGGGATTCTCGAGGAATCACGACCATTTGTCGAAGCGCAGTTCGAGCCGCGGGATGCCTGTCCCGGTCAAATACTCGGAACTTCCCGTCATTGATTACATTTTCTGACCGCAGGTCCAAGTAAGTCTACGCGGTACGCTCGGGGCAGCCCTCTCACACAGGAGCCTCAATGGGCGCACTGCAACTCCTCACCGCCCTCCTCCGGCAGCTGCTCCAGAGTCGCGCCGCACTCGCCGCGGAGAACCTCGCTCTTCGCCATCAGATCGTCATCCTGCAGCGCTCGGTGAAGCGCCCGAGACTCCATCGGCGAGACCGGATCTTCTGGGTCTGGCTCTCCCGCCTGTGGCGAGGCTGGCGGTCGAGCCTGCTCGTCATCCAGCCCGAGACGGTGATCCGCTGGCACCAGCAGGGCTTCCGCCTCTATTGGCGTTGGAAGTCACGGAGGCGGTGCGATCGACCCAAGCTCGACGCGGAGATCCGTGCCCTCATCCGTCGCATGTCCCGCGACAACCCCACCTGGGGACGACGCCGGATCCGTTCGGAGCTTCATCTGCTCAGCTACGAGGTCGCCGAGCTGACGGTGGCCAAGTACATGTTTCGCGGACGCAAGCCACCTTCGCAGGGGTGGCGCGTCTTCTTGAAGAACCACACCCGCGAGATCGCCGCGATCGACTTCTTCACGGTCGTGACCTTGAACTTCCGCATCCTCGTCTGCTTTGTGGTCCTCAGGCACCATCGCCGGACGGTCGTTCACTTCAACGTCACGAGTCATCCGACGGGGCGCTGGACCGCCCAGCAGATCGTGGAAGCGTTCCCCTACGAGACAGCACCCAGGTATTCGCTCCGTGATCGCGACGGGATCTATAGCCCCTACTTCGCGAATCGGGTTCGCGGCATGGGAATCGAAGAGGTTCTCATTGCACCTCGCTCGCCGTGGCAGTCGCTATACGTCGAGAGGATGATCGGCTCGATCCGGAGAGAATGCCTCGATCACATCTTCGTGATCAGCGAAGCTCATCTGCGGCGCGTTCTACGTGAGTACTTCGTGTATTACCACGACTCGCGGCCCCACCAGTCCCTCGACGGGAACGCCCCCCGGCCGCGGGAGATCGAGCCACCGAGCCAGGGCCGGATCGTGGCTGAGCCCCAGGTTGGCGGTCTTCACCACCGATACCGACGGGCCGCCTGAGCACCCACCAGTTTCGCGCTCCTCACTCTGACAACGCACGAGCCGTCGCACGACGCTCAGAGGAGCGCGCCGGCCGCAGCGGCGATCGAAGGACCCTGCATCGCTGGCTGCTCTTCCCATCGATCCGTGCATCTCTGGCCGGCCCGCGGAGATGGCCTCGGACCAAGATGACCTTATTGACCGGCACAACAGGCCTTCGGGACCCGCCAGGATCCCGAAGGCCAGGAACACGACCGCCCCGCTGACCGGGGTCCGTTCCACACGGCTCGCGACGACGCTGTAGACGAAGGCGAAACCTGCGAGAATGGCCAGCGTTCCGTACATGCGGCGGCTCCCGCAGTGCCGAGTCGTAGGCCGGGCTGGCGGCGACGTTACGCGAGAAAGGAGCCTCGGTCAGGCGTGGGTGGGTCCCGTGGACCGGAAACGGCCAGCCGCTGCCCAGATGGTTGCGTGGAAGACCAGGTGCATTCAAACTGTGTCAAGCTGAGGCAGCAATCCGATCGAGAGGACACCACAGATGGATAGCACTGTAGGTCACGTCCTGTCCGTGTTCATGGGCTTCTTCGCCATCATGAACCCCATCGCAAATACGCCCGTCTTTCTGGGCCTCACTGCCAACGACACATCGGCCGTCAGGAAACGGGTCGCTGCGCGGGCACTCTTGACGACGTTCGCGATCATCGTGGCCTTCTGCCTGTTGGGTAAGCTCATCTTCGAGCTGTTCGGCATCACACTCCCAGCGTTTCGAATCACGGGCGGCGTGCTGGTGGCGTTGATCGGCTACCAGATGCTCCACGGCGAACAATCCAGTGTTCACCAGCCCGGCGCGGAAGTTCAGCAGGACAGCATGCAGGCGGCCTTGAGCATTGCGGTAACGCCCCTGGCCATACCGATTCTCGGTGGCCCCGGCACCATCACGACGGCAATGAACTACGCATCTACCGGCGAAGTCGAGCAGATGGCGATCACGATCGCCGCATTTGCCGTTCTCTGTGTGATTACATACGCGTTCTTCGTATTTGGCCAGCGTCTCGTCACATTTCTCGGTACAGGAGGGCTGAACGTGATCACGCGCCTCATGGGCCTGATCCTAGCGGTGATCGGGGTGCAGATGCTGATCGAGGGTATCGCCGGCGCGATCGAGATGGCCCAATAGCTTCCGTGGCAGTGCCCGGACCAGTTCACCGTGCCGCCGCGGCCTCGCAGACAGCCGCCGCGCCGGCCGCTCCCCCAATCTTCCCTCCCTTCGGGTCCCTCTTCTGAGTTAGAGGCCACACTCGGCGTTGATCTGGGCGATTCGCTCGTCGGACTTCTGGCCGTACACGCCGATTGCGACCTCCACCTTGATCAGCTCGGTTCCGGTGAGAACCCCGAGAATGGCACCTGCCGGCGTGACTGCGCTGAAGCCCTCGGCGGTTCGGCTGTCCTCCGGCAGAGGGCGGTCGAGGTTTCCTTCATCACCTCCTTCTGCCGCATGGCGCAGCTGCTGACGGAAACGAAGAGCAGGAGCGAGGCGAGAGCCGCGATCGTTGCGAGACGCATATCTCGCGCGCGGCAAGTCGCTGCCCAATCAACCCCGGCACCAGTGCCGGTGGACCGTCCCGCTGCTTCTCGCAACGCGCTCTCCTCGGCACGGTCCCCTACTCGATGCCGAGGAACGCGAACATGGTGAGAGGCGCCGCCAGAGCCCCGGGGAAGGGCTGCCCCCTGGAGTCCTGCCGGTCCGGGTAGCCGGCGACGCCTACCCGGAGTAGCTATTCCTTGATGACGTACGTATAGAGCTTGATGCGACCGTCTACCACCTCCTGGTAGAACCCATTGATTTCGTTCCCGAAACCCGGAAAACGCGCATAGCTCTCCTCGAACATTCGCAGGTAGTCCAGCTGAGGTTTTGTCCTCTCTGTATACCGTTCTCCAGGCAAAACCACCGGAATTCCAGGGGGATATACCAAATTGATCGTAGCGGCAATGCGACCGTTCAATTCCTCGATGGGCAGGTAGTCCAGCTCGTTTGCGAGGAACTTCTGGTTTGCTTCGCGCGGTGACATCGCTATTTCGGGAATGTGCTCGGCCAGGAATTGTCCGCTTTGCAGCGCCGAGACTTTCTTCTCTCGATAGAAGCCGTGCAGGTCTACGCAGAGTTTACGGATTCTGCTGTCGCGGTAGTGTTCCTCGTGCTGTTTGGTGAACGCCGGCAGTACCTCGGCCATGGGGGTATTGCGGTCGAACATGCGCTTGAAGCTGACCATGGCCGAAATCAGCGTGCCGGCCTTGCTGGTTTCGATGCCCGGTGTCACCAAGAAGAGAATGGTATTGAGATCGTTCTTCTCCGAGACGATGCCGCGTTCGCGCAGGAACATGGCCAGCATCGTAGCGGGAATTCCCCAATCCATATATTCCCCGGTCTGCCGGTCGAAGCCCGGGGTGACGAAGGACAGCTTGCACGGGTCGACCATGGCATAGCCATCTTCCACGTGCTTGTATCCGTGCCAGGTTGCGCCCTTGCGGAATTCCCAGCACTGCTTTTCCTTCAGCAGTACGTCCGTGGGAACCTCCTCCCAGGGCATGTCCGTAACGTCATCATGGTGCGCTGAGCCTCGAAGTGTCACGGTATCGGGAACGAAGGGGTCGAAGAACCACTTCTCCTCCTCGGTGGAAGCTTCCTCGACGAACCTTCTCTGCAATCCACGCACCGCCTTGCGAATCTCGATGGAAGTCGCGATCGCCTCGTTCCACAGGTGGAAGCCGTTGCGGCCCTTCATCATCTGATTGCCCACATCCAGTGAGGCCCACAGCGGATAGAAGGGTGACGTACTGGCGTGGAGCAGGTATGCCTCGTTGAAGCGGTTGTGCTCGCAGCGCCGCTTCTGCCCTTCGATATGGTGGTCCTTCACGCAGATCTGGGAGGCCTGAGAAAAGCCGGACAGCTGTTTGTGGGTCGACTGCGTCGATACGATGCCCGGGCCGTCGGCATCGACCTTCAGATCCATAGCGCAGTTGTTGTCGAATAGCGGGTGGAATTTCAGATACGAGCCCCAGGCCTCGTCGAACAGGATGTACTCGCAGAGATGACCGACGCGCTCGAGCACTTCACGGACGTTGTAGATCGTGCCGTCGTAGGTCAGCGTCTGCATGATCAGCAATCGAAAAGGTCGTGGCTTCCGCCAGGCATCCGGATCTTCGACCAACGGGTGGTTCTTGATCTTCTGTCTGATCGCATCTTCGTCCCAGGCAGCGTAGTGCACGGGACCGATGGAACCCTGCGGATTGCGATCGGTTTCCAGGTAGACGGGAATGCCGCCGCCGAGTATCTGCGCGCCGTAGGTGTTCGATTTGTGGTTGTTCCGATCGTAGAGCACCAGGTCGCCTTCCTTTACCAGTGCTCCGGCCACCACCTTGTTCGAGGTCGAGGTCCCGTTGAGGACGAAATAGGTGCGGTCTGCGCCCAGGATCTTTGCCGATTCCACTTCCGCATCGCGCGCCGGGCCCTCGTGTACCAGGAGATCGCCGAGTTCGACATTTGCATTGCATATGTCTGCACGGAACAGGTTCTCGCCAAAGTAGTCGAAGAAGGCCCGCCCCAACGGACTCTTCCGGAAGTACATTCCGCCGTTGTGCCCGGGGCAATCCCACACTTCCACGCCGCGATCCGTGTAATCGGCGAGAAAACCGAAGAACGGCGTCTTCAAGGATTCCAGGTAGTCTTCAAAATGTCGGGTGACAAAGCGCGCAATGAAGTCCGGGGTGTCCTCGTCGGCGAGAATGAATCCAGCGATTTCCTCGATGAGCAGTGACTGCACGGCCGCTATGTCGCCGCGATCGGAGACCACGATGAACACCGGGGCCTCCAGGCCAATGTCACGCATCTTCGCGATTACCGCGCCGGCATCGATGGCGTCGTCGGAATCTCCCCATTCAAGCAGTACGGTGGCAACGGAGGCATCGTGTTCAACTTCACACAGGGCCTCTGCAGTGCTTTCCACCACGTCTACGCGCAAGCCGTGCTCTTCGCGCAAGCGCGACAAGATTGCTTCGCCCTGGCGCCGCATGGGCGCATGTCTGGTGACCTCGCGGCTCACCACCAGGACTTTGTAGATATCACGAAACATCATTCCGATTCTCCCCATGGGAAAAGGCAAGGGCTGGAAGCAGCGCGTATGCATCGGCTCGCGCACTGGCGATGGCGGCAAGGCGAGTCCTGTGTACTCGCCCGGTTCGGCGGGAGCAGACCCGTGACGCCGCCCTCATTCTAGATCCGGTGCCGATCCACTCTCTCCTCCATCCGGACTCGCTCGGAGGATTCCTACCCAGATCGGAGCCGCCAGCAAGAGCAGGATGAGCGCCCACATGCCGGCCGTCGGCCCCGACCCGTAGATCGTACCCATCGAGAAGACGAAGGCGACCAGAGAAACGGGCATGAAGGGTCCGACGCGCAGTGCGCGCGACACCGGCCGCCGGGTGACGAAGAGAATGGCTTCGACGACGGAGCAGAACACGTACGGAATCATCGCCGCGTCGGTCGAGAGATTGACGATCATATTGTAGAAGACGACCATGGCTCCGCTTCCGGAGACTTCGAGGAGGACGAGCAGGGTCGAGAGAGACACCGAGATCACCAGACCGCGAGCCGGGACGCCCCGCCGAGAGAGCTGTGCGAACACCCCGGGCATGGCGCCATCGCGTGCGGCCGCCATGGGGACCTGCGCCAGCATCAGGGTCCAACCATTGAGGGCTCCGAGCGACGAGATGATCGCCGCCGCGGCGATCACGATGCCCGCCCACTCGCCCCACATGAGGCTCGCCGCATCGGCGAAGGGAGCGGAGGACTTGGCGAGGACCTCGCGCGGGATGACCCCCAGTACGGTCGTGGTGCCGAGTATGTAGATCAGTGCCGCGACGAGGGTTCCGAGCACCGTGGCTCGGGGAATCGTCCGTCTCGGATCGATCACATCTCCCGCCGGCACCGTCGCCGACTCGATGCCGAGGAAGGCGAACATGGTGAGGGGCGCAGTGGCCGCCAGAGCCCCCAGGAAGGGCTGTCCGCTCGGATTGATCGTCTCGAAGGTCGTCCAGTCCACCCAGAAGAGCCCGAACACACTGATCCCGATGAACGGCACGAGCTTCGTGTACGTCGCCACCGACATGAACAGCCCGGCCGCTTTGACACCGCGGAGGTTCACCGCCGTCACCAGCCACATCGCTCCCAATCCGATGCCGATGCAGAGGAGGCGGTGGTCCCCAAGTGAGGGGATCAACTTCCCCAGGTAGCCCACCAGCGCAGCAGCCATGGCGGGCAGCGAGGCCCAGATCGAGATCCAGTAGCCCCAGGCGATGAGGAAGCCCGCGAAGCGGCCGAAGCCCATCCGCGTGTAGGCGTAGGGTCCGCCCGTGGCGGGCGCGATGCGGGCGAGGCGCGCAAAGACCAGCCCCAGGCAAACGGCTCCGAAGGCCATCACGCCCCATCCGATGATGGCCGTGGTGCCGTAGGGGGCCAGGGCCGCAGGGGCGATGAAGAACCCCGAGCCGACCATGTTGCCGACTACCAGCGCAGTACAGGTGGCGAGACCAAGGCTGCGTGCACTCCCTCCCTGGGCAACCTCAACCTCGCTGTTCACGCCACCTCCCTTTCACCGGACCTTCCGCTTCGCCGCCGCCCACTTCATTCCGGCAGGGCAGTCATCTCAAAGAAGCGCTTCGCCTCCTCGCCCGGCTCGCCGAGGGATCGTGTGTAGATCTCCGAGATTGCACCCGAGCGGTAGAGCCGGCTCAGGGCGCGGTCGACCAGGAGCCGAAGATCCGCATCGCCGCGCTCCAGTGCCATCGCGTAGGGATCGTGCGTGAACTGGCGCTCCAGCACCATCAGGTCGTCCGCGGAAGGGCTGCGCTTTGCCACGTCGAGAAGGATCGCGCGGTCTCCGAACAGGACGTCCGCGCGACGCGCCACGACCATCTCGGCACCGGCCGCGTTGTCCTCAACGGGCTCGATCTTGGCGATGATATCGAACTCGTCGAGCTTCTCGGCGAGCCAGGTCTCCGCCGTGGTGCCCGCAACGACGGCGAACACCCGCTTCTCCAGGATCTGCCCCAGAGAGGCGCGCCAGCGCGGCCGCTGCGGCTCCGGCCTTCCCGCCAGGATCTCCCGCATGCGAGCGGGTGCATCCGTGCGCATCAACGCTGCAACCCCGCCCGGGAAGACCGGAATCGAGAAGTCGACCTGCTCCCGACGGCCCAGCGTCACCGTCCCCGCCGCACAGAGCAGGTCGATCTTCTCCTGCTTCACCGCGTCCAGGCGCTCCGAGAATCCGACCGGCACGAATTCCGTGCGGAGCTGCGGCATTCGGAGATCCTGCTTGACGGCGCCAGCGATCTTCTCGCACAGGTCCACGGCATAGCCCGCGGGTTTCCCGGAGCCGTCCCGGTACGAGAACGGCCGGGCGTCCACGAGATAGCCGAGCTTCAGCGTCCCCGCCTGGCGGACCCGCTCCAGCGTCTGCGCAGGCGCAGCCCCGGCAATGGCGAGCAGCAGGAGTGCCGACGCCAAGGATGCAACGGCGCGCGTCCTCGTCCTTCGGTTGTGGCCGCGAGGGCTCAAAGATGTTGCGAACTGCATTTGCTGTCCTCTCTTGATGGTCTCGTCCACGCCGCAGTCAAGACCCGGCCTGGCCGCTCCCGGGCGCCTTCGCTGCGAAGCGCGGTGCAATGAAGCCCCAGATCACGAAGCCGATGCCCATGACCAACATGCCCCCGAGCACCGCGTCCTCGCCGGACGCATAGAGCGCAAAGACGCTGTAGAGCATCGCCACGACCGCGATCACCGTGTTCCGGCGATAGGTTCCCTCCGCCGTTCCGGCGTTCTTCATCATCACCATCAGCGCGGAGAGCGCGATGACGTAGGGTACGACGTTGGTGACGACCGCCAGGTTCACCAGAGCGTCGAATTGCTCGCTGAGCGAAGGCGAGATGGTGGAGAGCGCCATCAACGTCTGGACGACCCCCATCACGATCATCCCGACGATCGGCGCGCCCAGCTTGTTCACCTTCGTGAAGAACGCGGGGAACATGCGCTCGTCTGCCGCCGACTTGCCCGTCATCGCGATGGTGAACTGCCAGCCCAGCAGCGAGCCCAAGCAGGCCATCACCGCCAGACCCATGATGATCGAGCCCACCGTCGGGCCGAACATCTGGGCGTAGACCAGCCCGAACGGGCCTGTGGACTTCGCCAGCTCGGCGTTGGGCACGATGCCCTGGATCACCGTCGTAGACAGCACGTAGACGACGGCCGCTCCGAGGGTGCCCAACATGCAGGCCAGGGGTACGTCCCGCTTCGGATTCTCGACCGCATCGGAGTTCTGCGCAGCCGACTCCATTCCGAGGAAGGCCCACAGGGTGAGAGAAATGCTCGAGCCCATGCCCTGCCCCAGGCTGAGTCCACTGGGGTTCCAGGCGGCGGAGAAAGTGTCGACGCTGAACCAGAACCAGCCGATGATCGAGAGCCCGGCGACGGGGATGATCACGCCCCACACCGTCACGGAGCCGATCCGCCCGGTGATCTTCGGGCCGCCGAAGTTGGCCACCGTGGTCAGCCAGATCAGCGCGATCACCCCCATGCAGGTGGCGATCGGAGTCGCCGACATGAAAGGAAAGAACGTCGCCAGATAGCCAAGGGCCGAGATCGCGATCGCCACGTTCCCGATCGCCAGCGAGAAGAAGTAGAGATAGAAGACCATGAAGTAACCTGGCTTGCCGTAGCCCTCCTCGGCGTACGCCGACATGCCTCCGGCGCGGCTCTGTAGCACCCCGGCCTGGGCGAAGCCGTAGGCGATGGCCATCGAGCCCAGCGCCGTCACGAACCAGGACAGCAGGGAGATGGCGCCGACCTGCGCCATGTTCGCCGGGAGCATGATGATGCCGGAGCCCATCATGTTGACAGCGACGAGGACCGTCAGCTGCATCACGCTCATCTTCTTCTTTTCTTCTGCCATGATGTCTCCCTAAACGCTTCCGGCTACCGGAGGCACAGAACCTGATAGGTGCCGTTCACGACCTCCGCTCCCTCCGTGACGTGTTCGAAGCCCGGGAACTGGAGGTCCCAGGTCTGGAGGCCGCGGAGATATCCGATCTGCGGGCTGTCCTCTCCGCCGAAGTTCTCGCCCGACATCAGCATCGGGATGCCCGGCGGATACGGCATCACCGCGTTCGCCGCGGTGCGGTTCGCGAGTTTGTCGACGGGCACCGGCTCGATGTCGTTCGACACGATGTGCTGATAGGCCTCGCGCGGAGTCATGTCGGGCGCCGGCAGGGTTTCGTAGGCGCGGTTGAGGAGCTCTCCGGGCTGGTTGGCTTTCAGGTACTCGAACATCTCTTCGCCCAGCTGGCGCAGACCGACGTTGCGATACCGGTCGGGGTGTTGCGCCGCAAGCTCGGGAAGCACCTGGGCCACCGGGTCGTTGGCATCGTAGTGGCGCTTGAAGGACAGCAGGTTGGTGATCAGCGTTCCCCACTTCCCCTTGGTGATGCCGATCGAGAAGAGAAACATGATCTGGAAGTCCGTGACGCGGGTCGGGACGATGCCAAATCGCGTGAAATAGGCGTTGATCAGCGCCCCCGGCACCCCGGTCTCCTGGAGCTTTCCGTCGTCTCCCATGCCGGGAGCCACAATGCTCACCTTGATCGGGTCGAGCATGCACCAGTCGCTGGCGATGTCGTCGAAGCCGTGCCAGGTGTCACCGGGGTGCAGGACCCAGGGATCCTGCTGTGTGCACAGCAGCTCCGAGGGAGCATCCCCGAACGGCACCTTCCGCCCGGTCTTCGGATCCATCACCTCCTCGGTGTTCCAGGGCTTGAAGAACCAGTCTTTCGCGTCCTCGAAGCGGCGCTGGACGCGTGCGACCGTCTGGCGGAAGTTCACAGCTTCCTGGATGACCTCCTGGGTCAGCGAGCGGCCCTTGGGACCTTCCATCATTGCGGAGGAGATATCGTTCGAAGCGACGATCGCGTAGAGGGGCGATGTCGTGGTGTGCATCATGTACGCCTGGTTGAAGCGCTCGTGGTCGATGGCGCCTCGTCCGTCGCGAATATGGATGTATGAGGCCTGCGAGAGCGCGGCCAGGAGCTTGTGGGTGGAGTGAGTCGCGAAGACCGTGGGCCCCTTGTATTCCTTCGGGTCCGGCGGATCTCCCCGCATGGCGTAGTGGCGCTCGTACATCGGGTTGAAACGCGCGTAGCCGTACCACGCCTCGTCGAAGTGGATGCGGTCGCAGCTCCTTTCCAGCAGCTCCTGAACCTTCACCGCGTTGTAACAGAGGCCGTCGTAGGTGCAGTTGGTGACGACCGAGTAGACGGGCTTCTGGCCGGCCAGGTCTCGGGTCAGCGGGCTCGCCTTCGCTTTCGCCTCGAGCGCCTTCGGCTCCATCTCCGTGGGGGGAATGGGCCCGATGATCCCGTAGCGGTTGCGCGTAGGGAGCAGGTAGACCGGCCGGGCTCCGGTCAGCATCAGGCCCTGCTCGATCGACTTGTGGCAGTTGCGATCAAGGACGACCAGGTCGCCTTCCTTCATGCACGCCTGCATGATGGTCCGGTTGGACCCGGAGGTACCCACGATGCCGCTGTAGCTGCGGTGCGCGCCGAAGACGCGGGCCGCGTACGCCTCGCTGTCCGCGACCGGTCCCGTGTGATCGAGCAGGGACCCGAGCTGGCCCCGCTCGATGCCCATGTCGCTGCGGAAGAGGTTCTCTCCGTAGAAGTCGAAGAACGCGCGACCCGCCGGGATCTTGGTGAAGGCGACGCCGCCCTGGTGGCCGGGAGCCGACCAGGAGTGCTCGCGGATCCGCGAGTAGTCGGCGAGGGCCCTCGCGTAGGGGGGTAGGAGCGATGCCCGATAGCGATCCATGGCCGCGATCACGCGCCCGGCGACGAAGTCGGCGGTGTCCTCCAGCAGCCAGACGAACTCGTCGAGCATCTCCGCGACTTCGATGGAGATGGTCCGCGTCGCTCCCTCCCGGTCCGCCAGCAGGAAGACCGGCACCTCGCCGTGGCGCTCGCGCAGCTTGCGCAGGAGTGCCGTCGCCTGAGCGTGGGAGCCCTCGTCGTCGCCGCCCAGATCCCAGTTCAGGAGAACCGCTCGAATCGAGGCGTCGGCCCCTACGATCGCGCGGCCATCCTCGAAGGAGAGCGCCCTCACGATCTCCACGTCGCGCTCCTCGAGAACGCGCGCGATCCCTTCGGTGGCCCGCCCCAGGGCGGTGTCGAGCCTTGCGAGCCCGTCGTCGACGATGAGGGCCCGCGCCCGGAGGACCTTGACGTTGCTGTCGATCATGGTGCGCTCACTCCTCGCTAAGGCAGTAGAGGGCGTAATAGGGGCGGCCGCGCTCGTCCGTCTCCACCTCCACGCCATGCGTGTCGTGCTCGAAGCCGGGAAACTTCCGGTCGAAAGCCTCGAGGCCCAGCAGGTAGTCGCCCACGGCGCGTGTGGCCTCGCCGAAGCGCTCACCGGGCATCAGCACCGGGATCCCCGGCGGATACGGCACCACCTGGACCGCGAGGGTGCGGCCTTCGAGCTTGGCGGCAGGGACCTTCTCGACCTCGCCGTGCACGAGGCGGGCGAAGGTTTCGCGCGGGGACAACACCGGCTCGGGCAGGTTGCTGAAGGCGGCGTCCAGCGTGCCGAGGATGTCATGCTCGATCAGGCCCTGGTGCATTTCGGAGCAAAGATCGTGTAGACCCATCCCAGCGTAGCGCTCGCCATGATCGGCGACGAGGTCCGGAAAGACCACCGAGAGCGGAGTGTTCGCGTCGTAGAGCTCCTTGAAGCGCATGAAGCCCGCGATCAGCGAGCCCCACTTGCCCTTGGTGATACCCACCGAGAACAGCGTGAGGATCGAGTAGGGCTCTGTCTTCTCCACCACGATCCCTTGGGTGTCCAGGAACTTCGTGACGATGTTGGCCGGGATGCCGTCCTCGAGGAGCTTGCCGTCGGGGTCGATGCCGGGCGTCAGCGTGGTGACCTTGATCGGGTCGAGCATGCAGTAGCGGTCGCCCAGGTCGCCGAAGCCGTGCCAGTCCTCTCCCGGTTTCAGGAGCCACGCCTCGCTCGAGCTGGCGAGCAGCTCGCTGTCGACGTCGAGGAAGTCTTCCCGGCCCACCTTGTCGGGCTGCCAGGGTTGGAACCACCAGTCCCCCTTCTTGCGCTGCCCGAGCTCGCGACCCATGCGCAGCATCGCCTTCCGGAAGTCGATGGCCTCCCGGATGCATTCGTCGGTCAGTGCCGGTCCCGCGTCGTCCATCATCTTCGCCGAGACATCCGTCGAGGCGATGAGGCTGTACTGCGGCGATGTCGAGGTGTACATCATGAACGACTCGTTGAAGAGCGAAGGCTCGACCGGAATCCGGCCCGAACGGATGTGGATCATGGAAGCCTGGGAGAGCGCCGCGAGCAGCTTGTGCGTCGAGTGCGTCGCCGTCACGGTGGCGTCGTCGTCTGAACGGGCGCCGCGATGCATGCCGTAGCGTCCCTCGTAGAGGGGGTTGAAACGGGCGTAGGCGTACCACGCCTCGTCGTAGTGGATGCGGTCGACACTCTGGCTCAGGGCCCGGGTCGTGTGCTCGACGTCGTAACAGAGACCGTCGTACGTGGAGTTGGTCAACGCCGCGATCACCGGCTTCTGGCTCGCGTCCTTCACCAGCGGGCTCTCCTCGAGCTTCTGGCGGATCGTCTCGGGCTCGAGTTCGCTGGCGGGCACCGGGCCGATCACTCCACGGGCGTTGCGGCGGGGCTTCAGGTAGACGGGAACGGTCCCGCTCACGTTGAGCGCGTAGTTGAGCGACTTGTGGCAGTTGCGGTCGACCAGGGCGATGTCTCCATCTGCCACAGACGAGCGGAGGATGATCGAGTTGCTCGCGGAGCTGCCTCCGATCACGAAGAAGGTGTGGTCCGCCCCGAAGACGCGTGCGGCGTAGCGCTCAGCCTCGCCGACGGGTCCGGAGTGGTCGTTCAGCGAGCCGAGCTCGCCCACCGAGATGGAGAGGTCCGAACGCAGCAGCTGCTCGCCGTAGAAGCCGAGAAAGGCACGGCCGACGGCCGACTTCATGAACGCCGTGCCGCCCGTGTGCCCCGGGGTGTGCCAGGAATACTCGTGCGTGTCGGCGAAGTTCGCGAGCCTTCCGAAAAAGGGCGGCAGCACCGTGTCGAGGTAGCGGCGGGCCGCGGCATCGATGCGCCCCGCGATGAAGGCGGCGCTGTCCTCGGGCACCCAGATGAAGCCGTCCACCTGCTCCACGATCTCGAGGGGAACCTGCCGCGTCGCCCCGCGGCTGGAACCGAGCAGGACGGGGAGTGCCGCTGCCCGCTGGTGGACCCTGCCGAGGATCCGCATGGTCTGGTCGAGCGCCGCGTCGCTCTCCGCGGCCAGCCCCCAGGCCAGCACGAAGCAGCAGAGCCCGGCGTGCGACTCGACGGCGGCCTCCGCGTCGTCGAGTGAATGGGCCAGCACGACGGGGCGTCCGAGAGCTTTGAGAGCGGCAATGATCTCCTCTACGCTCCGCCCGACCGCTGAATCCTCCTCGACGCGAGCGCCGACGATGAGAACCGGGAACCCGGACGCCAGCGCGCCCGGCATGGGGGTTTTACCGTGAGTCATGGCTGGCGCTCCTTTGGGTAAGTCGTTCGGCTTCAGCCGCTGGCCCGCGCGGACACGCCTCCGCGCGCTTCCCGCGCACTCGTCTCAAAAGCTCACGCTCGCGTAGAGCATGAAGTGGGCCCAGGTCTTGCTGCCTCCCAAAAAGTCCTCGCCGCCACCGGATGGGAAGAGTACGGCGGCCACTCCGGAGAAGGAGAGGTAGTCGTTCGGCGACCAGTCCACGATGAAGTCGAGCTCGTGGCCGAGATCCTTGCTGCCGATCAGCGCGACCCGCTCGGAGGTCGGAGGCCGCGGTGCGATGGTGTTCGGGAAGTTATCGAGATGGAAGTAGAGATAGAAGAGCTGGGTGGTGACCGAGTCGATGGGGTTCGCCCGCAGCCGGAGGACGTGAACGTCCAAATTCCGGTTGGTGGCCACGTACTCACCGACGATCTCTCCCAGGTACCACTCGTTCCAATCGTTGAAGCCGTAGAAGAGCGGATCGAAGGCCCGGTTGTCCCCTACGCCACTATCGCCCTGAAACGATACGTAGCGGTAGCTGACGAAGGGCTCGAAGCGGACATCCTTGCCGAAGTCGTAGCTGACCCCTACGTACCCCCCCCAGGAGTTGTTCTTGCTGCCGTTGAGCTCCTTGACGATCTCTCCGTCAAAGCCAAGCCCGGGCAGGCTAGCGAGGGGATGGACCTCGCCGCGCAGATCGAAGACGTTGAGCCCGTCGCGCCGCTCGTCGTCCGAAGCAAAGATGTTCCAGTAGCCGCCGCCCAGCGTCGCGCGCTCTCCGAAGCTGTACTCGGCGTTCACCCCACCGACCTTGGTACCCGTCGCGTCGATCTCGTTGGGCGTGAGATACATCGCCTCGACGAGGAGCGGGCCGGTCTTGAGGCGGGCGATCGCGGCCATGCGAAAGGCCCTGCGCAGGCCGAGCCAGAAACCGCCGCGCTTTCCCCCGTCGTTGCCTCCATCTTGGAAGAGGAAGCCCGAGCCCGCCTGATAGGGCTGGGATCCGATGGAGAGATCGATCGCGTCCTTGCCGAGCGACGGGAAGAGGTCGCCCGAGCTCCAGCCGACGTAGGCGTCCTCCAGCGTGAACGCGTAGGGTCGGCGGTCGTCGAAGTTGGAGCCCGCAGCGTCCAGACCGATCTGGGTGGTGGTATAGACGCCGCTCGCACGCGCGCGCAGCGTGCCAGCCTCTCCGAGCGAGAGCTGGCCCTCGAGCCCCGCTATCGCGCCGAACTCCCCCCAGTTGTTGCTACTGTCTCCGAGAATCTCCCGGTCGTTGCCCGCCCAGGCGTTCTTCTCGAAGAACATGGCGCCGTCCATCCGAAACGTCGGCCGGATCCAGGTGTCCGGGTCGTCCGGGCTGCGGAGGGTCAGATCGAACTTCTTGTCCTCATCGGCCGGGGTATCCGCGAGAGCTGGGCGATCGAGCCACGGCCAAGCCAGAACGGCGGTCGCAAAGATTACCACTCGGAAACCACGGTGCCAGCGACGCGACACGTGTTCACCATCTCTCCCGAAGGCTAGAGCATCCACGGTTCCCTCCCTTCCCAGGGCCAAGTCCGGTCCCGGTTTGAGAACAATTCCTGTCAAAGCAATAAGAAATAAAGCAATAAGAAATGTACCAGTCTCGTGGGAAAAGCAAGCACTAAACGTATGCAAATCTTCCCCCCTCGCCGACGAAGCCAGTGCTTCTCGCTCGGTCGGGTGGCGCTGCAGCGCCACCGTGCCCGAAGACAGGCCGATTCGGACTCTGCTGAGGGATTGGGGGGGGGAAGCCTACGCCCGGAATTGGCAATCGCAGACCGTGCAGCGGCCGCACGACACGTTGCATGCGGAGGGGACCTCCCGCGTTTCCTCAACCAGGGCAGGGGCTTACACGAGAGTCTGTCGAGGACCTCAGGCTAGAAATGCTTCTTGATCTTGCTCCAGAGCGAAGCCTTCGGCTCGGCCTTGCAGGCGGTCACCACCTCGGCGACTGGGCGACCGAATGCGTCGAAGCCCACCTCGATGTCCTCGGCCTCGACCGCCTTCTTCGAGGAACTCGTCTGGACGCCATGCACCCAGTAGACGATGTCATCCTGGTTCTCCTCGTCCATCGCCAGGAACTGCTCGCAGGTGATGTCCTTCAGCTTGTCTGCCCACGCTCCGCTTGAGACCGCGGCGATGGCGAGCACTATGCCCAGTCCGAGCACGAATCCGAATTTCGACATGGTGGTGTTCCTCCTTCTGTAGGATTCGATCGTACCCGAGGTCTGCTCCTCAGCAAGAAAAAAGACATTCCATCCCGCAGGAGAGGTCCCGATCTACCGGATCGACTCCAACGCTTGGCACGTGCGATAGATTCCACCGTACCAGCTCCCGGACATGCTGAGTCTTTTCGGGCTGCCGCCTGCATCGCCTCTACCCGCACCTTGACGTCTATGTGCGCGTGCTCACGCTCCGGGAGCAGGACGAGCTGGTCGCCAAGGGCATCAGGAACGCGGGTACGGGCTACATCGAGAGTACGCTGATTCGCGACGGCATGCTTCTGAAGAATCTCGGTGTGTCCGAGGACGAGATCAGCGAACTGGTCAGAGAATTCCAGCGGGACCACTACGCGCTGATTCGTGCCCGCTATGCGGAAGTCGAGACTCGATAGCAGGGCCCATGAGCGCTGCGGTGAACTCGTGGAGCTGTCGGCGAAGCGCTGACCGAAGATCCTCGCCTTCAGCTCGTCTCGACCGCCTTCGTCCCGATCGACAGCTGCGACCAGCGCGGATCGCGAGTGAAGATCACGTCGACGCCAACGTCGGGAGTGCCGTCCCACACTGCCTGATAGATCCGGTCCCGTAGCTCATCGCACTCCTCGACCGTGCCGACTGTCGCCTTCTCGCCGAGGATGAGGTACGCCTGCAGGTAGAAGCTGCGCCCCGTCTCCAGCATGCGCAGCCTCGCTTCGATCCCTTCGACCCCTTCGAGGGCGCCGGAGATTTCCCGGTGCACCTCGGCCTGCAGCGCGGAGTCGGGAGCGCGCCCCAGCACCTGCCCCCAGTTGCTGCGGATGATCGCGATCGGCACCGGCAGGCTCAGCAAAACGAGGAGGAGGACCACGGCCGGGTCGGCGTAGGGAGCCAGGTGCGAAAGGGAGCCCTTCTCGATGAAGACCACGATGACGAAGGCGAGCGCCACGGTCCCCGAGATCAACCCGTCGATCAGCCAGTTCGCCGAGTCGACCTTCGCCAGCGGTGAGCCGGTATGACGGGCGATGCGCCGCTCGCACCCGGCGATGGCCAGGCACCCCGCACAAGCCGTCAGCGCGTAGGCGATGATCAGCCCACCCTCGATCTCCCGGCCGCCCTCGAACAGGGTGTCGATCGCCGACGCCGCGGCGAAGACGCTGATGACGGCGATCAGCAGCCCCTTGGTCAGGTTGAGCATCGGCTCGTAGATCGCATAGCCGAAGTGGAAGTGCTCGTCGTCGGGTTTCCTGACCAGCGCGGCGACGCGGGTGGTGATCAGGGCCACGGCGAAGCCGACCAGCGAGAAGATCCCGTCGAGCAGCACCGCCTCCGAGTTGGTCAGGAAGAAGAAGCCGATTCCCAGGGCGGCCATGCCCATGGCGCCGGCCACGGAAAGCTTCAATCCTCGTAGCTCGAGATCGGGGGCGGGCGTGGGGAGGGGGGCGACCATCGCGGGGGCGAGCATACCCACCCCCTGACCCTCCCTTCCAGCGCGGAGGGGTCCAGCGCCTGCGATGGGGAACTTCCGCTCAGGGCGTGACGCCGCAGACGTCCACCTCTCCGCCGGCGATGAGAGACCCGGGGATCTCGATTGGCTCTCGCTGGCGTCGGTGCAGGTTCCCGCGGGGAGGCCAGCGAGAAGAGTGAAACTGTCAACACCTATGCGCTACTGGACGCCCTAGGGCTGGACCGGGAACTCCCGCTCGACGCGATCGAGGAACTCGGCGACCTCGGGCTCGGGCTCGAGGAAGGGGTAGAAGGCCATCGCCTCCTCCGCGGCGATCAGATCGGCGAGGAAGCCGGTGAGCGCATTCGAAACCGCGAGCCCTGCGTTGAGAAGGAGGTTCTGGGAGTCGAGGAGGTCGAGGATCGAGGCGACGCCAGCCACATAGGAGTCGTTCACCAGCTCGAAGTTGCGCCGGGCCGACGACTCCTGCTCCCTTGCAAAGCCCAGGGTCGCGTACGAGCCGCTCGCCCGCGCGAAGGCGGCGCGAATGCTCTCCTCGACGGCGAGGGCCTGGGAGCGCCGCTGGATGCGAAGACCCCCGAGCGTCTCTCGCGCCTGGCGCAGCCGGGCGATCTTTGCACCTCCCTGGATCAGCGGGAAGGAGAGCTCCGCGCCGACCGTCCACTCCGTTTCGTTGAAATCCTCGCTCGATCCGCCGGAACTCTGCGTCGCCGCCGCGTGGTTGATGCCCGCGCCGAGGCTCGCCGATGGCACCCAGAAGGCGCGCCGGCTCGCCTGGAGCTGGCGCTCCTGGGCGGCGATCGATGCATCGAGCTCGGTCAGCACCGGAGAGCGCGCGAGCCCCTGGCGGACCATCAGGTCCCGCAGCTTGCGATCAGCGTCCGGGCTGGCGAGCGCACGAGCGATCGCCTCGCGGGCGTAGACGAAGCCGTACTCCTCGAGCTCGACCGGCTTCGCAGTGACGACCAGCTCGGGCGCTTGGTTGCGGACCCGGTTCAACTCGAAGCGGTTGAGCAGCGCGAGGGTGCGTGCCTGGACGACCGCGCCGTCGTTCTGGGCCAGCTGGCTCTGCCAGCGGAGCATTTCGCGCTCCCCCGAGTAGCCGGCGGCGACTCGCGCCCGCGACGTCTCGAGATTCCCCCTGGTCAGCTCCCGGTTGGCTTCCTGGATGGACGCGGCCGCCTGGGCCTTGTCGAGCTGCAGGAAGGCATTCGCCGCGCCCTGGATCACGCTCAGGCGGAACGTCTCCAGCTGGCTGCGTTGCGAGTCGTAGACGTGCTTCTGGGTGTCGAAGCCCGCCCACGCGTTCTCGTCGTAGAGCACCTGGGTGACGCCAGCCAACACCGTCGCCGACCGCTCCGAGACGTTTCCCCGTGCGGCATCGGAACGGTCGTCCTCCAGCTGCTGCACGCGAGCGCCCACTTTGACCTGTGGCAGCAGAGCCGAGCTGGCGATGCTCACCTGCTCGCGGTTCGCCGCCAGGGCCCGGCGCCGGGCCGCCAGGTCGAGATTCGCCTCCAGGGCCTGGCGAACCGCTTCCGTGAGGCTGAGCTCCGCTGCGGAGGACACTTGGGCGAGAGAGAAGGCGAGAAGACAGGCGATGCTGCTCGATCGTCGAATCCATCGGGTTCGCATGACACCCCCCGGGGTTTGGCCCAATTCGTGTCCGAAGGTGCCCGCTTGGCCTGCTATTATCAACCAGTCAATCCCGGTTGCGCCAAGGGCGCTCTGGCCAGAGGAAGGGCGAGAGCAAGAGAAGTGGGGGTCTCGAGAGCGTCTAGGAGAGTCCCGCTTCGCAGGGTACCGGATCGCTCGGGGCGCCGCGCCGGGGCGCGGCGTCTTCTCGCCGCCCTGATGGTCCCGCTTTCCGTGCTGCTAGGCTGTGCACCGATCGTGAACGTGCTCGGGGTGTACTTCCCGCCCTGGCTGGTCTCGGCGGTGGCGGGACTGGTGATCGCCTACGTCATGGTGTGGTGGCTGGGGCAGCGGCCCGGCACCCGCTCGCTCGCCCAGTCGGGCCTGTTCTTCTTCAGCCTTACGGTGGCCCTGGCCCTTCTCTTCTGGTGGGCCTTCTTCAGCTTCTGGTAGAGACAGAGGGGGATCGATGCGCAAATCTCGACGGATCGCCATCGTGGCGTTCTCGATCGCCGTGGCGGCTCTCCTGGGTGCGCTCTACTACCGCCATGACGTTCGTTACCCGAGCACCGACAACGCCTACGTGGACGCCGACGTGGTCGAGATCGTGGCTCAGGTCTCGGGACCCCTGGTGAACCTGGCGGTCTCGGACAACCAGGCGGTCGAGGCCGGTGACCTTCTCTTCGAGATCGACCCGCGCCCCTTCGAGATCGCGGTCGAGCGTGCCAAGGCCGAGGTCGACAAGACCGGTCAGAACGTGAGCGCTCAATCCGACGCGGTCGTCAGCGCCGAGGCCGAGTTTCGGCGCGCGCAGGCCGCCCTGCGGCTCGCCGAGGTGCAGTTCCGCCGCGTCGCGCCGCTCGCCAAGCAAGGGGCAGTCCCGTACCAGGATTTCGACAAGGCACAGGCACAGCTCGACGCGGCGCGCTCGGGCCTCCAGAACGCCCAGGCGCAGGTCAGCAGGGCGCAGAACGAGCTCGGCGAGATGGGCGCGGACAACGCCGACGCGCGCATGGCGCTCGCGCAGCTCGAGAGCGCCCAGCTACAGCTCAGCTACTGCCGCGTCACCGCCCCGGTGAACGGCTACGTCACCAACCTGACGCTTAGCCCGGGGAGCTATGCCAACGCGGGCGTCCCGATTCTCTCCCTTGTCGACACCGACAGCTGGCGCGTCGTCGGCTATCTGAAGGAGACCCAGCTCCGCCGCATCCAGGCCGGGCAGCCCACGCGGGTCTACCTGCCCGCCTACCCGGGCGTGCGCTTCGAGGGACGCGTCCAGGGAATCGGCTGGGGCATCCAGCAGCAAGACGGGGCGACCGGAGCCGACGGTCTTCCGAGCGTGAGCCCCACCGTGGACTGGGTACGGATGGCCCAGCGCTTCCCGGTGCGCATCACCCTGCTGGACCGCGACCCTGCCCATCCGCTCCGCAAGGGGATGCGCGCCTCGGTCCGCATCGACGCGGCGGCGGACGTCGCCGCGGGCGGTGGAAGCTGATCGCCGGTTCGGAGGACGCCGTGGCCGAGGCTGCCGCACACCTGCCGCTACACAGCGTCGCCGCGTGGATCGGGCGCCTGTCCCGGCCCAATACTCGGAACCTCCCGCCGTTGTCTACATTTAGATCGTCATCCTCCAGCGCTCGGTGAAGCGCCCGGGGCTCCATCGGCGAGACCGGATCTTCTGGGTCTGGTTCTCTCGCCTGTGGCGAGGCTGGCGGTCGAGCGTGATCATCGTTCAGCCCGAGACGGTGATTCGCTGGCACCGGCAGGGCTTCCGCCTCTATTGGCGTTGGAAGTCACGGAGCTGACGGCGCCCAGGTATCCGCTCCGTGACTGCAACGGGATCTATGGTTCCTACTTCGCGTATTACCACGGCTCGCGGCCCCACCAGTCGCTCGACGGCAACGCATCCCGGCCGCGCGAGAAAGAGCCACCGGGCAACGCTCGGAGCAGCGCGGCAGCCGCGATGCCTGTCGAGGAACCCTACACCGCTGGCTGGTCTCCCCATCCATCCGCCCATCGCTGGCCGGTCAGCGGAGATGGCTTCGGGCCGAGATGACCTCATTGACCGGCACACCTGGTTTAGGAAGGTACCGCTGGAGGACGAAACCACGGAGGATTAGCTGGTGGCATGCGGCCACGAGCGGAAAACGCGGGCACGAAACGGGCACACTCCGCAGGCTTCTCCGGCCGTGGCGGAGTGCACGGCCGACTTGAGCAAATGCGCCACACCCTCCTGCGACCCTCTCGGTGTCAGGCGACCCAGTTTTCCCGACGGAGCCGAAGGCGCTCGAACGCCCGATCCGCGGTGACGAGCGTGAGACCGTAGGCGAGCGCGTGCACCGCAATCGCGAGGTCGAAGTCGCTCATCCGGTTGCCGGAACGCTCGAGCCGGGCCTTTCGCTCTCCGAAGCGCCGACTCACCTCGTCATCCCAGGGCAGGCGGATCAGCTCCGATCCGATCGCCGCCCACTGAGCCTCGAGCGCCCTGCGACGCTTGGACGCCGGGAGGTAGCGCAGGCCGAACTCGATCTCGGCCACGGTCACCTGGGAGATCGCGACGTCTTCGCGCGGGGCCTTCGCCACACGCGCCGCCACCTTCTGCTGAGCGCGCATCAACGCCGAGACGGTGTTGGTGTCGAGCAGGTATCTCATAAGCCCGGCGCTTCGCTTCGGGACCGCCGCTCTCGGATGGCGTCCATCATCTCATCGACAACCTCTTCCAGATCGGAACGTGGTGCCCCGATCGCCTTCAGGAAGCCCGACGACCAGGCAGACCGGTCCTCCAGCGCCTGCTCGACCGCCTCGATGATCAGCTGGCTTCGCGTGATGCCGAGCGCGGCGGCTCTCTGATCCAGTGCCTCGATGAGATCTTCCGGGAGGCGAATGCTGGTGGTGTCCTTGGCCATGGCCAGATTGTACTACGTTCGTATTGCGTTGACGACCTGGGGCACCGCGAGCGAGACGGGGCCTCCGAGTCGGGAGCTGGCAAGAAGCGGCCGGGCCGCGATTCGAGCTGTCGTCGAAGTCCGAGAACCACTCCATTACGGCGATTCCCCGGCGGATCTCTGGTGGGGGCCACAGGAGTCACAGTTCCCGAGCGCGAGGCCCGGCTCCGCCTCGCGCCAGTCGGCCAGCCAGGCTTCGATCGCGAGCTGGCGGAGGACGAGCCGGCGACGAGCGTCGAGCTCGACGAGCAGGCGCCGCTTGTCGTCGTCGGTGAGTGGGGGAAAGGCATCGGGAATGGTGGCCAGGCTCCGCAGCTCCTCCTGCGCCGCTGCATGGGCTTCGGAGAGCGAGGACGTAGTGGGTGTCGGGTCGCCTCTGAGGGCGGCGATGAGGGAGCGCAGGCTGTCGAGCAGTGCCTCGTCCTCGCGCCGCAGCGCCTCGAGCGCGGCTTGCGTGGCTGCGCCGCCGCGCCCCAGGAGCGCTTCACTCGTACCCGCGCGATCGCCGAGCACGGCGTCCATCAGCTTTACGGCCAGCGTCAGCAGCGCCGCCCGTCGCAGGGCGTCGAGGGCGCGCTCCACCGGCTCGCGCTCGGCCTGCTGGTGTAGCGGGCCCAGCTGGGCCGATTCGCTGTTGAAGCGAGCCACCAGACTCCGCACCCGCTCGGCACGCCCCGCGTCGCCGGCCTGTCGGGCCGCGCGCAGGGTTTCGAGGCACGCCTCGAGCTGGCGCGCCACGCGCTCCAAGAGGAGCTCCGACGATGCGATCGGCCACAAGACCCGAGCCGCGAGCACGCCCAGGGCGAGCGCCATCCCGACGTAGCACACGAGGTTGTAGGGCCCGTAGACGTCGGTCGGAGTGGCGGCCCCCCCGAAGACGGACAGCAGGCCGATCATACCCGCGACCGTGGGGAGCAGAGCGAGCGGCGGATGCTTCGAGGCGAGGGCCGCGTAGGAGGCCATCAGACAGAAGGGAAGCACCAGCGCGAGCGGAAAGCGGCCTAGCAGGGGGGCGAGATAGACGATGGAGACATCGGCCAGAAGCCAGCCCAGGGCGAGCATCGCCAGGAGCATGGGCATGGACCGGGTAGCAAGACCCCGCGTCGCCACACTCACCATGAAGACGAGGGAGGGGACCATCCCGTTGAATCCCCATCCCAAGGCGAGCACCAGCAACGAGGCGCCCACCACGGCGATGCCGACGCGCAGCGCCAGCTTCATCCGGAGCGGATCGACCTGGAAGCTCCACTGCGCCGGCGTTGCGCGCGTCGACCTGCCCCCGCCCTCGGACGCGAGCGTTGCTTCGATCTCGCTCAGCCCTTCGACGAGATCCCGCAGACCGGCGGCCCGGCCCTCGAGAGCGCGGCTCCAGCCGCCTCGGCGGATGAGCGCGTCCCGCTCGGCGTCGAACGCGAGGAGCGCCTCCCCCAGCTCGTCCGAGAACCGACCGGGTGCGCGGGCGGAGGACAAGGCTCCGGCGAGTTCACGCAGTGCGCTCACCACCCGCCGGCCGAGCTCGGCCAGGGCTGCATCGAAGGCCTTCAGCTCGGCATCGCCTCCCTCGGGCCTGACGCGGTCTTCCTCCAGGGCACGCACGCGCGACGCCAGCGCATCGAGCAGCAGAGCGACCCTGGCCAGGGCACCCGCCCGGGCAGCCGAGACACCGATCTCCGATCGCGCGGCCGCCACGAGCGCGAGCTGGCTCGCGAGGGGCTCCGGGGCCGGCGCGTCGATACTGCCCGTCTCTCCCTGGCTCGCGATCGCCCCCTGGAGCGCGTCGCCGAGGTAGCGCGCGCGGGAGGACAGGCTTGCGCGCAGGCTCGGCTCGACACGCGTGGGCCAGAGCAGCGAGTCGGCGAGGAAGACCAGCAGGATCCCGATGCCCACCATGGACGCCCGCTGGAAGGCGAGGGTCTCCACCTCACCTCCTCCCACGATGGCGTCGCCCAGCACGATGGCGGTCGTGAACGCCCAGACGTACCAGGCGTATTGGAAGCGTGGCCCGGTGAAGCCGTAGGCGGCCACTGCCTGCACGAGGAAGAGGCCCGCCATCAGCAGCGGCGGGTCCTGCGCCACTGCGAAGAGCAGGATCGAAGTGAAGCCGGCGGCGAGAGTGCCGGCGGCCCGCAGGAGCGCCTTGAGCAGCGACCCACCGGAGGTCGGCTGCATCAGCACCAGCACTGTGATCAGGATCCAGCTCGAGTTGTTCTCGACGAGGCCCGGAGCCTTCCCGATCCAGATCGCGACGGAGGCGGTCACGCCGAAGCGGATGGCGTAGGCCTGAGCGGGCGAGACGGCGAGCCCGCGCCGAGCGAAGCTTCGCCACGAAAAGGCTTGGACGGCTGAAATCACCCCGCCTCGGGGTCCCAGCAGGAGCTTGACATAAGACCCGTACTCGGAAATTGCGCAGGTTCCCAGCTTGGAATCTGCTCTAGGGGCCGAAAACCCCCAGGGGAGTTGACACTTCGCGGCTCATCGGACATTGCCGGGGGCCCTGTTCCTTCTACGCGCCGTAGTTTCCGACACCGGCAATGGTGACGCGCGCCTGGGCGCGCGCCCCGAACGAGGAGTTCGGTGAGATCGTCATGGGTTGAAATCAACCACCCGGGCGGGCTCGCGTCAAGCCTTGCCGGCGAAGGTCGGGAGACGGCGCGATCGAGGATTGGTTCTCCGACTGGCCGAAGGCAGAGGAAGCCCGGGCATGAGCCGGCTGTGGGTTATCAAAACGCGTCCGGAGCCTCTAACTCGCGCGTTTCGGCCGGAGGCAGAGATCACTACGCCGCCTCCCTCCAGAGGTAGCGATGATGTAGAGCACCAACGCGCGGTAACCCCACAATCTCCGCTTCCGAACAGGGTCGAGCTTCCATCGGCCGCCCCTCCGGCGCGTCTCGCAGCCGAGTGTGGACTCGCTCCGCGTTGTAGTAGCTGACATACTCACGAAGCAGCCGACGCAAGTGCTCCTCAGTGAAGACGATCACGTGATCGAGGAGCTCGCGCCGGCATGATCCCACCCATCGTTCGGCCGTTCCATTTTGCCATGGGCTTCGATACGCCGTCCGCTTGGACTTGATGCCGAACGACTCGATCACGTCCTTGACCTCGTCTGAGAAGATCGAGTCGTTGTCGTAGATCAGGTAACGGAAGGCTGAATGGTCAGGGAACGATTCGCGGAGTTGCTGAGTCACCCACTGAGCCGTCGGATTCGTCGTGACGTTGAAGTGGATGATCCGTCGTCGTCCGTGGTCGATGACGAACCAGACGTACAACAGCTGAAAGCTCACCGTGGGGACGATGCAGAAGTCCATCGCCGCGATAGCATCCCTATGATTCTGGAGAAACGTCATCCAGCGCTGCCGCTGTCCCTGATCAGGCGGCCGCCTTGGTAGATACCGCGAGACGGTGGCGAGACTTACGGACAATCCGAGCTTCTCAAGTTCGGCGTGAACCTTGCGTGCTCCCCAGCCGTTCTCCAGGGCGAAACGACGAATGAGTGCCTGCACTTCCTTCGACACCCGCGGTCTCCCTGGACCGCGCTTCGAGATCCATCGCCAATAGAGCCGGAATCCCTTGTGATGCCAACGGACCACCGTGTCCGGCTTGACGATGACCAGGACCTCTTTCCATCGAGGCCAGAGCCGGAACAGCGCCACCCAGAAGGCGCGATCGAGGGGCGTGAGCTTGGGCTTCGGTCGCGTCTGGGCATACGTTGCGAGCTGCTGCCGCAGGGCAAGCTCGACGATCGCTTGCTGATTGCGGCTTCGGAAGAAGGCGAGAATAGAGCGAAGGAACACCGTCGTGAGATCGAGGAAAGCCTGCACCGTGAGCGAGATGCTGCGCCGTTTCCGAACTCAGGCACAGGCTGATTCTTTCCTCGATCTTGCCGTACCATGAGTGGCTGGGCGGGCGAGAGCAAGGAGGGGAAAAGCCCAGCAACTTCGGGGCGTACCGATTGTGAGGACGCACAGGTCGCTCCTCGGGTGCAATCACTGTCCGCGCGCCGACACGCGGGCGACCGACATCACGGCGCTCGCACTGCCTTTCCAGGATAGAGACGCCTCTCGTGGACGTGCGGGCCACTTTGGCCCGCCAGGAAGACAATGGGCCACGAAATTCGAAGTGATTGCGGGCATCTCCAGACAAATGGCCCGCCCTTTATCTTGCTGTTTACTTTTACACTTTCTTATGTACCTATGACCAACACCTTCGCACCAGAAGACTCCGCCCCTTTCGCACCCACCACGGCAGATCGGCTGCAGCACCTCTGCACGGCGGCTGCACCTCGACCGACCGAAGTATGGCGCTGGGTCTGCAGAACCGGTGTCGGATCGCGGCGCGAGTGCGGTCACCTTTTGGGCGATTCGGTGGTGAAATAGTGGTCCCGGTGTGGCGCCCGCCAGGGCGAGACGACGCGGTACTCGACGTCGATCACCTCCGACGACGCGGACGTCCTCGCGGCTCCCGCTGTACCTCGCAGGGCGCCCGGCTGCGCGCAGCCAAGCGGTTCGACCGGCCGTGAATCAGGTGCCCGGTGCGCGCGCCCTCGCCTCGATCGGGATGCCGATTCCGAGTTCCATCCTCCGATCCCGCCTGCTGGAAGGCGTTAGCTTGACCCGGATCAACTCTAGGAAGGCGGCGCTCAGGCTACCGATTCGGGCCAACGAAGAGGCGTCCAGCAGGTCGAAGAGGTGCTGGCGGCCCAGGGCGTGGAGCTGACCTGCGGCGACCTGTGCAGATACGAGATCCGCATCGACGACGCCTTTCTGATGCCGGATGTCGAGCCATGATGCTGAAGGCCGACGCCCTTCCCTGGTGGTCCCTCCAGAAGCTCGAGCAGTTCGGGATCCGGACCATTGAGATCACGCCCGAGCTCGATCCGCGGTCGCTTCCGCCCCCCGCCTCGCGCGGAATTCAGTTGGAGTCGCTCCTGCGGGGGCGCAGAGGTCTCCACCCCGCATGTCTGCGCGGCACCTGAGGAACTCAGCGAAGACTCCAACTCCTTTATCTTGCATCACGATTTCTCGACTCCAACCGGCGGGCATCCTGCGTATCAGTGTGTCAATTCCCGTCGAACTCGAGCCGACTGTCGAAAGTGTCACAAACGTCGAAGTTGTACATCGCCGTCGCCGGAACATGGCCATGTCAGCCGCGGTTTCGATATGATCGGCTCGCCTCCCGGGTGCCTGGTGTTCCGCGCGACGAACGGACGCTAGGATGCCTCTTCCCGATTCGAAGCCCGGCCAAGAGTCCGTCGCACTCGAGAGTCCCGCGGCAAGCTGTCAAGAAGGAGTCGAGGCGGATCCTCGACAGGCTGGGGGCAGGGCCGAGACGTCTTCCGGTGCGATCGTTCGGTCTCGCCGGGAAAAACCCGCTGAGATCGACTTCAGAAGCGGGTTTCTGCCCCTCTCCAACCTTCCCCAGAACGTGCCCCGGCGCTGGAGGAACGACTGGCTGAAGGTCGCCGATCGGGCCGCCACTTCCTACCGAGCTGCCGTCGAGCTCAAGTGCCTCGAGTGCTGCGCCTGGCGGAGGACCGAGGCGCGAAGCTGCGAGATCCGGGGGTATCCGCTGTGGGCGGTCGGCAAGAGGATCCTCGGGACGTCCGCGCGGTCTGAGGCCCACCGTGAGTAGGCCCAGCTCCGAACGTCGGGCCGAGCTGCGCAGCTTGGTAGAGAAGCCCCACGGCCACTGCCACCCGCAGCGCGACGGTGAGCAGGGGGCTGGCGACCGTTGGCTGCATCACCGTAGCCAGAGAAGGATGCGTGCGCCCCGCAGCGACCCTTACGACCATCTCGGAGGCCGCGCTCGGTGTGGCACGCGGATTGCTCGAGGGTCACGGCGATGAACTCCGCCTCCAGCACCCGTGTCCCCATGGCAATGCCCGAGGACGGCAACAAGCCTGCTGAGAAAGCCCCCCTGGGACCGCTTTTCTGCGAGGAGGAAAGGCCCTGAGGAGCGCGCCGGACATCCGTCTCAATCTTGGGGGTTCCCAAACGGGTACCGCCTGGGGTATTCGATGGGCAATGGCGCGGAAGATCGGACGGATTTTTCTCCACAAGCAGCTCCGAGGCGGTTCGAAACGCTGGATCGTCGATCTGCGACCGCACGGGCGAATCATCTCCTCGCCCGATCCGGTCACGGGCGAGCCCCTTCCCCTCACCACCCGCAAGTCTGCCGCGGCGGTGCTCGAATCCATCCGCGGTGCCTACGCATCCGGGAGGACGATCCAAGAGGCGGTTGCAGCCTTCACCCGGGCGCGGACTCCTGAGAACACGCTCCAGGCTCGGTACGGGGCATGGGTGGCGCGCCGGCGCGAGGACTGCACGAACCGCGAGATCAGCCCCACCTACCTGCGCGAACTCGTGCGATATAGCCGAGCTGATGGGTACGTGCCCTGGTGGCAGGACACGACGATCTGGGAGGTGGACTACGGCCGTCTTGACGACTGGAGCCGGAGTCTGGCGAAGCAAGGTCTCTCGCCGAACACGAGGCGCAAGGTACTCGGGGCCTTCCACGCCTTCCTTGCCGACCTGCGACGACGCGGGACGATCGATAGCTTGCCCGAGTTTCCCACGATCACCGTCGACGAACATGTCCCGAGGACTACCACGCTCGAGGTGCAGGACGAGATCGTCGCAGCGATCCCCGAAGAGCGCCGCGGTGCCTTCCTGGCAGCCCGGCTGGGACTCCGGCCGGGAGAGGTCAGAGCCTCAAACGTCGCTGACTACGACTTCGATACCGGCGTCTTGACCATCCGCGCGGCTATGAAGGGTCCCTGTTCGAGTGCGCCGCGGGATGTGACCAAGGAGCGCAATTGGCGTCGAATCATCATCGACGCGGAGCTGCGCGAGTGGATCGAGAAGTGGGTGAACCCCCAGGGCGCACTCGACGGCTCGGCGCTCTTCGTCAACCCAACGGCGCGCAGGCGCGGCAGCCGTTGGCTGTCGAATCCGCTGCGCGAGGAGTGGAACCGTGCGGCCGAGAAAGTCGGCGTGCGCGTGAAGATGTACGAGGGGACGAAGCACACCTCGGCGACCGAGGCGCTTCGGGGCGGTCGCCGGATGGAAGAGATCCAGAAGGCACTCGGTCACAGGGATCGCCGGTCGACCGAGAAGTACGCGAAGCTCGCCGAGGTGACGCCCGTCGACGACATCTTTCGACGGCGGAAGAGCTGAGCGATCGGGCAGGGATTTGTCACCCGCTTGTCACCCGCCGAAAATCGGCCGAAAAAGCTCAATTATTTCAAGCACCTATGGCGGGGCGGACGGGACTCGAACCCGCAACCTCCGGCGTGACAGGCCGGCGCTCTAACCAGATTGAACTACCGCCCCGCGGGTGGCGCAGCGCTGTTGATTAGCAGAATGGACGCCACGCGGAAAGGTAGCCTCGAAGCGACGAGGAAGATACGGGGCGCGGCCGGGAGCGACTCCTCCTGACTCCCGGGGGGATCGAGGCCATCAGGGGGCCGCGGATCAACCCGGTGGGGAGGAAAACCTGGGAAAGCGTCCTTGGCCTACAGCCCAATTGGTCAAGAACACTGGGCATCGCGATGACGGGCCGGCCGGTACGGCGACTTCTCGCGAATCGGAGTATCGACCAGACTCTGAGCGTTGGCCCGCTGTGAGGAGGTGCCGGAGTGACGAGCGAGACCGCGGTTCTGAGTTCGAAGCGGTTCAGCCTGGAGGACGCGCTGGCAGCGCAGGAGTTCTTCCACGGCCGGGGTTGGACCGACGGTCTGCCGGTCGTGCCGCCGACCCCGGATGTGGTGCAGGCGTGCCTCGACTGGGCGCTCTTGCCGCCCGATCACCTGGTGGGAATCGAACCGGTCCGTCAGCGAGCGATCACGGCCGAGAAGCTGGCCGTCAACGCGGTCATGGCTGGTTGCCTGCCCAGTCACTTCCCCGTGGTGGTCACCGCCCTCACGGCGATGTTGCGCGAGCCATTTCTGTTGCACGGCGCAACGGCGAGCACTGGCGGTTCGGCCGTTCTGTTGATCGTGAACGGGCCGATCCATCGGGAGCTGGGGATGGACGGCACGTTCAACGCACTGGGGCCCAGCGATAGGGCGTCGACCTGCATCGGGCGGGCGGTTCGTCTGGTGTTGGGGAACCTGCACGAAGTCCGCCCGGGCGAGATCGATCGGTCCACACTCGGTCACCCCGGGAAGATCAGCTACTGCATTGCCGAGGACGAGGAGCACTCTCCCTGGCCTTCGGTTGCAGCCGAACAGATCGGCGACCCGTACGCGTCGGCGGTGACGGTGATGGCGGCCATGCCGCCCCGGCAAGTGATGAACGAGTGGACCACCGAGCCAGGCGAGATCCTCGACACCTTCGTGGCCGAGATCAAGGCCAACATGCGGCACTACTCCATCTGGCCGGGGAACTACACCATCGTTGTGCCCCCACAGCTTCGCCAGCACTTCGAAGCCTCCGTTTGGTCCAAGGCCGACATCCGCCGCTATGTGTTCGAGCACGCCCGCATTCGCCGCAGTGAGTGGGCCGAGTGCGGCAAAGGGGCCGTTGTCGGCGACAAGGGCGACCGCGAGTACACGGCGCTTCCTGACGAGGATCATCTGCTGGTCGTCGCGGCCGGAGGACCAGCGGGGGGATTCGGTGCCGTGATCCCGCCGTGGCTCGGGTCCAGGTCCCGGGCCGTGAGCGTTCCCGTTGGCGCCTGCATCGACTGCGGACTCGAACCTGCGAGGGAGAGCCATGACCATTGAAGTCCTCGATCCGACCTACGGCGATGACACCAACGAATTTACACTGGCCGGCCGGCCCGTCAGCCTCGAAGGGTCCACCGTCGGTGTGATCTCGAACGGCAAGCAGGGCACCCCTCCATCCTTCGACGCGCTCGAGCGCGAGCTGTTGGAGCGCCACGGGGAGGCTGAGGTCGTACGAGTGACGAAGTCCAACTACAGCGCCCCGGCCGATCCCGACCTCATGGACCGGGCCAGGCAGTGGACCGCGCTGGTGGCTGGGGTGGGTGACTGAGGGAGCTGTTCGTCGTGCAGTCTGCACGACGCTGTCTCCGGTGAGCTTCTCGTTGTCCCGTCGGTCGCGGTCATGACCGAGAAGTTCGTGAGCGCGGCCGAGCTCATGGGCAAAGTCTTGGGTGCTGATGACTACCCGTTGGTGGTCATTCCCCATCCGATCAGCAGCGCCAGCCCCGACGAGCTGGCCGAACGAGCAAGGGTGGCGACCGAGGCGTGCCGGGAGCACCTGGTGCGGGTACGGGGCTGATCGAAGCAGACGTTTTACATCATGAATTTTCGTGCGAAGATACCCTCTCTGCCCCAGTCGAGGAGGTTCCCGGAATGAAGCCCTCGGAGTACGCATCCCATGACGCACTCGGTCTGGCCTCGCTGGTCGAAGCTGGAGAGGTCAGCCCCGAAGAGCTCGTCGAACTCTCGATCGGCTTGATCGAGGACCTCAATCCGAAGCTCAACGCCGTCATCCACAAGCACTACGAACGCGCGCGGCGGGAAGCCGCCGGCGCGCTCCCTTCGGGCCCCTTCCGCGGCGTTCCCTTCCTGCTGAAGGATCTCGCCTGCGGCAATCGCGCCGGCGACCCGCATCATTGGGGGACGACGTTCCTGCGCGATGCGGACTATCGGCCGAAGACGACGTCGTACCTGGTGGAGAAGTTCGCTGCCGCCGGTCTCGTCGTGGTGGGCCGCACCAACGTCCCCGAGCTCGGCGCCTGGGCGACCACCGAATCGCGGGCCTACGGCCCCTGCCGCAATCCGTGGAATCTGGATCATGCAAGCGGCGGGTCGAGCGGGGGAGCGGCAGCCGCAGTCGCTGCCGGCATCGTCCCCTTCGCCCACGCCAGCGATGGCGGCGGCTCGATCCGCAACCCTGCCAGCCAGTCCGGGCTGGTCGGCTTGAAGCCGTCGCGGGCGCGCATCTCGCTGGGACCCGACATCGGCGAGATGTGGGGTGGCATGACGTTCGAGTTCATCGTCTCGCGCAGCGTGCGCGACACCGCCGCCATGCTGGATGCGGTGCACGGCCCGATGCCGGGCGATCCCTATGGGATCGCGCCGCCCGATCGTCCCTACGCGGACGAGGTGGGAGCCGATCCGGGCTCGCTGCGGATCGGCCTGCTTTCACAGCACGAGGACCTGGAGGTCCACGCCGATTGCGGGGCCGCCGTCGCCTCCGCGGGTCGCCTGCTCGAATCGCTCGGTCACCGTGTCGAGACGTCTTATCCAAGAGAGGTCGCCAGCTCGGATTTGAACCTGCATACGATCGCCGTCATCTCCAGTGCCCAGGCGCGGGCCGTGGAAGACTTCGGCCTCCTCCTCGGACGTGAACTCGGTCCTGACGACATGGACTGCGACAACTGGACGCTCACCGAGATGGGGCAGCAGGTGACCGGAACCCAGTACCTCGCGGCCTTGCAGGCTCACCAGGACTATCGGCGCAGCGTGACGGCCTGGTGGACGGACGGCTTCGATCTCCTGATCACTCCCACCATTACGGCGCCGCCTCCGAGAATCGGCGAGATGGTGCCGGACCCCGCGAAGCCCCTGGACGCCTTCATGCGCTCGGGTGGGCTGTTGCCGTTCACGCTGCCCTTCAACGTGACCGGCCAACCCGCAGTCTCGCTGCCACTGCACTGGAATGACGCCGGGCTGCCGATCGGTGTGCAGCTCATCGCCGCAATGGGTCGCGAAGACCTGCTGCTTCGCATCGCGAGCCAGCTCGAGCGGGAAGTCGAGTGGAGCAAGCGGCGTCCGCCGATCCACGCCTGAGAGCCCACACCTCGCATACGCCAGCCTTCTTGGCGCACATTCGCGGACTCGGCCTCGACGGAAGACTCAGGCTAGCTGCGTTCCAAGACATTCTGAAGCGGGAGCGTTGCAGTTGCAGCGCTCGGAGTTTCTAATGTCCTGAGATGCAGCACGGCAAGTTGCGCTGGTGGGCGCGACAGGACTCGAACCTGTGACCGCCTGGGTGTAAACCAGGTGCTCTTCCAGCTGAGCTACACGCCCCTTCGCGCGACCGCCGGGATCAGTTGACGCCGGCGGGAGTCGAAAGATCTTCCCCGGGAGCTCCGTGGGCCGGGAGCTCGAAGATGTTCTCGATGGCGTGGTCGCCTTCGCGCAGGAAGGCCTCGGCATCTTCCAGGGCCAGGGCACTCCCCAGCACCTCGTCCATGTGGTCGACCATCGTGATCTTCACGCTCCGCTTGATCTGCGCGGGGATGTCTTTCAGATCCTTCTCGTTCTCCTTGGGGATCAACACGGTATCGATGCCACCGCGGTGAGCGGCGATCATCTTCTCCTTCAGGCCGCCGATGGGCAGCACCCGGCCGCGCAGGGTGATCTCGCCGGTCATCGCAACGTTCGAGCGGATCGGCACCCTGGTCAGCGCCGAGGCGATTGCGGTGGCGATGGTGATCCCCGCAGAGGGCCCGTCCTTGGGAGTGGCGCCCTCGGGAACGTGGATGTGGATATCCACGTGGGAGTAGAAATCCGGGGTGAGGCCCAGCTGCTTGCTTCGGGAGCGCACGTAGGACATCGCCGCGTTGGCGCTCTCCTGCATCACCTCGCCGAGGCGTCCGGTGACCAGGAGCTTGCCCTTGCCCGTGGTGACCGCCACCTCGGTGTGGAGGATCTCGCCTCCCACCTCGGTGTAGGCGAGGCCGTTGCAGAGCCCGATGCGATCCTGATCCTCGACCTGGCTGTGGCGGTACTTGCGGACACCGAGTAGGCGCTTTGCGGCGGCGGGAGTGATCTTGGCCTTCTTGGCGTTCTCACCGTCCGTCACCACCTGCCGGGCCACCTTTCGGCAGATCGAAGCGATCTCCCGCTCCAGATTCCGGACACCGGATTCCCGGGTGTAATGCCGCATCACCTCGAGGATCCCGGAATCGGTGAACTGGATGTGATTCTCGGTCAGGCCGTTGGCCTCGAGTTGCTTGCGCACCAGGAAGTCCTTGGCGATCTGGAGCTTCTCCGACTCGATGTATCCGGGGAGATGGATGATCTCCATGCGGTCCTGGAGGGGCCTGGGGATCTGGTGCAGCACGTTGGCGGTACAGACGAACATCACCCGGGAGAGGTCATAGTCGAGATCCAGGTAGTGATCGTTGAAGGTGTGGTTCTGCTCGGGATCGAGCACCTCCAGCAGCGCCGATGAGGGATCGCCGCGGAAGTCCATGGACATCTTGTCCACCTCGTCGAGCAGGAAGATCGGGTTGCTGCTGCCCGCTTTCTTGATCCCCTGGATCACCTTGCCGGGGAGCGCCCCGATGTAGGTGCGCCGGTGACCGCGGATCTCGGCCTCGTCGCGGACTCCGCCGAGACTGATCCGGACGAAGTCACGACCGGTGGCCCGGGCGATGGATCTGCCGAGCGAGGTCTTGCCGACGCCGGGGGGACCCACCAGGCAGAGGATGGGGCCCTTCATCCTCTCGACCAGGACGTGTACGGCCAGGTGCTCGAGGATCCGCTCCTTCGGCTTCTCCAGCCCGTAGTGATCCTCGTTCAGGATTCGCTCGGCTTCGACGACGTCGGCGTTCTCTTCGTGGTACTCGTGCCAGGGCAGCGAGAGCATCCAGTCGATGTAGTTGCGCACCACGGTCGCCTCGGCGCTCATCGGCGACATCATCTTGAGCTTGCGGATCTCCTTCTCGCTCCGCTCGCGCGCCTCGTCGGGCATCTTCTTGGTCTGGAGCTGCTCCTCGAGCTCCTGGACCTCGTTCTTGAAGTCGTCGCGATCGCCGAGCTCCTTCTGGATCGCGCGCATCTGCTCGTTGAGGTAGTACTCCTTCTGGGAGCGCTCCATCTGCTTCTTGACCCGGCCCCGGATGCGCTTCTCGACCTCGAGCACCTCGATCTCGGCCTGCATGAAGCCGAAGACCTCCTCGAGGCGCTTGGCCGAATCGACCAGCTCGAGGATCTTCTGGCGGTCCTCCAGCTTCAGATTCAGGTGACCTGCGATGGTGTCGGCGAGGCGTGAGGCGGTCTTGAGCTGACTGACGTTGCTCAGGACCTCCGGCGGCACCTTCTTGTTGAGCTTGACGTAGGTCTCGAAGGTCGAGTGGATGCTACGGACCAGAGCCTCCAGCTCCGGCGTTTGCGACTCGTCCTCCTCCAGCAGCTCGACGTCACAGGCGAAGTAGGGCTCGCCCTGGGTAAAGGAGCGGATCGAGGCGCGGGACCTTCCCTCCACCAGCACCTTCACGGTCTGGTCGGGCAGGCGCAGCAGCTGAATGATCGAGCCGAGGGTGCCGACCCGGAAGATGTCCTCTTCCGCGGGCTCGTCCTTGGAGGCCACGCGCTGTGCGGAGAGCAGCAGCTCACGGCCGCCGGCTACCGCATCCTCCAGGGCCTTGATCGACTTGGGACGTCCCACGAAGAGAGGCACCACCATGTTCGGAAAGACCACGATGTCGCGCAGCGGCAGGAGCGGAACGATCCGCGATTCAGCTTCCGGGGGCGGGGGGCTCCCTTTCGAATCTTCGTCGTTCCTGAAAAAGGACATGTCTCGGTTTCTCCTGCCGCTCGGCGCAGAGCTTCGCCTACGCGGACTCGGCCTCCTGCTTGAACACCAGCAACGGCTCGTTCCCCTGCTGGATCACCTCCTCGTTGACAACGCACTCTTCGATATCGTCCCGCGAGGGGATGTCGTACATCAGATCCAGCATCGCCACCTCGAGGATCGATCGCAGCCCGCGGGCTCCGGACTTGCGTTCCGTAGCCTTCTGCGCCACCGCGCGCAGCGCGCCGTCGGTGAAGCGCAGCCCCACGCCCTCGAACTCGAAGAGCTTCTGGTACTGCCTCACCAGTGCGTTCTTCGGCTTGGTGAGGATGTCGATCAGGGCGCTGTCGTCCAGCTCATCGAGAGTGGCGATCACGGGCACGCGGCCGATGAACTCGGGGATCAACCCGAATTTCAACAGATCCTCCGCCTGCACCGCCCGCAGCACCTCTCCGAGCCTCCGATCGCTCTTGATCTGGATATCGGCTCCGAACCCGATTCCCTTCACCCCGATTCGACGTTGGATGATCTGCTCGAGCCCCACGAACGCCCCGCCGCAGATGAACAGGATGTTCGAGGTGTCGATCTGAAGGAACTCCTGCTGCGGGTGCTTTCGCCCACCCTTGGGAGGAACACTCGCCATCGTCCCCTCGATGATCTTGAGCAGCGCCTGCTGCACGCCCTCACCGGAGACGTCGCGGGTGATCGAGGGGTTCTCGCTCTTGCGCGCGATCTTGTCGATCTCGTCGATGTAGATGATGCCGCGCTGGGCGCGCTCGACGTCGTAGTTGGCCGCCTGGAGCAGGTTGAGGATGATGTTCTCGACGTCCTCACCCACGTAGCCGGCCTCGGTGAGCGTGGTGGCGTCGGCGATCGTAAACGGCACGTCGAGGATCTTGGCCAGCGTCTGCGCCAGGAGCGTCTTTCCGCAGCCCGTCGGCCCCAGCAGCATGATGTTGGCCTTCTGCAGCTCGACGTCGCCAACGAAATTCTGGCTCTCCACCCGGCGGTAGTGATTGTGGACCGCGACGGCGAGGGTCTTCTTGGCGCGTTCCTGACCCACTACGTACTCGTCGAGGGTGTGCTTGATCTCCTTGGGCTTGGGAACATGCGAGCCCTCGCGAGCGGTATCCTCCTGTCCGTATTCCTCGGCGATGATGTCGTTGCAGAGCTCGATGCACTCGTCGCAGATGTACACCGTGGGGCCAGCGATCAGCTTGCGGACTTCCTTCTGGCTCTTCCCGCAGAAGGAACACGACAGGTTGCTGTTGTCGTCGCGCTTCTTCACGACTTCTCCCCCGAGGGCGCTGCCGCAGGTCCTGTCGGGCCGTTGTCCGATCCCCCCGCCGGGGAACGGTGCGTCACCACCTGATCGACGATTCCGTAGTCGCGGGCCTCTTCTCCAGACATATAGTAGTCGCGGTCCGTGTCCTTGGCGATCTGCTCCAGAGAGACGCCGATGTGCTCGGAGAGGATGACGTTCAGGCGCTCTCGAATCTTCAGGAGCTCTCGCGCCTGGATTTCGATGTCCGTTGCTTGTCCCTGCACGCCCCCCCAGGGCTGGTGGATCATGATCCGGCAGTTGGGCAGCGCAATGCGCTTGCCGGGCGTTCCACAGGCGAGAAGCACCGCACCCATGGAGGCGGCCTGCCCGACGCAAAAGGTCGAAATGGCCGCACGCACGTACTGCATGGTGTCGTAGATCGCGAGCCCGGCGGTGACCGAGCCACCCGGGGAGTTGATGTAGAGATGAATGTCGCGCTCGGGATCCTCGGCCTCCAGGAAGAGCAGCTGGGCGATCACGAGATTGGCGGTGTCGTCGTCGATGCCGCCACCGATGAAGATGATCCGATCTTTGAGCAGACGGGAGTAGATGTCGTAGGCGCGCTCGCCCCGATGGTCCTGCTCGACGACGATGGGAATCAAAGGCATGGATGCCGCTCCCGGAGCCACACCGAACCCGGTGAATTCTCACTCATTCCACGATGAACTGTAACAGGCGAAGCGCGTCGCCCGCGCCCCCCCAGACGCGCGGCAAATGAAGGGACGGGAGCTAAGTACCCGTCATCTCTTCGACTTTAGCTTCGGAGACGAGGAATTCAAGCGCCTTGTCCTCGAGCAACTGGGCGCGCAGGGCGTCGAGCATGCCCCGCTCTCCGTAGGCCTGTCGCATCCGCGCCGGATCGATTCCCTGCTCCCGGGCCATCTGCTCGATCCGCTCCTCGACCGCGCTCTCCTCGACCTCGCAGCCCGCTTCGCGCGCGACCGATTCCAGGAGCAACATCTCGCGAACGTCCCGCTCGGCGGCGGGACGCCAGCGCTCGCGCCACTCGATCATGCGCTGGTTCAGCTCGTCCTCGGGAAACGCCGAACCGAGCTGCTGGCGCGCGATGGCGAGCCGCTGCTCGAGGCGCCGCTCGAGCATGCCCGGCGGGACCTCGAATGCAGTCCGCTCGATCAGTGAGTCCATCAGGGTCCGGCGCAGCTCCGCCTTGGCCCCGCGCTCGCGCATTTCCAGGAGATCGGAGCGAATCCGGTTGCGGAGCTCCTCCATGGTCTCGAACTCTCCGAGCTCCTTCGCGAAGGCGTCGTCGAGCTCGGGAAGGTCGCGCCGCTGCACACGCGCCACGTGCGTGGCGAAGAGCGCCTCCTTCCCGGCGAGAGAAGCCGCGCCGTAGTCCTCCGGAAAGCGCACCCGGATCTCCCTGTCCTCGCCAGCGGCCGCTCCCTCGAGTTGCTCCTCGAAGCCGGGGATGAAGCGCTCGGTGCCGAGCTCCACGATCGCGCCTTCCGCGCTTCCGCCGTCGAAGGGCTCGCCGTCGATGGTGCCGGTGTAGTCGATCACCAACGTGTGGCCCGGTGCGGCGGCGGTCCCCTCCGGCTCGTCCAGCAGGGGAGCGCGGCGCTCGCGGAGCCCCTGCAGCTCCCCTTCGACATCCTCGACGCCAACCTCGACCACCGGACGTCTCGCCGGGAGCCCGGCGAGCTCGGGCAGACTGATCTCGGGCTTGATCTCGACACTCGCCCGGTATCGAAACGGCGCGTCTGCCGCCAGCGCCTCGGCATCGATGGCGGGCTCGCTCACCGGAGCCACGCCGCTTTGATCGACCGCTTCGGGAAGCGTCTCGGACACCAAGGTCTGCTTCAGCTCCTCGGCCACGGCGGCTCCGTAGAGCTTCTCGAGAACCGAGCGCGGCGCCTTCCCCGGCCGAAATCCGCGGACGCGAACGCTGCGGCCCAGATCCCGATAGGCGCGGTCGAAGGCCTTGCGCACCCGCTTCGGATCGACTTCGACCTCGAGGGTCCGGATGACGGAGCTCGTCTCGGTCGTGGAGACGCGGAGCGATGAGTCCTCTGTGGCAGCCATGGCCTCTCCTGGAGCGGTGGGCGGGGGTTGCGAGCTGGGTGCCGGGGACAGGACTCGAACCTGCACGTCCGAAGACGGTGGCTCCTAAGGCCACTGCGTCTACCAGTTCCGCCACCCCGGCACTGTGGCGATAGGCTAGCGGAATCCCATCGGGGAGTGGCGTCGGGCGCGGAGGGGAGAGACCCGACTTCAGCCCGTGGAGCGCCTCGAAAGCCGACGCCATGTACGGGCGTCGTGTCGAATCGGGCACCCCCGGGGGGGTCTCGGTCATGACAAGGGCAAACGCGCCTCGAAGCAACGATGGTGTTGTCCGCGTTCGCAGGGGTGGAGCGGCGCGCCTACATTACCGGCGTGAAGCGTGCGTCCACTCGGACAATCCAGGCCGAGCGCTGCAATCCGGGACCACCATCTCTTGAAGCGCCTTCGTCGGCTCGACCGTGTCTTGATGCTGACGTTGCTCCCCGTCTGGCTTCTCTGCCTGGCGTTGCACGTCTACCAGGCGACCCACGGCCGCGTGGCGTTCACCGACTGGCTGGTGTCACCCCCGCAGCAGGCAGACGGTTATCCCACGCTGCGTAGCTTCGCCCCGATGTTCGAAGGCGAACCGGGCGATCTCCGGGTCGGAGACAGGCTGATCCGCATCGGTGAGGCGGACCTGCGGGGTGTGGGCCGACTCGGGTATTTCGCCCGGGCGCTAGAGCAGGCGGACGATCAACTCAGCGTCACCGTTCGCTTCGTCCGCGACGGCGAACTCGGAGAAGCGACGATGCAGCTCGCGCCTCTGCCGGTTCCCTGGTGGTGGGTGGTTCCCTTTCCACTCGCCACCGCGGCCATCGGGGTGCTCGTCCTGCTGCGAGCGCCGCGGTCGCGCGCGTCACGCGCACTCTTTCTGGCCGGATTCGCCAGCAGCCTGGCGTTCCTCTACTTCCAGGGAGGCCCCCGCGAGATCACCTACGCGTGGATGGCGACAGTCACGCTCTGCGCGACGGTCGTGGGACCCCTCGTGATTCGCCTGCTCATGTTGATTCCGGATGACCGGGTTCGCTTCTCTCGATGGGAAACCGCGTGGCCATGGGCGTTCTCCCTGACCGGCCTCATCGTGACGGCCACCTATTTCGGCCTTCCGATGCTGCCATTTCCCGGACGCATCGCCTATGCGGCGATCGTCATCCTCTTCTTCGCTGCGGGTGTGGCGGTGCTCGGCGGTTCCTATCGCCGCGCCGGGCCGCTCGGCCGCCGCCGGGTCAGGTGGCTGTTCTACGGCTTCTGCAGTGCCGCGCTGATCGCGATCGGTTCGCAGGTGGTCGCCATGGCCGTTCCACCGCTCAACTGGGTCAACTTCATCGGGCGGCTGGGCACCATCTTGTTTCCGCTCTCCATCCTGATCGCCATCGTGCAATTCAACCTCTTCGACATCGACCGTCTGATCGGCGCGACGGCGGCCTACACGGCGCTTGTCGTGGTCTTCCTCGCGGCGGTGATGGTCGGGGTGCCGCGTCTGGCACAGGCCGCCAGCGAGCTCGCCGGGATCGACCCGGCGTCGGGACAGATCGCGCTCTCCGTCGCGCTGGCCGTCCTGCTGGTGCCGGGCCAACGCTACCTGCGCCCCCAGATCGATCGTCTCTTCTTCAGGGACCGCTTCCTGCTGGATCAGGGGATCACCGAGCTCCTCCCCTCCCTCTCGGATTGCCTGGACGCACGAGACCTGATCCAGCGAGCGGGAGACGGCGTCTATCGGCTCCTGCGGCCCGAGTCGTGCGTCGTCTACGCCGGGAGCGACGGAAGCTACAGCCCCGTCTACGTGCAGGGGCGTGCGGTTCCGCCGGCCTTCGAGGCCATGAGCCCGCTGATCGCGGCGTTGCGCCAACGCCGCGAGCCCCTGGCGCTCGGCGACGAGGGGCGCCGCCCCGACGCCGCCCCGCTCGGGCCCTTCGACCGGGCGGCGCTCGAGACCCTCGACGCCGAACTGATCGCCCCGGTGCGGCACGGTCAGATGCTGCTGGCTTTCCTGTGCCTGGGCCCCAAGCGCTCCGGCGACGTCTACACCTCGACCGACGTCTCGCACCTGGCCGTGCTGGCCGAGAAGGTTTCGGCGTCGATGCTGCGTTTCGATCAGGAGGAGGTCATCCGACAGGGGCGCGCCATGCAGGAGTCGCTGCGCCGCTACGTCCCCGGCGCCGTGGCGCAGCAGCTGGCGAGCGGGTCCGAACCCGAGCCTGGTGAGCGCGAGGTCACGGTGCTGTTCGTGGACCTGCGGGGCTACACGCACTTCTCCGAGGGTCGACCTCCGGCAGAGATCTTTTCCGCGGTGAGCCGTTACACCGAGGTGGTCTCGTCGGTCGTGAACCGGCACGGAGGTGCGGTGGTGGAATTCAACGGAGACGGAATGATGGCGGTCTTCGGGGCACTCGCGCCATTGGAGCACAAGGAACAGGCCGCCGTGCTGGCGGGCATCGAGATGGCCAACACCCTGGAGGTCCGTCCAGGCGCCGGTGAGCACCAGGCAGATCGCTCGGGCTCGGTCGGCGTGGGAATCGCCACCGGACCCGCCTTCGTCGGCAACATCGAGGCAGTGGACCGCAAGATCTGGTCCGCGATCGGGAACACGACCAATCTCGCGGCGCGCCTCCAGGCTCTCACCCGCGACCTCGGTGCCGCGATCGTGATCGACGAAGCCACCCGGCGCGAGGCCGGGGCCGCCGCCGGCTTCACAGCCTACGAAGGCACGCTGATCCGCGGCCTCAGCGAGCCGCAGACGATCTACGCGTTGCCATTCGATCCCGGCGAATGAGGCGGAATGCGGGGGAGGTTGCGTGGTGAGCGCGGAAGGGCTCGAACCTTCGACCTAGGGATTAAGAGTCCCTTGCTCTGCCAACTGAGCTACGCGCCCACGCAGGGCGGAAACTACGCGTCGTACGCGGACCCTGCAAGGTGCGGCCCGGTGAGGGTCGGCTTGCCGAAGCCTCCTCCTCCTGGGGTCTCGATGATCAGCAGGTCATCGACGTCCAGCTGCAGCGTGGCCCGACCGGACACGGCTTCCTCGCCTCCGTGAGCACGGCGGACGCGGTTTCGCCCGGCCTTTCCGGGCTCTCCGCCACCAAGGCCGTAGGGGCGGGTGTCTCGTCGTTGCGTCAGGAGCGAGACGGTCAGGGGGGCCAGGAAGCGGTAGCAGCGCACCAGCCCGTCGCCGCCCTTCCAGCGCCCTGCGCCGCCCGAGCCCCTTCGGAAGGCGAACCGCTCCAATCTCACCGGATAGCGGGCCTCCAGGATCTCGGGATCGGTAATCCGGGTATTCGTCATGTGGGTGTGGACGCCGGAGGCGCCGTCGAAGCCCTCACCCGCTCCCGCGCCGCCGCCGATGGTCTCGTAGTAGCCGAAGCGTTCGTCGCCGAAGGCCACGTTGTTCATGGTGCCCTGGCTCGCCGCCACCCGGCCGATGGCGCCGAGCAGGACATCGACGATCCGCTGGGAGGTCTCCACGTTGCCCCCTACCACGGCGGCGCCGGGGGGCGGATCCAGCAGGCAGCCCTCGGGAATCAGAATCTCCACCGGCGCCAGGCAGCCTCCGTTCAGGGGGATCCGCTCGGCCACCAGGCAGCGGAGCACGTAGATGACGGCGGACTCCACCACCGCCCGGGGAGCGTTCAGGTTGCCGGCGACCGCGGCGCCGGTGCCGGCGAAGTCGATGCGCATCCGGTCGCCCTTCACCTGGAGAGTGACACGAATCGGTGTCGAATCGTCGAGGCGGTCCTCGAAGAAGTGGTCGCCGTCGCCGAGCCGGGCGATCTCCCGGGCGACCTTGGCGGCCGCCGCCTGCTGAAGCTGGCCCATGGTGACCTCGACCGCCGCCAGATCCTGCTCGGCGACCATTTCGCGGAGCAGGCGCTCTCCGCTGCGGTTCGCCGCCACCATGGCTTCAAAATCGGCCACGTTGTCGTCCGGGCTGCGGGCCGGATAGCGGGCCTCCGTCAGCAGGCGGCGAACCCGCGCCTCGTCGAGACGGCCCGCCCGCACCAGCGGAAAGGCGCGGAACAGCACACCCTCCTCTTCGAGGCTGCGCGAGTCGGCGGGCATGGAGCCGGGGGTCGTCCCGCCGAGATCGGCGTGGTGGCCACGGCTCGCCACGAAGAAGCGAAGCGTTCCGTCGAGAAAGACCGGCGTCACCACCGTGACGTCCGGAAGGTGGGAGCCCCCCTGATTCGGGTCGTTGCTGATGATGGCGTCGCCCGGGGCGAGGTCGGGGATGGCTTCGAGCACCGCGCGGACCGTCGCTCCCATGGCCCCCAGGTGCACGGGAATGTGGGGGGCGTTGGCGACCAGCCCCCCCTCGCGATCGAAGACCGCACAGGAGTAGTCGAGGCGCTCCTTGATGTTGGTGGAGAGCGCGGTATTGCGCAGCACGGCACCCATCTGCTCGGCGATGGACATGAAGCGGTTGCCGAAGACCTCGAGACGCACTGGATCCGCCGTCGAGAGATCCACCTCTCGACGGCGGGGGGGAGCCCCGCCGTCTTCCAGGACCAGGACGCCGCGCGGGTCGACCCGGGCCCCGAAACCCGGATCCAGCACCACCGTCCCGGTGGCCTCGAGCACGATGGCCGGCCCGTCGATCCGATCGGCTTCGCGCAGGACCTCGCGGTCGTAGACCGGCGCCTCGCAACGGCCGATCTCCGGGAACCAGGCGTTCGCGTTACCTCGGGGCCGCGGGGCATCTCCGCCCTCCCCGGCCCGGGTCTGCGTCGACGCCACCCTCGGGTCGGGTGCATGTGCGCGGACCCGGGCAGTCACGATCTCGACGGGACGGCCCGGTCGCGTGTAGCCGAAGCGGGCCTGGTGGGCCGCGGCGAAGGCGGCTGTAAAGCCGCCGCTCTCGGGCTCCTTCACCGCGAGTGCGGTCTCGGCGCCGGCGTAGCGAAGGTCGAGAATCCGGTCGATCGCGATGCCGGGCCGGTCGATGCCCTCCTCCCCGAGCGCCGTCAGCCCTTCTTCCTGCAAAGCAGCCAGTGCCGCCAATACTGTGTCAGGCGGTGCGCTGGCTTCGCTGAGCGGCAGCCGCCCGGCGTCGCGTTGGCCATCCCAGCTCACCTCGGCGATGCCGATCCCGAAGGCCGAGAGCAGGCCGGCGTGGGGGTGGAGCAAGATGCTCCGAATCCCCAGTCTCCGGGCCACGGCGCAGACGTGCTGGCCGCCCGCTCCGCCAAAGCCCACCAGAACGCAACCGCGCGGATCGACGCCCCGCCCGACCGAGACCTCCTGGATCGCCTGGGCCATGCTGGCGTTGGCGATCTCGACGAAGCCGGCCGCGATCTCGTCCCGCGAGAGCGGGTGTCCCGCCGCGCGCAGCTCTCCTTCCAGCGCGGCCAGAGCAGCGTCCACCGGCGCTCCGTGCAGGGGGAAGGGAAAGCGCTCGGGCTGGATGCGTCCGAGAAACAGGTTCACATCGGTGAGTGCGAGTCCCTCCGAGCTGCCGCCATCTCGCGGCCGCGTCGGGCTGTGCCCAGGCGGAGCGGAGCCAGCCGCCGCGCCAGCCCTTCCGTAGCAGAGCGGACCGGGGTCGGCGCCGGCGCTCTCCGGCCCCACCGTGAGGCGGAAGCCGTCGAATCGGCAGAGCGAGCCCCCGCCGGCGGCGACCGTGTGAATGCGCAGCATCGGGGCCTTGACCCGGACGCCGGCCACGGTGGTCTCGAAGGCCCGATCGCACTCGCCTCCCTCGATCAGGGAGACGTCGGTGGAGGTCCCGCCCATGTCGAAGCCGACGGCGCTGGCGTAGCCCGCCTCCGCGGCAACCCGGGCCGCACCGACCACGCCGCCAGCGGGGCCCGAGAGCAGGGCCCCGGGCCCGCGGAAGCGCTGCGCATCGGTGAGTCCACCGGAGGACTGCATGAAGGCGAGGCGCGCCCCGGGGAGCGCGCTCTCCAGCATGGCCACGTGCGCCTGGAGCAGGGGAGTCAGATAGGCGTCGGTGGTGGCGGTCTCGCCGCGGGCCAGCATCCCCATCTCCCGGGCGATCTCCGACGACGCCACCACATAGGGGAAGCCGATCTCACGGGCGATCTCGGCCAGCCGCATCTCGAGGGTGGGGTCCAGGTAGGAGTGGATTCCGACGATCGCCGCCGAGTGGAACCCCTCTCCCAGGGCACCAGCGAGGGTCTCCCTCGCCGTCGCCTCGTCGAGGGGCTCGGGCTCGCTGCCGTCCGGCCCGATCCGGCCCTGGAGCTCGATGGCCCGCTCGTGGAGCGGACACGGCTTGCGGATCTCCAGATCGAAGAGCTCGGGCCTTGCCTGGGTTCCGATCTCGAGGAGATCCCCCAGACCTCGATTGGTCACCAGAAGTGTGCGCGCGCCGCGCCGTTCGAGCAGCGCGTTGGTGGCCACCGTGGTCCCCAACTTGACCGTACAGGGCGGGGAAAGCTCGCCCGGCGCCACCGCGCCGGTCCGCTCGAGAATCTCTCGGATCCCCTCCACCGGCGCCACGTCGGAGGAGAGCCGCTTGGCGGTGTGGAGGCTTCCGTCGGGCGCGATGCCGATGCAGTCGGTGAAGGTGCCGCCTCGGTCGATCCAGAACTGCCAGCTCACGTTCCGTAGAGAGCGGCGCGCAGGTCGACGGCCAGGCGCTTGCCGTCCAAACGGACGCGGCGCGGATTGAAGTCCGGATGCCGCACCGAGAGCGCGATGCGCTCCGAGGCGATCTCCGAGGGCGTCGCGAAGCCGAACACTCCCGCCGCGCCGGTGCGCCCGCGGATCAGCTCGCGAGCGCGCGCCGCCTCCCCCTCGTGGAGCTCCACGATCACCTCGGCGCCTTCCAGTGCCGGGCGCTCGCCGGAGGCGAGCGCGTCGCCCTCGGTGACGATCACGCGGGCAGTGCGGCCGTCCCCGGCGCGTTCGACGCTGACGGCCATGTCTTGAAGCCAGATCATCGGCTCGGCGACCTTCGCCGCCATGCCGATCCGCTCCACGTGGCGGGACGGGTTGGCGGCGAGCGCCACGTCCTGGGGTGCCATGCCGTGGTCCCCCGTCACCACGAAGAGGGTCTCGTCGAACAGGCCCTGCTTCTCCAGCAGATCCAGCACGCGACCGACCCTGCGGTCGCTCTCGTCCAGGGCTTCGCGCAGCCCTTCGTGATGGGGACCGTAGTCGTGTCCGGCACCGTCCGTCACAATCAGCTCGTGGAAGACGAAGCTCGGCGCCGGCAGGTCTTCGCGCGTAAAGAGCTCGATCACCTGGGCGACGCCGCGGGTATCCGCCACGGACTCGCGCGCCACCGTCCCCTGGCCATCGGCCTGCCAGCGGGGATTCTCGTCGGCAGCGAGCTCCGGATTGAGTGCCTTGAGTCGCGCCCGATTGCCCAGGTTGCGTCCCTCCAGGACCGAATGGTCGGCCCCGCGACCGAAGGGAGCGTAGATGGCCGCCGTCAGGACATCCTCGCCCTTCACACGGTGGAAGGCCTCGTAGAGTCCCTCGACACGCGGGCTCACGAAGCCCTCGGTGTGGTCCTGCTGCCCTTGCGGCGAGACGAACTCGCGCTTCTCGCGCAGGTAGAAGGTCGGGTTCACGACATCGTGGTGGCCGCACCAGGTGCCGGTGCCGATCGCTGTGTGGCTCGGCCAGGTGATGGATGGAAAGTTCACGATCGATCCGGAAGGCATGACGGCGGCATGTCTCCGGAGCCTTCGCAGGTTGGGGAGGGCTTCGGGATCGTTTTCCAGCCGCTCCTCGAGCTCCGTCGAATGGATGCCGTCGATCAGGAAAATATAGAGACGATTCGGTGGGTTGGCGTCCGGATCGAGAATCTCCCTCAGTACCCGTCCGTCCTGTCGCGCCAGCAGCACGTCGGGAGCCACGCCCCGCTCGCTGGAGGTGCGCCCGCTGGCATCGGCACCGTCGATCAAGGGAAAGCCCAGGGCCGCCAGGCAGGTCGGTGCGATGTCCACAGCCCGTGCGGCGAGCTCATGGCGGCCGGTGCGAACGCCCGGGCCCGAGAGCCAAAGAGGACCACGCGCCTGGCGCACCTGGAGACCGCCGTGGGTTCCCGGCTGCACCCCCCAGCACCAGTCTCGCGGTGAGATGGCCAGATCCGGCGCGTTGGGGGAATCGAAGAGCTGGGCCAGGCGCTCGTATGCGAAGGGATAGGATTGCTGCTCGGGAGCGATGAAGCGCCGGGCGGGGTCCTGGGGATCGAAGCCCGAGAGCCGGGCCGCCTCCTTCTCCTCGGCGACGGTGCGGAGCGCGTGGGGATCCTGATTGCCGATCGGGTTCTCTCCGATCTGCTCGATGATCTGGTAGTCGAGACTCCCATCGTCGCGGCAGAGTCGGCGGAAGCGGACCATTCCTCGGGCCGCCCACACCTCGTAGGCTCCGGCCTCGCCCCCCTCGCTCTCTCCTCGCCGGTAGGTCGCCACCAGATCCATCTGGTCGGCGACCTGGGGATCGCTGAGGAGCGCGAGAATGGCGCGATTGCCGGACTCTTCCTGCTCCGGGACGAGCCCCTGGTCTCGTAGTCGTTCGGGTCCGAGGATCTTCATGGCAGAGACGATATCACGCAGCGCGACGGCGCCGCGCCAACGAGCTCCATGCCTCCGAGAGGATCTCGCGCATCGGCGCGTCCCCTACCAGAAGCACACCCGCGATCGCCAAGAGCCCGAAGACGATGCCACCCACCGCGAGATCGACCAGTGCCCCGATCCCACCGCCGAGTCCGGGCTGGCAATAGAACGCCGCAGTCGCAGCGGGGAGCGAGATCAGGATCGCCCGGAGCGCAGTGGAGGCCAGCGGCGCGAAGTGCGGTGCCCCGTGGAGTCGGCGCGCCAGGGCGAGTGTCGCCAGTGCATTGGCGGTGATGGCGAGGGCGCCGGCGCCGGCCAGACCTCGGGCTCCGAAGGGCGGGCCGAGCACCAGGTAGACCGGGATCGCGAGAACGGCGATCGCCGTACCCAACAGCATCGGCCGCCAGAAGTCACGGCGCGCGTAAAAGGGCCGCACGGCGATCGTCTGGGCGATCCAGGCGGGCACCGCCAGGGAGAAGACCCGCAGCGTATCCGCGACCGCGTGGGCATCGCTCTCGCCAAAGGCGCCACGCAGGTAGACCAGAGCGACGAAGGGATCGGCGAGCGCATAGGTCGCGGCGCCGGCCAGGACCCCGAGACTGATCGCGACCTGGAGCGTCCGCAGCACCATGCTCGAGAGCTCCTCCCAGCGCGCCTCGGCCACCAGCTTGGAGAGTGCGGGAAGGGCGGCGGTCGCAGCGGTCTGGCCCACCACCGCAACGGGGGCTTGCATGAGGCGGCGCGCGTAGACGACCAGCCCGATGGTTCCCGCGCCGAGCACACCGCCGAACCAGCGGTCGTACCACTCGTCCATGGTGAGGAGGGTGACCCCGATCATCAGCGGCGCCGCCAGCAGCAGGTAGCGGAGAAAGTCAGGATCGAGGGGCGCGACGCGCAGGCGAAGCGTCACCCGCCCACGCGCGTCGAGCAGCGCGTAGCCGAAGGGGCCGAGGGCGGCGCCGACCAGCGCTCCCCAGGCAAAGCCATCGACACCCATGACCGGCGCCAGGAAGAGCCCACCGGCGATGATGCCGCCGTTGTAGATCAGCGGCGCCGCGGCCTGGGCACCGAAGCGACCCTTCGCCATCAGCACCGCCCGCAGGATTCCACCGCAGACGAAGAAGATCTGGGCGGGGAGGACGATGCGCGTGAGCCGAACCGTCAGCGCCTGCTTATCGGCCGTGAAGTCGGGGAACTGGAGGACCACCAGCGGCTCGGCGAACCACCAGAGCAGCGAGGTGGCCACCAGTGCGACCAATCCCAGCGTGCCGAACACCGTGGCGAAGACGCGATTGGCAGCCTCCTCCCCCCGTTCGGTGCGAATGCGGGTGTAGAGGGGAATCAGGGCGATCGAGAGCGCGCCGATCCCCAGGAAGTGGTTGAGCATGTCCGGGATCTGGAAGGCCGCATAGTAGGCGTCGGTTTCGGCACCGACGCCGAGGCGGTACGCGAGGACGGCCTCGCGCACGAAGCCGAGCACCCTGGAGAGGAAGAAACTCGCCGCCAGCAGTGCGGCGGCGGCCGCCACGCGCCGCCCCCCGGCGTCGCCACCTTTCTCCCCAGTCACGCCGATCTCATCCCCCGCGCCCAGTATGGAGCATTCCACCATCGCGGCGCTCCCCCCAGCCTCCAGCGAAGCTCGAGTAGAATATGAGACACCAGAGCCAAGAGCATGAATCTCAAAGATTCTGAGGAAGACCAGAGTCCCGGGTGCTGAACCCGAAGGGGTGTTCGAGTAGCCTTGGGGTGGGGGAAATCGCGATCGATGCAGCGGGAGCACCGGAGGTGGCTGTGGTGGTTGGCGGTGGCTCTGTGGATCGCCGTGGTGCTCGGCTTCTCCAGCGACCGATTCTCGGCTGAATCGACCTCTCGCTTCCTCGCGCCGCTGGTGCGCTGGATCTTTCCCGCGATCAGTGCGGAGACGCAGCAGCTTCTCCAGTTTCTGGTACGCAAGGGAGCCCATGTCTTCGAATACGCGGTGCTGGCCGCCCTCGCCTACCAGGCGCTCCGCCAATCGTCGAGCCCCTGGCGCTCGGCGGGCCTGGCTCTGGCGCTGGTGGCCGCAGTGGCCGCCACCGACGAGACCCACCAGTCCTTCGCCGTCGCGCGCACCGGCTCCGCCATCGACGTATCCCTCGACGTGGCCGGGGGGGCGACGGCGCTCCTCCTGCTGGTGGGCATTCGCAGGCGCCACCAGGTGAGACGCCTTCAGCGCGAGGCCGTCGGATGACGCAAGGGACGGGTCTTCTCGACAAGATCGAGCGAGTCGGAAACGCCCTTCCCGACCCGACCACCCTGTTCCTGATCGGCGCCCTGCTGGTGATGGTGCTCTCACAGCTGGCAGCGAGCCTGGATTGGAGCGTCGAGAAGACCGTCTCGCGCCCGCTGCGCCAGCCGGTTCTGGACGCCTCCGGAAGTCCCGTGCTGGACCCCGAGACCGGCGAGGAGATCACCACAGCGGTCCTGGACCGCGAGACCGGCGAGCCGCAGAAGGAGCTGGTCAAGGTGCCGGTGGTGGCGCGGGGGCTCCTCTCCTCCGATGGCCTCTACTGGGCGGTCTCCAGCATGGTGGACAACTTCAAGAACTTCCCGCCCCTGGCCATCGTCCTGGTCGGCATGCTCGGCATCGGCCTCGCCGACCGCACCGGGTTCATCGGGGCACTGCTCAAGGCCACGCTGCTAGCCGTCCCTCCCGTCCTGCTGACGCCCACCGTCTTTCTGGTCGGCGTGGTCTCCTCTGTGGCACTGGATGCGGGCTACGTGGTGCTTCCTCCGCTCGCGGCGGCCCTCTACCTGGCTGCCGGACGGTCGCCTCTGGTGGGCCTCGCAGCCGTCTTCGCCGGCGTCTCCGCCGGCTTCGGCGCCAACCTGATGATCACCAGCCTCGACATCATCCTGGCCGGGTTCTCCTCGGCCGGCGCACAGATCCTCGACTCCGGCTACGCCGTGGATGTGAGGGCCAACCTCTGGTTCATGCAGGCATCGACGGTCCTGCTCGTCGGCGTCGGCTGGGCGGTGACGGCCTGGTGGGTCGAGCCCCGCTTCGCGGCCAAATCACCGGAAGAAGGAGGCCCGGTAGACCGATCCGATCTCGACCCGGAGGAGCAACGGCTGGGCGCCGGCGAGAAGCGCGGTCTTCGCGCCGGTCTGCTGGCGGTGGCGCTGACGCTGCTGGTGCTCGTCGCCGCTACCTGGATCCCCGGCGCGCCGCTGCACGGAATGGACGGGCGTTTTCCGCGCTGGGTCGCGGCCATCGTTCCCCTCCTCTTCCTGGGCTTCCTGATCCCGGGCCTGGCCTACGGCCTCGCCAGCCGATCGCTGCGCAGCGACCGCGACGCGGCGCGGCTCCTCGGCGAGACCATGTCGAGCATGGGCCCCTACATCGTGCTGGCCTTCTTCGCCGCCCAGTTCGTCGCGTACTTCCGCTACTCGGGCCTCGGTGAAATGCTCGCCATCGCTGGCGGAGACGTGCTGGCGCGCGCCGAGCTTCCCGCCCCGCTGCTGATGGTGGCCTTCGTGATCGTGGCGGCCGTCGCGAATCTCTTCATTGGCTCGATGTCGGCCAAGTTCGCCTTCTTCGCACCGGTCTTCGTCCCCATGTTCATGCAGGTGGGAATCAGCCCCGAGCTGACCCAGGCCGCCTACCGGGTGGGCGACTCGGTCTCCAACGTGATCACCCCGCTCAATCCCTACGTGGTGATTATCCTGGTGTTCATGCAACGCTACGTGCCGAAGGCCGGGATCGGAACCCTGGTGGCGCTGATGCTTCCCTATGCCTTCGCCTTCCTGGTGGCGTGGTGCGCCCTGCTGGTACTCTGGATGGGAGTCGGACTCGAGCTCGGTCCGATCGGCCCGCTCCACTACACCCCCCCCGGCTAGCCCGGGGCCAGGAGAGAACGGAGAATCTGTCCAGGTGAACGCTGCCGTCCTCGCTCTCTGCACCTTCGTCATCTTCCTGATCGGCTACCGCTTCTACGGCCGCTTCCTCGCCCGCACCATCTTCCAGCTGGCCGAGGACGAAGCCGTCCCCTCGGTGCAGTTCCGGGACGACGTCGACTTCGTTCCGACCCGCAAGGGCGTGCTCTGGGGCCACCACTTCACATCCATCGCCGGGGCGGCTCCGATCGTGGGCCCGGCGATCGCGGTGATCTGGGGCTGGGTCCCGGCTCTCCTCTGGGTGGTCGTGGGCACCGTGATGATGGGGGCGGTTCACGACTTCTCCGCCCTGGTGATCAGTCTCCGCAATCGCGGTAGCTCGATCGGCGAGATCGCCGGGAGCGTGATCAGCCCCCGGGTACGGGCGCTCTTCCTGCTGATCATCTCGTTTCTGATCTGGATCGTGCTCGCCGTCTTCGCCTTCATCATCGGCACCCTCTTCGTCTCCAACCCGGGCGCGATCTTCCCGATCAACATCCAGATCATCGTCGCAATCGTTCTGGGCTGGCTGATCTACCGGCGCGGGGTCCCGGTGCTGATCCCGTCGCTGGTCGGCTACGCGCTGCTGCTGGCCTCGATCTTCTACGGCAACGCGGTGGCCGAGGCCCTTCCCTGGCTCGCGGAGATCTCGGTGAGCAGCTGGGTCTGGATCCTGCTCATCTACTCCTTCGCGGCCTCGGTGCTGCCGGTCTGGCTGCTGCTGCAGCCGCGCGACTACCTGAACGCACACCAGTTGATCACGGGCCTCTCTCTCCTCACCCTCGGCCTCGTCGTCCTGCGTCCGGAGGTGGTGGCACCGGCCTTCAATCTCTCGCCCGAGGGCGCGCCGCCGGTCATCCCCTTCCTGTTCATCACCATCGCCTGCGGCGCGATCTCCGGCTTCCACGGTCTGGTGTCGTCGGGCACTACCTCGAAGCAGGTGGGCTGCATGACCGACGCCAAGGCGCTCGGCTACGGCGCCATGCTGGGCGAGGGCGCGCTGGGCATGCTCGCGGTGCTGGCCTCGACGGCCGGCTTCGCCAGCTACGCCGAGTGGTCGGGCCACTACGCGAGCTGGGGCGCGGCCAGCGGGCTGAGCGCAAAGCTCGATGCGTTCGTGACTGGGAGCGCCACCTTCGTCGCCTCCCTGGGCATCCCGATGGCGTCGGCGCGGACCTTCATCGCCGTGATGGTGATCGCCTTCGCGGCCACCTCCCTCGACACCGGGGCGCGCATCCAGCGGCTGGTGATCGGCGAGCTGGCAGCGACCTACGGCGTGAAGCCCCTCACCAACCGCTACGCCGCGGGCGCCCTCGGCATCGGCGCCACGCTGCTTCTGGCACTGACCCAGGCGGGGGGCAAGGGCGGACTGGCCCTCTGGCCTCTCTTCGGCACCACCAACCAGCTGGTCGCCGGAGTGACACTGCTGGTCGTCTCGATCTGGCTCAAGCGAAATGGAAGACCCGTCGTCTATACCCTCGTCCCCATGCTCCTGGTGGCGGCGGCGACGATCACCGCCATGCTCGGCGAGGTGTACGGCTACTATGAAAACTTCGGCGAGCAGTGGCTGCTGGCGGTGAGCGGAAGTCTGGTGCTCGTCTGTGACATCTGGATCCTCCTCGAGGGCCTGCGCGTGCTGATCGGGGCGGAAAGGGGGCTGGAGTGGACGTCCGCAACCTGAGCGGGAAGACCGTTCTCGTCACCGGCGCGGGGAGCGGCATCGGCCAGGCCAGCGCCACCGCCTTTGGATCACGCGGAGCAGATCTGGTGATCTGCGACGTGGACCAGGCCGGGCTCGCGCAGACCGAGAAGACCCTCACCACGATGGGCCGGAGTGTCATGAGCCGGCGAGTGGACGTGGCCAATCCCGAGGAGATGCGCGCCTTCGCAGAGGAGGTCCACGGACAGATGCGCGCCGTGGACATCCTGATGAACAACGCGGGCGTGGGGCTGGCGGCATCCTTTCTCGACACCTCGCTGGAGGACTGGGACTGGCTGCTCCGTATCAACCTCCGTGGCGTGATCCACGGCTGTCACTACTTCGTGCCACATATGGTGTCGCGGGGCGTAGGAGGGCACGTGGTGAACGTCGCCTCCCTGGCCGCCTACATGCCGAGCGAGACCCTCTCGGCCTACACCACGTCGAAGTACGCGGTGCTGGGGCTCTCCGAGGCGCTGCGCAACGAGCTCCACCGGCACCGGATCGGCGTCACTGCGGTCTGCCCCGGCGTCATCAACACCCCACTGACGACGAACTCACGGATGCGCGGCGCGGCGGACGCACCGGGGGAGCGAGAGCGGTTGAGCAAGATCTACCAGCGCCGCAACTACACGCCGGAACAGGTAGCCAGCAACGTGCTGAAGGCGATCCAACGCAACCGGACGGTGGCGCCAATCAGCCCGGAGTCCTGGATCATCTACTACCTGAAGCGTCTGGCACCGGGCGCCGTACGCGCCCTCACGCGCCGGATCATGTCTCCACCCCGCCGCCCTGCCGGAAACGGGTGAGGGGCAGCGGATCCGGCACCGGCTCGGCCAGCAGGGTATCGCGCAGGTGCTGCTCCATCCTCGCCCTGGTGGCGCGGCGACCGATCGGCAGCAGGTGGGTGCCCGGGAACCAGTGGATGGCGGGCCGCTCCCAGTGCTCGAAGAGCGCCCGGGCCTGGTCGGGAGGACAAATCCGATCGGCGAGACCAGCCACGATCAGGCGCCCCGCCTTCGCCACCTTGGGCGTGTGGCGAAGCGGTGCGTGGGGAGCCCATGCCTGTTCCAGCACCTCCTCGGTGAGACCCAGCGCTTCCCCGGCCAGGCGTTTCTCCTCGGAGAGATCCCGCTGTAGCAAGGCCGTGAGAGAGACCACCGGAACCATGGTGATCGCGCAGCTGAGCCGTGACTCGATCGAGGCGAAGAGCGCGGCGGTGTAGCCACCGAGGCTGATTCCGTAGACGCCGAGCAGCGGGGCGCCCTGGCCGCGCAGCCAGCCCGCCAACCGTCGAAGCTCCCAGATCGCCTGGCCGAATGCCGCGTTGGTCCAGAGCGGATGGGTGTCGAGAAACCCCGCCCCCGATCGCCGACGGATCGCCCGAGGTCCGTGAAAGGGAAGCACCACCGCCGCCACGTCGAGGCCGAGGCGTCGGTGAAGCCAGTCCACGTCCCAGGCACGAGCGTCGAGGGAGATGCGGCCCATGCGGTAGCCGTGGATGCAGATCAGGGTCGGGCGCGGTCCGGACGGGTGTCGCCACAGGTAGGCGTGGGCGATGCGATTGCGATGCTGCGCCAGGTAGTCATCGCGGATCTCGGGGTCGTTGGGCTGGTACTCGCTCTCGAAGTGAAGATGCTCCAGCTGCCCCGCTCCCCTGATTCGGGTCCGGGTCAGGTTCGGCTTCTCGAGGGCCGGCGGGGTGAAGTGCGCGAGATGGGGCTCGCGAACCCAGCCCTGCTCCAGGTGCCGCTCGGCCGCCGCCCGGAGATCCTGCGCCACCTCGACCAGGGGACGAGGCGGTCGAAGCACCTGGTCCAGCTTGGTGAGCAGTCTGACCATCTCGTCGAGGGCGATCCCCGCATTCAGGCCCGCCGAGAGTGTCGAGGGCATCGAATCTCCGCTCGGTGGAGGATCGAGCTGGAGCGACAGCTGGCTGCCGGTGAAGACCACTCCGACCCCGAGCACGGCGGTGGCGAGACCTCCGCCCACAGAGCCGGCGGCCGCCAGTGCGAGACCGGCCAGGACGGTGAGGAGGCCCGCTCCCGCGACCCAGCGCGGGGTCGTCCGCGCCACCTCCCGGCGGACGGCCAGGGCGAGGGCCCCGAGCCCGACCGCGATCGGCGCGATCAGGAAGGACGCCAGTGCGCCGGTCCCGAGCGCGACCAGCGTCATCCAGAGAGCGGTGGCTCCGAAAAACGAAGCGACGAAACCGGTGTTCACTGTGCTGCGCCTCCATCTCCTGCTGGGGAAGAGGATGGACCTGCGAGGGTCGTCATGTCGAGCCAGAACGACTCCGCATTCGTGATCTGGATCCCCGGCGAGAGGGTCCGGATCACCCCGAGGTGGGTCACCACGGCGATCCGACCGCCGCGGTAGGTCTGTTGGAGCGAGCGAAGGGCGGCCACCACCCTCTCCCGGAGCTCCCGGCGTGTCTCCCCACCGCCGGCCCTCACATCGAGGTCGCCGGCTCGAAAGCGGTCGAAATCCTCCGGCCAGCGCCGCGCAATCTCGTCACGGGCGAGCCCGCTCCAGTCTCCCACGTCGAGCTCGCGGAGCCCCGGCTCGAGCCGGGTGGCGATCCCCAGGCTGCGCCCGACGATCTCGGCGGTCTCGCGCGCCCTTCGGAGATCGCTCGCCACCAGCACCGAGAGCGACTCCCCGGCCAGGCGCTCGCCCAGGGCGTGAGCCTGCTCCCGGCCTTCCTCGGAGAGGGGGGGATTCGCCTGGCCCTGCCAGAGCCCGGCCGCGTTCATGGTGGACTGTGCGTGGCGGATGCAGAGCAGCGTATCCATGGGCCGGGAAGAGTAGGGATTCGTGCGCCTTCCCTCTATCGGCTCGGGTCAGTTCGGTTACTCTACCGCCCGATGGAGGGGCCCGATCCGACTTGGCTGTCGCTGCTGCCGGCCTTGGTGACGATCTTTCTCGCCTTCGCCACCAGGCAGGTGTTGGTCGCGCTGTTCGCAGGGGTGCTGACGGGGAGCGTGGTGCTGCTGTTCCAGGGGAGCAGCGTCTTGGACGCCAACCCGATCACCCGCTTCCTGCTCCCCGCGATCGGCTCCAAGGGCTACGCCAAGATCCTGCTGATCTATCTGTGGTGCCTGGGCGGGCTGATCGGGATCTGGGGCAAGACGGGCGGGGCTCGCTATTTCGCCCACACCGTCGGCGGCTGGATGGCCCAGGGTCCGCGCTCGAGCCTCCTCTTCGGCTGGCTGCTCGGCGTGCTCTTCCACCAGGGGGGAACGGTGAGCACCGTGCTCGCCGGCACCACCGTCAAGCCGGTCTCCGATCGCCACCGCATCAGCCACGAGGAGCTCTCCTACGTGGTGGACTCGACGGCGTCGCCAGTCGCCACGATCCTTCCCTTCAACGCCTGGCCCGCCTACGTAGCGACCCTGGTCGCCGGTACGATTCCGCTGATTCCGGACCAGGCGGCGGGCTACCGCTTCTTTCTGAGCTCGATTCCCTTCAACTTCTACGCGCTCTTCGCGGTGACGACCACGCTCCTCTTCTCCCTGCAACTACTGCCCTGGATCGGGGGGACGATGGCCCGCGCCCGCGCGAGGGCGCGGGAAACCGGCGCGCTCGACGCACCGGAGGCGGAGCCGCTCTTCTCCCCCGATGAGCCGGAGGAGCTGGCGGTGGAGGGCTACCAGCCGAGCCTGGCCGACTTCATCGTACCGATCGGCGTGCTGCTCGGGGTGGCGATCCTGCCCTTCATGCTCTTCGACGCGGACCGGATCAACGAGGCCTTTCTGCTCTGCGTGATGGCGGCGATGTTCCTGGCGGCGGCGCGTGGCATGTCGCTCGACACGATTCTCGACGGCTTCATCACCGGATGTCGAAACATGACCATCGGGGCCATCGTCCTCGGTCTGGCCGTGACGCTCGGGGCCGTGTCGCGGGAGCTCGGAACAGCGACCTGGGTCGTCCAGGCCATTGGCGAGACACTCCCGGGCGTTGGCCTTCCGGCGATCCTGATGCTGCTGTGCATGGGGATCGCGTTCTCCACCGGAACCTCCTGGGGCACCTACGCCGTGGTCTTTCCGGTGGCGATGCCCCTGGCCTACGCACTCAATCCGGATCCGGCCTACGTGCAGCTCTGCTTCGGCGCGGTGCTGGGTGGTGCCGTCTTCGGCGACCAGTGCTCTCCGATCTCGGACACGACGATTCTCTCGAGCATGTTCACAGGCTGCGACCTGATGGACCACGTGAAGTCACAGATCCCACTCGCGCTCGTCGCCGCGGGTCTCGCCGGGGTCGTGGCGACCGCCCTCGCCGCTGCCGGCTGAGAGGCGGCTGCGCAGCGTGCGGGTTCGCTCGAGGATCTCCGGGCGGGCACCCAGGTACTCGGAGAGATCCCGGTAGACCCGGCTCTCCGTCTCGAGCAGGGCGACGTCGCGCCCGCCCTGGACGAGATTCGCCCATAGCATCACTCGGGTTCCCGAATCGTCGACCCGGGTCGATGGCCGAGCCAGGCGCCTGGCGATCTCCGCGAACTCGCGCGCCTTCGACGCGCTCCCGAACTGCATCAGCCAGGCGAAGGCGGTGCCCGTGGGACAGTCGAAGACGACGGCACGATCGGCGTCCCACCCTTCGGCCGCGACAGCGGCCTCGGGTCCTGCCATGCCCCGCTCCTGCGCCCAGATCCGCAGGCCGAACTCACCGAAGCTATTGGTGCCGACCGTCGTACACTCGGGCGAGGGCGCGATCCGCTCGGTCTCGAGCTGAAGGAACCGGAGCGGCCCACGGCCGGAGGGATCGAGGTAGCGCTCCGGGTGCAGCACGTCTTCGCTCGTGAGCGGCGGGTCCAGAAGCGCCGCATCGAGCGCGGCGACGCCTCCAGCGTCGAGGATCCGGGTCACCAGCGCGTAGCCGGCGGGATACATGAGAACGAGACTTTCGCGAACCAGCCGAGGCACCTCCTGGTGCTGCTTCTCGGACCAGTGAGTCTCGAAATCCGATGCGACTTCCTCGGGTGGAGGAATGGGAAGTCCGTAGCTCAGGTAGTCGTCTCGATACCCCGCCCAGGTGGCGTCCCCTTCGAGCAGTGCACCGAGAGCGAATGCCAGGTCATCGTGATCGAGTAGTCCGAGGGTCACGTCGATCAGATCGGCGTGGATGGCCTGCAAGGCGTGAACCAGCTCGTGCACCAGCACCTGGTCGACTCCCTGGCCCAGGTGAACTCCGTCGGCCTGTTTCCCGGGCTCTGCGACGACGTAGAGCCGGCCGTCCAGTGGAGCGTAAAAACCGGCTACCGCGTCGGCCTGAAACTCGATCAGCGCCTCCCAGAGGTCCGCGTCGGCCGGTAGCAGACCCAGGGCCTTCTTGACCCTCTCGTCCGTCCGGCGGATCTCCGGCGTGTAGACCCTCGCGATCGACTCCGTCACGACCGCCTCTACCTTCCCGCGGGACACCAGCTGGGCCTCGACCGGCTCGCGAAAGAGAAGGCCACGCGCCCGCTCGGCCCGGTCTTCCAAGGGACGGAGAACCTCCGGAGGCAGGACTGCCGGTACGCCAGCGGCGCAGGCGAGCGCAGCTGCGAGGACCCAGAGCCCGAGGCAGCGGCCCGGGCAGCTCCCTTTTTGCCCCCCCATGACGCAACTCTAGCGTTTCCCCCTCGACACAAGCGGCTGCCAGCTCCCACTCATTCATGTGGGGAGAAAGCCTCGAAGCGAGGACGCCGACCGGATGCAATTCGCACCGCAGCCCGCCTACGCTGGCGAGCCCTTGGGGCGGCGGCGATTCGACAACTTGCACACCGAGCTCTCGGTGGCGCTGGGCGTCGCGGTTCCGCGCTTCCGCCTGTGGATGGAGCTTCACGAGTTCGACATCGACCCGGAGCGACTCACCCGAGAGGAGGCAATCGCCTTCTGCAACGGGCCTCTGGAGTCCTACCTGCACAGATGTGGACTCTCGCTCGGGCGCCGGGCGCTCCGGCGCCTGTGCCGCAAAGTCAGAAAATATGACCCGGACATCGCGACACCCTACGAGCGCTTCGCGGCACTCCCTTAGAGGAGAAGACGCGGAGTTCCCATTGGCACAGCAACGCGAAGTCCTTCTGATCGAAGAGGGTACCGGGCCTTCGGCATCCCTTCTGCGCCGTCGGCTGCGCAACCTGGGTTTCCGGACCACGCTGGCGCGCCGGGCCGACGAGCTCGACCGGACGCTCGACCAGCCGGAGCTGCCCTTCCGGGCAGTGCTGCTCAGCACCCGAATGCCGTCCGGGCGCCTCTCCGCCTTCGCCGATCCGCTCCGCCAACGCCTCGGGGCCGGCGAGCTGACCGGGCTGGCGGTGGGAGAAGAGCCGGCGCCGGAAATCCGGCAGCAGCTCCGCGAGGCGGGCTTCACCCTCGCCCTCTGGCATCCCTTCGACGACCGCACCCTGCGATTCCAGGTGAATCGGGCCTTTCTCCGTGCCCGAGCCAGAGGACCGGCCCGCGGCGAGCTTCGGGCACCGTTGGCCTGGCGGGTGTGCATCCGCACCCCAGGGCGACGCAAGGAGGCCCGGCTCTACAACCTCTCCGAGGGCGGCGCCTTCCTCGAGACTCCGCGTCCCTCGATGGTCGGGGCAAAGATCGACGTCGAGCTTCAGCTGCCGAACGGCTCCCGGTCACTGCCCGCCAACGTGCTGTACACCAACGTGCCCGGAAACCTGTTGCGCTCTCACGTTCCGGTCGGCATGGGCATCCGCTTCACGGATCCGAGTCCGACCCTCAGCGGCGATCTGGCTCGGATCGTCGCGCAGCGCAGCCTCGACCTGCTCGTCTAGCGGTCAGCGTGCGATTCGCTGCTGGATCACTTCGCGCAAGGAGAGGAGCGCCCGGGCGCGGTGTGAGATGCGGTTCTTCTCGGTCGGCGGAATCTCCGCCATTGATCGGACCCCGCCCTCCACCTCGAAGATCGGGTCGTAACCGAAGCCACGTCCGCCCCGGGGCGCATCGAGAATCCGACCGGGGCACTCGCCGCGGGCAGTGATCACCTCGCCACCGGGAAATGCCAACGCCGCCACGCACACGAAGCGAGCGCTGCGGTCCATCGCGCCGCTCGCGGCGAGATCGCGGAGCAGCTTCTCCAGGCGTCCGGCGTCGTCGAGATCCGCGCCACCAAAGCGCGCCGAGCGCGGCCCGGGGCGGTTGCCGAGCGCCGTCACCTCGATTCCCGAGTCGTCCGCCAGGGCCGGCCGGCCGGTCGCGTCGGCGATGGCGCGGGCCTTGGCCACGGCGTTGGCTTCGTAGTCGTCCCCTTCCTCGGGAAGCTCCACCTCGGGAAAGGCTGCCAGCGCCTCGAACCTGACGGAGAGCTCGCCGAGGATCGCGCGGAACTCGCGCAGCTTGCCGGGATTGGAGGTCGCGAGGACCAGCTCCGGGAAGAGAAGAGAGCCGGACGGCATCAGCTCGGTCCGCCTGCTTCGGCGAGCGCGTTCTGCTGAAGCCGAGTGAGCTCCTCGATGCCGCCAAGCGCCAGGGTGGTCATCGCGTCGAGCTCGTCTCGCGAGAAGGTCGCCTCCTCGCCGGTGCCCTGGATCTCGGCCAGACGTCCACCGTCGGTGGCGACCACGTTCATGTCGACGGCGGCGCGTGAGTCCTCGTCGTAGTCGAGATCGAGCAGCACCTGGCCGTCGACCAGACCCACGGAGACGGCGGCGATGGAGCCTCGCAGCGGCGTGCGGTCCAGCGCGCCGCGGCGCACCAGGCGGGAGAGGGCCAGCGCAAGGGCGGTATAGCCACCGGTGATCGAGGCAGTTCGGGTCCCCCCGTCGGCCTGGAGCACATCGCAATCCACCCACAGCGTTCGCTCACCGAGCCCTTTGGTGTCGACGACCGCACGGAGAGAACGGCCGATCAGGCGCTGGATCTCGAGCGTTCGTCCCGATTGTTTTCCCCGGGCGGCCTCCCGCTCGACCCGGCGGTCCGTGGAGCCGGGCAGAAGCGAGTACTCCGCGGTGACCCAGCCGCGCCCGCTTCCGTGCTGGAAACGGGGCACCGTCTCCTCGCTGCTGACGGTGCAGAGCACCTTGGTCGCCCCGAACTCACAGAGCACGGAGGCCAGCGGGTTCTCAGTGAAGTTCGTCAGAAGCCGCACCGGGCGCAGCTGATCCGGAGCCCGTCCGTTCGACCGCATCAATCGGTCCCCCCGCCGGCCGCGCCGCGCCGGGCATCGTAGCGCTCCGCGAACTCGACGACGGCCCCTGCCAGGCCATCGGCGAGACGGTCGCGCTCGGCGGAGGAACGCAGGTCGCTCTCGTCCGCGGGATTGGTGAGGAAGCCGATCTCGACCAGGGCAGCGGGCATCTGCACCCCCATCAGCACCACGAAGGGCGCCTGCTTCACCCCTCGCGACCGGCCACTGGCGAGCCCGCTCTGGACCAGTCCGGAGAATTCCTGGGACTCCACCAGGTGCTCGGTGGCGATCAGATCGCCGAGAATTCCAAGCAGGGGATCATCGGCGATCTTCGCGACTCCCCCCGAGCCTGCAAAGGCCTGGTTCTCCAGGTTGGCGAGCCGCTGCGCGGCCTCGTCACTGGCCTCCAGCGACACGAAGAAGGTCTCGATCCCCCGGGCGCTCCGGGACAGGGAAGCGTTGGCGTGGACGGAGATGAAGAGATCGCCGCGGGCATCGTTGGCGATGGAGGTGCGCTCCTCGAGAGAAACGAAGCGGTCGTCCCGGCGCGTCAGCACCACGCCGATCCCACGCGCCTCGAGACGCTTGGCGAGGCGGAGGCTCACGTCCAGGACGAGATCCTTCTCCAGCAACCCTCCGACCCCGCGCGCGCCCTGATTCCTTCCGCCGTGGCCAGCGTCGATGACCACGGTGTCGAAGCGATCGGGCCGGGACTCCGAGCTCGCCGGCGACGAGAGCAGAGCCAACGCGCACGCAGCGACCACTAGCGCGATGCCGAGCCGGCGATCTTTCAACCTCGGTTCCCCCCGACCGAGAGGTTATCAAACCGCCCTCTCTCCTTCCCGCGCCCGCGTGACAGTCCTCTGGACCTCCCGTATCGTCGAGGTCAGATGGTAGTTCGGGTCGGTCTGTCACTGGCGCTCCTGTTTCTGGCCGGGTCCGCAACCGGCCAGAGTCAGGGCGAGCTCCCGGCCGTCGCCCGTCCCCGCTTCACGGCCGGCAGCGGCGAAGAGCTCGGCTCGGGCACCGTCTTCTTCGTCCGCGTCGCCGACGAGGTGGGTGTCGCCGCTGTCGGTGCCGCGCACTCCTTCGACCTGGGAGAGCTATCGCAGACCCGAGAGGTCGAGTTCCGCCTGGGGAACAGCAAGCGTCGGGTGGGGGTCGCGAGCCGGCTCTACACCGAGCCCGGGCAGTCGTTCAGGGATCCCGGAGCCACACTGCGCGACGACTTCATCGTCTTCGCTCTCGACGCCCTTCCCTTCGGCATCCGGATCCTGGAGATCGACACGGATCTCTCGGACCTCGATGGCTCCCGGGTGCGGATCCTCGGCGTACCCGCTGCGATTCCACAGGACGAGGACGACATCTTCGGCAAGGTGCGAGCCGTGACCGACACGCGCATCGAGGTCGCGCTCGACGTACCCGTCGACCTCCGGGGCTGGGGTGGTGCTCCGGTGCTCCGGCACCCGGGCGGCAAGGTGGTCGGAATCCTCGAGGCCGCCTGGCCGGAGGGAACCACGCTGCGTCTCGGGGCGGCACCCATCGCCGGAGTCCTGCAGGCGCTGGAGCGTCCTCTCGAGGGTGGAAGAGGTCTGCCGTTCGCGCGCTTTGCGGTGACGGAAGGATCCGCAGATCCGGCGGAGCGGCCCCTGTTGGCCGGCGACGAGCCGGTGGTCATCTCCGCCAGCGTGACGGAGAGCGCCCCGGCCGAGGACGAGCCCCTGTTCACGACGGTGGGGCGGGACTCCACCGAGCTTCTGATCGAGATCGAGCACCCGAACGAAGGAGCCATCGTCGGCGAAGCAGCGGGCGCCTTCATCGCCGGACGCGCCCTTGCGGTGCTGGGCGACTTCCAGCGCTTCGACGTGCTGCTGGTGCTCGATACCTCCGGCTCGACCAGTGAGATGACCGGGGCGGACATCAACGGCAACGGCGTCGTCGGCGAGGGTGGACTGCGCGGGCTCTTCCGAGCGACGGATGCGGGCGATTCGATCCTCGCTGCCGAGGTCGCGGCGGCGCGCCAGATGCTGAAGGGCCTCGACCCGCGCAGCACCCGGGTCGGCCTCGTCACCTTCGCCGGAGACCCGCCGGGTCAGGGCGGCCTGTTCTCGCGGGGACCGCGCAAGGCGGCTCTCACCGAGGAGCCTCTCACCTCCGACTACGCGCGCATCGATCGCGCCCTCGACGACGTGCTGGAGCGAGGCCCCAACGGGATGACCAACATGGCCGAGGGCCTCGACCTCGCCTGGGTCGAGCTCACCGGGCTCAAGGGCGGCCTCTCCGAGCCCGATCGCGACAGCGAAAAGGTGATCCTGTTCTTCACGGATGGTCAGCCCACCCTGCCCTACGAACCGTTCTTCGAAGCCGACAACGTGAAGGCCGTCCTCCGCGCCGCCGACCGCGCCAAGCGGATGAATGTGAAGATCCACTCCTTCGCCATCGGGCCGGAGGCCCTGGATGGACCCGTCGCCGTGGTCGAGATGGCCTCCCGCACCGGCGGCTACTTCACGCCGGTCCGCCATCCGGCCGACCTGGTCGAGGTCATCGAGAATGTCAGCTTCGCCAACATCGACGAGGTCAAGATCGAGAACCTCACCACCGGTTCGCCTGCCTCGGGTCTCTTCACGAATGCCGATGGCACGTTCAGCGCCCTGGTGCCGTTGGAGGTGGGGCTCAACCGGATCCAGGTGGCGGTCCGGGCAAACGACGGATTGGAGGCGACCGCCGAGATCACGCTGAAATACGCGCCGGGAGTCGAGTCCGTCATGCTACCCCGAGAGTTGATGGGCCAGCGAAACCGTCTGCTCGAGCAGCGGCTGGTCGAATTGAAGCGCGGAAGGATCGCCGCAGAGCAAGAGCAGGCCGACGTGGCTCGAAAGGAGCTTCTCCTGGAGATCGAGCGCGAGCGCAGCAAGGCGCACCAGCGTGCCGAGCAGCAGCGCAAGGAGCTGGACCTCGAAGTCGAGCCGACGCCGGAGCGCTAGCGGCTTATCGGCCTGTCGGAGGTGGCAGCAGCTGGGTGATCTTCACCCGCTCGAGCTCCTTCTCCTTTCCGCTTCGGTGCTTCTTTCGCATGTACTTCTGGAAGCGTCGGAAGGTCTTGGGCCGCTTCTTCTCGAACCAGCGCAGGAACTGATCGCTGGTCTCGAAGAGCCACTTGTCGGCGGGTTCGTCCCTGACGCGGTTCTCGCACTCGCGCCAGTCGAACTCCTTGCAGATGATCGGTCGCGATGAATAGCTGTCGCAGAGCCCCTGCGGCGTCAGATGTCTGCAACGCGCCTCGAACTTGATGTACCAGGCGCCTTCCCAGTCGACGAAGATCGAGACGCCCTGGTGGTACAGGTACCAGACGATGTAGTCGTACTCCTTCATCGTGGTGGGCGTGTCGATCTCGATGGCGACGTAGCTGCAGCACTGGACGCACTCGAAGCAGGGGTGATCCGATTGCTTCTCCATGCTGGCAGGCGCATCACCCGTCCCCGTTTCCGCCTCCACGGGCAACGGACGGTGAATAGTCACGCCGTTTGCGGCGCCTTCCTTCTCGCGATCCAACTCGGCCACGAAGACCCCCCTCACCAATCAGCTTAACGCATCGCATCGCCTTCGCGACGTCAGGGTCTGCCGAGGTCGGCTTCCTCCTTGCCGTGCTCCGCCTGCGTGTCGATCTCCAGGTAGCCGGCCAACCACCGCACGCCCAGGTAGAAGGGCAGCGTGTCGAGCGCCGCCACCACCACCTTGAAGACGTAGGCCGATCCGATGAAGATCCAGAGCTGGGGCCAGATGGCTGCCTGGGGATCGATCGGCAGTCCTCGCGCGTAGAAGTGCGTGATGGTGATGACCGCGAAGGTGTCCACGAACTGGCTCACCATCGTCGAGCCGTTGTTGCGCAGCCAGAGATGGCGTCCCCGTGTCAGCCGCTTCCAGAAGTGGAAGAGGTAGACGTCACAGAGCTGCGCGGCGAGATACGCCACCATCGACGCCACCACCGCGCCCATCGTGAGCATCCGGATGCGGTAGAAGGCGAAGCTGTAGTCGTCCGTCGGCGGCAGGCCCGTAGCCGGGTCGAAGGCGGGCAACGGAGGCAGCTCCCCGCCCAGCCAGAGGAAGAGAAACACCCAGCAGTTCAGCCCCAGGCCAACCCACACGACGAAGCTCGCCCGGGCGCGTCCGTAGAGCTCCGAGATGAAATCGGTGCATAGGAAGGTGATGGGATACGGAAGCACGCCTACCGCAAGCGCCATGGGGATGCGCATGCCTGACAGCTCGAAAGAGAGATCGATGAAGCGCGAGACGCCGAGGATGTTCAGCATCGTCATCGACCCGAGGAACAGACCCGCGAGCACCAGGAAGACGCGCTCGCGGCGCGCGTGCAGCTCGAACGCTTCGATGGGATGCAGCTCACTCACGTACCGCGAGCCTAGCCTGCATTTCCCACCCGGTCGCTACTACGGCCCGTGGGAACAGCAGGCTAGCGGGCCGCGGAGCGAATCTGCTCGACGGTGAACTCCTCGGTCTCGCTGAAGACCTTGAGAGGAGCCCAGTCCGGCAGCTCGGACATGCGGGGCATGCCGCTGGTCATCGCGCCGGTGGGATCGATCACCCAGGGATCTTCGGTCTTCTCGAACCAGAGCGTCACCATGTGGTGCTGCCCGTCGCTGGGCCGGAAGACGATCGCTCGAAACACCTCGTCCTCGCGGAAGCCGAGATCTCGCAGGATGTGGTAGACGAGCAACTCCAGGCCGTCGCAGTCGTCGCCGTTCCGGGTGAGGGTCTCCTCCAGGGTCGCCCAGTGGTCGATCGGACCGTCGGCGAGATAGTGCTTCTTGGCCTCCCGCTGGATCCACTCGGCGGTCTCTCGGGCCATCTGCCGTTTGCGCTCGACGCGGAACGCAAAGTACTTGGTGCGAAGGCTCCCGTCGGTGGGCGCATCGACGCGCGTCTGCCCCGAGCCGGAGACGGAGGCCGGCGTCCGCAGCCGATCGATGTCGGGAAGCGCCCGCTCTCGCGATTGCCAGCCTGCGATCATCGGTGTCCACGGGTCCGACGGCGCGGACGCGGCGAAGTAGTCGTAGCTGACGGAAGGCGCGTGGAGGGCCGAGGGCGTCATGCAGCCCAGCGAGAGCAGCACCACCGCGACTCCCGTCAGCCGGAGAGCCCGCCGTGCACTGCCTCGATGTCGTCGGCCGGGGGAAGGCATGTCACCGGACTCTTCGTCCCGGCTGTTTCGAAAATTGAGCGTAACCTACTGAAATATAAGAGCATTCTATGCTATCGGGTGAAATTTCCCATAGCCGAAAACATGATGGGGATCACACTTTCTGCTTCCTGCGCCGGCAGCTTTGGTGCAGACGGACGGCAGCCGACCGGAAGCGCGAGGCGGGCTCCGCAGGGGCGCTCAGGCGGGGATGGAGGGGAAGAAGCGCACCAGGGTGAACAGAATCACGACGAAGGCGAGGATGGCGGGGATGCCACCGAGGATGTAGAGGATGGCGACCTTGTCGACTCCCCTTCTCCGGCCGTCATCGTCTGACATCGAAAAGCCTCCGCTCGAAGCTCGCTCCCCGGCGAGCAAGCTAGCGAGTGCGCGAAGCCTCGTCGATGCCGAGTTAGCTTCGAGCACGTCGAAGAGAAAATCGTGAATGTGGAAATCGGGGGATGAAGGCCATCGGGATGATTCTGATCGTGAGCCTGTGTCTCGCCTGCGCCGCCACCTAGGAGGCGCGCAATGTGAGGAAGGCAGAGGCGGGCTTCCTGGGCGACTACTCCATGCTGGAAGAGAACCCCGGGCCGGGCGCCCGGCTCCGCTACCTGCGCGAGGGGGTGGACTGGAAGCGCTACCACGTAGTTGGTGGAGAGGCGGAGGTTGGCGAGCAGGTACCAGTTGAGGCCGAGGGTGAAGTTCAGCTCCTGGCCACCGCGGATCTCCGCGTCACGATGGATGTTCAATCCGATCGCCTCGGCCAGCGACTCGTCGAGAAAGAAGACGCCCGCCGCCCAGCGCAAACGCGAGCACCCAGAACCCGAGGGGTACCAGCCGCTGGCCTCCCGCCTCTTTCTCTCCCACCACCCTGCGAAGCCACTCGAGCATTCCCGCGCGGTATTGCAGCGGTGATGCCGCGCCGCAGCTACATCGGTAGTCTGCACCTCTCACCGAATCGCTGAGCTCGAACGCCAGGATGACTGTCGAAGCGTTGAAAGGGAAGAGATCAATGGGCTTCAGAGCGGACGTGTACGCATGGTTCCCAGATGGGAAGATCCAGAGGATCTCACCGGGCGACGGAATCTACTACCAGGCCTGCATCCACCCGGAGGGAACCCACGCCGTCTTCTATGGGGGCGCCTCGGGACCGGTCCGCGTCTGGCGCACAGATCTGGCCACACTCGATTGCGAGGCTCTGACCGAGCCGGACACCGGGGCGGTGCATCCGGTCTACTCCTGGGACGGGCAGCAGATCGCGTTTGCCTCGGATCGAGGCATCGAGCAACGGCGCACCACCGTGGAAGAAATGACGCCTCTGGGCCCGAACGTGGGAGAGATGGTCGTCAACCTCTTCGTGATGAACGCGGACGGCGGCGGGGCGCGCCAGATCACCCGCGGTCCCCACCGGGACCACCGTCCCTGCTTCAGCCCCGACGGAGAGACCATCGTGTTCGTGTCCGACCGCGCCGGGCCACCGCGCCTCTGGACGGTCGCCTCACACGGCGAGGCAGAGCCGGCCCCACTGCAGGAGGACGGCTGGGGATACCGGCCCTGGTTCTCGGCCGATGGGGAGTCGGTCTACTTCTTCACCGACGTCGAGGGACGGCATCAGATCTGTCGCATGTCCAGCCACGACGGATCCTGGGAGCCGCTCGCCAACGACGACCAGGGCCGCAGCCATGGGCCGTTCTTCGAGTGGGGCCGCCCGCAGCTCCTGATGCACTCCACCCGGGGTGGCGAGCAGCACTCTCTCTGGGAGATCCCGCTCGACGGGAGCGAGCCGCGCATGCTGCGCCCGCCGGGCTTCGAGGAGCAGATGGCCCACGGCACACGCGCTCGCAACGGAGTCATCACTTTCGACGTTCCCCGGCTGTAACGTATCGCGAGCGGAGATTGCACCGAGACCGCGGGTCAGACGCGGCGAAACGGGGTACCGTTGCAGAACCTCTCGGGGGGTGAGAGGTGAATCTCCGCAAGAAGCTCTTCATCATCGCCGGCGTCTACGTGATCGAGGGATTCCCGATGGGAATCTTTCGCGACCTGTGGCCGGTCTACTTCCGGGACCACGGCGTCTCCCTCGCGACCATCGGCGCGGTAAGCGGGCTGTACCTCGCCTGGTCGATCAAGCCCCTCTGGTCCCCGCTCGTCGACCGCTTCGGCGAGCGCCGGCAGTGGATTGCCGGGGCCCTCTGCGCGATGGCGGCGTCCCTCCTGTTTCTCCCCGGCCTCGACTTGGGGGAGATCGACAGGCTCTTCTGGATGGTGCTGATCTTCTTCTGCGTCGGCTCGGCCACCCAGGACATCGCCATCGACGCCTACACCATCGGCATCGTGGAGCACGGAGAGGAAGGGCCGGCCAACAGCGTGCGCATCATCGCCTACCGGATCGGACTGATCGCGGCGGGCGGGGGGCTCTTGCTGCTGCCGAACCAGATCGGCTGGACGGCCACATTCGGTGTCGCTGCGGCGCTGATGGTGGCGATGGCCAGCGGCGTCTTCGCCTGTCCGCGGGTCGAGGTGCCTCCAGAGGCGCGTCGAAACGTGCGCGGCGCATTCCGCAGCTGGCAGGGCCGCGGCGGGGTGGTGGCGGTACTTTGCTTCGTGCTGCTCTACCGCGTCGGCGACCTCGGGATGGCGCCGATGCTGAGGCCCTTCTGGGTGGATCGAGGACTCTCGCACCAGGAGATGGCCCTCATCTCCACCACCCTCGGCGCCACCGCCACCATGGGCGGGGCGGCAATCGGAGGCTGGATCGTCTCCCGGCTGGGGATCGGACGCGCGCTGATCGTCGTCGGCGTTCTCGCTCTGGCCTCGAATCTTGGCTACGCGGTTGCCGCCTGGCTTCCAGAGAGCGGCCGCGCCGGGATCTACACCGCCTCGCTGGTGGAGTCGTTCTGCAGCGGCCTCGCCGCCGCCGGCTTTCTCTCCTTCCTGATGAACATCTGCGACCGCCAGCACGCTGCCGTCCAGTACGCGACGCTGACCGGGCTCTACGCGCTCCCAGGCACCTTCGCTGGCGCGGTCTCGGGCGTGGCGGTGGAGTGGATGGGCTACGGATCCTACTTCGCCCTCACCGCCGTCCTCGCGCTCCCGGCATTTCTCTTCCTCCCCAGCGCCCGCAGGTGGATCGACGAGGGGATACAAGCGCCGTGAGCCGGAGGCAAACGGCGCGCGCAGCAAGGCGGAGCCGATCGAAGATCGAGAAGGCCGAGCCCCCCGGGGGCTACTGGCGCCAGTCCTCTGGGACCAATGCCAGGTTCGCCTCGACCTCGAGCTCCCGGATCTGTCGCTCCAGTCTCTCGATCTCCTGGCGATGGCGATTGATGGTCTGGCGGATCCTGTAGTCGAGGGGAGCGTCGGCCGCTGCGGCGCTCATCCCCGGCATCGGGGGAGCGACACTCCAGGCGTCCGAGGTTCCGGCGACGCGCTCCAGGTCCTCTTCGGCCAGTTCGAGTCCCTCCTGCTCGGCCTCGAGGGCAGTACGGAGCTCCTTGAAACGGCTCCGCCACTCGCCCTCGGTGCGCCCCCCGCGCTTCTCCACGGAATAATCGAGGGTGGCTGGGAGCTTGAGCAGCTGGTCCAGCTCCACCCGATGGGAATCCCCCGCGGGCGTCTCCGGAGTCGCCTGATCCGCACTCTGGGACGATGCCGGCAACGCGGCGAGGAGAAGCGATAGGGCCAGCGCCGGCGCCAATCGATTCAATTTCTGTTTCCTCCTCCCCCATTGGCTCCCGGGGGCGGGGGTGTCCACGGGACTATAGCTGAGGGCTCTTCGGCCACGCGGGGAGAATCGGAGTCAAGCGCCCACGGAAAACGCCGATACGCAGTGTGAGGTCCTCGGGCCTCGTACCGCGGTCTGTCCGACTGGAGGCAATCGGTAGATGGAACGCGAGAAGCTCAATCGCCTGCTCCGTCTCGGCATCGAGAAGGGGGCGTCGGACATCCACTTCCAGGTGGGGAACCTGCCGCTCTACCGGTTCAACGGGAACCTGGTCGAGCTTCGCTACAAGGTGCTCACACCGGAAGACACCGAAGAGATCGCGCGCCTGCTGGTGGAAGGTGATCCGCGCGGCGAGGAGATGGATTTCAACGAGCTCGACCTCGCCTTCGAGCTTCCCGACGAGGGGCGGTTCCGCGTCAACATCTCCCGCCAACGGCGCTTCTTCAACATCGTACTGCGTGTGATCCCTCTCCAGATCAAGACCTTCGAGGAGCTGAACCTTCCGGGGATGCTCAAGGACATCTCCAGTCTCGGCCGCGGCTACGTCCTGGTGACCGGTGCGACGGGCATGGGCAAGTCGACCACGCTGGCTGCGATGATGAACGAGGTCAACAAGATCCGGAAGGCGAAGATCATTACCATCGAGGATCCGATCGAGTTCGTCTTCACCCACGACAAGTGCATCATCACCCAGCGGGAGATCGGGACCGACACCGCGTCCTTCCCCGACGCACTGCGGGCGGCCCTGCGCCAGGATCCCGATGTGATCATGGTCGGTGAGATGCGCGACCTCGAGACAGTCGACACCTCACTCAAGGCAGCGGAGACCGGGCACCTGGTCTTCTCGACCATCCACACCGCCGATGTGGCGTCGACCATCAACCGGCTCGTGTCCTTCTTCCCCACCGAGGAACAGCTGAACGTCCGGGCCCGTCTGGCGGACAACGTCCGGGCGATCGTGTCGCTCCGGCTGCTCGCCAACAAGAAGGAGACCGGCCGTGTTCCGGCTCTGGAGGTCCTTCGCAACACGCGCTCGATCCAGGAGTGCATCCGCGATCCCGCCAAGACGGCCGAGTTGAGCGACTTCATCGCCCGAGGACGCGCCGAGAAGATGCAGACTTTCGACCAGCATCTCCTGGACCTCCTCGTGGCCAACAAGATCTCCGTGGAAACCGCCCTCGCGGCCGCTTCGAATCCGACGGACTTCCAGACCAAGCTGTCTCTCGAGGGACACTCGCCAGACGAAGAAAGCAGCGGAGACAAGCCGCTGGAGCCGTTCGAGCTCGATTCGGACGGGCGATTCTGAGCCGTGGGAGCCCCGGTGAGCGCAGCACAGGTTGAAGCGTTGGAGCCCACGCCGGCGACCGAGGGCGTCGAGACCCTCGCGGCGGCATTGCGCCAGGCGAGCCAACGCGCGGCCGAGATGGTAGGTGGCGGACTCTCACTGATCTTCGTCTGCTCCCCGGATAAACCGGAGGAGCCGGCCCGCCTGCGAGCCGCCTCGGGCTTCACTTCCCCGGAGACGGCGCGAATCGGCGCCGCGACCGTAGAGGCCACGGCCCGCGAGGCCATCGAGACCGCAAAGGTCCAGAGGGGGAAGGCCGAGGTCTCGCTGGGAGATCGCGGCGACGGCGGTCTGTGGGTCACCCCGATCATTTTCGAAGAGCGGATTCACGGTGCGCTGGCGGTGGCATCGCCAGCAGAAATCACCGAGGACGCGGCCTCGGCGCTGGGCGCGCTGGTCGAGTTGGTGGGCCTCCGCCTCGACCACCGAATGCTCAGCACCAGGATGGGAAGCCTCGAGTCCCGGGCTCAGGAGAAGCATCGCGCCGAGGAGGAGAAGAGCGACGAGATTCTCAAGCTCTCCGAGGCGCTCTTCGCCCAGGACATCGAGCTGCTGCGCAGCAGCGAGAAGCTCGGCAAGGTCGAGAAGCTCAAGCACGACTTCATCGAGAAGATGTCGCGCGAGCTCCGAACACCTCTCAACGGCATCATCGAATCGATCATTTCGGTTCTCGCAGGCGAGAACGAGAGCCTCTCCGAGCCCGCAAAGGAGAACCTCCGCCACGCCCTCGATGACGGAACCGCCTTCCTTCGAACCTTGCAGAACATCCTCGACCTCTGGCGGATCAAGCAGGGCGAGCTCCCGATCGAGGGCCAGGAGGTCAACTTCCGCGAGGTGGTGGAGGAGGCGATCTTCAGCGTTCAGGACACTCTCGGCGACAAGCCGGTTTCGATCGAGAAGAGGATCACCGAACCGCTGCCCAAGGTTCGCGCAGACCTGGCCAAGCTGAACCAGATCCTGTTCCTGCTCCTCGACAACGCGGCCAAGTTCACGTCCGATGGAACCATCGAGATCGGCGTCGAGGTCCATGAAGACCGGCTGAGCTGCGAGATCCGGGACAATGGAATCGGCATCTGCCCGGATGATCAGCAGTTCCTCTTCGACGAGTTCTACCAGGTCGACGCGCTGTCATCGAACAAGTATCGCGGCGCGGGCCTGGGGCTCGCGCTGGTCCGCGACCTGCTCAACCTGCTGGATGGCGAGATATCACTTTCCAGTGATGTGGGCCGGGGAACCACCGTGACATTCCACGTCCCCGTCGAGGTCATCGGCTGAACCGTCCCCCTGGGGCATCCGGTGCTGCTCCGGACGCGGTGCACCGGCGGAGGCGGCGACTACTCCTCCGCTTCGGCTTCCTCGGACTCGCCGTGGTCGGGTTGGATGTAGCCAGCGGCGATCTCACGCAGAGCCGTGACCACTTCCTTGTTGCCCTCGGTCTCGACCAGGGCCCGAGCGCCCTTCTTGAGCTGCTTGGCCCGAATCGACGCCATCTGAACCAGATGGAAGCGGTTCGGAACTTTCTCGGTGCAGTCCTCGATCGTGATTCGCGCCATCGGATCCTCTTCGCAGCAATGGGGGGGGAGCGAGAACCTAGGCCAGCCCCTGGGAGAAGGAAACCCCGGCCGGCGGAGCCGGCCGGGGTCCGAAGACCTAGGCTTTGATGAAGTCAGATCCTCCTCAGGAGGCCTTCTTCCGCCGCCTTGCCTTCTTCCGTGCGCCCTTCTTTGCGGCGCCAGCCTTCTTGCGCGTGGCCTTCTTCCGAGTCGCCTTCTTGCGTGTGGCCTTCTTGCGTGTGGCCTTCTTGCGAGTCGCCTTCTTGCGCGTGGCCTTCTTGCGCGTGGCCTTCTTCCGAGTGGCCTTCTTGCGCGTGGCCTTCTTGCGCGTGGCCTTCTTGCGCGTGGCCTTCTTCCGAGTGGCCTTCTTCCGAGTGGCCTTCTTGCGTGTTGCCTTCTTACGAGCTGCCATTCTTGGGACACCCCCCTATTGGTGGCTCCTGCCCCTATCGGAGCCCGCAATCGGCGACTTGAAGGCTATGTGCCCTCTTACCGCCGCAATTCGCGGAAGTAGAGCCACAGTTGCGAATGAAGCTAACAGTGTTTTTTTACCTCCGTCAAGAGAGAACTGCAAGAAAAACAGCATCATGAAGGACCAAGCTGCGGGCGACTCACCAGTTTCCGCCCGTAGCGCTGATCTGAACCCACGGGGATATCTCACTTCACCGCGGGTGCAAAGATCACGCTGCGAGCCGTTTGCGAGCAGACTCGAAGGCTCAGACAGAGCGGGCAGACTCAAACCGCGTTCGCAAACCGCTGTCGGGGGCTATCGGCGGCCGCAGTAGCGAGCTGATGAGAACTGCGGGCTAGCGCTTGCGCTTGTGCCGCGCGCGCTTGAGCAGCTTCTTCTTCTTGTGCTTGCGCATCTTCTTGCGCCGCTTCTTGATCACATTGCCCAAAGAGGCCCCTCTCCCCGTCAACTGGGGATGGATCGAGCGGCCGGATCAATACTGACTCACCGCTCTCCCGTCAAGCGTGACGCCGAGGGGCTAGGCTGAGTGATGGGCCGGGGAAGACGTTTGGCTCTCGCCCCACCAGGTCCGGCAGCGGCCCAGCAAGCGATTCACTGCATGTCGACGTGGCAGGAAAGTGAGAACCGGTGACTGCCTCATCCCCAGCCGGTTCAGATCACCCACCATCGGTGAGTTCCCGGGATCGATCATCAGCCCTCGCCGCAGGTAGCGAATCGCTTCGGCCTTGAAACCGAAGGCCAGGTGAACCTGTGCGAGGTTGTGGTAGAGCTCGGGATTGAAGAACTCCTCCTTGGCCGCCGAGCGGCAAAGCTCGAGAGCACGGTCGAAACGCCGCTCGACGAGAGCCAGGCCGAGGCCATAATGGGAGCGGTAGCGCGGGTTTGCGGGATCGAGGTGGTGGGAGGTGCGAAAATGGTCGAAGGCGTCGTTTGCCTCTCCAGCCCTGAGCAACTCCTTGCCCTGCCGGTAGTGCTCCTCCGCAGTGAATGACACTCGCATGCCGAACTTGCCTCCCCAAAAAAGCTATCCCGTGACGGGACTCACCGTGTCCGTCTGGATGAGACGCAAACGGCGTGCCGACTTCCACGACCGGCAACGGATGCCTCAAACTGTCGAGGAATGGAGGGTTCGGCGAAACACGTCTGTCTGTAGGAAAGTCCCCACAAGAACGAAATGGTAACTCGGGTTACAGAACCGTGACCGAGCGATCGAGCAGTTGGCCTGGTTTTTCTCATCGGCTCGCGTAGCGAGGGCGCACCACGCGCATCTCATCAGCGCTGACGGAGACGAAAATCCAGCTCCACCCGCGCCTCCCCCCTGGGCCTGGCGCGCTCGCGTTGCTCGAAGGACTACGGGCGGAGAGCGCTAATACTCGATGATCTCGAGGATGTAGCGCTTCTTCTCCTTGCCGCTGGCGGCCGCCATGAGCGTGCGGATCGCCGACGCGTGAGCCCCTCCCTTCCCGATTACCTTGCCGAGGTCTTCCTTCGCGACCCGGAGCTCGAGCACGTGTGCGTGGTCCCCGATGACCTCCTTGATCTGGACCTCTTCCGGCTTGTCCACCAGCGCCTGAACAATGGCCTCGATGAGCGGCTTCATGTGCCTCTCCCAACTCCCCGAATCGGCGTGCTCGGATTACGCATCGCGCACACCGCTCGGAGTCGAACGCAACCCCTACCGATCAACTCATTGACAAGAGTCTACGCTCCTTTTGGGGTTTTCTGGCGAGGAAACTGCAGGTTTTCGGGGGCTTCCTCAGCTACAGGCCTGGCTTGATGGAGACCCGGGCGAGCCTGTTTCGTCTGCAGCTCCCGCCGGATCCGACCAGTTTTACTCGATCTTTTCAGCAGGTAGCGATGTTTGGAGACGCAGCCGAAGGATCCTGGCTGCGCTTCTCACCAGGTCGCCAGTGCGGCGGCCTGACTCGCACCCAAGGCCAGGAGCGCGATCGAGAGCCCCGCCACGATCGAGCGGGTCGGCGAGCCCGACCCAACCCGGTCGAGTGTTCGCTGCTCCCCTTCCCCGATGCCAATGCCAGCAAAGGCCAGGCCAGCGCGGCGCCGCCATCGTCATCACAGCCCCCGTCCCGCTTCCACTGACGCCCTCCGCCGATCGGCTCTCCGCGACCTGTTCCCATCTCGATTCCAGGAGAAGGTGATGCTCCGGACTCATCGGCATGGGAGGGCGTTTCTTTACAGAACAGAGGCTCCCTCCGGGCGAGATCGCCTTGCAGTGCCAGTGGAATCCGAAAACGGCACCCACGCCGGGGAGATGGCAGATCCCTTGCGCGTCGAAAGAAGGCTCACTCTGCGGCAATCTCGCTCCGTTGCGGCGCAGTTGGAACGCAAGCCAGGCGCGGGGCACCGGCAGAGAAGCGGCAGCCAGCCTGCACTTCTCGAGCGATCTCTTGGCTCAACAGATGCGCAGAGTGGCGATCCCCCACGGTCGCAGGGAGAGGGTCGCGCGAGTCTCCTCGGTGCGGACGGTATCGTCCTGCACCCCTTGCTCCGTCAGATCGACGGGCTCGATGGCGCGGGCACTGGGTCCATTCCACCGGAGCGCTACGTTGCGCGGCTGCGCCGATGCGTTGTAGAGCCGCAAGACCGGATGGCGATCGGCGCGCGGCTCGATGGCGGACACCACCACCGCAGGATCATCGATCTCGACCAACCGCGCACCGTCGGCGAGCGGCGCATCGACGGGACCTCCTCCGATCCAGCCCCGCGCGGGGTTGGCAAATCGATGAGCCTCGGAGACGCGCTCGACCGAATCGACCGGGTGAAGACGGATCGAGATCTCTGCGCGGTGGAGACCGGCAACCTGGGCCCCCGGCGTCGCCAGCCCCGGCCCGGCGTCGCCAGGACGCAGCCGCAGATCTCCTCGCGATAGCCACCCGACCGCCCGAAGCAGCGTGACGGCCAAAGAGGTGGTGCCGTCGGCTTCCGGCACCGCATCCACCTCCGCCAGGCCCCGATTCGCCACCGTCAACGCGCGATCTCCGTCGTCCAGGGTCGCAAAGCTTCTCTGGGGCGTGGCGCCGACGGGGAACTCGGAGGGGCTTTCGCTTCCGAAGGCGTCCGGCGGCGGATCGATCGGCCGCTCGGCGATCTCGAAAGCCGACTCCACCTCGAAACGTTGGGCGGTGAAGGGAGCGCGAACCTGCAAGCGGAGCCGATGATCCCGCGCGGTGTTGTCGACGCTGCTCTCCACGTCCACCCGGTCGAGCCCGGAGCTGAGGCGGATGCGAAGTGTCACGGGGAGCACGACCGACGCCTTTCCACGCGCTTCGCGATCCGGTGCGAGTTCCCTCGGCACCCGGTACTTCGCCGCGATCACGGCGCTGACATCGCTCTCACTGGCGGGTCCGAGAGAAACGCGAACGCGATCCGGCCGCTCGACGCGCACGGCTCCGGGAACCGGATCGAAATTGTACTCGTCGCCTCGATCCCCCTCGGACACCACCCGAAGGGCATCCTCGATGCGCACCTTCAGGATCTGGTTCCAGAGGCTCACCCGGCCGTCGGCTGCGACCTCCACCGACCAGACCTGGTTGGCAATGCGAACCCCGCCGTCCGGCCGGCGCTCGCTCTGCAGCTGTCTCCGATCCTGGCCGCGCCGCGCTCTTCCGGGCGCGAGACGATAAACGCGCAGGCCGTGGCCGGGCAGATCGTCTACGAAGTGAAGCCTGATGCGGGGAATCACTCGGCCACGCACCCGAATTCCCTCGACCTCGCCGTCCTCGATCCGGCGGAGAATCTCCCGCTTCACCGGCTCGGCGTCGTAGCCCGAAGGGCTCCTGGTGCGCTTGAAGTCGAGCGTGAGCTGCGCCCCCGTCTCGCCCACACACACCTCCCGGAGGTGGGTACCGGCAAATTCTCCGGTGAGACCGGGAAGCAGCGTCTCCAGCGCGTGCGGGGGAAGCACCCAGTCGTAAGCTCCCACACCTGGCTCGACGAGCTCGGCCCGGGCGGGAATCCGGCGGCCGGAGGCGTCGCGAAGATGAACCGTCTTCACCCTCCCCCTCGACACCGGGAGGTCTGCCTCGATGAGCGCATCCACCTCGGTAGGACCGCCACCATTTGGATTCCAGACGACCAGACTCTCGCCGGCGCCAGCACCGAATCCCTCCGGCGGAACCGCCACCGCTCCCGCCCAGTCCCACGCCACGCGCTCCAAGTGCGCGCCCGCCAGCTCGGCGACGCGCTGGAAGCGACTCTCCATCTGCTCATGAACGGGGTCTATGGAGCAGCCGCAGATGGAATCGTGGGGGTGATTCTCCAGGGCGATTCGCCAGGCGAGGCCGATCACCTCCACGTCGGGGTCTCCTCCCAGTGCGGCGAGCCAGGTCGCCAGCGGCTCCAGGTAGCGCGTCAGCAGACGATCGTTCTCAAAATCTCTCTGCTTCTGGGAGAGGCGGGCGGAGGCACAACCCGGCAGGAGTGGCGCGCGAAGGCCCGAGCGAAGCTCTCCCCGGTGGAGGGGAAGGTTGGATCCGGACTCTCGCTTCGCCCTGGCAACGAAACCCGGCAGGGTCCCGATCTCGACGCTCCAGCCGGGAAGCGATCGGACCGCCCGCTCCAGGGCAGCAGGAAGACCCGCCTGGGGAAGCTGGTGGTCGCTCCCGTTCATCAGCAGCAGGGTGGGAATGCGAGAGTGGGGCTCGAGGATGGATGCGGTCTCTCGAAGCCGCTTCGCCAGCGCCTGGGAATCGAGGGGCAACGCCACGGCGTTTCCGTAGCCGTTGCGAAGATAGACGGTGAAGAGTGAGGTTCCGTCCGGCGCCTCCCACAGGAAGGCGGTCTCCTCGACGTCTGCGCCGACGCCGCGCCACAGCATCGCGGCCTCGAGGCCGAAGCCGGCGAAGATCTGGGGAAGCTGCCCGATGTGGCCGAACTGATCGGGGACGTAGCCCAAGTTCATCGAGCCGCCGAGCTCCCGGGCCTTGCGGAGCCCGAGGCGCAAGTTGCGGATCAGGGCTTCTCCCGAAACCAGCCACTCGTCGGGAAGTACGTACCAGGGACCGACCATGATCCGGCCCTCTCGGACCAGCTTGGCGAGGCGCCCTCGCGCTCCGGGGCGCACCTCGAGATAGTCGTCGATCAGGATCGACTGTCCGTCGAGGGTGAAGTGACGGAAGTCCGGGTCCTCCTCGAGCATGTCGAGGAGCCCGTCGAGCAGCCGTACCAGCTGGTAGCGAAACTGCTCGTGGGTTCGATACCACTCGCGATCCCAATGGGTGTGCGGAACCAGGATCAGACGATTAGTGCTCAAGGTGCAAACCCCCTTCTCAGATCCTATCACCGCTCCGCCCTGCAGCTCTGGGGATTCCGGCCGGCGCGGTACCACCCAGTGACATCCGACTAGAGAAATTCACCGATCTGCGGTAGAAAACAGCCCGCGATCGATGGAAGACCAAGGCAACACGGACGAAGCGGGGCCGGAGCCGCAACCTAGTCTCGCGAAAGCGCTTTCTCCCGCCTAGAGGTTCGCAGAGACCTCCCCGGCGCGGGGATCGAGGCCTCTGCCATGGCGAATTCCCAGGAGACCACCAGGATCCTCCGCCGGCTGCTGGCGAGCGGCATGACCGCCCGCGCCGAGCGGCTCCTGGCCCGGATGCGCCCCGCCGATCGGGGACCGGTCCTCTCGGGGCTCACTCCCCCCGAGATCCGAACCGTCATCGACCTGCTGTTCCAGCAACAGCGGGCGGCCAGCACGCTCCGGGAGCTTCCGCCGGAGCTTCTGCCCCAGATCTTCGAGGCAGTGGGAGACGAGCGGCTGGCCCAGGTGATCGCGCGACTCGAACACGACGACATGCTCGAGTTCATGGACTGGCTGGACGAGGAGCGCAGGGAGCTCGTCGTCGCCCTTCTCCCCGAAGCGCAGCGCGCCGAGCTGCGACAGGCCGAGCTCTACCCGCCTTCCAGCGCCGGCCGCGTCATGACCACCCGCTTCCTCGCTCTCGACGAGGAAGTGACCGCCCAGGAGGCGATCGACGCGATCCGCGAGGCTGGCGACGACGCCGAATCGATCCTGTACCTGTACGTCGTCGACGCCGAGGAGCGCCTTTGCGGCGTGGTTCCCATCCGCCGTCTGGTGGCGGCGAATCCCGAGCGGCGCTGTGGCGAGCTGATGGTCCAGGATCCCGTCTCCGTGCACCCGGAGGCGGACCAGGAGGAGGTGGCCCAGATCGTCGCCCGCTACAACCTGCTGGCGGTTCCCGTCGTCGACGGGGAGGACCGGGTCCTCGGTGTGATCACGGTCGACGATGTGATCGACGTCATTACCGAAGAAGCCACCGAGGACATGTACCACCTCGCCGGTCTCTCCGACGAGGACCGGGTCTTCAGTCCCGTGCATCACGCCATCCGCAAGCGGCTGCCCTGGATGCTTCTGAACCTGGGTGCGACCTTTCTGCTGGCGTGGGTGATCGGGCTCTTCGAGCGCACCCTCGAGCAGATCGTCACCCTCGCCTTCTTCATGCCGGTGGTGGCGGGCATGGGCGGCAACGGCGGCATCCAGGCCCTGACGGTCATCACCCGCGCCATCGCGCTGGGCGAGCTCGAGTTCAGCAGCGGCTTGCGCGCGATCGGCAAGGAGGTGAGCGTCGCCATCGTGATCGGAATCATCACGGGAGCCGTGAGTGGCGTGCTCGCCTATCTGTGGCAGGGGAGCCCCTACCTGGGTGTCGTCCTCTTCGCCACCATGATCATCACCATGGCGATCGCCGGGATCATGGGAGCGGCCGTGCCGCTGCTCCTCAAGGCCGCGGGACAGGATCCCGCCGTTGGCTCCGGCGTCTTCGTCACCACCATCACCGATCTCGCCGGATATTTCGCATTCCTCCAGATCGGCACGCTGCTTCTCGATCGGCTGATCTGAGGAAGTCCCCGCGAGGCTAGGACAGCTCGGACTTCCGCTCGTCGGCCACTACCGCGCCGTCCCGGAGTCGCACGGTGCGCCGCGCCTTCTCGATCACCATGGGATCGTGGGTCGAGAAGACGAAGGTCACCCCGTGCTCCCGGTTGAGCCCCTCCATCAGGTCGAGGAGGGTCCCCGCGGTCTTCGAATCGAGGTTCGCGGTGGGCTCGTCGGCCAGCACCACGCGGGGCTGGCTGACGATGGCGCGTGCGACGGCGACCCGCTGCTGCTGCCCGCCGCTCATCTCCATCGGGCGCTTCTCGGCGAGATCACCCAGGCCTACTTCTTCGAGGATCGCCATGGCCCGCCGGCGCCGCTCCGAGGACGAAACGCCCTGGAGCTCCATCACGAACTCCACGTTCTCCCGGGCGGAGAACACCGGGATCAGGTTGTAGGCCTGGAAGACGAAGCCGAGCTTGCGGAGGCGCTCATCGGCCAGCTGCGACGAAGTGAGCGAGCCGAGATCGTCGCCGTCCAGGACGACGACGCCCTCGGTGGGCACATCCAGGCCCCCGAAGAGATTCAGCAGGGTGGTCTTGCCGGAGCCACTGGGGCCGGCCAGGGCGGTGAACTCGCCGCCTTCGATCGAGAGATCGACCTCGCGAAGCGCGACGGTCTCCACCCCCCGGGTCTCGTAGATCTTGCTGACGCCTCTCGCTTCCAGCATCGACATGACTTCTCTCCTAGGTGTGCCTCACCGCGTCGGCCGGGCGAATCCGGACGGCGCGGAGCGCGGGCCACAGGCTCGCGAGCACCGCCGTGGCGACCGCCACCAGCGCCGGAAGGATAAGATCCTTGCTCCGGATCACCGGAACGATCTTGGTGCCAATGCCGTAGGCGGTGAGTCCCTCGGCCCAGCGAGACAGGTCGATCCCGTCGCGCAGCAGCCAGACCGAGAGCGTCCCGACGGCCAGGCCGATCCCCACGCCCAGCAGGGTCAGGAGCAGCGACTCGATCACGATGCCCGCTACCAGGCGCCGCGGTCCCATGCCGATGGCCATCAGGATGCCGATCTCCCGGATCCGCTCGTAGACCGACATCAAGAGCACATTGGCGATGCCGAAGGCCATCGCCACGAAGACCGCACCGTAGACGTACCAGCCCATCTGATCGAAGAGTTCGACGAAGTAGACCAGCAGGGGCTGGATCTCCTTCCAGGTCCGCACCTCGAAATCTCCGGAAAGCGTCGCCTCGATGGATCTCTTCAGATCGTCGACGTGGCGGCGTTGGTCGGCAATCACCACCAGCTCGGAGATGGCCTCGCCGAGCCCGAAGAGCTGCTTCCCTTCGTCGATCCGCAGGAAGACGGAGCCCCTGTCGAGATCCCTGGAGGCGGTCCGGAACAGGCCGCCCACCCGGAACGCCTCGCCGGTCATCTCTCCGCGCACGTCCTGCACCGAGAGCACCAGCTTGTCGCCCACGTCCACGTGGAGGCGGCTCGCCAGCTTCTCGCCCAGCAGGAGCTTCCTGCGCTGGCCATCCAGGTAGTCGCCCGAGACGATCGAATCGGCCAGAACCGAAACCCGCGCCTCGCGGACCGGATCGATGCCCACCACCTGGACTCCCACGTTGGCCCGGGGCGAGAACACAAGACCCTGGCTCCGGACCCGGGGCGCCCAGGCCTCGAGTCCCGGAAGCCCGGATAGAGCGTCGCTCGCGATCCGCTCTCCATTCTCGATGCGGATCTCGATACCGGGCTTCCGGTCGAATCCGGCTCCGTGGATCTGGAGATGGCCGAGCTCGGTGGCGATGGCCGTCTCGACCATCTGGAGGACCATGCCGTAGTTCACCGCCATGGCGAGCAGGACCCCGGCCAGGCCCACGGAGACGGCGGTCACCACGATGCCGGTCCGCCGCGGGCTTCTCCCGATGTTCCGCCACGCCATTCTCCAGATTCCCGTGCCCATCTCAGAGACTCCTGAGCGCGTCCACCGGACGGCCTCGGCTGGCCTTGAGGGCCGGGTAGAGCGCGGCGATGGCGGCGACGGCGAAGATGGTGATCGCCGAGCCGATCGGGTTCCATGGCTTGAGCTTCCAGGTCATCACCGGCTCGATGCCGAAGAGCTCCATTCCGGCCATCGCGCTCCCGGTCAGCACCACCGGATGGGCCTCGAAGTAGAGGACCGCCGGGATCGCCAGCGCGAGACCGATCAGGAGCCCGCCGAGCGCCAGCAGCATCGACTCGAAAAAGATCAGGCGGAAGACCGATCTGGGACGAAGACCCAGGGCGAGGACCACGCCGAGCTCGCGGGTGCGCTCGAGCACTGACATCAGGATGGTGTTGAGGATCCCGAAGGCCACCACCACGACCAGAATGACCAGCAGAATGTACATCCCCGCGTCATCGAGGAAGATCAGCTGTTCGAGCTCGGGCATGATCTCCTCCCAGGTGTGCACCTCCGCCGGCGAGCGGGAGATCTCCGGCAGCATCGCCGCAAGCGTCCGGGCCAGCTTCGGCGACGCATCCGCATCGTCCGCGAGAAGGGCCACCTCGGTCACCCGGTCGCCGTAGACGAAGAACTCCTGTGCGTCGTTCAGCGAGATCACGGCCAGGGCGCGGTCGAGCGCGGGCTCGGGGAGCTTCATGATCCCCACCACGGTGAAGATCTCGTAGGACATCTCGAGGGAGTAGGCGACCGAGTAGACCAGGATGGGGTCCCCGAGATCGGCGCCGAGATTCTGTGAGAGCCGCTCTCCCAGAACGATGCCGAGGGGCGTTTCGCCTCCGAGGAAGCGGCCGCGTCGAATCCGGCCCGGAAGCGTGGAGACGCTGCCCTCCCGCTCCGGATCGACGCCGAAGAGCGCGACGCCCTGGGTGGCCGAGTCCCTGGAGAGCAGCCCGAAGCCGATCACGCGGGGGGCCATCCCCCGCACGCCGGGTGTCCCGGCGATGGCGGCGTCGAAGCTCGGGTCGAGTTGGAGGTACTGCTCGAGGGTCTGGTTCTCCAGGTATCCCTCGCCCGACACCGAAAGGTGTCCGGAGTGGATCCGCACGCTGTCCTCGATCATCTTCTCGTGAAGGCCTGCGGCCATCGCGACGAAGAAGACCACCAGAAAGACGGCGAAGACGGTGGCGGCCACCGTGAGACCGGTGCGCCGTGGATTACGCCAGACGTTCCGCCAGGCCAGCCGCAGCTCGAGGGGCGTCAAAGTCCTCAATCCTTGCGTGTCAGGTTGCGCTTGTTGAAGATGCCTTCGTCGAAGTCCTCGTCGAAGCGGATCTCCTCGATCTCGATCAGCGTCTCGTGCCCCTCCTTGTCGAGGGGCACCAGAGACCAGCGGTGGGGATAGGGACGGCCCTGCACCTCGCGAATCTCGGAGAAGCGAATCACGCGAAGCTTCGTCTCGCTCTCGTCGTAGAATTCCTGCCGCAGCGGCGCATAGCGCTCGGCATCCACCCAGGTGACGATCTTGCCCCAGACCACCGGTGCGTCCTCGTGGGGTCGATACTCGATCACGTAGGCGCGTTCGCTGTCGCGAGTGTCGGGGTCCGGGTCGACTCCGAGCAGGAGGTGATCGTAGTCGTCGAGCTGACTCGAATCGCGCACCAGGTCGTCGTTGGTGAAGTCACTGCCCATCCACGACTGGAGCATCATCGACGGGGGGATCCGAATCGTCCGCTCCACCCTGGGGATGAAGTTCCAGAGGTTCGGATGGAGCTTGAGAAAAGCCATCCCGGCGTCCTTGGCCGGGGCCAGGATGCGGATGAAGGAGCGCTTGCGGGGCCGATCGTCCCAGGCGCGGAACTCGACTCGCCGGGGAGTGGGAAGGCGGGGCGATACCACGGTCATGGTTGCCTGCATGTAGCTGGTCTTTCCGCGGAAGACGTCCTCGACCTTTTCGGCGATCGCCCGGGCATCGATCCCGGGCGGCGGAGGCTCGAGGTCCGCCCCCGAGGCAACGTCTGCCAGCAGTATCAGCAGCACGAGAAATGCGGCTCCGGTTTCCTTCATCGCTGGTACCCCCGGTGAATCCCTTCCCACACCAACGGCAGGTGCGCCTTCACGTCGAAGTCGGGATCGACCATCGCCTGAAGCATGGTTCCTTCGATCGCAGCGGTCAGCGCGACCGCGATTCCATCCGGATCCAGATCTCGGACCTCCCCTCGCTCGATTCCGCTGCGCATCAGGGCGGCCAACCGTTCCCGGCTCTGACGGAGCATGGACGCGTAGCGCTCCCGGGCCTTCGGCTGCAACAGGAACTCCGCCCAGGCGCCGAGCGGGATCGGGTCCGAGACCAGCCGGTCCACGAAGATCTCTCCGAGCGTCCGAACCACCTCCAGCGAGGACCTGCCTTCGGTCTCCAGCCGGCTCCAGACCTCGAAGATCTCCTCCGTGAAGCGTTCGAAGAGAGCCAGGAACACCTCCTCCTTGCTCGAGAAGTGCCAGTAGAGCGTCCCTTTCGAGAGCCCCGAGGTGCGAACCAGATCGTCCATGGTCGCCGTGTGGTAGCCCCGAGTGGCGAAGCACTCGAGGGCGGCCTCCAGGATCTGGGTTCGCCGAACCTCAGCGGGGGCGCGGGTTCTCAGCCGACGGGTGGAAGCCTGCATAGACTGACTGGTCAGTCTATAACTGACCGAGAAATTGTCAAGAGCAGGCGGGTTCGGGCCCGCTCAGAGCTGCTGGCGCACCCACCCCTCCGCAGTCCGACGCAGCTCCTGTGTGGGCCAGTAGTGGAGATCGACCTCGAGGGTGACGACTCGGACCTTCCCCTCCAGGCTCTCGATGCGGAGTCGCACCGAATCCCCATCCTGTTTTTCCGCAGTGACGGAGAGGAAGGCATCCAGGTCCGGGGTGGGCTGCCCGTCCACGGCGGTGATCCGCTGGGTCCGCCGCAAACCGTCGCGCTCGGAAGGCGAGCCGCGCCGGGTGTCGGCGACGTAGACGCCCTCCCGCGGAAGGCCGCGCTGCTGTGCCAGCTCCCGGGGCGGCGCCTGGAGAAGCGCCCCGGACCAGATCAGGGCCCGATCCGTCCCTCCGTCCGCAATTGGGACGGCGGGCACCGTGACGGATTGCACCACGCCATTGCGCAGCACAGTCAGCAGGGTCTCGCCGTCCTGGGCGGCCTGCTCGAGCTCCCGGAACGTGGTCACGGGCTCGCCGTCTGCGGCGAGGACCAGGTCACCGATCTCGAGGCGCTCTGCAGCGGGGCTCCCCGCCGTCAGCCGCTTCACCATCAGCGCCCTGCGGCGCCGGGGATCGTGCTTCTCGAGCCGTCGGGCCGCCTCGGCATCGAGCCCCCGGGCTCGGGCCGCCGCCAACGTCATCGTTTCGAACTCCGCACCCAGCGAGCGCCAGACGAAGGCCCGCCCGGCGCGAAGCGGCGCGACCAGATCCTCGATCAGCTCCGCTTCGATCCCAGCGAAGAAGGCATCCGGCTTGCCGCCGACACCGGTCGTCGAGAACGAGGCCCAGAGCGCAAGCACCCCACCCTTGCCGTCCGCGAGCACACCGCCGATGCCCGCGATCGTCTCGGTCAGGGAGATCAGCTCGGCGTTGGACTCCCGGAAGCGCGGCAGGTGCGCCAGCGGAATCGAGGGGGCACTGACCCGCGCCACTTGCGACTCCCGGGACACCACCTGCTGCCCGCGCGTAAGCGCCACCAGCCACACCTCGTCGCCCGCCGCCAGGGAGCGCGGACGCAGCTCCGCGCTCCGGACCTTTGTGTCCCCGATCAGGCGCGGGTCGTAGGAGACCAGGGCCAGGTTGTGATCCGGGTGCAGCAACACGACGCGCCCCGGCACCTCAACGGACCCTCCAAAAGTGATGCGCACGTCTCCTAGACTCACCGGAACCGTGTCCCGATCGACCACCACCAGCCCCGCCTCTGCATCGACGACCAGACCCGCGCCCGCAAATGCGGCGCCTTGCACTCCATCGATCCGGAAGGGAACGTCGAATTCGACCAGCGCGAGAGAGGGAGCCAGCGCACGGGCCGGACGGGATCCGTCCACGGCGATGCCGGTGCTCGCGGGCAGCCAGGGCTCGGCGTCCGGCGGATCCTCGGCAGGGCGGCACACCCAGAGGCCGACCGAGTCGTCCCGATCGCAACGCCGCATCGGAAACCACCGGCGGTCCAACGTCACCGCCGCCACCGCGGAGCTGCGGGCGGCGAAGACGGGGAAATACCGGATCAGGACCCGGCTGCCGTCGGCCCGGGCGGCGACCAGCCGCTCGAAGTCGTCGAGATCCTTCACCGGCTCCCCGTCGACCTCGGTGATCACGACGCCGCTGGGTACTCCCGCCCGCCCGAAGCTGTAGCCCCGCGACACCAGGTAGACACCGCCCGCGGGCACTCCGTGGTTGCGCGCCTGCTGATAGGAAAGTGGATGGAGGATGGCTCCGCCGAGCTCCAGATAGCTGGCAGGCGTGATGGCGTGCAGATCCTCGACGGTGAGCGACACCTCCACGAGTGCGCCCCCGCGTTCCACCCCGACCGCCACCGGCTCTCCCACGGAGTCGTCCAGAATCGCCTCCAGCACGGCGAAGTCGTCAACTCGCTTCCCCTGCACTCGCAGCAGGATGTCGCCGGACTCGAGAAGCCCGTGGGCAGCGCCACCGGGAACCGTCTCGGCGACGACCAGCATGCCGATGGCATCGGGAAGCGCCTCGCGCACCGAAGCCTCGGTCTCGGCTCGAAGACCCAGGCGTCGAAGCTCGTCGTAGGACTCGTAGCGAAAGACCGCCTGGATGGTTCCGCGGGTCACTGGCCTTCCGGCGCGGATCAGATCCAGGGCGCGGACGACGCGGTTCAGGGGCAGAAAGAAGCTCGAGGCGGCGGTCTGCTTGCCGCCGGCGTTGAGCCCGACCACTCTCCCGCGGCGATCGATGACCGGAGAGCCGGACGATCCGCCAGAGGAGCTCGAGGCCGCCTGGATGTAGAAGGTGTTGAAGTCGTTGTAGCGGTCTCTGCCGTAAAGGGGCGCCTCTCGATCCAGGCGCGCGATGGTGCCGGCCAGAATCGACAGCTTCTCGCCGGCATCGTTTCCGATCACGCGGATCTCGGCGCCGACATGGGCACCCTCGGGAGCCAGCGGCAGCTCACCGGGCTCCATGAACCGGACCTCGGGGGGGTCGAAGCGATAGAAACCGAAGTCGTGCACCGGATCCCGGTAGACCGGCCGGAGCTCGACCTTCTCGTGGTTCAGGAAGAGCGCGTCCGCCCTCACCGGGCCCGGCTGTACCACGTGCCGATTGGTCAGAACCAGACCTCGCTCCGCATCCACCACGAATCCCGTCGCGACCGAATCCGAGGCGATCTCCGTATCGAATGGACGAGTGGCGCTTACCCGGATCGCAAGGACGCTCGGCACCACGCGATCGAGCACGGACTCCCAGCTCTCGGGCGAGGCAGCCGCACCCTGCCCGACGAGCGGCAACAGCAGCGAAGCGACGGAAACGATTCGGAGAAAGTCACGCACGGCGCTGGTGGTCAGGTCCCGAACCGCAGCTCGATCTCTCGGAGCATCCGCTCGCGGACCTGTTCGTAGCTCGCCGGCAGCTCGATGGCCGGGTTCGGCCGCTGGGACTCGACGCCCTCGATCCGCATCTCGTGGTACTTCACCTTGAAGTCCACGAACTTGAGCCCGTGCGCGGTGGAAATCACCACGACCTTGTCGGACTTCTTGATCAGGCCGCGATCGATGAGCTTCCGGGTGACCGCGAGGGCGACTCCCGTATGGGGACAGTTGAAGAGCCCGGTCCGGTCGGCGTGGGCGGCCGATTCGGCGAGCTCCTCCTCGCTGGCCTGCTCCACGACTCCGTTGAAGCGCTTCAGGGCCGCAACCGCCTTCTCGTAGGAGACGGGGTTTCCGATCTGGATCGCCGAGGCCAGCGTGGGCCGCGCCGCGATCGGCTCGAATACCTCGAAATCCCGCTGGTAGGCCAGGTAGAGGGGATTGGCCTGTGCGGACTGTGCACAGGCGATCCGCGGTCTCTTGTGGACGATGCCGAGCTTGAGCATCAGGTCGAGGCCCTTCGCCAATGCGGAGACGTTGCCCAGGTTGCCGCCGGGGATCACGATCCAGTCCGGAACTTCCCAATCGAATTGCTGGACGATCTCGATCCCGACCGTCTTCTGGCCCTCGATGCGCAGGCTGTTCATGGAATTGGCCAGGTAGATCCCGTCCCGCTCCGCCACCTTCTTCACGATCTCCATGCAGCCGTCGAAGTCGGTGTCGAGGGCGAAGACCATGGCCCCGTTGGCAATCGGCTGGATCAGCTGGGCCGTCGAGATCTTTCCGCGGGGCAGGAAGACGATCGCGGGGATCCCCGCCGCCGCGGCGTAGGCCGCCAGCGCCGCCGAGGTGTCCCCGGTCGATGCACAGGCGACCGCGCGGATCGACTTTCCATTGGCGATCATCTGCTTCACCATCGAGACCAGCACGGTCATCCCGAGATCTTTGAAGGATCCCGTGTGGGTGTTGCCGCATAGCTTGATCCAGAAATCTTTGACCCCGAGCCCGTCGCCGTAGCGCTCGGCCCAGAACAGGTTGGTGTTGCCCTCGTACATCGACACCACGCTGTCGTCGTCGAGCTCGGGAAGCACCCACTCCTTCTTGCCCCATACTCCGGAGCCGTAGGGCCAGGTGGTCTTGTGGGCGCGGTCCTCGAAGATCTGCTTCCACTCGTCAGCGGGCGTCTTCTTGAGCTCGGCCAGGTCGTGAGCGACCCGCAGCAGACCACCGTTGCGGTCGGTGTAGACCACCTCGTCGAGGGGGTAGCGCTCCGTCGGATCGCTCAGGCTCTCGAACCAGGCCTTGTAGTGAGGCTCCTCGCTCATGGCTAGAGGTCCTCCTCGATGCGCACCAGTCGGGTCGGTGCCGTCACCTCGGGCAGACGATCGATCTCGGCGATGGATTGCTGGATGGCGAGCTCCCGGGCGGGATGGGTGAGCACGACGATCGGAACCGCCCCTTCGGAGCGACTCTGCCCCTTCTGCAGAACCGACTCGATGCTGATCCCGCTCTCCCCGAGCGCGGAGGCGATATGACCCAGCACGCCGGGGCGGTCCAGGACGGTGAAGACGAGATAGCTGCGAGCCCAAAGCTCGCCCATGTCCACCAGGGGCTTGATCCGGAGTGCATCGGGCATGTAGGAGAGAGGAGCGACCCGCCCGGCCTTTCCACGCCGGATCTCCCGGGCGATTTCCATGCAGTCCGCCACCACCGCGCTGGCGGTGGGAAGCTCACCGGCGCCCGCGCCGTAGAAGAGCGTGGGGCCGACGGCGTCGCCGTGAACGGCGATCGCGTTCATGGCGCCGTCGACCTTGGCCAGCAGGCTGGCTTCGGGAATCATGGCCGGGTGAACGCGCGCCTCGATGCGCTCGCCGCCGTCCTCCTCTTCCCGCAGCTTGGCGATTCCCAGTAGCTTGATCCGATACCCGAACTCCTCCGCCGCCTCGAAGTCCAGCGGCGTCAGGCCTCGGATGCCCTCGGTGGGAATGTCGTCGTATCTGAGCTCGGCCCCGAAGGCCATCGCCGCGAGCAGGGTCAGCTTGTGGGCCGCGTCGATCCCGTCGATATCGAAGCTGGGATCGGCCTCGGCAAAGCCGAGATCCTGGGCGCGCTTGACCACCACCTCGAGGAGCTCGCCGGTGCGCTCCATCTCCGTCAGCACGTAGTTGGTGGTGCCGTTCATGATTCCGTGGAGGCTCTGGATGCGATTCGCCGCGAGCCCCTCGCGCATGGAGCGGAGGATCGGGATGCCACCCCCCACGCTGGCCTCGAAGGCCACGTCCACGCCGCGCTTGGCGGCGGCATCGAAGATCTCCTTGCCGTGGAGAGCGAGCAGGGCCTTGTTGGCGGTCACCACGTGCTTCCCGCGCTCGATGGCGCGCAGGGTCAGGCGCTTTGCCGCGTCGTAGCCGCCGATCAGCTCGATCACGATGGACACTTCCGGATCGTCGATCAGGCCTTCGGCGTCGGAATCGAACCTGACACCGCGGAGATCGACACCTCTCTCCCTCTCGGTGTCGATGTCGGCGACCCGGATCAGTCGCAGCGGAAATCCGAGCTTCTGGGTGATCACCGAGGCGTTCCGGTCCAGCACCTTCGCGACTCCGGTCCCGATGGTTCCGAGACCGATGACTCCGACTCCCACCGGTTCTTCGCCCACCAACTCCCTCAGACCATCGCCGTTCGAAGGAATCGCCGGATGCCGCGAACGGCCTGACGGATCCGGTGCCGGTTCTCCACCAATGCGAAACGCACGTATCCCTCCCCGCTCTCGCCGAAGCCGATCCCCGGTGCCACCGCCACCTTGGCCTCACGCAGCAGACGCTTGGAGAACTCCAGAGACCCGAGGCTGCGGAACGGCTCGGGAATCGCCGCCCAGACGAACATGGTCGCGAGCGGCTTCTCGATCTCCCAGATTCCCGGGCCCTCCTGCGCCAGACCGTCGATCAGCGTGTCGCGACGCTGCTTGTACTCGTCGACGGTCTCGGCCACGCAGTCCTGAGGACCGCGGAGAGCCACGATGGCGCCGATCTGGATCGGCTGGGGAATCCCGTAGTCGAGATAGCTCTTGATGCGCGTGAGCGCGTGGACCATCTCTGCATTCCCGGCGGCGAAGGCCACCCTCCAGCCCGCCATGGAATGGCTCTTGGAGAGAGAAACGATCTCGATGGCGACGTCGCGTCCACCGGGGACTTCGAGGATGCTCGGCGCCTTGTAGCCGTCGAAGCAGACCTCGGCGTAGGCGAAGTCATGGATCACCATCAACTCGTGCTCGTGGGCGAACTCCACGATCCGCTCGAAGAAGGAGCGATCCACCACGCGGGTGGTGGGATTGTGGGGAAAGGAGAGGATCAGCGCCTTCGGCTTCGGCCAGGTGCGCTGGATCGCCTGCTCCAGATTCTCGATGAAGTCCGAATCCGGGGTCAGCGGGACGTGGCGCAGATCCCCCCCGGCGATGATCACCGAGTACTGGTGGATGGGGTAGGTCGGATCGGGAGCGAGCACCACGTCGCCGGCGCCGACGGTCACCAGCACGAAGTGGGAGAGCCCTTCCTTCGCACCGATCACCGCGATCGCCTCGGTGTCCGGATCGAGATCCACTTGATGGCAGCGCTGGTACCACTCGCAGGCGGCGCTGCGCAGGTTGGGGACACCGCGAGATGCCGAATAGCGATGATTGCGCGGGTTCCGCGCGGCTTCGCAGATCTTCTCGACCACGTGGGGCGGTGTCGGCAGGTCCGGATTGCCCATCCCTAGATCGATGATGTCCTCGCCGGCCCGGCGCGCCGCGTGACGGAGATCGGTGACCTCCGCCAGCACGTAGGGCGGCAATCGATTCAGCTTGGCGAAGTCGTGACGGATACGGGACGACATGGCCGGCCTAGGAGCGCGCCAGCGCTTTGCGGTCCCGGTGGACCGCGCTCAAGATTTCGCCGGCGTCGTAGGAGGAGCGGACCAGAGGCCCGCTCGCCAGATGGGGAAGGCCCAGCGCACGGCCTTCGGCCGCGATTTCCTGGAACTCCGGAGCCTCCCAGTAGCGCTCGACCTCCAGATGATTTCGCGACGGACGCAGGTACTGCCCGATGGTCGCGCTGTCGACGCCGACGCTCCGAAGCGCGCGTAGCACCTCCAACACCTCACCGATCTCCTCGCCGAGACCCACCATCAATCCGGACTTGACGATCGCATCCGGCCGCAGACGCTTCGCCTCGGCCAGCACTTCAAGAGAGCGCTGGAAATCCGCTTCCGGACGCACACGAGGGTAGAGCCGCGGCACGGTCTCGACGTTGTGGTTGTAGACATCCGGACCGGCCCCACAGACGGTGGAGACAGCCGAGAGATCGCCGCGAAAATCCGGGGTCAACACCTCCACCGTCGCCCCGGCCCCGGTCTCCCGGATCGCAGAGAGGGTCCGCGCGAACTGCCCCGCGCCGCCGTCATCGAGATCGTCCCGGCTGACGGAGGTCAACACCACATGGGAGAGCGAGAGTTCGGCGCTGGCGCGGGCGACACGGCCGGGCTCGTTCGGATCCGGCGGCAGCGGCTTCCCACTGGCGACGGCGCAGAAGCGACAGGCCCGGGTGCAGACGCTTCCGAGCAGCATGAAGGTGACGGCCCGGCGGGGCCAGCACTCTGGACGGTTGGGGCAGCGCGCTTCCTCGCAGACGGTGTGGAGACCGAGCCCGCGCATCATCCGCTCGAGACGCCGCAGCTCCGCGCGATCGCCCTGCGGGCGCACGCACTCCGGGGGCAGGCGGCGGTGGCGGAAGGCCTTGGGCCCGCTGCCGATCTGGACCGTTGAAATGGACACGAGAACCTCTCTAGATCCGCAAGACTATTGAAGAAATCCGGTTGCAGCAAGCGGAGGCGAGAGTCGGGAGGACCGCGACCGGCCCGGCCTTTCTCAGCGCCGAGGGCCCTGGCGGGCTCTGAAGAGCAGATAGAAGGGCAGCCCGGCCAGCAGCACCGAGAGACTGATCAGCGATTCGCGGGAGCGAAACCAGAGCAGGCTCCCGGCAATCACGAGATTGGCCGCGATGTAGAGGGCAGGCACCCAGGGATACCCCCACGCCCGGTAGGGTCGGGAACGGTCGGGATGGCGCCGGCGCAATGCGTAGAGGGCGGCAGTGTCGGCGATGGTGGCGACCAGGATGGCGAAGGTCGTGTAATCGAGAGCGTTCGGAAAGGTCCGCAGAGCCAGCACCAGGGCGACCGCCACGCCGGCCTGGACCCAGATGGCGGCGGCGGGGGTGCGGTAGCCCGCGTGCACCCGGTCCACGCCGCTGAAGAAGAGCCGATCCAGCGCCATGGCGTAGGCGATCCGCGGCCCCAGGAGCACGTGGGCATTCAGGGTACCCAGGATCGAGGCGAGGACGAAGCCGGCTACCAACGAGCCACCGAGCGAGCCGAAGAGCACCCGTGCGGCTGCCTCGCCGGCGTTGCTCACCTGACCGAGCTCCGCCACGGGAAGCGCGTAGAGGTAGACCATGTTCATCACCAGATAGAGGACGGTGCAGATCGCCAGACCGACGAACAGGGAGAGGGGCAGGTTTCGACCTGGCTTCCGGATCTCGCTCGCCACGTAGATCGACGCATTCCAGCCCAGGAAGCTGAAGAGGACCGGTGAGAGCGCGAGGGCGAAGGCCAGCGGCTGTGCGGCGCTCCCAATCCCCTCCACCAGCGGACGCAGGTTCTCGATGCTTCCCCTTCCCGTGAGGGGCGCCACCACTCCGAGGCTGAGCAGCGCCACAACCTTCACGTAGCCGGTGATGTTGTTCGCCAGTGCGCCCCAGCGGACGCCGACGTGGTTGAGCGCCGAGGTGACGAGGATGGTGAGGACGGCGATGCCCAGCACGATCGGCGTGTCCAGGCCGAAGAATGCCCCGACACCCGCGGCGAAGCCGGTGGCGAGGGTCGCGATGGTACCCGCGAAGATGGCGAAGAAGCTGAGCCAGCCGACCAGGAAGCCCGCCATCGGGTGAAAGGCCTCCCGAAGGTAGACGTAGTCTCCGCCGGCGCACGGGTACATCGCCCCGAGCTCGGCATTGGCCAGGGCTCCCGCCAGGGAGAGCAGGCCGCCCACCACCCAGACCGCGAAGATCAAGCCCGCGTGGGGCAGGCGATCGGCGATGGCCCCGGGAGTGAGAAAGATTCCCGAGCCCACGACGGACGCCACGACGAGGAAGGTCGCGTCCTGGAGCGAGAGCTGCCGTTTCAGGCGATCGAGCGGATGGCGGTCGTCCGGCCTCGAAGCCCCCATCTTCTCGCAGCACTCCTCCCCGCGGGTAGGCGCACTTTAGCCCGCGTTGCTCTCCAGGTCGCGTGGCCAGAGCCCCGTCGGCCCATCCCAAGGGAACGGCCTTCAGCCTGTCAGAGCCGGGTGGGAATGCGGGGATGAACGGCTCTGCAGTCGACCCACTTCTTCTCGACCACCATGGCCCGGTTACGGGCAGCGACGCGGCAGTAGGCCTTGTCCTCGCTGACCTCGAGCAGGATCCCGTTGCCGGACCAGAGCTTGCCGTGCCGCCCATCGACGAAGACGGGGGTGCCATCGGGAAGCAGGCAGCCGCCCACCGCCAGGCTCACCAGAATCACCGCGATGATCCGACCCATCTTCAGGGAATCGGCGGATCGAGGCGTCCACTGTAGGATTCCTGATTCGCCGCAAGGACGTTGGGCTCCCTCTACCCCACCTTCATCAGGGCCAGCCGTTCACCCCAGCGCAGCTTCACGGCGCGAGCCAGATCGGGGGCTCGACGCAGGCCGGGGTCACGGCGGACCGTCGTCAGGGCCGCCTCGCGAGCTGTGGAGACCAGGCGGGTGTCGCGGACCAGATCCGCGATGCGAAGGTCAGGAAGGCGACCGTGCTGACGGGTTCCGAGAAATTCCCCGGGGCCGCGAATACGAAGATCGGCATCGGCAATCCGGAATCCATCGCTGGTCTCGAGCATGGCGCGCAGGCGCGCCTCGCTGTCCTCGCTCGCCGACCGTGCCACCAGCACACAGGTACCGAGACGATCTCGCCGGCCGACCCGTCCCCTCAGCTGGTGGAGCTGGGCCAGTCCGAAGCGCTCGGCATGCTCGACCACCATCAGCGTGGCGTTGGGAATGTCGACCCCGACCTCGATCACCGTGGTAGAGACGAGGATCTGGCTGGATCCCTCGACGAATCGCGCCATCGCCTCGGCGCGGGCCGCCGCATCGAGGCGGCCGTGAACCAGATCGACCCGCAGCCCCGGGAAGGCCGCACGAATCCGTTCGGTAGACTCGACGGCGGCGCGCAGGTCGATCTTCTCCGACTCCTCGACCAGGGGGTATACGACGTAGACCTGCTCACCGCGCGCGATGGTCTCGCGAATCAGCTCGGTCACGCGGTGCCCCTCTCCCGAACGCAGCAGCACCGTCTCCGGGGCCCTTCGGCCTGGGGGAAGCTCGTCGATCACCGAGAGATCCAGGTCGCCGTAGACCGTGAGCGCCAGGCTGCGGGGAATCGGCGTGGCCGTCATCACCAGAGTGTGAGGTGAGAGTCCGGCGTGGGACTTCTGCGCGAGAGCGGCCCGCTGAAGCACGCCGAAGCGGTGCTGCTCGTCCACCACCGCCAACGCCAACTGCGCGAACTCCACCTCTCCCTGAACCAGGGCGTGTGTGCCCACCACCAGGTCCACCTCTCCCTGGCTGAGCCGGGAACGGATCTCCTCGGCTTCGCTGCGCGAGACCGAGGCGGTGAGCAGAGCGACGCGAACCCCGGTGGCTTCTCCTCCTCCGGCCGCGAGCTGGCGAAGGGTCCGCTCGTGCTGCTCGGCCAGCAGCTCCGTCGGCGCCATCAGCGCGGTCTGAAAACCGCTCTCCGCCGCCGCGATCGCTGCCAGGAAGGCCACCGCCGTCTTGCCGCTCCCCACGTCCCCCTGGAGAAGTCTCGACATCGGGTGCGGGCGAGCCAGATCGGCGCGGATCTCAGCCCAGGCGCGAGACTGGGCCGGCGTCAACCGGAACGGAAGAGCGGCCTCGGCGGCGTCGATTCGCGGCCGCGCTACGTCGATGGCGATCCCCGGCTCTGCGGCTCGCTTCGCCCGCCGCAGCGCGAGGCCCACCTCGAGCAGGTAGAGCTCCTCCAGCACCAGTCGCTGGTGGGCCGGCGTCTCGCGGGCGCGGAGCGCCTCCAGGTCGCCATCGTCTCCCGGATCGTGAATCCACCGCAGGGCGACGGCGGTCTCGGGAAGCTGCCGTTCCCGCACCAGATCCTTGGGAAGGTGGCTGGGCGTCAAATCGGCATAGCTCTTCACAGCCGCCGCGATGGTGCGCCGAAAGGTTCGCGGCGGAATGCCCTCCGGAGCCGCATAGTCCGGCACCACCCGCGGGTCCGAGGCTCCCGGGTCCTCCTCTTCGCTCAGCAGATCGATCTCGGGGTGGATGAGCTCACGGGCAAAGCGATAGCGGCGCACGTCCCCGGTGACACGGATCCGCCTGCCCTTGCGCACCGAGGACTGGAGCGCCTGTCCGCCTCGAAACCACTTGAGTGTCACGGTCCCGGTCGGATCGCCGACCAGGGCCTGAAACAGGCGCCCTCCCCGCCCGCGGCGCGCGACGAAGTCCGCGCTCTGCACCTCGCCGACGAAGGTCACCCGGCTTCCGACCTCGAGCTCGCCGATGGGAACGAAGGTTCGGCGATCGTCGTATCGACTGGGAAGGCGAAACAGCAGGTCCGTGATGCTGGAGAGACCACGTTTCGCCAGAGCCTCGGCGCGTCGCGGCCCAACCCCCGGTAGCCGGTCGAGCGGGCGCGCCAGGGCCTGCTCGGCCCAGGCGGGATCGGCGAACGGGTGGAGCAGATCGAGGGCCTCTCGAACCGCGGCGATGCGCGCCTCGCCCTGGAGCGGGGACGCGAAGCCCCGCGCGATCTTCTCGAAGATCACCCGGGCGTCGGAGGGGATGGCGAGGACGGCGGCACGGCGCGCTGCGCCGGCGACACTGCTCTCCAGGTTGCGAAGCCGGTCCACCCGCGCGAAGTCCTGCTCGGCCGCGAAGACAAGGGGCCTTCGGACTGCTTCGATGGCCTCCGCAAAGGGAGTCGCAGCCACGACTCCTCCCTATTCGAGCTCGTCGCTCTGCCCGGTTGCCGTGCCCCGGAATGCTTGTGTCAGTGCGCGCGCCGATGCACCTCCTGGAGTGCACGCACACCGATGGATTCGAGCCGCATGGCGCGGATCGCTCCGGCTGCCGCGCGGAGTGCAGCCAGGGTAGTAAAGTACGGAAGGCCCCGAGTGAGTGCCGCGCGCCGGATCGCGAAGGAGTCGCGGACCACGGAGGGCTCCTGCTGGACCGTGTTGAAGACCAGATCGACCTGGCCGGACTCGATGCACTCGACCACGTCGGGATGCCCCTGGCCCACCTTGGGAACCACCTTCACTGGGAACCCCAACGCATCGACCAGGCGAGCCGTGCCCTCGGTGGCGAAGATCTCGAAGCCGCTATTGGCGATCTCCTCGACCGCCTCTCCGATCCTGGGCCGATCGCCCTGGCGGATCGAGAGCAGCACCCGCCCGCTCATCGGGATGCTGTTTCCCGCTTCGATCTGGGCCTTGGCGTAGGCCCGGCCGAAGTCTGAATCGATCCCCATCACCTCGCCGGTGCTCTTCATCTCGGGACCGAGCACCGTGTCGACTCCGGGAAACTTCACGAAGGGGAAGACCGCCTCCTTCACCGAGAAGTGCCGCGGCCAGATCTCCTCGGTGAAGTCGAGCTCCCGAAGCGTCTTACCACTCATGACCAGGGCGGCGAGCTTTGCCAACGGCTTCCCGATCGCCTTCGAGACGAAGGGAATGGTCCTCGATGCCCGGGGATTCACCTCGAGCACGTAGACATCGGTGCCCTTGACCGCGTACTGCACATTCATGAGGCCGCGCACGCCGAGCTCCAGCGCCAGCTTCCCGGTGGACTCGACGATCTCGTCGACGACTCCCTTCGAGAGGGAGAAGGGCGGAATCGAGCAGGCGCTGTCGCCGGAGTGGACACCCGCCTGCTCGATGTGCTCCATGACCCCGCCGACCACCACCCGCTCCCGGTCGGCGATCGCGTCCACGTCCACCTCGATGGCGTCGGCCAGGAAGCGGTCCACCAGCACCGGATGCTCGGGAGACGCCCTGACGGCAGACTTCATGTAGCTGGCCAGGGACGCGACGTCGTGAACGATCTCCATGGCGCGGCCACCAAGCACGTAGGAGGGCCGAACCAGCACCGGATAGCCGATCCGCATCGCGACCGCCTCGGCCTCCTCGAGGCTGCGAGCCACTCCGCTGGGAGGGCGCCGGAGGTCCAGCTTCTCCAACACCACGTCGAAGCGTTCGCGATCCTCGGCCCGGTCGATGGCATCGGGCGGCGTTCCGAGGATCGGGACGCCGGCCCGCTCGAGAGGAATGGCGAGGTGCAAGGGCGTCTGCCCTCCGAACTGCACGATCACACCCTCGGGCTTCTCGCGGTCGACGATCTCCAGCACGTCCTCCAGGGTGAGGGGCTCGAAGTAGAGGCGATCGCTGGTGTCGTAGTCCGTCGAGACGGTCTCGGGATTGCAGTTGACCATGATCGTCTCGAAGCCGGCCTCCCGCAGGGCGAAGGCGGCGTGGACGCAGCAGTAGTCGAACTCGATCCCCTGTCCGATGCGGTTCGGTCCCCCTCCGAGAATGACGATCTTGCGACGCCCGGTCGGCCGGGCCTCGCACTCGTCCTCGTAGGTCGAGTAGAGGTAGGGCGTGTGGGCCTCGAACTCGGCACCGCAGGTGTCGACTCTCTTGAAGACGGGCCACACCCCCTCGCGACGGCGCATCTCCCGGATCTCGCCCTCGCTGCTCTCCCAGAGACTCGCGAGTCGGCGATCCGAGAAGCCCGCCTGCTTCGCGGGCCGAAGCCAGGCGGTGCGCTCCTCCGGGGAGACGGCAGCGAGGTCCGCCTCCATCTCGACGATGTCGCGCAGGTTGCCCAGAAACCACGGGTCGATCCTCGAGCGCCGGTGGATCTCCTCGAGGCCCACACCGCGCCGGAACGCCTCGGCGATGGCCCAAGGACGACCGGGCCGCGGCTGATCGATCTGCCTCCAGAGAGCCGCCATCCCCTCCTCACCCTCGGGCACGGGAGGCGGCTCGAGGCCCGCGTGACCGATTTCCAGGGAGCGCAGCGCCTTCTGGAAGCTCTCCTTGAAGGTCCGACCGATGGCCATCACCTCGCCCACCGATTTCATCTGGGTGGTGAGGAGGTCATCGGTGCTGGGGAATTTTTCGAAAGTGAAGCGCGGCACCTTGGTGACAACGTAGTCGATGCTGGGCTCGAAGCTGGCCGGCGTCTCACGGGTGATGTCATTGGGAATCTCGTCGAGGGTGAATCCGACGGCGAGCTTGGCGGCGATCTTCGCGATTGGAAAGCCGGTCGCTTTCGATGCCAGGGCCGACGACCGGGAGACACGCGGGTTCATCTCGATCACCACCAACGAACCGTCGTCGGGATTGACCGCGAACTGGATGTTCGACCCTCCGGTGTCGACGCCGATCTCCCGGATGATGGCCACCGCCGCATCCCGCATCACCTGGTATTCGCGGTCCGTGAGCGTCTGTGCCGGAGCGACGGTGATCGAGTCACCGGTGTGGACGCCCATGGCGTCGAAGTTCTCGATGGAGCAGATGATGACGACGTTGTCCGCTCCATCGCGCATCACCTCGAGCTCGTACTCCTTCCACCCGAGGACGCTCCGCTCGATCAAGCACTCGTGGCGTGGCGACTGCTGAAGCGCCCACTCCAGCAGGGGTTCGAATTCCTCCTCGGTGAAGGCGACGCTCCCCCCGGTGCCTCCGAGGGTGAAGCTGGGGCGGATGATCGCCGGAATCCCGGTCTCCTGGACGATCTTCCGGCCCTCCTCGAGGGAGTGCGCGTAGCCCGAGACCGGCAGGGAGAGGCCGAGCTTCTTCATCGCCTCCCGGAATTGGTCACGGTCCTCGGCCTTCATGATCGCATCGAGCCGGGCGCCGATCAGCGACACGCCGAAGCGATCGAGTACGCCGGACTCCGCGAGCTCGACGGCGAGGTTGAGACCTGTCTGACCGCCGATCGTCGGGAGCAGGGCGTCGGGCCTCTCGGCCTCGATGATCTTCCTGACCGTGTCGACCGTCATCGGCTCGATGTAGGTGCGATCCGCCGTCTCCGGATCGGTCATGATGGTCGCCGGGTTCGAGTTCAAGAGCACGACCCGGTAGCCTTCCTCCCGGAGGGCCTTGCAGGCCTGGGTTCCCGAGTAGTCGAACTCGCATGCCTGCCCGATCACGATCGGGCCGGAACCGATCAAGAGAATCGTGTGGATGTCGTTCCGCCTGGGCATCAGGAACCCATCGAGACTTGCGCGCCGCTGACCAGCTCGCCGGCCTTGCGGCGTGCGACCAGTTCGCGAAAGCGTCGAAAGAAATGGCGGGTGTCGTGGGGGCCGGGAGAGGCCTCGGGGTGGTACTGAACCGAGAGCAGCGGCCGAAGCCGATGGGCCAGACCTTCCACGGTCTGATCGTTCAGGTTGACGTGGGTGATTTCCACGGGCTCCCCGGCCTGGCGCAGTGATTCCGCGTCGACCGCGTATCCGTGGTTCTCGGCACAGATCGCCACCTTCCCGGTGGCGAGGTCCTTGCCCGGCTGGTTGCCCCCGTGATGGCCGAACTTGAGCTTCCTGATCTCGCCGCCCAGCGCGAGGCCCAGGATCTGGTGACCCAGACAGATTCCGAAGAGCGGGTACTGCCCCGCCAGTTCGCGCACGTGCTCGCGGACACCCTGGACGGCGCGCGGATCACCGGGACCATTGGAGAGGAAGACCCCGTCGGGACGCAGCGCGCGCACCTGCTCGGCACTGGTCCGGGCCGGCACCACCGTGACATCGAAGCCCTCGTCGAAGAGGAGCCGGAGGATGTTCCGCTTGATGCCGAAGTCGTAGGCCACCAGGCGAAAGGATGGGCTCGGCCGCGCCTCCCGGGGCAGCTGTCCCGCGACTCCCTTCCAGGCGGACGCCGTCCACTGGTAGGCTTCCGAACAGGTGACCTCCGCCACCAGGTCCCGGCCGTCCAGGGGCGGCGCGCTGCGAGCGCGCTCGATCAACAGAGCTTCGTCCTGGAGGGCGGGGTCCGTGCTGAGCACCCCGTTCTGGAAGCCGTGATCGCGGATGCGACGCACCAGGGCCCGGGTATCGATGCCGGCAATGGCGGGAATGCCGAAGCGCTCGAGGAAGGCGGGGAGAGACTCCCGGGAACGCCAGTTGCTCGGCGCCTCGAAAGGCTCCTTCACCACGAAGCCCTGTAGATGGGGCCGCTCCGCTTCATCGTCCTCGGGATTGACACCGACGTTCCCGATCTGGGTGTAGGTCATGGTGACCAACTGCCCGGCGTAGGAGGGATCGGTGAGAATCTCCTGATAGCCGGTCAGGCTGGTGTTGAAGCAGATCTCGCCGACCCCGATCCCTACACCACCGAAACCGTAGCCGCGGTAGACGGTCCCATCCGCGAGCGCGAGATGCGCAAGACGCGGGGGAGATTTCCGCGAGATCATGGGACGAGGACACCTCGGTCGACGTCGTAGACGAGCCGACCGGCGACGATGGTCGCCACCGCCCTTCCCTGGAGCGTCTGCCCGGCCCAGGGGGAGTTCCGGCTCTTCGAGTAGCCCTTGTAGGGATCGTAGACCCAGCTTCGCTCGGGATCGATCACGACCACGTCCGCCGGGGATCCGGTATCGAGCCGCCCGCCTTCCTTGCCCAGAATCCGCGCGGGGTTCGCCGTCAGGCGCCGGATCAGCTGCAGAGGCGTGAGACTCTCTGTTCGCACCAGGTCGAGGACCACCGGAAGGGCGGTCTCGAGGCCGAGGATGCCGTTGGGCGCCGCCGTGAACTCGACCTCCTTCTCGTGAACGGCGTGGGGCGCGTGGTCCGTCGCCACGGCGTCGATGGTTCCGTCGACCAGCCCTTGCCGGCAAGCCTCCACATCGGCGGCCGAACGCAGCGGCGGAGCCATCTTGGTGTTGGTGTCGAAGCCCAGGGTCGCCTCGTCGGTGAGGGTGAGATGGTGAGGCGTTGCCTCGGCGGTCACATGGAGCCCGCGGTTTCGCGCCTCGCGGATCAACGCCACGGCACCCGCCGTCGAGACGTGGGCCACGTGGAGATGCGCTCCGGTGAGTTCTGCCAGCATCAGATCCCGCGCCACCAGAACCGTCTCGGCCACGCTGGGATTGGCAGGCAGCCCGAGACGGGTCGAAACCGGCCCCTCGTTCACGACACCCTTCCCCACCAGGGTGCGATCTTCGGCGTGAACGATCACCGGCGCCTCGACCAGCTTCGAGTATTGGAGGACTCGCCGTTGAACGCCGCTGTCCATGATGGTCATGCCGTCGTCGCTGAATGCGACGGCGCCCGCCTCCACCAGACCCACCATCTCGGTCATGACCTCGCCCAAGAGACCCTTGGTGGCAGCGGCCACGGGATAGATTCTCGCCGGCGAGTCCTGCTGGGCGCGTTCGAGGATGTAGTGGGTGACCGAGGGATCGTCGTTCACCGGATTGGTGTTCGCCATGCAAGCCACGGCCGTGAAGCCACCGGCCACCGCCGCGCGCCCGCCCGACCCGATGTTCTCCTTGTACTCCTGCCCCGGCTCCCGGAGGTGGGTGTGGAGGTCGATGAACCCCGGTGCAACCCAGCAACCCGCGGCATCGATGATCTCGGCGTCGGACGCCTCGATCGAATTCTCGACGGCGGCGATCCGGCCGTCCTCGATCAGAACGTCACCCGGCGCATCGCGATCGGTGGCCGGATCGAGGATCCGCCCCCCTCGGATCAGAATTCGGCCCACCGCTCTACTCCTCCTCGCGTTCCACTCTCGTACGACCGGCGAGGAGATAGAGGACGGCCATGCGAATGGCCACTCCGTTCCGCACCTGGTCCAGGATCACGCTCGGCCGGCCGTCGGCCAGGTCGTGGGACAGCTCGACACCCCGGTTCACCGGCCCCGGGTGCATCACGATGGCGTCGTCCTTGGCGTAGCGAAGCTTCGCGCGGTCCACGCCGAAGGTCGCCGAGTACTCGCGCACGCTCGGGAAGAGAGCTCCCGCGAGCCGCTCGAACTGGATCCGGAGAGCCATCACCACGTCCGCTCCGTCGATCGCCTCTCGCAGGGAGGTGAATCCCTTGACTCCGAGGCTCTCTACGTCTGCCGGAAGCATGGTCGGGGGCGCGCAGAGACGCACCTCGGCGCCCATCTTGCGGAACGCGTAGATGTCGGATCGGGCGACCCGCGAGTGCGCAACGTCGCCGATGATCGTCACGGTGAGCCCGTCGATCCTTCCCTTCTCCTCGCGCACCGTGAGGAGATCGAGCAGCGCTTGCGTAGGGTGCTCGTGCGCTCCGTCACCTGCGTTGATCACCGGCGCGCCGAGCTCGTCCGCGATTCGCTTGGGGACACCTGCCACCGCGTGGCGAACCACCACCGCGTCCGGGGCCATCGCGTCAAGGTTCTTCGCCGTGTCGAGAATGGTCTCGGCTTTGGTGAGGCTCGACGATGCAGCGGTAAAATTCACCACGTCGGCGGAAAGTCGCTTTCCGGCGATCTCGAAGCTGGTCCGGGTCCGCGTCGATGGCTCGAAGAAGAGGTTTACGATGGTGCGACCGCGAAGGGTCGGCACCTTCTTCACGTCCCGCCGCCCGATCTCCTGCATGCGCTCCGCAGTTTCGAGAATGGTCTCGATGTCGGCGCGCTCGAGGTCCTCGATGCCGAGGAGCCCTCTTCCCATCATTCGTCCGCCCTCCCCCCGTCGGCCGTGACGACCACCTCGAGTGGTCTCTGGTAGCTTCCGTTCTGGGACCGCAGCTGCACGAGTTCGGCCCGTTTCGTCGGAATGTTCTTTCCCACGTAGTCGATCTTGATCGGCAGCTCCCGGTGACCGCGATCGACGAGCGCGACGACCTGAACGGCCCGAGGCCTGCCGAAGTCCATCAGCGCGTCCATGGCGGCCCGAATCGTTCTTCCGGTGCTGGCCACGTCGTCCACCAGGATCACCACCCGGTCGTCCACCGCCGATGGCATCTCGGTGCGGCGAAGGGGCGGCCGGGAACCGCTGCCGGTCAAATCGTCCCGGTACAGCGTCGTGTCGAGGATCCCCACCACGACGTCGAGTCCGGTGATTTCGTGCAGGTTCGCCGCCAGCTGCCGGGCCAGCGGGACGCCCCCGTTGGGCACACCCACCAGGTAGAGGTCGCCCAGATCCTCGTTCCGCTCGATGATCTCGTGGGAGATCCGCATCAGAGCGCGGCTGATGGCGAGATCGTCGAGAACGACTCGGCAGGCAGCTTCAGCACCCTCGGTCTGAGAAGGCTGCAGAGGGTTGGATCGGGGGGAGTCGTTCGTCATCTCCGGACCTTTTTCCGCCTCGCCGGACGGAGTTAAAAGGGACCGCTCATGTTCACGGTCGTATCATACAGTGCCCGCCTCACCAGCGCCAATCGGAATTCAGGCACCGGCAAAAAAAAACTGGCTAGAGGCACTCGTGAAAGCGGCCCATCCGATCCCATCGCGTCTTGCCGGTGAGATTCTCCCACCAGGTGATCGGATTGAGCAGCGAAAACCAACTCCCGTTCCAATCCCAGGACCAGTACAGGAAGCCCGCGGGGCCCTCCAGCTCCTTGAGCCGCACCGTGCCGAACTTGCGGCCATCGTAGGAGTTGTCGCGGTTGTCGCCCATGAAGAGATAGCGATTCGGCGGGACAATCCGGGGTTTCATGTCGATCCCCGCCTGGCGGGGGTCGTCGAGAACCCGGTGGCGACATTCGCCCAGGGTCTCGACCTGGACGCGGAACACGCGTCCAGCCGAATCGGTGAAGGTCTCGGCAGTCTGCTCGATCGGGAGGGCCTTCCCATTCAGATGAACCCGGCCATCGCGCACCTCCACCCGATCGCCGGGAAGCCCTACCAGCCTCTTCACGAAGGCCTCGGTGGAGAATTCGGGACGTTGATCCGCCGGGTAGATGCCGCGCGGGCCCCGCCCCAGGTTGAAGACCACGACCTCGCCCCGCTCCGGTTCCCGGTAACCGGGAAACTGGATCTCCGTGAAGGGAACCCGGGGACCGTAGGCGAGCTTGTTCACGAAGACGTGATCTCCCGCCAGCATGGTGGGCAGCATGGAGTCCGAAGGCACGTAGAAGGACTGGAACATGAAGGTCCGGATCAGCAGCGCGACCGCCACCGCCAGGATCAGTGTCGGGAGTTCGCTGGACTTCTGCTTCGTCTCTCGGCTCATCTGATCGTGTCTCCGATCCGCTCCCAGCGCATCTTTTCGCTGAGCAGACTCCACCAGGTTCCCGGCCGCAGCAGCTCGCCCCAGCTCCCGTTCCAGTCCCAGGACCAGTAGAGAATGAAGGCCGGCCCCTTGAACTCTTCCAGGCGCACCGTTCCCCAGCTCCTGCTGTCGTTCGAATGATCCCGGTTGTCCCCCATCATGAAGTAGCGGCCGGGCTCGATTCGAAACGGCGCGAAGTCGCGCAATGGTGCCGCGGGATCCTCCAGCACCGCGTGAGGACGCCCATCCAGCACCTCCAGTTCGGACCGGAGGAGATGTCCCGTCGCATCGGCGAAGTTTGCGTCGAGCTCGCGGCTTACGAGCGGCGCCCCGTTCACCTCGACGCCCCGACCGGTGACCTCGATCGTGTCCCCGGGCATGCCGACGATCCGCTTCACGAAGCGGTCTCGCGGGAGATCCGGATACCGGTCCGCCGGGTAGATCCCGCCGCCCTGCCGCGCCACGTCGAAAACGACCACGTCGCCCCTTCGCGGCGCGCGAAGACCTGGGAGCCTCCAGTCCGTGAAGGGAAGCTTCGCACCATACACGAACTTGTTCACGAAGAGGTGATCACCGACGAGCAGTGTTGGGAGCATCGATTCCGATGGGATGCGAAACGGCTCGATCACGAGGGCGCGGATTCCCAGCGCGATCAGCACCGCAAAGAAGATCGTCGTCAGCTGATCGAAGGTGGACGGCGACGGTGCTTCGGGCTTCCGCTCCTCGGGAGCGGGTTCGGTCCGAGCGCTCATTCATCCCCCAGCTTGAGAGCGGCCAGGAATGCCTCCTGCGGAATCTCGACGGCGCCCACGCGCTTCATGCGGCGCTTGCCCTCCTTCTGCTTCTCGAGGAGCTTCCGCTTCCGCGTGATGTCACCACCGTAGCACTTTGCGGTCACGTTCTTTCTCAGGGCCTTCACCGTGGTCCGGGCCACCACCCGGGAGCCGATCGCGGCCTGGATCGCCACCTCGAACATCTGCCTGGGAATGAACTCCTTGAGCTTGCGGGCGAGATCGGCGCCACGCCCGTGGGCCTTGTCGCGATGAACGATCAGCGAGAGGGCATCTACCGGATCGCCGTTCACGAGAATGTCCAGCTTCACCAGAGACGCGGGCCGATAGCCGACCAGATCGTAGTCGTAGGAACCGTATCCCCGGGTCACGCTCTTGAGCCGGTCGTGGAAGTCCGAGACGACTTCTGCCAGCGGGATTTCGTAGCGAAGCTGCACCCGGCCGCCGTGCACGGACATGTCGCGTTGCAGGCCGCGCCGGTCCTGGCAGAGCGCGATCACCGCCCCGACGTATTGCTGGGGCAGGTGGATGGTGGCGAGCATCATCGGTTCTTCGATCCGATCCAGGTCGGCGGGATCGGGCAGGGCGGCGGGGCTCTCGATCTCCTTCTCTTCACCGGAGCCGAGCACGATCCTGTAACGCACGGTTGGCGCCGTGGTGACCAGCGCCAGATCGTACTCCCGCTCGAGCCTCTCCTGGATGATCTCGCCGTGCAGAAAGCCCAGGAAGCCGCAGCGGAAGCCGAAACCGAGGGCGGCGCTGGTCTCGGGCTCGTAGCGGAAGGAGCCGTCGTTCAGCCGGAGCTTCTCGAGGGCCGCCTTCAGCGAGGGGTAGTCGTCGGCATCCACTGGATAGAGCCCGCTGAAGACCATGGGCTTCACCTCCCGGAAGCCGGGCAGCGCCAGTGGCGCAGGGTTCCGAACCTCGGTGATGGTGTCGCCGATGCGCACGTCGTCCAGCGTCTTGATGCCCGCGATCGCGATCCCGACCTCCCCGTGCGTGAGCTCCTCGACCCGGCGGGGGTGGGGATCGATCACGTCGAGCTCCTGGAGTTCGTGCTCGCTTCCCTGCGCCATCAGCCGTACCCGCGCGCCCCGGCGCAGGCTCCCGTCCACCACGCGGACCAGCAGCGCCACGCCGACGTAGGGATCGAACCAGGCGTCGAAAATCAGGGCGCGGGCAGGCCCCTGGCGGTCTCCCTGGGGCGGTGGCACCACCCGGACGATTCGCTCGAGGAGCTCGGGAATTCCCGTTCCTTCCTTGGCGGAGACCGACATCACCGTTGACGCCTCGAGACCCACCACCTCCTCGATCTCCCGCGCGACCTTTTCGGGATCCGCCGACGGCAGGTCGATCTTGTTCAAGACCGGAATGATCTCCAGGTTGGCATCGAGGGCCAGATAGGCGTTGGCGAGGGTCTGCGCCTCGATTCCCTGGGAAGCATCCACCACCAGGATCGCTCCCTCACAGGCGTGCAGCGCGCGCGACACTTCGTAGGAGAAGTCCACGTGACCCGGAGTGTCGATCAGGTTCAGGACGTACTCCTGCCCGTCCCCGGCCTGGTACAGCATCCGAGCGGTCTGGGCCTTGATCGTGATCCCCCGCTCCTGCTCCAGATCCATCTTGTCGAGGAACTGGTCCCTCCGCTCGCGTTCGCCGAGCGAATTCGTCGCCTCGAGAAACCGATCCGCCAGGGTGCTCTTCCCGTGGTCGATGTGCGCAATGATGCAGAAGTTACGGATGCGCTCGGAATCCATCGGGGGAGCTAGCTCTTCCCCTGGGCGAGCGCCTTGACGAAGTAGTCGAGGGTCTGGCGAAGGGCGTCGGCGATGGAGATCTTCGGCTCCCAGTCGAGCACGCGTCGGGCCAGTGAGATGTCGGGACGACGGACCTTTGGATCATCGGGAGGCAGTGGCCGGAACGCGATCCGGCTGCCGCTCCCGACCAGGTCGATGACCATCTGGGCGAGTTCGAGCATGGAGATTTCCGCCTCGCTGCCGATGTTCATCGGCCCGACGTAGTTCGAGTTCAGCAGGCGCCAGATGCCCTCGACCAGATCGTCGATGAAGCAGATCGAACGGGTCTGCGAGCCGTCTCCATAGACCGTCACGTCACCGCCTCGGATCGCCTGGGTGAAGAAGTTCGGGATCGCACGGCCGTCGTCGATCTGCATGCGCGGGCCGAATGTATTGAAAATGCGGGCAATGCGGACGTCGACACCGTGATGCCGGTGGTAGGCCATGGTCATGGCTTCGGCAAAACGTTTGGCCTCGTCGTAGACCCCGCGAATCCCCACCGGGTTCACGTTGCCGAGATAGCTCTCCGCCTGCGGACTCTTCTCGGGATCGCCGTAACACTCCGAGGTGCTGGCGAGCAGGAGACGCGCGCCCTTCGCCTTGGCCAGCCCCAGGGCCTTGTGGGTACCCAGAGATCCGACCTTGAGGATCTCGATGGGAAGCCGCTCGAAGTCGGCTGGGCTCGCCGGCGACGCGAAATGGAGGATTGCGTCGAGCTTTCCCTCCACGTAGAGGTAGTTCGTGACGTCGTAGTGCTCGAAGGAGAACTTCGGGTGGCCGAGCAGCGGTTCGATGTTCTCCATCCGTCCGGTGAGGAGGTTGTCGAGCACGAGGATCTCGCAGCCCTCCGCCAGCAGGCGTCGGCAGAGATGCGAGCCGATGAATCCCGCACCGCCGGTGACCAGTACGCGATCCAGTTGGTGGCGCTCGGGAATCATCGATTCCTCCCTGGAGCTCCCGCGAATCCGCCTCAGTGCGAATCGGGGGAGAGGATCCATGTGGGGAGCTGATGATCGGACTCGAGCTTGCCGGCGAGGCGCGTCGCCTCTTCCCGCGTGGGGACGGGACCGACGCGCACCCGAAAGCGCACGCCCCCGGGGCCATCATCGCTGTGGACATAGACGGAGAAGCCACCCGCGCGGAGTTCACTGGCCAGCCGCGTCGCAGTGCCTTTTTCGCCGAACGCTCCGACCTGGACGGAGAAGCCGTCCTCGATTGGCGGCGCGGGACGACGGGTTGGCGGCGGCTCGGAACGACGCTTCGGCGGCGCCGCGGACACCGACGGTGGATCTGGGACCTCCGATTTCGAGACCTGCGGCGAGCTTCCTCGAGCACCCAGGGGCCTCGCGACGGGCTCTGGCTCCGGGGCTTCCGGCGGACCCGTCGAGACCTCGGCGGCCAGGGGAAGCTCGGTGGTTCGCCCAGCCAGGTGATCCATCACCAGGTCCGGCTCCTCCCAGGCGGTCCCGGCGAGCATGCCCACAGCGAAACCCGCCACCAGGAGCAGGGCTGCCCCTCCCAGGGTCGAGAGCCAGCCCGGCCCGGCTTGCTCGGCTTGACGATTTCTTTTCGCCGCCATTACATCCTCTCCGGCGCGGTCATGCCGAGCAGGCCCAAGCCCTTCGCCAGCACGGTGCGCACCGCCAGGGTCAGTCCCAGGCGCGCTCCGGTGAGCGCTGCGTCCTCCGACAACACGCGATGCCGCTTACCGTCCTGGATGTATGGATTCCACAGCTCTGCAAGCTCTCGCAAGTAGTAGGAGATGTGATGGGGCTCCCGGGTCTCGGCGGCACACAGCGTCACCTCGGGAAATTCGCTGAGTTTCTTGATCAGCTCGATCTCCTCTGGCAGCACCAGGCGCCCGATGTCGATCTCGTCGGCGGCAGGTATCGCCACCCCCCGTCTGGTCGCCTCACGCTCGATCCCGTGAGTACGGGCGTGGGCGTATTGCAGATAGTAGGCCGGATTCTTGGTCCAGTCCGTCTCCTTTGCGAGATCCAGATCGAAATTGAGATGACGCTCGGGTGTGCGTTGGACCATGAAGAAGCGAAACACGTCTGCGCCCACCTCTTCGACGACCTCGTCGATGGTAATGAAGGTCCCCGCGCGCGTGGATTGCTTCACCATCTCGCCCCCCCTGGTAAGGGTGACGAACTGGTGCATGACGAGCTCCAGGCGCTCCGGTTCGCAGCCCAGGGCTCGAATTGCATGCCGTACGAAGGGAAACTGATCGATATGGTCGGCCCCCATCACGTTGATCACCTTCTCGAAGCCGCGGCGAAACTTCTCGCGGTGATAGGCGATGTCCGGAAGCAGGTAGGTGGGCTCGCCGGTGCCCTTCACCAGGACCCGATCCCGCTCGAGGCCGAACGCCGTACCGCGCAGCCAGACAGCCCCCTCGGAATCGAACACCAGATTCTCGGATCGGAGGTCCGCCAGTGTTTCTTCGATCTTGCCCTCCTGGTAGAGAGACATCTCGTTGGAGTAGACGTCGAAGTGGACCCCGAGAGATTCGAGCGTGGATCGGATCTCCTGGAAGATCCTCGCCTCCGCCTCTGCCCGGAAGCGACCTTCGCCGGGCTCTTCGACCAGGGCCTCGCCGTCACGCTCGCGCAGCGCGGCGGCGATCTCCCCGATGTAATCCCCTCGGTAGCCATCCCTCGGGAAGACCACCGGAAGGCCATCGATGCTCTCGGGCCACGGTGCGTCCGGATCCTCCAGGGCCTCCGCCGGCGGCGGCGCTGCTCGACCGAGTTGCTCGAGGTAGCGGGCCCGGACCGACTCTCCCAGCACCCGCATCTGGCGACCCCCGTCGTTGAAGTAGTACTCCCGGGTGACGTCGTATCCGGCGTCGAGCAGCACCCGCGCGATGCTGTCGCCGAGCACGGCCTGGCGGCCGTGACCAATGCTGAGAGGTCCGGTGGGATTGGCAGAGACGAATTCGACCTGGACGCGAATCCCATTCCCGGCCCGAGAGCTGCCAAACTCCTCGCCGACACTCAGGATCTGTCGGACCACCTCCCGCCATCGGTCGCCGGAGAGCCAGAGATTCACGAAGCCGGGACCGGCGATCTCGGCGCGGCCCACCAGTCCGCCCGCGTCACCCAGGCTTTCGATCAGCCCCCGGGCGATCTCGGACGGCGGCCGGCGCAGGCGCTTGGCCAGGACCATGGCGGCGTTGCAGGCGAAGTCTCCGTGCTCCCGCTGCCGTGACCTCTCGAGGCCGAACGCGGGGATTTCCCCCGTGTCACCGGCCTGGTCCAGAAGGCCTCTCACCACCTTGCGCAGATGTTCCTCGAGCCGCTCCCGCATGGCGCGTGAGAGTCGCCTCCGTCGCCCATTTCGTCAAGGAATCCGTGGGTTTGTATCACTGAGGAGCCGTACCACCGTCTCGCCGGGCCGGGCCAGGTGGAGGTCCTCCCGGATCGCCGTTTCGATGGCGAGCGGGTCGTTCCGAAGCGCTTCGGTCTCCGCCTCCAAGGCCGTGATCTCCCCCCGAAGCGTCTCGATGCGAGCCTCCGCCGCCCGCAGGTCTCCCCTCAGACGGAGCCAGGTGCGAAACCCCGCCTCGCTATCGAGCATCACCGCAGCCAGCGCCGCGGCGACAATCGCCGGTGCGATCCAGTAGCGCCTCACTTCCCTCCCCCCCAGAGGGTGCGGTGGCCCTGAGTGTACACCGCTAATCGACCGCGGGCATCTCCAGCAACCGCCGGATCCGATCCAGATAGGCGGGCGCATCCCACTCGCGCGGCCCGATGTAGCGCGCCACCAGCACGCCCTCTCGATCGATCAGGTAGGACTCGGGAAAGCGATGGCTCTGGTACGCATCCGCGGCCCGCTTCTGGGGATCGAGAAGGATGGGGAAGGTGAGGCCCAATCGGTCCGCGAACTCCTCGACCGCCGGCCGGTCGTCGTCCACGGAGACCGCGATCAACTCGAAGTCCTTGGAGCCGAGTGTCCGGTAGAGGTTCTCCATGGCGGGCATCTCGTCTTCGCAGGGTTTGCACCAAGTGGCCCAGAAATTCAGGAGCACGACCTTGCCCCGCAGCGACCCCAGGGAGAGCTTTGCCTCGCCTCCCAGGACGGGAAGCGAGAAGTCGGGGGCGGGAAGCCCGGGTTCGATCGGATCCCGGGTCGTGTCGCCCGTCAGCAGAGCCCAGAGAACGCCCACCACGAGAGCGAACCCGATCAGAAAGCCACCGATCCGTGTCGAAATGGCGACTTCTCCCGTGGCTGCAGACCGATGAGGAGCTACTTGCGCCGGGCGGCCTTCTTGTCTGCCTTCTTCGAAGCCTCCGCCGCTTCCCCCTCGACCAACTCGATGATCGACATGGGAGCGGCGTCCCCGGTTCGTCGTCCCACCTTGAGCACGCGCGTGTAGCCACCGGGCCGCTCCCGGAAGCGATCCGCGAGCTCCTCGAAGACCTTCGAGGTGACCTCTTTGCTCCGGATCACGGAGAGGGCCCGGCGCCGGGCGTGGAGATCCCCGCGCTTGCCGAGTGTGATCATCCGGTCGGCGACGCGGCGAAGCTCCTTCGCCTTCGCGTCGGTGGTCTCGATCCGCTCCTTGTCGAGGAGCGACGTCACCATGTTGCGAAGCAGCGCCTTTCGATGCGCGCTGCTCCGGCCGAGCTTTCCGTGTCGTTTGCGGTGGCGCACGGCTACGCCTCGCGCTCGCGCGATCGCTGCTCGAGTTCCTTGCGCGACGGGAAGTTGTCGAGGTTCGTGCCGAGGCTCAGGCTCATCGACGCGAGGACCTCTTTGATCTCGTTCAGCGACTTCCGCCCGAAGTTCTTGGTCTTGAGCATTTCCGCTTCCGTACGCTGGACCAGCTCCCCGAGGAAGCGGATGTTGGCGTTCTGGAGGCAGTTCGCCGAGCGCACCGAGAGCTCCAACTCGTCGACCGATCGGAAGAGATTCGGGTTCAGCGCCTCCGGCTCTTCCTTGCTGGGTACCGCGAACTCCTCGGGCTCCTCGAAATTGATGAAGATGCCGAGCTGATCCTTGAGGATCTTCGCCCCGTAGGCCAGGGCATCCCCGGGAGCGATCGATCCGTCCGTCCACACCTCGAGATTCAGCCGGTCGAAGTCCGTCTCGCGCCCGACCCGCGCCGGCGTCACGGTGAAATTCACGCGGCGAACGGGCGAGAAGATCGAATCCATCGGAATGGTTCCGATCGGCATCTCCTCGGACTTGTTCTTCTCCGCGAGCACGTAACCCTTCCCGCTGGAGACCGTGCACTCGATCTCCACCTCTCCCTCCCCCGTGAGCGTGGCGATTCTATGATCCGGGTTCATGATCTCGACAGTGGAATCGTCGGAGAGCAGCTCGCCCGCGGAAATGGGACCCTCCTCTTTGCGGCTCACGTGCACGATCTTGGGCCCCTCGGCGTGGAGCCGCAGCCGAACCTCCTTCAGATTGAGAACGATGTCGCTCACGTCCTCGAGAACTCCGGGAATACTCGAGAACTCGTGAAGCACGCCGCCGATCCGAACCGAGGTGATGGCTGCGCCCTGCAATGACGAAAGCAGGACCCGACGCAGGGAATTGCCCAGAGTCTGGCCGAATCCGCGCTCGAGAGGTTCGCACGAGAACCTCGCGTACGTGAGCTTCGTCTGCTCTTCTTCTTCGATCTCCAGGCGACGCGGCCTGATCAGCTCGCGCCAGTTCTTGGCAATCAGCTCCTGCTGCATGCTGGATGTCTCCCTAATACCGAGAGTAGAGTTCGACGATCAGCTGCTCTTCGATGGGGAGGGTGATATCCTCGCGCACCGGATTCGCCTTCACCGTTCCCTCGAAGCTTCCCTTGTCGATCTCGAGCCACTGCGGAAGGCTCCGGCCCTCGAGCGTTTCCAGTGCCCCGGCAATCCGCACGACGTCTCTCGATTTTTCCCGAAGAGTGATCTTCATTCCCGGCTTCGTCAGCATCGAAGGAATCGTCGCCTTGCGACCATTGATCAGGAAGTGGCCGTGACGCACCAGTTGACGGGCCTCGGCGCGTGACGTCGCGAAGCCGAGTCTGAACACGACGTTGTCCAGGCGACGCTCGAGGAGCGCGAGGAGGTTCTCGCCGGCGCGGCCCTTCATCCGGCTCGCGGCGTGCACGGTCTGCGCGAACTGCCCCTCGAGGAGTCCGTACATTCGCTTCACCTTCTGCTTCTCGCGGAGCTGGACTCCGAAATCCGAGAACCGCGGGCGACCATGACCGTGCTGGCCCGGCGGGTAGTTTCGCTTCTCGACCGCGCATTTCTCGCTGTAGCAGCGATCGCCCTTCAGAAACAGCTTCTGGGCTTCGCGGCGGCACAATCGGCAGACTGAGTCTCTGTACCGAGCCATCTCGTTCCTCGTCCTCGCTAGACGCGACGCCGCTTCGGCGGGCGGCAGCCGTTGTGCGGAATCGGGGTCACGTCCTTGATCAGCGTGATGCGCATTCCCGCGCCCTGCAGCGACCGGAGAGCAGCCTCCCGGCCCGATCCAGGACCTTTCACGTAGACACTGAGCGTCCGAACCCCATGTTCCATCGCCTTCTTGGCACATTCCTCTGCCGCAACCTGCGCGGCAAAAGGTGTCGACTTGCGGGAGCCCTTGAAGCCCTGCTGGCCGGCGCTCGCCCAGGCCAGCGCGCCCCCGGCGGGATCGGTAATCGTGATGATCGTGTTGTTGAACGTCGACTGGATGTGTGCCACGCCCGTCTGAACGTTCTTCTTGACCTTCTTCTTTGCGCCCTTTTTCACCATCTGCTTCTACTTCTTGGCCAGGGTCTTCTTCTTCCCTGCCACCGTCTTGCGCGGTCCCTTCCGGGTCCGCGCGTTGGTATGCGTCCTCTGGCCCCTCACCGGCAGCCCGCGGCGATGCCGCAGCCCCCGGTAGCAGCCGATGTCCATCAGGAGCTTGATGTTCTGGGAGACCTCACGGCGCAGATCACCCTCGACCTGGTACTCACGCTCGATGATCTCGCGAATCTTGATGACCTCCCCCTCACCGAGGTGGTCCGTCTTGGTTGCAGCATCGACGCTTGCCTTTTCGCAGATCTCCTTCGCTCGCGTTCGTCCGATCCCATAGATGTAGGTCAGCGCGATTTCGATCTGCTTGTTGCGCGGCAGGTCAATCCCCGCGATTCGTGCCATCTTCTGTCACCCCTGACGCTGTTTGTGTTTCGGGTTCTCACAGATCACGCGGACGACGCCGCGCCGCCGGATCACCCGGCACTTGTCACACATTTTTCTGACCGATGCTCGAACCTTCACGCTGCCTCCCGAACGCGCTCCGCGACGTTCTCCACCGCGCTCATTGACCCAGCCTTCCTCGCATTCGCGTGCCCTGGACGAAGCCCTCGTACTGACGCGACACCAGATGTGCCTCGATCTGCCCGATCAGGTCGAGGCCGACACCGACCACGATGAGGAGTGCGGTTCCACCGAAATAGAACGGAACCCCGAAACGCGTCGAGAGCATCACCGGGATCACGCAGATCGCCGAAACGTAGACCGCTCCCACGAAGGTGATCCGACTGAGAATCGTGTCGATGTGTTCCGCGGTCCGTTTTCCCGGACGGATTCCCGGAATGAAGCCTCCCGAGCGTTTGATGTTGTCCGCCACGTCATCGGGATTGATGACGATCGCGGTGTAGAAGAAGCAGAAGAAGATGATCAGCCCCACGTAGACGGCGTTGTAGAGCAGCCCCCCGGGGAACAGATAGTCCTGGAAGAACCGGTTGACTCCCTCGAGATCGGTGAACTGCCCGATCGTGCTGGGGAATATCAGCAGCGAGGAGGCGAAGATCGGAGGAATCACGTTCGCCGTGTTCACCCGCAGTGGAAAGTAGCTCATTCCCCCCTGCGTGACCCTCCGCCCGACGACCCTACGCGCGTGCTGGATGGGGATCCGCCGCTGCCCGCGCTCGACGAAGACCACGAAGGCCGTGAGCGCGATGATGAATGCGAACAGAAACAGCACCTGGAGCAGCGAGAACTGATCGGTGCGCAGCAGCTCCACGAGTTGTCCCAGAGCGCCGGGAATCTGGACGATGATTCCCGAGAAGATGACCAGCGAGATGCCGTTTCCGATCCCCCGCTCCGTGATCTGCTCACCCAGCCACATGATGAATGCGGTCCCCGATGTCAGCGTGATCATGCACATCAGCCGGAATCCGAGGCCGGGATCCAGAACGGCGCCCGCGCCGAACTGCCCGCTCTCGAGGGCCGTGGCGATCAGGAAGCTCTGGAAGAGGGAGAGCACGATGGTGCCGTAGCGGGTGTATTGGGTGATCTTCTTCTGGCCCTGCTCGCCCTCCTTTTTCAAGGCCTCAATCGATGGGATCACCACCGTGAGCAGCTGCATGATGATCGATGCGCTGATGTAGGGCATGATGCCCAACGCGAAGATCGAGAGCTGTTCGAGCGCACCTCCGGAAAAGACGTTGAAGAGCGAGAACGCAGTACCCGAGAGCCGCGCAAAGGTCTCGCGGATGACGTCGGGATTGATTCCCGGCGTCGCAACCTTGGCACCCACGCGGTAGACCGCGAGCATCCCGAAGGTGAAGAGGATCCGGCGCTGTAGCTCCGGGATCCTCCCGATGTTCTGGATCCCTCCGATCAAGCCAGGATCTCCACCGTTCCGCCCGCTTCCTCCACCTTTCGGCGTGCGGACGTGCTCGCTCTGTGAACCTTCACCGTCACACCCTTGGGCGCATCGCCGTCTCCGAGCAGCTTGACCGCAGCGCCCGAACCACAAACCAGACCGGACTTCGCGAGGAAGGCCACGTCGATGGTGGCGCCGTCACCGAACCTGGCGAGATCGCGAAGGTTCACGATCTCCACGCGCTTGCGGTGGATGTTGGCGAAGCCCCGCTTGGGCAGACGCCTCACCAGGGGCATCTGACCGCCCTCGAACCAGACGGGGGTCTGCCGGCCCGCAGAGCGCTTGCCCTGCCCCTTCATGCCACGGCCGCCGGTCTTTCCTAAACCCGTCCCAGGCCCTCGACCGATGCGTTTGGGTCGATGTCGGGCGCCTGGCCGGAGTGAGAGCCGGTCGAGCATGCCGTTACTCCTCCACCTTCAGCAAATGCACCACCTTGCGGATCATTCCGCGCACCTGGGGCGTGTCCTCGAGTTCTACTGTCTGGTGCATGCGCGAGATCCCAAGACCGCGCAGCGTCGCTCGCTGCCGCCGATCGAAGCCGATCTGGCTTCGCACCTGGGTCACACGCACCTGTCTCCTCTCCGCGGTCATGATCGCGCCAGCTCCTTCCTTCGCTCCTCCGGATCCCGGAGCTCGCGTAGAGCCACGACGGTGGCATTCACCACATTGTGAGGGTTGTTCGTCCCCAGCGTCTTGGTGAGGACGTCCCGCACACCAGCGGACTCCACCACGGCACGGACTCCACCGCCCGCGATCACGCCGGTCCCGGGGGAAGCCGGCCGGAGCAGCACCCGACCCGCACCGAAACGCCCGATCACCTCGTGCGGAATCGTGCCCTCGACGACGGGGACCCGCATCAGGCTCTTCCGCGCGCGCTCCACGCCCTTGCGGATCGCTTCGGGAACCTCGCCGGCCTTTCCGAGACCGACGCCCACGATGCCCTCACCGTCACCGACCACCACCAAGGCGCTGAAGCTGAAGCGCCGGCCACCCTTCACCACCTTGGCGACGCGATTGATGTGGATCACCCGATCCGTCAGCGCGAAGTCATTGGGATTGAGCCGTTCGGAATTCATCCTCGATGCACCTCAGAACCGGAGCCCGGTCTCGCGAGCAGCCTCGGCCAGCGCCTTCACGCGACCGTGATAAAGAAACCCGTTGCGGTTGAAGACCACTTCTTCGATCTGCCTCTCCAGCGCCAGCTCCGCAATCGCCTTGCCGACCCGCTTCGCCGCCTCGACGTTTCCCGTTGACTGCCCGCCACCAGCGACGGCTTGCGAACGGGTGGATATCGATGCGATGGTGCGACCGGATCCGGGATCGACCAGCTGCGCATAGATGTGCCTGGCGCTCCGATACACCGTCAACCGTGTCCGGTCGGACACGCCGAGCCCTCGCGTCACGCGCTGCTTGCGCGCGAGGAGCTTTTCTCGCTTGCGATTTCCAGCTTTCCGTTTCATCCAGACCAAGACCTCACGTGGTTCCCGCCTTGCCCACCTTCCGGCGGACCCGCTCGCCCACGTAGCGAATCCCCTTGCCCTTATAGGGCTCGGGCGGACGCAGCGAGCGCACGTTCGCGGCGAACTGACCGACCAACTGCCGGTCGATGCCCTCGACACGAACTTTTCCATCCTGGAGGGAGACGGACAACCCCTCCGGAATCGGCACGTCGACGGGATGTGAGAAACCCACTGCCAACTTGAGGGTCTTCCCCGAGACTTCGGCTCGGTAGCCCACACCGTGGATCTCGAGTTCCTTGACGAAACCCTCGGTGACGCCCGTGACCATGTTCGCCACAAGCGCCCGCGCCAGTCCATGAAGCGCCCGAGTATTCTTCTTTTCGTCACCCCGACACAGGCGAATCTGCTCGCTCTCGATCTCGACGCTGATGCCCTGGGGAATTCGCACGGAGAGGGCGCCCTTCGGACCCTTGACGCTGACCGCTCCTTCGGCGTGACCCACGGTCACGCCGCTCGGAATCGCCACAGGTGCTCGTCCTACCCGCGACACGGCTACCAGACCTCGCAGAGGATCTCGCCGCCCACGTGTTGTTCACGCGCGCTTCGATCCGACATCACGCCCTTGTTCGTGGAGAGCACCGAGATTCCGAGACCGTTTCGAACCTTCGGAATCGCCTCGGCCTTCACGTATATCCGGCAACTCGGACAGCTCACCCGACGAATACCGTCGATCAAGAGCTGGCCCTCGACTCCGTAGCGGAGCTTGATCCGCAGCTGCGCCTTGCCCTCGACCGCCTCCACCTGCGCCTCATCGATGAAGCCCTCGTCCTTCAGCACCCTAGCGATCGCGAGCTTCATCCTGGAGGAAGGGAGTGTCGTCTCGATGTGACCAGCCCGCCCCGCATTGCGGATGCGGGTCAACATGTCTGCGACGGGATCCGTCATCATGATGATTGCCCCAGCTGCCGGCGGAACGGAATGCCGAGGTGAGCGAGCAACGCCTTCGCCTCTGCATCCGTCTTCGCCGTCGTACAAACCGTCACGTTCATCCCGGTGATCCTCTCGACCTTGTCGTAATCGACCTCGGGAAAGATGATCTGCTCCCGGATGCCGAGCGTGTAGTTGCCTCGCCCGTCGAATGCCTTGGGAGAAGTCCCCTTGAAGTCACGCACCCGGGGAAGCGCAACGCTGGTGAGGCGATCCAGGAATTCCCACATCCGATGTCCCCGGAGGGTCACCATGCAGCCGATGGCCTGACCGGCGCGCAATTTGAAATTCGCGACCGATTTCCGCGCCCGCCGTATGATCGGCTTCTGGCCGGTGATCACCGCCAGCTCTTCCGTGGCCTTCTCGAGCAACTTCGGATTCGCGGCCGCCTCACCGAGACCGATGTTCACGACGATCTTGGAGAGGGTCGGAACCTGGAAGGGATTCCGGTAGGCGAACTCGTCCATCAGCTTCGAGTGCACGTCGGAGCGGTAGCGCTCGAGGAGACGCGGCGTCATCTAAAGCACCTCCGGAGCCAGTGAGATGATCTTCATGAACTTCCGACCCCGCAGCTCGCGGGCCACCGGCCCGAAGATGCGAGTTCCCACCGGCTCCCTCTGCGTGTCGAGAATCACGGCGGCGTTGTCGTCGAAGCGGATGTAGGTCCCGTCAGGTCTCGGAAAACCCTTCTTGGTACGAACAACCACGGCCCTACGGACTTCACCCCGTTTCACCCTGGCATTCGGAATGGCTTCCTTCACCGATACGATGATGATGTCGCCAATGGAGGCGTACTTTCGTCCGGATCCCCCGAGCACCCGGATGCAGGCGACCTTCCGGGCCCCGGAGTTGTCCGCGACTTCCAGCGTCGATTCCGGCTGGATCATTGGCCCTCTCCGCTAGACCTGCGTCGCTTTCACGAGCATGGACTGGACCTTCCAGCGCTTGCGCTTCGAGATGGGGCGGTGCTCGATGATCCGAACCCGGTCACCCACTCCACAGGCATTCTCTTCGTCATGGGCCATGAACCGGGAGTAGCGACGGACGTACTTCTTGTACATCGGATCTCGAACCAATCGCTCGGCCCGAACCACTACCGTCTTGTCCATCTTGTCGCTCACGACCACACCGTCGATCACCCGACGGTTTCCGCGTTCACTCACTGGTTCGCTCCACGCTTCTCGCACAGTACAGTTTCCACACGAGCCACGTCTCGACGAAGCGCCCGGAGCTTCGCCGTGTTTGCGAGCTGCCCGGTAGCCAGCTTCACCTTCGCGTTGAAGACTTCACCGCGAAGCTCATTGGACTTCGCCAAGAGCTCTTCCTGGGACAGCTCACGGAGTTCCGACGCCTTCATCACAGCTCTCCCCGCGCCACGAAGCGCGTCGGAATGGGCAGCTTGTGCGCCGCGAGGCGGAAGGCCTCCTGGGCTACCTTGGCGGTCACGCCCTCCATCTCGTAGAGAACGCGACCCGGCTTCACCACCGCCACCCACTCCTCGGGATTGCCCTTGCCCTTGCCCATCCGGGTCTCGGCGGGTTTCTTGGTCACCGGTTTGTCTGGGAAGATACGGATCCAGATCTTCCCACCGCGCTTTACGTACCGGGTCATCGCGATCCGGGCCGCCTCGATCTGCCGCGCCGTGATCCGACCGCGGTCCATCGCCTGCAGACCGTATTGGCCGAAGGAAACCGCGCTCCCGCGAAGGGCCTTGCCCTTCATGCGCCCCTTCATCACCTTGCGGTGCTTGACCTTTTTCGGTTGAAGCATCGTCTACCTCACCGCCTCATCCGGAACCCGCTGCGAGAGGGTTCCCTCGCGCAGGTCCTTGTCCGCGGCCTCCCCCTTGAAGATCCAGCATTTGACACCGACCACGCCGTAGGTGGTCTTCGCCTCGGCCTTTCCGAAATCGATGTCCGCGCGCAATGTGTGCAGGGGGACCCGTCCCTCCGCGTACCGCTCCCGGCGGCCCATTTCCGCGCCACCCAGCCGGCCGCCGCACTCGAGGCGGATTCCTCCGGCTCCGAACTTCATCGTCGAGGTGATCGCCTTCTTCATCGCACGGCGGAAGGCAACCCGTCGCTCCAGCTGGAGAGCAATGTTCTCGGCCACCAGCTGGGCATCGAGCTCGGCTTTCCGGATCTCCTTGATGTTGATGAAGATTTCGTGGGAGGTGAACCGCCCGAGTTCCTTCCGGAGGGTCTCCACCTCCGCACCGCGCTTTCCGATCAGGATCCCGGGACGCGCAGTGTGGATGTTCACGACGATCTTCTCGCCGGTCCGGTCGATCACGACCTTCGAGATCCCGGCGTGGAAGAGCTTCTTCTTGATGAACTTCCGGATCTGGTAGTCCTCGTGAATCTGATCGCCGTAACGGCGCTCCTCGAACCAGTTGGACTTCCACCCGTAGAGAGTGCCCAGGCGAAATCCGTAGGGGTGAACCTTCTGTCCCAAGACTCCCTCCCTCTCCTCAGTGCTCTTCCAACACGACGCTGACGTTGCTCGTGCGACGCTGGATCCAGGCGGCGCGGCCTTGCGCTCTCGCCCGGATCCTCCACATACTCGAGCCTTCGTTCACCATGATCGTGCGGACGAAGAGATTGTCGACGTCGATCCCCGCCTTGTCGCGGTTGTTCTTGTCCTCGGCGTTCGCAACCGCGGAACGGACCAGCTTGGCCAGAGGTTTCGCGAACTTCTTGGGTGAGAGATCGAGATAGGCGAGCGCCTCTTCCACCTGCCGGCCTCTGATCATGTCCGCCAGCAGCCGCGCCTTTCGCGCGCTCACCCGGTAGTTGCCTAGTTTCGCCGTGACCTGCATCTCAGCGCTTGACCCTCTTGTCCGCGGAGTGCCCCGTGAACTTGCGCGTGGGCGCGAACTCTCCAAGTCGGTGTCCGACCATGTTCTCCGTTACGTACACCGGCATGAAGAGCTTGCCATTGTGAACGTGGAAGGTGAGTCCGAGCATCTCCGGCGTGATCATCGAGCGACGAGACCAGGTCCGAATCACCTGCTTCGAGCCGGCCGCGATCGACTTCTCGAGCTTCCGCTGGAGACTCGGATCGATGAAGGGTCCCTTCTTGAGAGAGCGTGCCATCTACTTCTTCCCTCGCCGCTTGACGATGTAGCGGTCCGAACGATGGTTCCGACGGGTCTTGTGACCCTTGGTCGGCTTCCCCCAGGGCGTACAGGGATGGCGTCCGCCGGAGGAGCGGCCCTCTCCCCCACCCATGGGGTGATCGACGGGATTCATGGCAACGCCGCGTACGTTTGGACGCTTCCCCTGCCAACGCGACCGCCCGGCCTTGCCGATCCGCTGGTTCTCGTGCTCGAGATTTCCGACCTGGCCAACGGTGGCGCTGCAGCGGACGTGGATCATCCGATTCTCACCACTGGGCATGCGCAGGGTGACGTAGTCGCCCTCGCGAGCCATCAACTGGGCGCCGGTGCCGGCAGCACGGACCATCTGCGCACCCTTTCCAGGCTTCATCTCGATCGCGTGAACCACCGTTCCCAGGGGAATCTTCGCGAGGGGAAGGGCGTTGCCAGGGTGGATCTCGGCGTCGGGACCAGCCATCACCTCGCCACCAACGCGGAGCCCCACCGGCGCCAGGATGTAGCGTTTCTCGCCGTCCCGGTAGTGCAGGAGGGCGATCCGTGCCGAACGATTCGGGTCGTACTCCACCGCCGCCACCTTTGCGGGGATCCCGATCTTCTCGCGGCGAAAGTCGATCTTCCGGTAGCGGCGCTTGTGTCCGCCACCCCGATGCCATGAGGTCACGTGGCCGTTGTTGTTGCGACCGCCGCTCCTGTTGATCCGGCCCTCGAGAAGGGAACGCTCGGCACCGTCGCGGGTGATCTCCCCGAAATCCGAGACGCTCATCCGGCGGCGCCCGGGCGATGTCGGCTTGTAGCTTCGGACCGCCATCCTCCTACACTCCCTCGAAGAATTCGATCGACTGACCCTCAGCGAGGACCACGATCGCCTTCTTCCACTCTGGCTTCCGGCCCATGGACTTTCCGACTCTCCGCGTCTTGCGCGGCATGCGGATGGTACGCACGTCCACCACCGTCACGTTGAACAATTCCTGTACGGCCGCTCGGATCTGCTGCTTGTTGGCTCGCGGATCCACCGCGAGTGTCACGACATTCGAGAGCTCGCGTGCGATCGTACTCTTCTCCGTCACCACCGGGCGACGAATGATCTCGTGGACATTCACGAGGCGACCTCCTCGCCAGCCGCTCCCAGACGACGCTGGACCGAGAGAGCCGCCTCCCTGACAAAGAGGATCCGGCGGTGGCGAAGCACGTCGTAGACGTTCAGCCCCTCGGACCGAATCACACTCACACGCGGCAGGTTCCGGGCGGATCGCTCTACGAACGGATCCTTCACCTCCAGGACGATCAGCAGCGAATCCTCCATCACTCCGAGGGTGGTGAGGATCTCAACCATCCGCCTGGTGCTGTACTCCTCGACTCCGAACGACTCCACCACGCGAACGGCCTCCTCCTGCAGGCGCAGGGAGAGAGCCGCGCGAAGGGCGGCACGGCGCATCTTCTTGGGAAGCTTCTGATCGTAGCTGCGAGGGACCGGGCCAAACACGACGCCGCCGCCATGGAACTGCGGAGCGCGGGTCGTACCCTGACGCGCTCGACCGGTCCCCTTCTGGCGGTACGGCTTGGCCCCGCCGCCCGATACGGCGGAGCGATTCTTTGTGGAATGCGCTCCCGAGCGCCGCGCGCTCAACTGTCGCCGCACCTCCGCATGGAAGAGATGCGGCTTGATCGGCGCCTCGAACACCGCGGGGTCGAGCTCGACGGAGCCCGCCACCTTTCCTTCTGCACCGACGACGTCCAGGCTTGCCATGGCTAGAGCTTGATCTCCACGTCCACACCCGCCGCCAGCTCGAGCTTCATCAGCGCGTCGACGGTCTGGGGTGTGGGATCAAGAATGTCGATGAGCCGCTTATGGGTCCGCATCTCGAACTGCTCTCGCGACTTCTTGTCGATGTGCGGACCCCTGAGCACCGTGTACTTGTTGATGGTCGTAGGCAGCGGAATCGGACCTGCGACGCGGGCCCCGGTACGAACCGCGGTATCCACGATCTCCCCGGCGCTCTGGTCGAGGAGCTTGAAGTCGTAGGCCTTCATCCGGATCCGGATCTTCTGCGAGGAGAGGTCGGCCATTGCTTACTCGACGATTTCTGCGACGACGCCGGCGCCGACGGTTCGTCCACCCTCGCGGATCGCGAAACGAAGCTCCTTGTCCATCGCGATCGGAGTGATCAGCTCCACGGTCATCTCGACGTTGTCACCCGGCATCACCATCTCCGTCCCCTCGGGAAGGGTCGCCACTCCCGTCACGTCCGTCGTCCGAAAATAGAACTGCGGACGGTAGCCGTTGAAGAAGGGCGTGTGACGTCCTCCCTCCTCCTTCGTCAGCACGTACGCCTGAGCCTTGAACTTCGTGTGTGGCGTGATCGAAGCCGGATGCGCCAGTACCTGACCCCGCTCCACCGCGTCCTTGTCGATACCCCGCAACAGACATCCCACGTTGTCTCCGGCCTGACCCTCGTCCAACAGCTTCCGGAACATCTCCACTCCGGTCACCACCGTCTTCTGGGTCTCGCGAATGCCGACGATCTCCACCTCCTCGCTCGTGTGAATCACTCCCTGCTCCACACGACCCGTCACCACCGTGCCCCGACCCGTGATCGAAAACACATCCTCGATCGGCATCAAGAACGGCTTGTCCAATGCCCGCTCCGGCTCCGGAATCGAGCTGTCCAAGGCCTCCATCAGCTCGTCGATGCACCGGTTCGCCTCGTCGTTCGTCGGATCCTCACCCGCTTTCAAGGCCGAACCCCTGATCACCGGAATGTCGTCTCCGGGAAAGTCGTATCCGCTCAAAAGCTCCCGGACCTCCAGCTCCACCAGCTCCAGAAGCTCCTCGTCGTCGACCTGATCCACCTTGTTCAAGAAAACCACGATGTGAGGAACGTTTACCTGACGCGCCAGAAGAACGTGCTCCCGCGTCTGCGGCATCGGACCGTCCGCCGCGCTCACCACCAACACCGCACCGTCCATCTGCGCCGCGCCCGTGATCATGTTCTTCACGTAGTCCGCGTGACCCGGACAGTCCACGTGAGCGTAGTGACGATTGTCCGACTCGTACTCCACGTGCGCCGTCGCAATCGTGATCCCACGCTCCCGCTCCTCCGGAGCCTTGTCGATCTCGTCGAACGAAGTCGACGTCGCCAGACCCTTGAGCGCCTGGCGCGCCGTGATCGCCGCCGTCAACGTGGTCTTGCCATGGTCCACGTGACCGATCGTCCCCACGTTTACGTGCGGCTTCGTCCGCTCGAACTTCTGCTTCGCCATGGGCCTCTCGCTCCTAGCTAGTAGATCTTCACGATTTCTCCGGCGACAGCCGGCGGAACCTCGGAATAGTGGACAAATTCCATCGTGTAGGTGGCACGCCCCTGAGTCATCGACCGCAGTGAGTTCACGTAGCCGAACATCGTCGCCAGCGGAACCTCGGCGCGAATCACCCGGGCGTTTCCGCGGATCGCAGCGCCGGTGATGTTGCCGCGGCGGCTGTTGAGGTCACCCTGGACCAGACCGACGAAGTCCTCGGGCGTCACGACCTCGACGTTCATCACCGGTTCCAGGATCGT
>CAVXZE010000026.1:0-89647 GCA_963766175.1 uncultured delta proteobacterium
CCCTCCCGTAAATCGGATTCTCGCGGGATCACGGTCACTTATGGAAGTGCAGCCCGAGCCATCGAGCGCCCAGGCCGGGCGGCGGCATGGGCCTGACGGCCTCCGCCAAGGTCGTTGAGCGGCTCGAAGCGCGTGAGTAGCGTTCCTGCCATGAGAGCTGTCCTCGCCGCCTTGGCGACCTCCATGGTCGCCGTGCTCCGCTCACGCGCCTCCCTGCAGCTGGAGATCCTCGCACTGCGGCATCAGCTGGCCGTACTCCAAGGCAGTGGGCGACGCCCACGGCTGAATCCCGCCGACCGATTGCTCTGGGCGTGGCTATCGCGAGCCTGGTCTGGCTGTGTGCCTCCCGAAAACCCGTTCCTCGTGGAAATGCGGTGACTTACCGATGCGCTTCGCAAGCCGCGCGATGCCCGATCCAGGTCGCCGTAGGGCCACGACGATGTCTGTCGGGGCAGTTGAGAACGGCAACCGCGCGGAGGCCGTCTTTGCCGTGGAAGACGCCCTCGCCGCTTTGGCGGCGTTTGGTTGCATGCACGCAGCCAAACGAGGATGTCGGTGCGCTGCCTATGGCTCCAAGCGGGCAAGCGCAGCAATGCGGCCCCTCCGCAATCGCGTGGGCTACTCAGGACTCAGCTGCCCGAATTCACTCAGGAAGTTCGCGATCGCAACGACCGCGAGCTCGGCCACCACATTCGAGTGTCAATGAGGATCGTCGACGGTCGACGTTGGCACGCCGGTTGCTTCTCGACGGGTACGAGCCAACAGAGCGTGAGAAGCCAGGAGGAACGAGGCCATCAGAAAATAAGCACATAATAAGCAGGCGGCACGGATTCGGCGGGCAGCGGCGTCAGCCCGTCGCCGTGCAGCGCAATCGTAACTACCGGGAAATGATGGGTTACTGGCGGGAAGCTGGTCGGGCCGGGGAGATTTGAACTCCCGACTTCCTGAACCCCATTCAGGCGCGCTACCAAGCTGCGCTACGGCCCGACAGGGGCATTGGGTAGCCCGTGCGGAAGGTTCTGTCGACGCCGCTTCGATCTGGCTCCGCTCGCCTTCCTACGGCGCGAAGGCGATATGGCGGTTGTCCGGGGCGATCCGGACGGTCTCCTCCAGGACCTTTCCGTCCGGCATTCGTGCCCGGAACGCGTGTTCACCCGGAGCGAGCAGCACGCCGGCCATGGGGGTGACGCCGATCTCCTCGCCGTCGATCTCGATGGTTGCCCAGGGCGTCGCGTTGATGGATACGGAGATCGGCCGCGGGGCAGGAGGCGGAGAAGCGGGCTCGCGGACAGAAGCCACCTGCTCGGAGACGGCAGCGACCTCCGGCACCTCTTCCTGAGGAGGCTGGGAGGGCCCCACCGTGATCTCCGGCCGCTCCTCCAGGACCGGCGAAGGCGGAGCGATTGCGGCTGCCACCTCGGGCTCCGGGGCAGGAGGCGGAGGAGCGGGCTCGGGCTCGCGAGCAGAAGCCACCCGCTCCGGGGCGACGGCGGTCTCCGGCACTTCCTTCTCGAGAGGCCTGGACAGCTCCAGCGCGACCTCCGGAAGCTCTTGGGGGACTGGGGGAGGCGGAGCGAGCGCGGCTGCCGTCTCGGGCGCCAGCTCGATCTCCTCAGGGCTGACCTCCGCGTAGAAGACCACGTGGCGCATCGTTGCCCCCACTTCCACGCGGTGCTCGCGGATCTCCCCGTCGGCCATCCGCGCCCGAAACACGTGCGGACCGGGAGGGAGGAGCACGCCCGCCAAGGGGGTCGTACCCAGGTACCTGCCGTCCACCTCGATGCTCGCCCAGGGCGTCGCGTTCACGTTCACGGGGATCGGCTCGCCGGATGCCTCGGGTGCGAGCGGCGCGGGCATCTCCCGCGGCGGCGGCGCTGCGGGCGGCATAGCCACCGGGTCGTCCCTCTGCGTGGCAGACTTCCAGGGAAGGCCGCCGCGCAGTAGCGGCACCGCTGCCAGCAGGACCGCAGCGACCAGAAGTCCGAAGACGGCGACCCGCCCACGGCTCGCCAGGCGCCTCGGAACCGGCGCGGTCTCTGGGATCGGCTCCGGCTCCGACGCGACCGCCTCGGAAGGCCCAGTTGGGGGCGGCGGAGCCTGGGGCTCGGAACCCGCTTGGGCTTCGCTCAGCTCGGGCGTGGCTGCGGGAGCGGCAACCGCATCGGCACCATCGCGGAAGAGCGCCCCGACGAGTCTGTGAATCTCCCGGGGAATTCCCGCCGAGTCGACGTGGAGCTGAGCCACCACCTCGGGATCGAAGCGCTCGACGAGAGCCGTCGGAGCGATGGCACGGTCGAGACGCGCATGAATGTAGGCGGCAGTCTCGTCCTCGCTCATCGGCTCGCTGAAGCGAAGCATCACCGCGTCGGCCCCGAGCGCGTCGAGGATCCGAGCAGTGCGCACATCGTCGGCTGCGAAGAGGACGACTCGCATTGCCCCATCGGCCTCGCCGGCCAGCTCCACCAGCCGGCGCACCGTCGGAATCGGGATGGAGCCCGCGTCGTCCAGCAAGAGCACCAGCGTCGTTCGAGAGCGAGCGAGGCGCCGCACCAGCTCCAGCAGGGCGGCCTCGGCATCCTGCGCGGCAGGCTCGCCCTCCAGGGTGAGAATCCACCGACAGAACTCGTCGGGAAGCAGCGCCGTGTAGGAGATCCGAAGCGGTCGGTAACCCCCTCGAAGACGCCGCTCGAGGACCCGCAGCAGCATGGTCTTCCCGAGTCCCGGCGGACCCGTGACGGCGATGGCGCGCGCGCCTTTGCGCAGCGAGCTCTCTACTCCGTCCAGCAGATCCTGGGTCGCCTCACGCGGAACGTAGTAGGCGGGATCACTCGTCACGTCGAACGGGTCGGGGCCAAATCCGAGCGGTTCGTCGCGCGCCGCGGTCTCGTGGCGCGGAAGCACCGAGAGGTTCCCCCGAACCACCTCGCCGGCCAGGCCGTTCAGCACACGGGGAACGCCCCCGGACCCGCGGTGGAGGTAGCGAACGCTCGTCGGATCGAAGCGCGCGCGTATCTCCTGTGGCGCATCGCTGCGCGTCAGGTGGGCGCGCAGATAGCGGGAGGTTTCCTCCGCATTCATCAACGTGCGGAGCTCGACGCGAGTTGCCGCTGGCTGGAAGCAGGAGAGCATCTGATCGGAACGGGAGTTCTCGCTCAGCGCCAGGACGAGGCGAAGGGCCCCCTCGGCCTCGGCGAAAAGGGCGGAAAGGCGCCGCGCCGTCGCCACCGGCATCGAGCCGGCGTCATCGAGCATCACGACGAGCGCCGAACCGGTTTCCTCCAGGCGAAGGCCCGCCGCCAGGAGATCCCTTTCCGGATCCCGCCCCGGACTCTGCCCGAGCAGACCGAGGATCCAGGTACAGAGCTCGTCCGCGGGAAGCGCGGCAAAGGGCAGGTAGACGATGCGCAAGCTCGAAACGAGTCGCCGTTCGAGAACCCGCAAGACCATCGTCTTGCCGACCCCCGCGGTTCCGACCAGGACGACCGGCGCCGTCCCCACGCCAATCTCCCGGTAGAGGGTATCGAGAGCGTCTTCGGCAGCCGTGGTCTGGACATAGTTGTCGGGATCCGCGGTGACCGGAAAGGACTCGACCCCCTCCGCGCGCTCGCTCACGGAACGGATTCCCCCCCGATTCGGAGATTGGACCCATCGATGAAGACCTGCCAGCGCTGGGCCTCGCCCTGGGGAAGCTCGAGAATGCGGATCCGCAATGAAGCGTTCGGGGCGAGATCGACCGGGCCCACCTCGACCGGCGGTTCCAGGTCGACACCGACGCGGATCCGCCCCGGGGCCACCTTGACGGCGGCATCCCCCACCCTCCCCACCACGGGGAGAGGCGCTTCGTCACCCGGCGCCTCCCCGATGATGCGGAAGGTCGCTCGGGTCGGTACAGGAGGCGCCGCGGCCATGAGAAGCGGCGGCTCTGCGTCGCCACCGACCTGGCCCAGACAGGCCGGGATCGGAGCGTCGCCGATCACCACCAGATCCAGATCCGCGCCCGCCGAAGCCAGGGCCGCCGCCGCATCGCAGAGGTTGCCCTCCCCGCACGACTCGTCGAGATCGCTGATCGCAACCAGGCGCACGCCAACCCGCCCTTGCTCCTCATTGCGAATCCGACGCGCAACCTCCTCGAGAGCACTCGCGAGGGAGCCCTCCGAGCGGGAAGGCAGGGCCCGGGCAATCGGTGCCAGTCCTTCGCCCGGCGAGGTGTCCGGAGTGACCTTCACCGGCACCGCGGGTGTACAGCCGGCGCCGATCGCGGTGCCGAGAACGTGCAGCGTGACGTGGATGTCCGGGGAAAGGGAGTAGAGAAACCTCTCCGCCGCGTGGCGCGCCGCCTGGAGGTAGGTCACCCCCTCGGTGCTCGCTTCCTCCATCGACGAAGTGACGTCCAGGAGCAGGTGGACGGGAGGCGGCGTCGACTGGTCCCAGTCCAGCACCGGGAGCGCAGTGCGAACCACGTCCACACGAACCGAAGCCGGCACCGGCGGCTCGGGTGCCGCGCAGGCGAGAAGCGCGGCAGAGATGAGAACGGCGGCGGCGATCCTCACGGCGAGGGTCCCCCCCCGGCGCGAACCAGGTCGAACAGGCGAACCAGCTTGGGGGAGTGACGAGCCGGATCCAGGCTGAGCTCCGGCTCGGCGCGGAGCGCCCGTTTGAGACTCTCCCGCGCTGCGTCCTCCCGGCCGAGGGCGATCTCCGCCGTGGCGGCGAGCACCTCCAGCTGGGCGCGGCGACGCGGCCCCTCCCGCGTCGGCCCCTCTGCCTCCAGCAGCCTCCTACCGCGTTCCACCCACTCGAGGGCGAGCTCGAAGCGAGCCTCCCGGAGCGCGTTCTCCGCGGCGGCGATCGGATCCATTTCCTCGAGTACGGAAGGCTGGAACCTCTCCAGCCGCTCTTCCCGGCCCTGTGCCGACCTCGGAGTCCGAGCCACGGCGACCCGAATCGGCTCCCCCGGATCCCAGGACCACTCGGTGACCGGCTCGGGCAGCTTCTCCCCCCCGACCAGATCGGCGCCGAGAATCGGCGGACGAGCCCAGCGCACCGGGGCGGTCCGACGGAGAGCGTGGACGAATTCGAGGCGATCCGGATCCAGGCAGCTCGCGTGGCGCCAGACGCGATTCGCGAGCACCCGGGAGTGAGGCTCGAGCTTCCACGCGGCCTCGACGAGCTGATTCGCCCGGATTTCGGCCCATGCCGCCCACAGGGGATCCGGATCCGACACGCTCGGAAGGGGATCGATCTCACCGGCCCAGGGTGCGCAGAGCGGGAGCTCTGCCCGCGCCACGGCCGCGGGCGTCCCCAACAGCAAGAGCGCCCCGAAGATGGCGGCGATCGCACGCGTCACGCGGTCAGAGCATCCCCCGGATGGATTGGAGCTCATCCCGGATCCGCCGCAGGAAGACCTGCGGATCGCGGTCCTGCGAGATTCTGGGTTGCGGGCTTTCCAGAGCACGTCCGACACCGAGATCCCGTAGCTTCTTCCGCGCACCGGCAATCGTGTAACGCTCCTCGTAGAGAAGCCGCTTGATGAGCTGGATGACGTCGATGTCGCGCTTGCGGTAGAGGCGCTGCTTGGAGCGCGACTTGGCTGGCGCCATCCAGCGGAACTCGGATTCCCAGTAGCGGAGCACGTAGGGCTTGACGCCCGTGATCCGACTGACCTCTCCGATCCGGTAATAGATCTTGCCATCGGAGGAACTGTCTTCGCCCTTCTTCGCTCGCTGCGCCATTGCCCCGCCTCACGGATCCTCCGCCGCATGCGCCGGACTACCCGCACCGCAAGCCCTCGGCTTGCCTCAAAAGGAAATCAAATCCCCGAGTCAGCGCCATTCCCTCTCTGAGGCGCATTCTCGTCGTTCAGGATGTTTTTTAGCACGAGACTGGGCTTGAACGTCAGAACTCTTCGGGCGGCGAGCCGGATTTCCTCGCCAGTCTGGGGATTGCGTCCCTTTCGTGCATTCTTTTCCCGCACGACGAAGTTCCCGAATCCCGAGATCTTGACCTTCTCCCCCTCCGCGAGGGTCTCCTTGATGATCTCGAAGACCTTCTCCACGAGCTCGGCGGACTCCTTCTTGGAGAACCCGACGCGCTCGTAGATGTGCTCGACGATATCTGCTTTCGTCATAGTCTCCCCCTCCCTGAGTACTAGCCCGGGCTAAACGCTACCGCAGCTCACCGCCGAAGCGATGCGCCAACAGGTTGATGATCCGATCGGTCGCCTTGGCGACCTCGGGATCCGTCAGGTTCCGATCCGCGCGTTGGAACACCAGCCGGAAGGTCAGACTGACCTTCCCCTCAGGAACGCCCATTCCCTCCCAGCGGTCGAAGACCTCCACCGAGGTGAGGGCGGCCCCGCCCGTCTTCCGGATCGCCTCGAGCACCTCGCCGGCCTGGGTGGCGCGATCCAGCAGCACGGCGAGATCCCGCCTCACGCTCGGATGATACGAGACCTCTCGATACTGGGGATCTTGGCGGGGGATCCGTCCCAGCGCCTCCAGATCCACCACCAGCATGGCCGTGGGCGCCTTGATCTCGAAGCGGGCCGCGGTCTCCGGGTGGAGCTCGCCAACCGCGGCGACGCTCCCCTCTCCGATACAGAACTCGCCGGCCGCGCTGGGATGCAGGTAGGGCTCGCTGGTGCCCGCGCGGAAAGTCCAGGGATGCCCGAGATCGGCCAGCAGGCGCTCGCCGACTCCCTTCGCCCGGAAGAAGATCGGAACCTCCGTCGACTCCCAGAGCGACGCTCCTTCGGCATCACTCAGCACCGCGACGGCCTGGAGAGGCTCCTCGGGAAGGTCATCCGCCTCCCGGGCCAGAAACACCCGGCTCACCTCGAACAGCCGCAGCCGCTCCACCTGTCTTCTCAGGTTGGCCTGGGTGGCTCGGAGCAGCGACGGCACCAGGGTGGTGCGAAGCACGGAGTCGGTCGACTGGATCGGGTTGAGCAGCTCGACGGCGCGACGGCGCCGATCGTCGGGAGCGAGTTGCAGGGCGTCGGGATCCCCCGGCCGGGCCGCCGGGAAGGTCATGACCTCGGTCAGGCCGCTGCCCTGAAGGCTCTGGGAGACCTCCAGCATCAAGCGGCGGCGCGGCAGCACATCGACGCCCGAGAAGGCTCCCTCCGGGAGGGTCGCGGGAATCCGGTCGTAGCCGTGGAGCCGGGCGACCTCCTCGATCAGATCCGCGGGCAGGTGCAGGTCGTTGCGGTAGCTCGGCGGGCGGCAGAGGAGGGTGCCCTCTTCGGCCCGCCTCGCCTCGATGTCCAGACGGGAGAGCAGCTCGATCATCTCCTCATCGGGAATCGCGGTTCCCAGCAGGCGATTCGCCCGGGAGGGATCCAGCCGGATCTCCTCGGTGACCGGAGGCGGCTCCCCTAGCACCTCCACCACCCCCTTCGAAACCGTTCCGCCGCTGAGCTCCTGAATCAGCCGCGCGGCGCGGGCGGCGGCGCGTCCGCAGCCCTCTCGATCCAGCCCGCGCTCGAAGCGATAGGACGCATCGGTCTGAAGGCCGAGCCGCCGCGCCGTGCGACGCACCCGGGAGGGCTGGAAATGGGCGCTCTCGATCAGCACCTCCCTGGTCTCCGCCCCGACCTCGCTCTCGAAGCCGCCCATGACGCCAGCGATGGCAATTGCGCCCTCGGCGTCGGCGATCACCAGATCCTCGGGACAGAGCTCGCGGGTATGCCCGTCCAGGGTCACGATCTTCTCGCCCTGCTCGGCAGCGCGGACCCGTACCACCCCGCCGCGGAGCTTGGCGAGGTCGAAGGCGTGCAAGGGCTGGCCGAACTCGAGCAGCACCAGGTTCGTCACATCCACCACCGGGTTGATCGAGCGCAGTCCCGCGGCTTCCAGCCGCTCCCGCAGCCATTCGGGAGAGCTGCCCATCTCGATCCCGCGCACCACGCGGGCCACATAGCGATGGCAGCCGGTGCGGTCGTCGATCTCCACGCGGATGTCTTCGCTCGCCAGCCGCTCGCTCTCCGAAAGTTCGGAGGGAGGCGTGCGGATCTCCCCTCCGTAGTGCGCCCGCACCTCCCGGGCGATTCCCAGCATCGAGACCCAGTCGCCGCGGTTCGGGGTGATCGCCACGTCGAAGACGGTCTCGCCGCAGCGCAGCACCTCGCCCAGCGGCGCACCTACCGGAGCATCGGGGTCCAGGACCCGGATCCCCTCGTGATCGTCGCCGAGATGCATCTCCCGGTCCGAGCAGATCATCCCGTTGGAGGGCACCCCGCGGATCTTGGCGCGCTTGACCTGCTCGCCGCCGGGCAAGACCGTCCCGTGGGTCGCCACCGCCACCTTCTGCCCGGCGGCCACGTTGTGCGCGCCGCAGACGATCTCCAGGGGCTCTCCGTCGCCGAGATCGACCTTGCACACCGAGAGCCTCTCCGCATCGGGGTGTCGCGCGTGTTCGACGACGTGACCCACCCGCAGCCCGGAGAGATCCGGACCGGTAAGGAGGATCTCCTCGATCTCGAGACCGGCCATCGTCAGCCGCTCCTCGAGATCCTCCACCGAGCTCGGGAGATCCACCCACTCCGAGAGCCAGCCCAGGGGCACGCGCATCAGATCTGCTCCACCACCCGCACGTCGCCGTCGAAGAGCAGCTGGATGCTGGGGATCCCGAATCGCTCCATGGCGGTTCGATCGATCCCCATTCCGAAGGCGAAGCCCTGGTAGCGCTCTGGATCGATGCGGCAATTGCGCAGCACTTCGGGGTGGATCATCCCGCATCCGCCCCACTCGAGCCACTGACCCTCCCACTCGAAATCCATCTCCGCCGAGGGCTCGGTAAATGGGAAGAAATGCGGGCGAAAACGGAGCCTTACGTCGCTACCCATCAGGTGACGGGCAAAGGCGTAGAGAGTGCCCTTGAGGTCGGCAAAGGTGACCTCCTCACCGACGCAGAAGGCCTCGATCTGATGAAACATCGGATAGTGGGTCGCGTCCAGGTCGTGCCGGTAGACCCGCCCCGGGGCCACGAACCGGAACGGTGGCGTGCGTCCGGTCATGGCCCGGATCTGGACGTTCGAGGTGTGGGTGCGAAGCAGGTTTCCGCCGGAGACGAACATGGTGTCCTGAGTGTCCCGGGCGGGATGATCAGCGGGGAAGTTGAGAGCGCTGAAGTTGTTGTAGTCGGTGTCGACCTCGGGGCCGTCCTCGATGGAGTAGCCGAGCGAGGTGAAGAAATCGCACATGTCCCGCTCGACCAGGGTCACCGGATGCAGGTGGCCGCGGGAAGGGGCCTGCCCGGGGAGAGTCACGTCCAGCCGGCGCTCGGCCAGAGCGCGTCCGCGGCCCTCGCTCTCGAGGACCGCACGCCGCTCGCGGGCCCAGCCCTCGATCCGCTGCTTGGCAGCATTGGCCATCTGGCCGACCCCGGAGCGCTCCTCGGGCGGGAGCTGGCCGAGTCCGCGCAACACCGCGGTGATCGAGCCCTTCTTGCCGAGGAACCGCGAGCGGATCTCCACGAGCTCCTGGACCGAGGCCGCCGCAGCGATCGCCGACTCAGCGTCGCTGACGATCCCGTCGAGGGACTCCCCAGTGGTCGACATGCCGCCCCGCTAGGCGAGCTTGGACTTGGCGAGGGTCGCTAGATCCGCGAAGGCCTGAGGATCGGAAACCGCCAGATCCGCCAGGTTCTTCCGATCCACCTCGACGCCAGCCTCGGACAGCCCGTGCATGAAGCGGCTGTAGGAGAGACCGTGCTCGCGAACCGCCGCGTTGATGCGGGCGATCCAGAGGATGCGAAACTGCCGCTTCCGCTGCTTGCGGTCGCGATAGGAGTACTTCCAGCCCCTCTCGACCGCCTCCCGGGCGGTCTTGATCAGGCGCCTCCGGGTTCCGTAATAGCCCTTGGCCTGGCGGAGAATCCGCTTGTGGCGCTTGTGTGCCGCGCTACCGCGCTTGACTCGAGGCATGGCGCTGCCCTCTCCTTGAACGATCTCGGCTAGAGATACGGAACCATCTGCTTCAGGCGCGGGCGATCCGCCGAGCTGACCTCGCCCTCCTCGCGAAGGTGCCGCTTCCGCTTGCTCGACATCTTGGTGAGGATATGGCGTTTGCCCTGCTTCTGATGCTTCAGTTTACCCGTGCCGGTCTTCTTGAACCGCTTCGCGGCCCCTCGGTGGGACTTCATTTTAGGCATCTACATCTCCTGCTCCGCCTTCGGAGCCTTCCGCCTGTCGGGCGGCCTCTTCCTGAGCGGCCCTCTTCTTGGCCGCCTCCACCGCCTCCCGGTTCGGCACCAGGATCATCGAAAGGAAGCGACCCGTCATCTGGGGCGGATTCTCGACACTCACCAGCTCGCCCAGCAGCTCCTTCACCTGATCGAGCTTCGCGTAGCCGTTGCGCCGATGAGCCATCTCGCGCCCCCGGAACATCACCGTCACCTTGACCTTGTCGCCATCGATCAGGAACCGCCGAGCGTTCTTCAGCTTGAAGGCCAGGTCGTGGTCGTCGGTGCTCGGGCGCATCTTCACTTCCTTGAGGGATGCCGCACGCCCCCTTCCTTTGGCTTTGCCCGCCGCAGCCTTCTTCTTCTGCTCGTACTTGTACTTCCCGTAGTCCATGATCCGGCATACGGGCGGACTGGCGTTGGGCGCAACCTCGACCAGGTCGTACCCCTCTTCGTCAGCCCGGGCGCGGCCCTCATCGGGCGTCACCACCCCGAGCTGCTCACCGTCTGCGCCGATGAGACGAATCTCACGTGCGCGAATCCGCTCGTTCACTCGGACGGTATCCTTGTCAGCGATAAGCTTACCCTCCTTTGGAGCCTTCAGCTCCGCCGCCGGGCGATCTCGGAAGCGAGTTCCGACACGAAGGCGTCCACCGGAATCGCCTCCGCGCTTCGCTTCGAGTCCCGCCGACGCCGAGGTGTGACGGTCCCATCTTGCTGCTCCTGATCCCCTACGACCGCCATGATCGGGATCTTCTGCACCTCGGCCTCACGGACCTTGAAGCCGAGCTTCTCGCCCCGCTCGTCCAACTCGGCGCGAATTCCGGCGTCGGCGAGCGCTGCGTGAACCTTCCGTGCGAATTCCAGGTGCCGATCGGCAATCGGAAGGACCGCGACCTGCACCGGAGCGAGCCACAGCGGGAAATCCCCCCCCGTGTGCTCGAGGTAGATGGCGATGAAGCGCTCCAGCGAGCCCAGCACCGCTCGATGCAACATGGCGGGCTGGTGATCCTTCCCATCGCGGCCGGTGTAGCGCAGACCGAAGCGCTCTGGCATCGCCAGGTCGATCTGCACGGTGGCCAGGGTCCAGGCCCGGCCCAGCACGTCCTCGAAATCGAACTCCACCTTGGGACCGTAGAAGACCCCCTCCCCTTCCTTGATGCCGCAGGGGTAGCCCGCACGTTCCACCGACTCGATGAGTTCCTTCTCGGCGCGGTCCCAATCGGCGGAAGCGCCGAGGAACTTCTCCGGGCGGGTCGATACGCAGACCTTGACACCCTCGAGCGCCAGATCGTCGTAGACCTGCCGGGTCATCTCGAAGAAGGCCTGGATCTCCTCGGGAACCTTCTCGCGCTCGCAGTAGATGTGGGCATCGTCCTGCGAGAAGGTCCGCACCCGCGAGAGCCCCGTCAGCGTGCCGCTCCGCTCGTTGCGGTGCAGCCGGGAGAACTCGGCGAAGCGGACCGGAAGGTCGCGATAGGAGCGCTTGGTGTGGGCGAAGAGTCGGCAGTGCCCGGGGCAGTTCATGGGCTTGACGGCCATCTCTTCGCCCTCGTCCCCTTCCATCAGGAACATGTCTTCCCGAAAGAGGTCGTAGTGGCCCGAGATCTTGAATAGATCGGTCCGGAAGAGCTGCGGGGTGATCACCTCCCCGTAGCCGTATTTCGGGTAGAGCGACTTGATGTAGTCGACCAGGCCGTTGTAGAGCACCGTGCCCTTCGGGTGATAGAAGGGCGAGCCCGGCGAGAGCGGGTCGATGTGGAAGAGATCGAGCGCCGAGCCCACCCGGCGGTGGTCGCGCTTCTTCGCCTCTTCGATGGCCGCGAGGTAGGCGGTGAGCTCCTTCTTGGAGGAGAAGGCCGTCCCGTGGATGCGCTGCAGCATCGGGTTGCTCTCATCGCCCCGCCAGTAGGCGCCGGCGGCCTCCAGGAGCTTCACGGCGCCGATCTGGCCGACCCGCTGCAGGTGGGGGCCGCGGCACAGATCGACGAAATCGCCGTGACGGAAGAGGGTGATGTCCTCGCCATCGGGTACGTCACCGATGCGCGACACCTTGAGCTCTTCACCCATGCTCTCGAAGAGCGCGACCGCCTCGTCGCGGCTGACCACCTCGCGAGTGAAGGCCGCGCCCTCGGCAATGATCTCCAGCATTTCCTTCTCGATCTTCTCGAGATCCTCGGGCGTGAAAGGACGCTCCACCAGGAAGTCGTACTGGAACTTTTCGCTGTGGTCGGAGCGACCCACGTCGATCTGGACGTCGGGAAAGACGCGCTTCACGGCATCCGCCATCACGTGCTCGGCAGAGTGACGGATCACCTCTCCGGCGGCGGGATCCTCGCGCGTGACGATCTCGAGGGCGGCGTCGGTTCGGAGAGGAACGCGCAGGTCGACGAGCTGGCCGTCGACGCGCCCCGCCAGGGCCGCGCGTGCCAGTTTCTTGCCGATGCGTTCGGAGACGTCGAGAACGGTTGAACCCTCGGGCACCTCGAGCGTCTGGCCGTCGGGAAGACGGATCTCGATTTCGCTCATGCGTGTCGAAGGATCATGGCAGCCATAATTCCGAGTGATTTCGCGGTGGCCTCTATCGTTAGCGGGTGATTCCGTGGAGTGGTAGGCACGGGCGGGGTCGAACCGCCGACCTCCGCCGTGTCAAGGCGGCGCTCTAGCCACTGAGCTACGTGCCTAAAACCCGCTAACGGGGCGAAATCAATACCGATTCCGAAAACCCGTGTCAATCTTCGACGGCTCCCGGAAGCTCGACGATACGGATCCGCACGGATCGGCCATCGGCGGACAGGGGCTCGACCCTGAATCCCTCGGGTGGAGGCGCCACCAGACGCTCCATCAGCTTGGGTGGCGCGAGCCGCGACTCCACCCGGAACTCGACCCGGCCCGACTCGAACACCGCAGGGATCACGGAGGTCGCCCCTCCCCGCTCCATCAGGTGCCTGCGCAAGGCCAGATAAGCCCGGTAGGAAGGCAGGTCCTCCACCACCACCCAGACGTCCTGTCCGGCGCCCTCCACGGGCGCCGCGAGGAGCAGGCCCGCCGCATCGAGGGCCCTCTCGATGCGGGTGACGTCCACGAAGACCTCGGCCAGCAGCACGTACTCGGTCGAGATCTCCGGATCGGCCAGCAGGAGCGCGCGTCGCTCCCCACGATCTTCCAGAACCTTGTAGCCCACCGTGAAATCCCGCGGCTTCCCGCCCAGCACCTGGCCGAGATCGAGGTCCGGATCCTCGGCGGCGTCGTGAGAGAGGAGCTCCCGCGCCACCCGCTCGACGGCCTGGGCCAGAGCGGCGCCCAACGCAGCCTCCCGGACCGGTACTCCGGACGGGGCGTCGGCCCCGGCGGGGACCACGCCCACGACCTCCAGCCGGCGCACCTCGGCCGGCGCTGGGGACGCCACCAGCAGCATCAGCAGCGCGAGCCCCAGCATTCGCCTCACAGATCCACCTCTGCCACCGGACGCCCGAACAGCCCGTTCACGGCGAGCACCAGCTCGTCGCTGGGGTCGACCCCGCGCCCGCCGGCCAGGGACATGATGGTCTCGCTCTCGCCGGGAATCAGCAGGTGGAGCAACGCCGCGCAGTCCCCGGCATGCGCCTCGAGCAACCTTCGGAGCGCCAGCATCCGGTCCCGGGTGGCCTCAGCCGCCTCCACACGAATTCGCACCTGGGCAGCCAGATTCGACTCGGCGTCCTCGAGCTCGAAGGCGTCGCGCACCAGAACCCTGGGCGGATCCAGGGTCTCGAGCGTGCCCGAGACGAGCAGCGGCATCGTCCGCTTCCCTTCCGAATCGGCGTCCAGGGCCTTCTTGAGGATTTCCCGCATCCGGGTGTAGTCCTTGGCGAAGATCACCAGCTCGAAGCTGCCCTCCAGATCCTCCAGTGTCCCGAAGGCCATGGTCTTGCCCCGGCGGGTGCGGGTCTCCCGGAGCGAGGTAATCAGTCCCCCAACCCGGACCTCCCTGCCCAGCTTTTCGGAAGCCGCCGCGGCGGTGGTGTCGCTGAAGCGGGCGAGGGCTTGGGCGAACGACTCCAGCGGATGTCCGGTCACGTAGAAGCCCAGCACCTCCTTCTCGTAGCCGAGGCGTTCCTGCTCGGTCCAGGGCGCCGCGTCGGGCATCTCGGGGAGGGCCGGCCCGCCGTCGGCTGCATCGCCGAAGAGACTCACCTGGCCGATCTCCCGGTCCCGCTGGGCGGCCGCTCCGCTCTCGAGGGCCATGTCGAGGCCGGCCCAGAGCCGGGCGCGGCTCTCCTCGATGGAGTCGAAGGCGCCGCACTTGACCAGGCTCTCCACGACCCGCCGGTTCACCTTCCTGCCATCGATGCGACAGGCGAAGTCGATCAGACTCTTGAAGTTCCCCCCTCTCCCCGCACCGAGAGAATCGACTCGATGGCCCCTTCGCCAACGTTCTTGACCCCGGCGAGACCGAAGCGGATCCCCCCGGCCACCGGCGTGAAGTCCCGCTCGGATTCGTTCACGTCGGGCGGCAGGACGTCGATCTTCTGCTCCCGCGCGTGGGCGATGTAGCGCGCCAGCTTGTCGTGGTTCCCGGCCTCGATGGAGAGCAGGGCCGAGAGGTACTCGCGGGGATGGTTCGCCTTCAGATAGGCCGTCTGGTAGGTGATCAGCGCGTAGGCCGTCGAGTGGGCCTTCGGGAACCCATAGCTCGCGAACTCGGCCATGAGTCCGAAGATCTCCTCGGCCTTCGCCGAGTCGATGCCGTTGGCCTCCGCGCCGCGCAGGAACTTCTCGCGGTGCCTGGCCATCGCCGCGTGCTTCTTCTTGCTCATGGCCCCGCGCAGCAGATCGGCCTCGCCCAGCGTGTAGCCGGCCAGGCGGTGGGCGATCTGCATCACCTGATCCTGGTAGACGATCACTCCGAGGGTATCCGCGGTCAGCTCCTCGAGCTCGGGAACCAGATACTCGACCTTGGTGATCCCGTGCCTGCGGCTGACGTAGTCGGTCACCATCCCCGAGCCGAGGGGCCCGGGCCGGTAGAGGGCGATCAGCGGAACCACGTCCTTGAACTCGCGGGGCTTGATCTTCACCACCAGGTCGGTCATTCCCGAGGATTCCATCTGGAACACGCCCTCGGTATCACCCCGGCAGAGCAGGTCGTAGGCGGGCTCGTCGTCCAGGGGAATCGTCGCGGCGGAGAAGCCCGGGAAGCCCCCCTTTTGGATCAACCGCTCCGCGTCGGCGATGATGGTGAGCGTGCGCAGCCCGAGAAAGTCGAACTTGACCAGGCCGACCTTCTCGACGCAGCGCATGTCCCACTGGGTGATGACGTCGCCGGAGCGGGAGTCCCGGTAGAGCGGAACCATCTCGATCAAGGGCCGGTTCCCGATCACGACTCCGGCCGCATGGGTCGAGGCGTGCCGCGTCAGCCCTTCGAGGCGCCGCGCGGTCTCGACCAGCTTCGCCACCTGCCCGTCGGCCTCGACGCGAGCGCGGAGTTCCGGCGATTGCTGAAGGGCCTCGTCCAAGGTGATCCCGAGACTCTCCGGGACCAGCTTCGCGATCCGATCCACGTCGCTGTAGCGCATGCCCAGCACACGCCCGACGTCACGGATCGCCGCCCTGGCCTGAAGCGTCCCGAAGGTGATGATCTGGGAAACCCGCTTCTCTTCCTCCCCTTCCCCGTCGTACTTCTCTCCGACGTAGCGGATCACTTCGTCGCGCCCGCGCATGCAGAAATCGACGTCGATGTCCGGCATCGAGACTCGCTCGGGATTGAGGAATCGCTCGAAGAGAATGTCGTACTCGATTGGATCTACGCCGGTAATGCCAAGTCCGTAGGCGGCGAGACTGCCCGCGGAAGAGCCCCTCCCGGGGCCCACCGGGATCTGGTTCCTCCGGGCGTGCTCGATGAAATCCGCCACGATCAGGAAGTACCCCGCAAAGCCCATCTTCTTGATTACGCCGAGCTCGTAGTCCATGCGCTCGACATAGGGGCGAAGATCGGCACTGAAGGGTTGGTCGGGAGCCAGGCCGAAGCGCTCGCGGAGCCCGGCGAATGCCTTTGCCTCCAGAACCGCCTCGCGGGTGGTGTTGGCGGGTACCTGGAATTCGGGCATGTGATAGCGGCCCATGGGGATCTCGACGTCGCAGCGTTCGGCGACCTCCATGCTGTTGGTGACGGCAGAGGGATGATCGTGGAAGAGGTCCATCATCTCGTCGCCGGACTTCAGATAGAAGCCCCTTCCTTCGAACCGGAAGCGCTTCGGATCATCGAGGTTGGCGGCGGTTCCGATGCAGAGCAGCGCGTCGTGGTGTTCGTGGTCGTGCTCTTCGAGGTAATGGGCATCGTTGGTGGCGAGGAGGGGGAGCCGCAGATCCACCGCCATCTTCACCAGCTCGGCATTGACGGCGTCCTGCTCCGGAATTCCGTGACGCTGGAGCTCGAGGTAGTAGCGGTCCTTGAAGATCGAAGAGAAGTCCTCCACCAGGGACCAGGCCCGGTCGATCTCCCCGCCGGTGATGGCACGGCACACCGTGGAGGAGAGGCAGCCGGAGGTGGCGATCAACCCCTCGTGCCGCTGCCGAAGCAGGTCGATGTCGATCCGCGGCCGGTAGTAGAAGCCCTCGAGATAGGCCTTCGAAACCAGGTAGATCAGGTTCCGGTAGCCCGTCTCGTTCATCGCCAGCAGCAGCAGGTGGTGGATGGCATCGAAGCCGCTGGAATCCCGCTCGCGCTTTTCCCGGTCGAAGCGCGAGCCGCCGGCGATGTAGACCTCGCAGCCGAGGATCGGCTTGACGCCGTTGGCCCGGGCCTTCTCGTAGAACTCGACGGCACCGAACAGGTTCCCGTGATCGGTCATCGCGACCGATTCCATGCCCAGCGCCTTCACCCGCTCGAAGAGCGGATTGTGCTTGATCGCCCCGTCGAGCAGCGAGTACTGGGTGTGGAGATGCAGGTGCGTAAAGGGTGTCGGGGGCACGTTCCCGCTACTCCCACTCGATGGTGGCGGGGGGCTTCGACGAGATGTCGTAGACGACCCGGTTGATTCCGTGGACCTCGTTGGTGATCCGGCTCGAAGCCAACGCCAGCAGCTCTGCTGGAAGCCTCGACCAGTCCGCCGTCATTGCGTCGACGGAGCTCACGCAGCGAAGCGCGATGGCGTTCTCGTAGGTGCGCTCGTCGCCCATCACGCCAACGCTCTGGAGGGGCAGGAAGACCGCGAAGGCCTGCCAGATCTCGTCGTAGACCCCCGCCCGGCGGATCTCCTCGATCAGGATCGCGTCGGCCTGGCGCAGCGCCTCGAGCCGCTCGCGGGTCACCTCGCCGATGATACGGACAGCGAGACCAGGGCCGGGAAAGGGGTGGCGGGTGACGATCTCGTCGGAGAGGCCGAGGAGCCGTCCGGCCTGCCGACACTCGTCCTTGAACAGCTCGCGCAGGGGTTCGACCAGGGTGAGATCCATTCTTTCGGGGAGCCCCCCCACGTTGTGGTGCGTCTTGATCGTCGCGGAGGGCCCCCGAACCGAGACGCTCTCGATCACGTCGGGGTAGAGAGTCCCCTGAACCAGGAAATCCACCTGACCGATCCGCCGGGCCTCCTCCTGGAAGACGTCGATGAAGAGCTCGCCGATGATCCTCCGCTTTGCCTCCGGGTCGGTCTTGCCCTCGAGGGCGCCGAGGAAGCGATCGCTGGCCTCCACGGTGACCAGGGGGACATGGAGACTCTCCCGAAAGGCCCGCTCCACCTCCTCGCACTCCCCCCGACGAAGCAGGCCATGGTCGACGAAGATGCAGGTCAGCCGGTCGCCGAGGGCCCGGTGGACCAGGGCGGCGGCGACGGCGGAATCCACCCCCCCGCTGAGCCCGCACACCGCGCGGCCTTCCCCGACCTTGGCGCGGACTGCCTCCACGGCCTCGTCGACGAACGCCTCGACGGTCCAGGATCCGCTGCAGCCGCAGATCCCGTGGACGAAGTTGGCCAGGATCTGGTCGCCGGCTTCGGTGTGCACCACCTCCGGGTGGAACTGAAGGCCGAAGATCGGCTTTTCGGCGTGACCGATCGCCGCAAAAGGTGAATTCTCGCTGGTCGCCAGGACCTCGAAGCTCTGCGGCGGGCGCACCACCCGGTCACCGTGACTCATCCAGACGCATCGCTCGGGGCCACTCTCCAGGCCGGCGAAGAGGGGATGCGCGCGCTTGATCTTCAGCAGGGCACGGCCGTACTCGTGGTCGCCGGCCGCCTCCACCAGCCCGCCGAGGCGGTGGGTCAGGAGCTGGAGCCCGTAGCAGATCCCGAGGATCGGAAGTCCGAGCTCGAAAATCGCCGGGTCCAGGTCGGGAGATCCGGGATCGAGAACGCTCGAGGGCCCACCGGAGAGGATCAGCCCCGTGGGCTGCCACGCCTCGACCTCGTCGACACCCAGGCTGTGGGGATGAATCTCGCAGTAGACGCGCTGCTCGCGAACCCGCCGGGCGATCAGCTGCGTGTACTGTGAACCGAAGTCCAGGATCAGGATCCGGTCGCGATGGGCATCGCGGGACATCGCGGCGTCTGCCTCTTTGATCGTGGTGGCCCGGAGGAGGACCGGTGGGACTTGGGGGGTCGATCGATTCTACTCGATACGGTAGTTCGGGGCTTCTTTGGTGATGATGACGTCGTGGACGTGGCTCTCCTGGAGCCCGGCCCCCGAGATCCGCACCAGCTTGGTTTTGTCGCGGAGATCCGACAGGTTCGCGGCCCCGCAGTAGCCCATGCCCGAGCGCAGCCCGCCCACCAGCTGGAAGATGCTGTTGGTGAGGCCACCGCGGTAGGGGACGCGGCCCTCGATCCCCTCGGGCACGAGCTTGTCCTCCTCGTGGATCTCGGCCTGGAAATACCGATCTCGGCTCCCGTCGGCCATGGCGCCGAGAGAGCCCATCCCGCGGTAGACCTTGTAGGAGCGTCCCTGGTAGAGCACCACTTCTCCCGGGGACTCGTCGGTGCCGGCGAACAGCGAGCCGATCATCACCGAGTTGGCGCCGCCGGCCAGTGCCTTCACCATGTCTCCCGAGTACTTGATGCCGCCGTCGGAGATCACCGGGATGCCGAAGCGGCCGGCCATCTCACTGGCGTCCATGACTGCCGTGAGCTGCGGCATTCCCACGCCCGCGATGATCCGTGTGGTGCAGATCGAGCCGGGCCCGACGCCGACCTTTACGGCGGAGACTCCGGCCTTGATCAGTGCCTCGGTGCCCTCCGCGGTGGCGATGTTGCCGCCGATGATGGGAAGCTCCGGGAAGCTCCGCCGCAGCTCGGCGATGCTCTCGAGCACGCCCGCCGAGTGGCCGTGCGCCGTATCGACGGTGATCACGTCCACCCCCGCATTCACCAGGGCCTGGGTGCGCTCGAGCCGATCCGGCCCGACCCCCACGGCTGCGCCACAGCGCAGCCGGCCCAGCGCGTCCTTGGAGGCATCCGGGAACCGCTCACTCTTCTCGATGTCCTTGATGGTGATGAGACCGCGCAGGTCTCCCCGATCGTCGACCACGAGGAGCTTCTCGATGCGGTGCCGGTGGAGCAGCTCCTTGGCTTGATCCCTGGTGGTGCCCGGCGGCACCGTCACCAGGCCCTCGCTGGTCATGACCGTCGAAATCTTCTGGGACGTGTCCTTGACGAAGCGCAGGTCGCGGTTGGTGAGGATTCCGACGGCCTTGCCCTCCCGGGTGATCGGCACCCCCGAGATCCGGTAGTGCGCCATCACGTCGAGAGCCTCGTGGATGGGCTGCTCCGGCGACATGGTGATCGGATCGACGATGAGGCCCGACTCGGAGCGCTTCACCTTGTCGATCTCGGCGGCCTGGGCGGGCACCGTCATGTTGCGATGGATCATGCCGATGCCGCCGTTTTGCGCCATGCAGATGGCGGTCTCGTGCTCGGTGACCGTGTCCATCGCCGCGGACAGGAGCGGGATGGCGAGCGAGATCTCGCGGGTGAGTTGCGTGCGGCAGTCGACGTCCTTGGGAAGCACATCCGAGGCGGCGGGGACGAGGAGCACGTCGTCGAACGTCAGACCCTCGCGAATCCTGCCTTCGTTCATGGGCTCGGTGGGGACTCCAACTCTCGGAATTTTCGAAAGGGCCGGTTGGGGAGACTGCGGGGAAGCAGAACCCGCCGCCCTGAGTTGGCGGCGCAGTCTAATGCGTGGGAAATCGGTGGTCAACCGGCCGGCGGTACCATCCGGTCCAGACCCTCGCGCACCGCGCCTGCGAACTCCGTCGTGATCGCCTGCACCAGCCGGAGGGCAGCGCGCGGGTGATCCTCGGCCAGCCGAAGAAAAGCGGCTCGCGAGAGCTGCAGCACGCGGGTCGGGGCAGCTGCGGTCGCGGTGACCTCCCGGGCTCCCACCAGCAGCAAGGAGAGGCCGCCGATCGACGTGCCCGCACCGCCGATGCCGAGCTCACCGCCGCGCTGGCTCTCGAGGCGAAGCTCGCCCCGATCGACCAGGAGCAGGCCCTCCGCCTCCTGTCCTTCGCGGAAGCACTGCCGGCCCGGAACCAGCTCGATCGGCTCGAGCAGCTCCGCCACGGCCTCCCGATCGGAATCCGTCAGGTCGGAGAGGAGCGCGAAGCGTTTCAGATCGGTTTCACTCACGGCATCACCCGTCCGAGCATCGATCGCAGCAACGATGCCGTCTCCCGTCCGTTCTCGCTCTGGATCAGAAAGAGGGAGGCCTCGTCCAGGAGCGAGGGCTTCTCCTGCAGCTCTTCGGGCGTCGGTCGCTGGCCCTTCTGCATCAGCAGCAGGTGGAAGATACGAGCCCGGGGCAGGCGGCGAATCGCCTCGCTCACCGGGTGGATTCGCTCCTCGGCCTCTCTCACCGAGCCCGATAGCAGAAACAGGGTCCCGAGGGCGCCATGGGCGGCCACCGGCCAGACCGGGGCAAAGGACGGATCCGCGGGAACGTGGAGGAGCTGGATACCGATGCCGTCATCCACGTAGAGCTGACCGACCGTTTCCACGTCCTGGGCCGAGAAGCGATCGTGCCGGAAGCGTGGGGAGAGCTGCATCCCCGGCAGCGTCTCGAGCAGGCGCACGAAGTCCCGGGTCGCGGAGACGTCCGAGGCGACCAGGAGAAGCTTCGCCACCCGGCTCTTGGTGCCCCCCGACCTGCCGGACTGCAGCCAGTCCTGGAGACGCCGCACCTGGGCCGGTGAGAACAGCAGATCGCCTTCTCCCGCGGGAGCGCTGGACGGATCGCGAGTCAGCCGGACGATCTTTCGGTCGACCAGGGTATGAAGGGTCCGCAGCACCTGGTAGTCCGGGTGGGAGCAATGGTCCACGACGTCGCGGACCAGGTCGTAGATCTCGAGCAGGAGGAGGACCTCCTGGGTGAGGGGATGCACCACGTTGGGGAGCCTGCCGGTGTCCACGTTGAGGACCACTCGGGCGTCGAGAGACGGGAGGCTCTCGCGCATGCGGTCCCACTCGTCGAGCTGTCGCATCCCCTCGATCAACAGCGCGCGGGTCGGCGCCAGGATGCGGTCCGCCATCCTGACCGGGTTCGGGGTGAAGGCAAACGATCCCTCGTGCCAGGCCAGCAGCCGGAAAAGCGCCTTCTCTCCGTCGACCGAGCCCACCGTCGCCTGGACCAGGTTGCCCTCGCGGAGAAGAATCGTACCGAGCTCCTCGGGTCTTCCCGTCTCCCGACGCGTCAGCTCGATGGTGCCGGTGCGGCGGTTCATGTGAAAGAGCTGGAGGAGGTCGGTGAGCGGGATCTGGGAGAGCTTCCCTTCGACCTCGTGATCCGCCTCGGCCTCCCGCTCCATCGCGTTGATGCGCGCGTGCTGGGCGAGGATCGCTTCCACCCGCATGCCGACCTCGTCGGGATCCGCCGAGCTGGGGAGAAACTCGTCGAAGTAGCCGGTATCGGGAGAAACTTCTTGGGGCTTGCCCAGGAAGACGAAGCGGGTGCCCTGGGTGCGCGGATTCGCGCGCAGGATCTCGGCCAGCTTCGGGGCGTCGATCAGCGAGAGATCCGTCGGCGCGACGACCACGTCGGGCACGTTGGAGAGCGCCGCCTCGAGGGCGGCCGCGCCGTGGGGAACCAGATTCGTCGCGAAGCCGCGGGCGGCGCAGGCCGTGCCGATTCGCTCCGCCCTGGAGCGGTTTCCATCCGCAATCAGGACCGCACCCGTCAACGCCCTGCCCTCACGCGCTCCGCCTCCGCCACCATTCTACTCACCGATCGAAATCCCGAGGTCGTGGCCCAGCTGGAATGCGAGATGCTCGACCAGGACCGGATCGCTGGTGTGATAGAAGGAGGTCGACTGCTCCTCCACCAGTTCGTTTCGAACCATCGCGTAGGGGGGCCCCTCCCCGTAGTAGATCAGGAACGGCGCCGCCGTCCCGGCTCGAAGTGAGGAGACCCACGTCACCGGGACACCGGCGATCTGGTCGGCCTTGCGATCTGCGACCAGTACCACCTCGGTGCGCATCGAGACGCCCCGGAGCGCCTCCAGACCGTCGCGCAGGGCAGCGAACAGGCTGGCGCCCGGAGCCACGAAGAGCATCCCGCGCTCGGCGGGTCTGCGGCGGACCTCTCCCAACAGGAACCGCGTCATCTGCTCGGCAGTCTCGGCACGTCCAGGCCTGGCTTCGGCGAGCAGCGCATCCACCAGGCCCGTGAAGGGAGCTGTCTCCAGCTGGAGGGAACGCACCAGACTCTGCCGGTCGTCTTGGATCCGGCTCTCCAGAGCCTCCCTGAGCGCCTCGAGCTGGGTCCCGTCCACTGGGAAGGTGGCAGCCGCCGCCAGCACCACGGGACGGTCGGCCGGCTCCACGATGCGCAGCTCCTCGCAGCCCGCCAGACCGGAACAGATCCGGCGCTTCAGCACGGTGGCGCCGAGGGAGTCGGTCTCCGGCAGGAGCACCAGGAACCGGCTGTCCGACTCGGCGGCCAGCAGATCGGTAGCGCGCAGTGAGCGACCGATCTGGAAGGTGACGGCCTCGAGCCAACTCTCGAATTCGGCCTGGGAGGTGCGATCGCGCAGCGCGGGAATCCCCTCGAACTCGACCCGGACGGCGGAGAAGGTCCGGCCGAAGCGGTTCGCCTTTCGGATCTCGTTGTGGACCACGTCGTCGAAGTAGGCGCGGGTATACGCCTTCGTCATCGGGTCCCGGAAGGAGCGCCGCTCGAGGGCCTGAAACTGGAGGACGTTGGCGACGGCCTGGGCCGCGAAATTCGCGAGTCGCTCGGCGACCACGCGGTCGCTGTCGCCGAAGTCCCCGCCATCGAGCTTGTCGGTGAGCCGAGCGATTCCGATCAGCCGGTCACCCTGCCGGATCGACACGTAGAGCGCGATGCGATCCGGCTCGGATTGCCCATCTGTCGGACCCAGGCTGGAGAGGCATTCGCTCTCGGCCAGCTCTTCCATCTCCTTGGGAAGGCTCTCTGCGCGGAGCTCCTCGCGCTCCTCCTCGACGCGAACCAGACCCCGGACGCCCACCAGGCGGAGCCAGCTTTCGTCGTCTTGACGGGCGATCCAGAGCACACCGCCCTGAGCGTGAGTCTCGAGGCAGAGCCCTTCGACGATGCGATCCGCCAGGGGCTCCAGAGAGAGGGTCGCGTGGAGACCCAGAGCCCGCTCGTACAACGAGAAGACCCCCATGAACTCGAGGTTCTCCGCCATCAGCCGCGCGTGCTCGTCGCGCATGCGACGGCGCCGAAGGATCTCCTCCAGCGCCCGGAGCAGCGCGCTGCGATCGATCGGCTTGAGCAGGTAGTCGGTGGCGCCGAGCTTCATCGCCTCGACCGCGGTCTTCACATCGCCGAGGCTGGTCACCACCATGATTTCCGGATCGCCGGCCCCTTCCTTGATCCGCTGGACCAGCTCGCTGCCATCCATCCCGGGCATCACCAGATCGGTCAGGATCACGTCGAAGCTCTCGCGCTCGAGGAGGTGGAGGGCCTCCTCACCGCCCGAGGCCGTGGAGACGTCGTACCCCTCCTGCCGGAGCAGGTCCTCCAGGAAGACCCTGAAGTAGAGCTGGTCGTCCACCGCGAGAATGCGGGCCTTGGCCATCGATCTCCCTCAGGTCGCTAGACGTACCGAATCGGAGCGAGGAATGGGGGTATCCCGCCGACCCCGAATTCACGCGAGGGCATTCTGTTGCTCTCCCTCATCGGCGAGTCGCCCTCCTTCCTTCACCGATCTTGCCGATTCGACCGCCCCGATCAGGGAATGGGGGGTGCCCTCCACGATCCGGACCACGACCAGATCCCCCACTTCGATCCTGCATCCTGCCAGATCTCCGGGGAGGTTGACGACCCGGTGGTAGGGATCCCGACCCTGGAGCTGACCGCCCCGCCGGCGGCTCTCACCCTCGACCAGGACCTCCGTCCGCTCCCCGACCCGCGCCCGGTGGGCCGCCAGGGTGAGGCCGCCCTGGAGCTCCTGGAGGACTTCGAGCCGCTCCCGCGCCACCTCGGCGGAGAGGACGCGATCCAGCCCGGCGGCCGCGGTTCCCGGCCGCGGGGAGTATTTGAAGGAGTAGGCATCCACGAAGCCGACCTCCCGGACCAGCTCCAGGGTCGCCTCGAAATCTGCATCGGTCTCCCCCGGGAAGCCCACGATCAGGTCCGTGGTGATGGCGATGTCGGGCCGGCTCCGTCGGAGGCGCTCGACGATGCCCCGGTACTCGGTGGCCGTGTAGCGGCGACGCATCGCTTCCAGGATTCGGTCCGAGCCGCTCTGGACCGGCAGATGGACGTGGGGACAGAGCTCCGCGTGATCGCCGTGGGCTCGGATCAGCTCCTCGTCGAAGAACCGCGGGTGGGGGCTGGTGTAGCGGAGTCGTTCGATCCCCGGGATTCGCGCGAGTCGCTTCAGGAGCTGCGCAAAGGGCATGGTGCCGGTGGTTCGATCCCGCCCGCGGCGAAGATCGTGACGACCGTAGGCGTTCACCGCCTGCCCCAGCAGCGTGATCTCGCGCACGCCCTGGGCGGCCAGAGATTCGGACTCCCGGACGATGGCCTCGGCCGGCCGGCTGATCTCTCGTCCGCGGGTGATCGGCACGATGCAGAAGCTGCAGAACATGTCGCAGCCTTCCATCACCGTGAGCAGCGCCCGCCCAGGGGTCGGAGTTGCGTATGCGGGATGTCGCTCGGGCAGATCGAATCGGTCCAGGGAGCGGCATGTTTCGGTGCGGGCCTGACGCGTTCCGGAGCGGGCCGCCTCGATCATCTCCGGCACCCGGCGCAGACTGTGGGTACCGAAGACGAAATCCAGGTGGCCAAAGCGGCCCAGGATCGCGTCCCCCTCCTGCTGGGCGACGCAGCCGCCCACCCCGAGCACCCGGCCCGGCGCCGCGGCCTTCCACTGGCGGAGCATCCCCAGGTCGGTGTAGAGCCGATGCTCGGCCTTCTCCCGGATCGAGCAGGTGTTGATCAGGAGCAGATCCGCCTGGTCCGGATGCCGGACCTCGACGTAGCCCTGGTGGTAGAGCAGGTTGGCGAGCTTCTCGGTGTCGTGGGCGTTCATCTGGCAACCGTAGGTGCGGATGAAGAAGCGCCGCACGCTCGCCAAGATCGACTCCTTTCGCCGACGAGGCCCCGTCTGGCGAGCCAAAAATTACTTGAGACAGCAGTTGAACGTCAAACTGCAACGGTTCTTTTTGATATCTGGAATTCTTACTTGAGAAAAGGCTCTTAAGATACTGATTTATAAGTAGTTTTTTCCTCAATCGAAAATTTCCGAGAATCCTGTTTGGATTTTCGCAAATCCTGTTTGACAATCGATCGAACTACGGAGCATAATGCCGGTTATAGTAGTTTCTGGAGCGGCGGTGGATAAGGCATTTCTCACCGAAATGTCCAACCTCTCACCCCCCATCATCTGTCCACCGCCCTCCGCCTTTTAGGACGCCCCGCCAGGTCAAACCGGCGGGGCGTCTTGCTTGTCTTCTGCGGGGACGTTCCCGCTTAGAGAATCAGCTTGTCGACGATGCGAGAGAGCTGCTTCAGATTTCGGCACTCCTCGGCCGCGTCGATGTGGGCGAGGTACTTGTCCATCACGCTGTCGCCAAAGCCCCAGGCGCTCGGATTCTCCGGATTCAGCCAGACGACGTTCTTCGCCTTGTTGTGGACTTCACGCAGACACCAGGCGCGGGGATCGTTGTAGTTGTTCCGAGCATCTCCAAGCACCAGGAAGGTGGTCCTCTGGTCGACGGCCGAGAGGTAGTTCCGCCAGAAGTAGTGGAAGGCCTGCCCGAAGTTGGAGCGGGAATAGACGTTGATCACGTCCCCCCCGTCGAGGGCCTTCTCGATGGCAGTGCTGATGTCCTCGTCCCGGAAGACCTGGGTCACCTCTCCGAGCTCGGCGACGAAGACGAAGGAGCGAATCTTGGTGAAGCACTCCTGGAGGCTGTAGACGAACTGCAGCATGAAGCGCGAGACATTCGCGACGGATGAGGAAACGTCACACAGGATCACCAGCTTCGGGCGATCCTTGCGCCGCTCCTTGAAGACCATCTCGAACGGAACGCCGCCATGGGCCATGTTGCGGCGCAGCATGGTGTGCAGATCCAGCTTGCCCCGCTTCTGGCGGCGCTTGCGAATCGAAAGCACGTTCTTGATCCGCTGCGCGAGCCGGTTCACGACCTCGCGCATGCGCTTGATCTCGTCCTCGGTCAGATTGTAGAAGCTCTTCTCGAGGAGACTCTCCCTCCGAAACTTCTCCATGTAGTCGAAGTTCTGCTGCTGGAGCTCGCGCTCGGTGTAGCTGCGGACCCCCTTGCGGAGCGCCTCCAGGAACTTCTCGATCAGCTCCAGGAGCACTTCGACCTGGGCATCCGGCATTCCGGAGTCGCGGAGCTGCTGGGCGAGATCTCGGAGCTCCCGCCCCGCTCCCTCGCTGTTCAGCTGCTCCATGGTCCTCCGGGTGAAGAACCCGAGCTGGAGCATGTTCTCGATGCGCTGGATCCCGGCCTGGTTCGCGGCCTCGCGGATCATCTGCTCGAGCTGGGAGAGATCCTGGGTGAGCAGCGCCTTGGCGAGCTCGGAGAGGTCCAGGTCGCCTTCCAGATTCCCGATGCCCTCCTGGATCTGCCTGAGCAGCGCCTCCAGGTCGAAGCCTTCCCCGCTCATGGACTCGCCGGCCTGGTCGAAGGCGTCGCGCAGGTTGTCGTAGAAGGCGGACCAGTACAGTTCGAAGAGCTGGTCGAAGGTCGGAATCTCCTCCGACCGCTTCACCATGGTCGCCCTCAGCGCGTCTTGGAAGACCTCCCGATCCCCCAGGGAAAGCTCGTCGAGGGCCCGGAAGGCATCGATGGACTCCGCCATCGACACCCGCACACCGCTCTTCCGGAGCAGGTTGCTGAACTGGAGGATCTTCTTCTGCACCGGGGGCCTAGTGGAGAACGCCCTTCTTGGCGGGCGGCGGAGGGGAGGTCTTGGCAGCCTTCGCGGCCTCCGGCTTCTCCTCGGTCTTCCGCGTGATCAGACGCCCGAGATCGCCCTCCGCCTTCCGGATGTCACCCTCGTACTTGAGAATCACGTTCAGGGTGTCGCTGACCAGCGCTTCGTCGAGCTCCGAGGCGTTCAGCACCAGCAGGGCGCGAGCCCAGTCGAGGGTCTCGGCGATGGAGGGGGTCTTCTTGAGGTCGAGCTTGCGAATACGCTGCATCACACCCACCAGTTCCTGCGCCAGGCGTTGATCGATGCCCGGAACCTTGGATTCGAGTATCTCGACCTCGACCTTCTCATCCGGGAAGTCGATGTAGAGGTGCAGGCAGCGCCTCTTCAGGGCGTCGCTCATTTCCCGGGCGTCGTTCGAGGTGAGGAAGACGAAGGGAATGTGCCGCGCCAACAGGGTACCGACCTCCGGCACCGTCACCTGGAAATCCGAGAGCACTTCCAGCAGGAACGCCTCGAACTCCGGGTCCGACTTGTCCACCTCGTCGATCAGCAGCAGAGTCAGCTCCTCCGCCTGGATCGCCCGGAGGAGCGGACGCGGCACGATGAAGCGGTCCGAGAAGAAGACGCTGTCCTCCCGGCCCACCCGGTCAGCCGCGTCGCGCAGACTGGTGGCGCCCGAGATCGCCTCGGCGAATTTGTCCTTGAGGATCTGCGTATAGAGCAGCTGCTTCGAGTACTCCCACTCGTAGAGCGCCTTGGCCTCGTCGAGCCCCTCGTAGCACTGGAGGCGGATCAGGGTCCGCCCGGTGGCCGCGGCGACCACCTTGGCCAGCTCCGTCTTGCCCACCCCGGCGGGTCCCTCGACGAGCACCGGCTTCTCGAGCTGGGTCGCGAGGTAGACCACCGTCGCGATGTTCTTGCCGCTGATGTATCCCTGCTCGCGCAGACGAAGCTCGACGTCTTTCACCGATTCGAACATCCGCTGGCTCTCCTAGCTCATGAGGTGGAGGACGTGCCCGAGCTTCTCCTTCTTGGTCCGGAGGTACTCGAAGTTCTTCTCGTTGGGCGCGACCTCGAGGGGCACCCGCTCGACGATGGTGAGACCGTATCCCTCGATACCCGCGCGCTTGCCGGGGTTGTTGGTGATGATGCGCATCCTTCGGACACCGAGGTCGACGAGGATCTGTGCGCCGACGCCGTAGTCGCGAAGGTCGGCGGCAAAGCCGAGCCTCTCGTTGGCCTGGACCGTGTCGAGGCCCTCGCCATCCTGGAGCGCGTAGGCCTTGATCTTGTTCTTGAGCCCGATGCCGCGACCCTCCTGGCGCATGTAGAGGATCACGCCGCGACCCTCTTCCTCGATCAGCTTCATGGCGGCGGCCAGTTGCTCCCCGCAGTCACAGCGCATGGAGCCGAAGGCGTCTCCGGTGAGGCACTCGCTGTGAACGCGGACCAGGATCTCGTCGTCTTCGCGAATCTCACCTTTCACCAGGGCCATGTGATCGACGTGATCGATGTCGTTCTCGTAGACGATCGCCCGGAACTCGCCGCCGTCCCGGGTGGGCAACGTCGCCTCCCCTGACCGGCGGACCAGCCTTTCGTGACGAAGCCGGTACTGGATCAGGTCGGCGACGGTCACGATCTTGAGGCCGTGTCTGCGCGCGAAAGCGACCAGGTCCGGCATCCGCGCCATGGTGCCGTCGTCGTTCATGATCTCGCAGATCACGCCGGCGGGCTTCAGGCCCGCCAGCCGGGCCAGGTCCACGGATCCCTCCGTCTGACCTGCGCGGCGGAGCACGCCGCCGTCTCGAGCCCGAAGTGGAAAGACGTGCCCGGGGCGGACGATGTCCTGGGGCCGGGCGTCGTCAGCGATGGCGACCGAGACGGTGGTGGCGCGATCCGCTGCCGAGATCCCGGTGGTGACGCCCTCGCGCGCCTCGATCGACACGGTGAAGGCCGTGCCGAAGCTCGAGCTGTTCTCCGCGTCCGGCACCATCATCGAGAGCCGGAGCTGAGTCAGGCGCTCCTCGGTCATCGGCAGGCAGATCAGCCCGCGGCCATACCTGGCCATGAAGTTGATGGCCTCGCTGCTGCACTTCTCGGCGGCCATGCACAGGTCGCCCTCGTTCTCCCGGTCCTCGTCGTCCACGAGGATCACCATCTTCCCGGCACGGATCTCGTCGATGGCCACATCCACGGGCACCAGTACGTCGCTGGCGTCGTAGGGGAGCCGCGTGGGGGGCGGCGCCGGATTGGAAACAGAATCCGTCATTGCCGATCTCCTCCCGTACGGACCGCGAATGCAGTTCCGTCGGATCTGAAGCAGCGGGCGCCGTTCGGGAGCATCGCGGGGAGCCGCGGTCAACCTATCAGCGGCTGACTCGCGTGTCAAACAACGGTTATTGGAGCTGAAGCAGGGACTTACGCGGAAGAAGAGGGGAAGTTCTGCAGGACGCCTTTCAGGAAGTCATCCTCGGAAACGTTGAATTTCTCGGCAAATTGATGCTTGGCGTCGAGCTGCCGGTAGGTGAGCCGCAGGAGCTCCCGGAAGGTCTCGATCACGCCCTCCCCTCGGGTCGCAACACTCGGAAAGGTCGGCACGTCGCCCCAGGCGGCGCGGATCTCCTCCAGGGGTTTGATGTCGGGCAGGTCGCGCTTGTTGAATTGCACCACCTTGGGGATGGATTCGAAGTCGATCCCGTTCGACTTGAGATTCGCCTCCATGTCCCGCCAGGAGTAGGCGTTCGCGCTGGCCGATGACCGCTGTGAGTCGGCGACGAAGGCGACGGCGTCGGCACCCGCCAGGACCACCTTCCGGGTCGACTTGTGCATCACCTGCCCGGGGACGGTGAACAGCTTGAGCTTTACGGCAAAACCGCTCTGGGTCCCGAACGTGACGGGAAGGAAATCGAAATAGAGAGTGCGATCGTCGGTGGTGTCGAGGGTCACCATTTTGCCGCGAGCCGACTGATCCAGCAGCTCGTGAAGCTTCAGGAGATTCGTCGTCTTGCCCGAGAGCGCCGGCCCGTAGTACACGAGCTTCAGTGTGATCTCGCGTGCGGCCATGTTGATCTGCACCATCGCCAAAGCTCTCCGAGCCAGCCCGTCCGCAGCCGGGGCTCCGCAGGTTTCATCGGCAACAAGCCCTCGGAACTTGCGGCTTTTCCGGGGAGGGGGAGCCAGCCGCGGAATCGCCCCGGGAGCCGTGGGGCGGTGCGATCAGGTGCCCCGGAAGGCCTCGAGGAGGATCCGGGCGGCGGCCGCGGGCGTCATTCTCTGCGCCTCGACATCCTGCTCGAGCTCCGCCACGCGGCCTTCGACCTCCGGATGCCTCCGAAATGCCTGTTGGAGCCCCTCTCCCACCAGGGCCCACATCCAATCCCGGGCCTGGGAACGGCGCCTCGCCTGAAACTCCCCGCTCGCCCGCAGGGCCTCCCGGTGGGCCAGAACCGCCTGCCAGAAGTCGGGAATGCCCTCCCCTGTCAAGGAGCTCACGACTAGCACCGGAGGGCGCCAGGCCGCCGAGCTGGAGCGAAGCAGCTGCAGGGCCTGGACATGGTCCTCCCGCGTCCGCTCGGCGATGGCCTTCTGGTCCCCGTCGCCCTTGTTGACCACCAGGGCGTCGGCGAGCTCGAGCACGCCCTTCTTGATGCCCTGCAGTTGATCGCCGGCGCCGGGCTGAAGTAGCAGTGCAAACAGGTCCACCATGGAGCGGACCGAGATCTCGGACTGACCGATCCCCACCGTCTCGATCAGGACCACGTCGTAACCCGCCGCCTCACACAGGAGCATGCTCTCCCGGGTCCGGTGGGCGACTCCCCCGAGGGCCCCCCCCGAGGGGGAAGGACGGATGAAGGCACCTTGCTCCTGGCTCAGTCGCTCCATCCGGGTCTTGTCACCGAGGATGCTTCCTCCCGTCACCGGGCTGCTGGGGTCGACGGCCAGGACCGCCACCCGATGGCCGCGCTCGATCAGTTGCAGACCCAAAGCTTCGATGAAAGTGCTCTTCCCCACTCCGGGCGGTCCGGTGATGCCGACCCGGATCGCGTTCCCGGTCGCGGAAACGACCGACTCGAGGATTCGCTCGCCGAGGCTGGCGCGGTCGCTCCGAGTGCTCTCCAGCAAGGTGATGGCCTTGGCGACCGCGCGACGGTCACCTGCGCGCACCTCTCGGCAGTGCTCCTCGACCTCGGCGGAAGCCGTCTGCGAGGATCCGCTTGAATTCGCCCCGGGCTTGCCGCGCGAGCGCGTCACGACCCGGCTGTCTTGGCGCGTATCGCGTCGAGCACTTCCCCGGCTGCCTTTGGAATCGGAGTGCCCGGCCCGAAGACCGCGGCGACCCCCTGCTCGCGAAGGTAGGGGTAGTCCTGCGGCGGGATCACCCCTCCCACCACGACGGTGATGTCCCGAGCGTTCTGCTCCCGAAGCTCCCGGATCAGATCGGAAACCAGAGTCTTGTGGCCGCCGGCCTGGCTCGAGATACCGATCACGTGCACGTCGTTCTCGACGGCCTGCCGCGCCACCTCTGCCGGCACCTGGAAGAGCGGCCCGATGTCCACGTCGAAGCCAAAGTCGGCGAAGGCGGTGGCGATCACCTTCATGCCCCGGTCGTGGCCGTCCTGACCGAGCTTCGCCACCAGGATTCGCGGGCGGCGACCCTCCGCCTCCGCAAAGGCATCGACGCGCTCCCGGATCGCGTCGAACTCCTGATCGCCGTGGTACGCGCCTGCGTAGACCCCGGAGACGGAACGGATCTCCGCGCGATGCCGAGTGAAGACCTTCTCCAGTGCCTCGGAGATCTCACCGACGCTGGCGCGCGCTCGGGCCGCGGCGACCGCAGCCTCCAGCAGGTTCCCCTCCCCCCGGCGGGCAACCGCCGCCAGAGCCTCCAGGGCGCCGTCTACGCCGCCCTGGTCCCGGGATGCGCGGATGCGCTCGAGTCGCGCGACCTGGGCATCTCGCACCGCCGTGTTGTCGATCTCGCGGACCTCGATCTCCTCGTGCTCGTCGAGCCGGTACTTGTTCACGCCGACGATCACGTCGTCGCCCCGCTCGATCCGCGCCTGGCGACGCGTGGCGCACTCCTCGATCCGGAGCTTGGGCATGCCCTGGAGAATCGCCTTGGTCATGCCGCCGAGCTCTTCGATCTCCTTCAGGATCTTGCGCGCCTCCGCTGCGACGCTCTGGGTCAGGGATTCCATGAAGTAGGAGCCGCCCCAGGGATCCACGACCTTGGTGATCCAGCTCTCCTCCTGGAGGATCAGCTGGGTGTTGCGGGCGACCCGCGCCGCGGTGTCGGTGGGCAGGCTCACCGCCTCGTCGTAGGCGTTGGTGTGCAGGGACTGGGTGCCTCCGAAGACCGCAGCCATCGCCTCGATGGTCGTGCGGATCACGTTGTTCATCGGATCCTGCTCGGTGAGGCTCGCACCGGAGGTCTGGCAGTGGGTCCGCAGCATCATCGAACGCGGGTCCTTGGGCCCGAACTGCTGCATCAGCTCCGCCCACAGCAGCCGCCCCGCGCGCATCTTGGCGATCTCCAGGTAGAAGTTCATGCCGATCGACCAGAAGAAGGAGAGCCGTCCAGCGAACCGATCGACGTCGAGGCCCTTCGAGATCGCCGCCTTCACGTACTCGATTCCGTCGGCCAGCGTGAAAGCCAGCTCGATCACCGAGTTCGCGCCGGCCTCCTGCATGTGGTAGCCGCTGATCGAGATCGAGTTGAACTTCGGCATCTGCTTCGCCGTGTACTCGATGATGTCGGCGACGATCCGCATGCTCGGCTCGGGCGGGTAGATGTAGGTGTTGCGGACCATGAACTCCTTCAGGATGTCGTTCTGGATGGTGCCGGCCAGCTTCTCCGCAGCGACGCCCTGCTCCTCCCCCGCGACGATGAAGCACGCCATCACCGGCAGCACCGCGCCGTTCATGGTCATGGAGACGGTCACCCGATCCAGCGGAATGCCGTCGAAGAGGATCTTCATGTCCTCGACGGAGTCGATGGCCACGCCGGCCTTGCCGACGTCTCCGACGACCCGGGGATGATCCGAGTCGTACCCGCGGTGGGTCCCAAGATCGAAGGCCACGGAGAGACCCTGCTGACCGGCGGCCAGGTTGGCCCTGTAGAAGGCGTTCGACTCCTCGGCTGTGGAGAAGCCGGCGTACTGGCGGAGGGTCCAGGGCCGATGGGTGTACATGGTGGCGCGTGGCCCGCGCAGGAACGGAAAGAGACCCGGCGTGGTGTCGACGTACTCGAGGTCCTCGAGATCCTTCGCCGTGTAGAGTGGCTTCAGTCCGATTCCCTCGAGAGTTTCCCAGACCAGCGACTCGGGATCTCCGCCACGAAGCTCCTTTCCGGCAAGCTCACGCCAGCGTTCGATATCTGCCATCGGTGGTCTCCTGTGAAGCGCCGAGAATAGCCGTTACATCGACCGACGGTAACGGCCGCCCACCTCGAAGAGCGCTGCGCTGATCTGGCCGAGGCTGGCGTGTTTCACCGTATCCATCAGCTCCCCGAACACGTTCTCGCCGCGACGAGCGACCTGCTGGAGACGCCGGAGCGCGGCATCGCAACCCGCGGCGTTTCGCGCCTGGAACGCGCCAAGCGCGGCGATCTGTTGGCGCTTCTCTTCGTCGCTGGCACGCATCAGCGCCGCCGGTCGCGCCGACGCCTCCGGATCCGGACTCTCGAAGGTGTTTACACCCACCACCGGGAGCTCGCCCGAATGTTTGAGGGTCTCGTAGTGGAGGCTCTCGTCCTGGATCTTCGAGCGTTGGTAGTGGGTCTCCATGGCGCCGAGCACCCCACCGCGCCCCGAGAGTCGCTCGAACTCGCAGAGCACCGCCTCTTCGACGCGATCGGTGAGCTCGTCGATCAGGTACGAGCCCTGGAGCGGATTCTCGTTGCGGCTCATCCCGAGCTCGCGGTTGATGATCAGCTGGATCGCAAGGGCGCGGCGCACGGATTCTTCGGTGGGCGTCGTCACCGCCTCGTCGTAGGCGTTGGTGTGCAGGCTGTTGCAGTGATCCTGAATGGCGGAGAGGCCCTGCAGAGTGGTGCGGATGTCGTTGAAAGCCATTTCCTGGGCGTGAAGGGAGCGGCCCGAGGTCTGGATGTGGTACTTGAGCTTCTGGCTGCGCTCGGAGGCGCCGTAGCGCCCGCGCATGGCGATGGCCCAGATGCGCCGGGCGACTCTTCCGATCACGCTGTACTCGGCGTCGAGACCGTTGCTGAAGAAGAAGGAGAGGTTCGGCGCGAAGTCGTCGATGGACATGCCGCGGGCGAGGTAGTACTCGCAGTAGGTAAACCCGTTGGCCAGGGTAAAGGCGAGCTGGGTGATGGGGTTCGCGCCGGCCTCGGCGATGTGGTAGCCGGAAATCGACACCGAGTAGAAGTTCTGCATCTGGCTCGCCGTGAAGAAGCTCTGGATGTCGCCCATCATCTTGAGCGCAAAGGCGGTGGAGAAGATGCAGGTGTTCTGCGCCTGATCCTCCTTCAGGATGTCGGCCTGGACGGTTCCCCTAACGGTGCGCAACACCTCTGCCCGGATGCGCTGGTAGGTCTCCGGCGGGACGGCCTCCTCGCCGGAGATGCCGAGCAGGCCGAGCCCCAGACCGTCGCTGCCCGCGGGAAGCTCTCCCTGGTACTCCGGGAGGCCCCGCCTCGCGAACCGTGCGCGCACCGGTTCGATGCCGCCGTTCTGGCGCAGGTGCTTCTCCACGGCCTGGTCGATGGCGGCGTTCAGGAAGAAGGCCAGCACCATCGGGGCCGGTCCGTTGATGGTCATGGAGACCGAGGTGTTCGGAGCACAGAGATCGAATCCCGAGTAGAGCTTCTTCGCGTCATCGAGGGTGCAGATGGAGACCCCCGAGGTCCCGATCTTTCCGTAGACGTCGGGCTGCTCGTCGGGGTCGCGGCCGTAGAGGGTGACGCTGTCGAAGGCCGTCGAGAGGCGGGTCGCCGGCTGTCCGGACGCCAGCAAATGGAAGCGGCGATTGGTCCGCTCCGGTCCCCCTTCGCCGGCGAACATGCGGGCGGGATCCTCGCTCTCGCGTTTGAAGGGAAAGACCCCGGCCGTGAACGGAAACGAGCCGGGGCGGTTCTCCAAGCGGAAGTAGCGGACCAGATCGCCCCAGTCCCCGCTGCGCGGCAGCGCGACCTTGGGTAGCAGGGTTCCGGAGAGCGTCTTGGTCTGATTCTCCACCGAGATGGCGCGACCGCGCACCTGGTATTCCTGGCTCTGCGCGGCGTAGCGCTCGCGGGTCTCGTCCCAGCGTGTGAGCTCCTCCCGGACCTCAGCCTCGAGGGAATCGAGTGCCTTTTCATGGCGTCGGCGGAGCTCCGGCGCCGCCTCGGCGGCATCGCGCAGAACCCTCTCGAGGGCTTGGGCGTCGCGTGCCGCTTCTACCTCGCGGAGGGTTTCCTCGCGATAGCTTCGCACCGTCTCGGCGATCTCCGCCAGGTAGCGCTCGCGCTCGGCCGGAAGCAGGGGTTCCGCCTCTCCCAGCTCATCCACCGTCGGTGTGGCGACCTCTCCCGTTGAGGACAATCCCATCGCATCCCGGAGAGCCGTGTAGAGCCGGTCCATCCCGGGGTCGTCCCACTGACTGGCGACGGTCGGGAAGACCGGGACCTCGTGGTCGGGCCGCTCGAATTCCGCGTGGTTCCGCCTCCACTGCTTGCGCACGTCCCGAAGCGCGTCGGCGGCGCCCCGGCGATCGAACTTGTTCAGGACGATCGTATCGGCGAGATCCAGCATGTCGATCTTCTCGAGCTGAGAGGGAGCACCGTACTCGGGTGTCATCACGTAGACCGACACGTCGGCGAGATCCACGATCTCCGAGTCGCTCTGACCGATTCCGGCGGTCTCGACCAGGATCAGGTCGAAGCGAGCGGCCTGGAGCACCGCCACCGCATCCCGAATCGCCTGGGAGAGGGCGAGGTGGGCCTGGCGCGTGGCCAGAGAGCGCACGTAGATGCGCGGACCGTGGATCGCGTTCATGCGGATCCGGTCCCCCAGTAGAGCGCCTCCCGAGCGGCGCCGGGAGGGATCGATCAGCAAGAGCCCGACCGAGCGATCGGGATGATCCAGACGGAAGCGCCGAACGATCTCGTCCAGGACGCTCGACTTGCCGGAGCCGCCGGTTCCCGTGAAGCCGAGCACCGGAGCCGGATCACCCGCACGGCTGGATTCCAGGCGAGTGCGCAGCTCCTCTGCCTCGGAAGCATCCTCTCCTCGCGTGGTCTCCAGCCAGCTGATCAGCCGTGCAACGGCCAGGGGATCTTCCGGCCCGAGGCGCTCCACCTCGCCTCCCTGCGGCCGGGAGCCGCCCTGCGAGCACTCGTCCAGAATCGCGCGGATCATGCCCTCGAGCCCGAGGCGCCGGCCGTCCTCGGGGCTGAAAAGGCGCGCGACACCATAGGCGTGGAGTTCTTCGATCTCCTCGGGGATGATGGTCCCCCCGCCGCCGCCGAAGACCCGGATGTGTTCTGCGCCCAGCTCGCGCAGGCGATCCACCAGGTAGCGGAAGAACTCGAGGTGTCCTCCCTGGTAGGAGGAGACCGCGACGGCGTGGGCGTCCTCCTGGATCGCGGCCGTGACGATCTCGTCGACGGAGCGATCGTGACCCAGATGAATCACCTCGGCGCCCTGAGCCTGGAGGATGCGCCGCATGATGTTGATGGCGGCATCGTGACCGTCGAACAGCGACGCGGCGGTCACCAATCGAACGGGGTGCGGTCGCTGCGGGGCGGTCGAGATTGCGGCGGTGGTCACTGGGCCTCCTCGATCCGGCTGGCGATGTGGTCGCGATACTTGCCGATGTCGTCGCGCAGATCCGAGAGCTCTCGGATGCGCTGGTCGAGCTCCTGAAGATGCCCGGCGAGGAGCTCGTCCAGCCGCAGCAGCATGGCGTCGGTGGAGCCGCCGATGGCATAGACGGCGTTGAGCCCGCGTATCTCGGCAAGGCTCAAACCCAGGGTCTTCAGCCGCTGGATGAAGCGAAGCCGCTCCAGCTCGCCATCGCTGTACACCCGCCGGCCCCCGGCCCGACGCCGCACTCCCGGCAGCAGCTCGAGCTCTTCGTAGTAGCGCACGGTGCGGGCGGAAAGGCCCGATATCTCACAGATTTCGCCGATCGAATACAGGGGTTTCGACCTCTTTGCCAGTTAACGTTAGCTGGCAGAATAGCAGAGAATCGAGTCCTCTTTCAAGGATCCAAGGTCGCGATCCCAGCGCTCGGCCCCGAGGTGGGCGTCACGCCCCGCCCACTCGAGGTCCGCTTGCTCGCGCGCGAAACACGCGGCCGGGGAGCGAACGCCGGAGGAGATCCCGCTCGACCCACGAAGCCGTGCCAACCAGCGCGTCCAGATCGATTCCCGTCGCGACGCCCGAGGCTTCGAACAGATCCACCAGATCCTCGGTCGCCGCGTTCCCCGAGGCACCGGGAGCGTAGGGACAGCCTCCGAGCCCGCCCAGGGAGGAATCGAAGATCCGGATCCCGCTCTGGTATCCCGCCTGGGCGTTGACGAGCGCCCGCCCGTAGGTGTCGTGCAGGTGGAGCGCCACCTTCTCCAGGGGGATGACCTCGGCGACCGCCTCCACCAGCGCCTGAACCTGCCCCGGCGTGCCCACGCCGATGGTGTCGCCCAGGGAGACCTCGTCCGCCCCGAGCTCGAGGAGCTCCCGCACCAGCGCCACGACTCGCGGTGCGGCGACCTCCCCTTCGTAGGGACAGCCGCAGACCGTGCTCAGGTAGGCGCGGAGCGAGATGCCGTCGCCCTTGGCCCGCTCGGCGACCGGTCGAAAGCGATCCAGATGCTCTCGGATCGAACGGTTCACGTTCTTGCGGTTGTGGCTCTCGCTGGCGGAGACGAAAAAGGCGGCGGTGGAGAGTCCGCTGGCTCGGAAGCGCTCGTAGCCCCGGGTGTTGGGAACCAGGGCGCTGTAGTGCACCCCCTCGCGGCGGGGCACCCGCCTCGCAACCTCGTCGCCATCCGCGAGCTGAGGAATCCACTCCGGAGACACGAAGGAGGTGACCTCGATATGTCGCACGCCCGCGTCGCCAAGCCGTGTCACCAGCTCGACCTTGGCGTCGCTGGAGAGAACCTCCGGCTCGTTCTGGAGGCCGTCGCGGGGACCGACCTCGTAGATGGTCACCTCGCGGCCGGTCCCCTGCATCCGAATCGGACTCCTGGCTAGACCAGCTCCACTGCGAGAGCGGCCGCCTCTCCGCCACCGATGCAGAGTGTCGCGATTCCGCTCTTCTTGCCTCGGTCGCGCAGGGCGTGGAGCAGCGTCACCAGCACGCGCGCCCCGGAGCATCCGATCGGGTGGCCGAGGGAGACCGCACCGCCGTGGACGTTCACGGTCTCCGGATCGAGACCGTGCTCCTTCACCGCAGCCATCGTCACGCCGGAGAAGGCCTCGTTGATCTCGTAGAGGTCCCAGTCGCCGGGCTTGCTGCCCGTCTTCTCGTAGAGACTCGCGAGGGCCTTGACCGGCGCGATCGTGAACCACTCGGGCTCCAGCGCGGCGCAGGAATCGCTCACGATGCGCGCGAGCACGTTGTAGCCGTTGCGCTCGGCTGCCGCGCCGGAGCACACCACCAGCGCCGCCGCACCGTCGTTGATCGTCGAAGCGTTTGCCGCAGTCACCGTTCCGCCCTTGGAGAAGGCCGGCCGCAGTCCGCCCATCTTGTCGAGCTTTACCCGCTTCGGCTCCTCGTCCTCGTCCACCAGGAGCGGCTCCCCGCGGCGCTGGGGCACGGAGACCGGCACGATCTCCTCCTTGAAGCGGCCCTCCTTCTGGGCCGCCAGCGCGCGCTCATAGCTGGTCGTGGCGAAGCGGTCCTGGTCCTCTCGGGTGAAGCCGTACTTCTCGGCGACCATGTCACCGCAGTTGCCCATGTGCTGGTCACTGTACGGATCCCAGAGACCGTCGTGAATCATGGTGTCGATCACCTGGCCGTTGCCCATCCGGTAGCCAGCGCGGGCGGCAGGAAGGGCGTACGGCGCGTTGGTCATCGACTCCATCCCCCCGGCCACCAGCACCTCTGCGTCGCCGATCAGGATCTCCCGTCGGGCGTACATCACCGCCTGAAGGCCGGAACCGCAGACCTTGTTCACGGTGACCGCACCCGTCGAGACGGGGAGATCCGCCTTGATCACAGCCTGGCGAGCGGGAGCCTGGCCCATGCCGGCCGAGAGGACGTTGCCGATGATGGCTCGCTCGATCTGCTCGGGCTGGGCTCCGGCTCGCTTCACTGCCTCCCGAATCGCCACCGCGCCGAGATCCGAGGCAGAGAGGGAGGAAAGGGCGCCCTGAAAGCTGCCGATGGGCGTGCGCACTGCGCTGGCGATGACAACGTCTATGTCGCTCATGGGGGTCTCCGATCATGTCCTCGTTGGAAGGGGGTCCGAATCTGCGTGAGAGAGCAGGGAGCTTAACTGACACGAATCCCGGCGCCTGTGTCGACCCACCGACTCCCGCCGCGCCGTCAGAAATAGCCGAGAGATCTCCGCCGCTTGGGACGCTGCCACCAGTGAGGCTCGACCTTCACCCAGAGCTCCAGATGGACCTTGGTCTCGAGCAACTCCTCGATGCTCCGGCGCGCGCGGATGCCGATCCGCTTGATCATCGAGCCGCCTTGCCCGATCACCATGCCCTTCTGGGAACGGCGCTCGACCACCAGATTGGCACGGATCCGCACCAGGCCGGCGACGGACTCGTCGAAGTCCTGGATCTCTACGGCGGTGGAGTAGGGGAGCTCCTGGGAGAGCTCGACGAAGGCGGCTTCCCGCACCAGCTCGGCCGCGAGGAAGCGAAGCGATCGGTCCGTCACCTCGTCCGCGGGGTAGTAGGCGGGCGACTCCGGCACCAGCTCCACCAGCTTGCGGATCAGGGCATCGACGCCCTCACCGCTCTCCGCCGAGACCCGCAGCGCGAACGTCGCGCCCTCCACCCCTGGAGGCGGCCACGCCTGGGCAGCGTTCCCGGGGCGGTCGCTCTTGGTCGCCACCAGCACGACCGGCGCGCCTCGCTTCGCGAGCCGCGCGCAGAGCGCCTCGTGACCCTCGTCCCATCCCTCGACGGCATCCACCAACAACACCGCCGCATCACAATCCTCGAGAGCCTCTTCCACCGACTCGTTCAGGAAGCGGTTCAGGGCCTTTGGGCTGTCGTGGAAGCCCGGCGTATCGAGGAGCAGCAGCTGGGCATCCTCGAGGGTGAGGATGCCCAGGATCCGGCTGCGGGTGGTCTGGGGTTTGCGGGTCACGATGGCCAGCTTCTGGCCCAGCACCCGGTTCAGCAGGGTGGACTTTCCGGCGTTCGGACGACCCAGGATCGCCACCACTCCTGCGCGATGGGGCCTCTCACTCGTCAAGGGCTTGCTCGCGCTCGAGGGCCCGAACCGCCGCGATCTGCTCGGCGGCTCGCTTGGTGCGGCCCGTCCCCGAGCCCGACGGCTTCCCGTCGAGCAACAGCTCGACGGTGAAGCGATCATCGGAATCCTCCACACCGCTGTCGTCGACCAGCCGATAGCTCGGAGCCCTCCCGAACCGCGCCAGGGCCCACTCGTTGAGGCGGGTCTTGGGATCCGGCTCGGGCCGTGAGCCGTCCGGGTCGTGAGCCTCGGGGAAGATCCGGCGCACCAGGGCCTCCACCCGCTCGGAACCGCCATCCAGGTAGATCGCCCCGAGGACGGCCTCGAAGAGGCCAGCCAGGATGGAGTCCTTCTCGAAGCCACCGCTGCGCCGCTCCGAGCCGCCCAGGCGAACGTAGTCGCCGAGGTCCAGACTGCGCGCCTTGGCGGCGAGCGCCGCCGTATTGACGAGGGCGGCGCGCGCCCGGGTGAGATCGCCCTCGGACCATCCCGGGTGCGCCTGGTAGAGGAGCCCGGCGATGGTCAGATCCAGCACTGCGTCGCCCAGGAACTCGAGACGCTCGTTGCCTCGGCTTCCGTCGCGCTCGTAGGACTCGGACGGGTGGGTGAGCGCGATCTCGAGCAGAGCGACATCCTCGAAGACGAAGCCCAGGTGGTCGAACAGGCGTTGGTCGGGCGGACGGGGCTGGTGGCTCACGGGATCTGTCCTGAGATCCACCCGCCGCCGAGGACCACGTCGCCGTCGTAGAAGACGGCCGCCTGTCCCGGAGCCACTGCGCGGACCGGTTCGTCGAAGTAGGCACGAAGCTCACCGTTCCCCTGGATCTCGAGACGAGCGGGCGCACCCGGGTGGCGGTAGCGGACCCGTACCAGGGCGCGGGCGGGCGATGGCGGGGGTCGGCCCGAGACCCAGCTCACGCCTTCGATCTCGGCGCCGGCGCAGAAGAGTTCGTCGAGCCCTCCGACCACGACCCGGTTCCGCGCCGCATCGACCCCGGTGACGTAGAGCCTGCGTGTCCCGCCCACCCCCAGCCCCCGTCGCTGGCCGACCGTGAAGCGATGCACGCCCGCATGTCGACCCAGCACCACGCCCTCGCGATCGACGATCTCGCCCTCCCCCGGCAGCCCGCCCGCTCGGATCTCCTCCACCACACGCGCGTAGTCGGCATCGGCGGCGAAGCAGATCTCCTGGCTCTCGGATCTCTCCGCAGTCGCGAGACCCAGTGCCCTCGCCTTCTCGCGCACCTCGGACTTGGTCAACTCCCCGAGCGGGAACAGCGTATGGCGAAGCTGCTCGGGTCCGAGGCGGAACAGGAAGTAGGACTGGTCCTTCTGGGAATCCCGTCCCCGGCAAAGGCGGCGCTCGCCGCTCCTGGCGTCGTTCTCGATGCGCGCGTAGTGGCCGGTGGCCACCCCGCGCGCTCCCAGCGCCCGCCCCTCCTCCAGAAGGCGATGGAACTTGAAGCGCTCGTTGCAGACCACACAGGGGATCGGCGTGCGGCCCGAGAGGTAGGCGTCGGCGAAGGGCTCGATCACCTCCTCGCGGAACTGATCCTTGTAGTCGGCGACGTGGAAGCGGATGCCCAGGCGATCCGCAGCTCGGCGGGCGTATTCGGCGTTCTCCAGCGACCGGCAGCGGCTCTCGCCTCCCGCCAGCTTCATGGTCATGCCAATGACCCGGTAGCCCCACTCGACGAGAAGCGCAGCAGCCACGGAGGAGTCGACGCCACCGGACATCCCGACGACCACGCTGCCGCCCCGGCTGGGGCTGGGGTCACGACTCGGTTCGATGCGCATTGAAGGGCTCCGGCTACGCCTCTAGCCTAGCTCCTCCACGAGGTCGCGCAGGCTACGCACCTCGGAGACCTGAGCCGCACTACAGTCGATCTCTCCGAGCACCTGCGCGACGACGCGCTCCACCTCGGGATCGCCGATCGCCGCCGCCCGCGACCCACGCAACGCCGCGAGGACATCCGCCACGTGAATCCGGTCCAGCGGTCTTCCAATCTGATAGCCCCCGACGGGCTCGCCGGCAGAGGGCACCAGAATGCCCATCGCTTCGAGCTCGCCCGTCACGTCGCGGACGGTCCGCAGCGGGATGTCGAGGAAATCCGAGAGCGCGTCCACACTCCACGGCGGCCGTCCGTCGCGGAATGCCCTCGCCAGCTCGACGGCGATGGCGAGCCCGATGCTCTCGCGGGCCGCCGCGCCGGCCGGAGCCCCTCGAACCTCGCGCCGGTAGAGAGCCAGTGTCTGGTGGGCGTAGGCCACCTCCGCGCCGAGCAGGATGATCGCCCAGCAGAAGTAGATCCACACCATCAGCAGCGGGAGAAACGCGATGGACCCGAAGACGGTGTTGTAGCGCATCACGCCGACGTTGAATTGCACGTAGCCATACTGGGCCAGGCTGAAGAGAATCGCGGCCACGACCCCGCCCAGGAGCGCGGAGGCGAATCGAACCCGGGTGTTGGGTAGAAACCAGTAGAGGAAGGCGAAGCCGAACATCGAGAGCAGCAGTGGGGCCTGGCGAAGCCCGACGTCGTAGAGGGTCGCGAAGAGCGGAACCTCCAGCAGCCGCTGCACCAGCGCTTGGCTATGGAGCGTCCCGCCGAGCGAGAGCCCCACGCCCAGCAGGATCGGCGATACGATCAGCACAGCCAGGTAGTCGGGAATGCGGCGCTCCCAGGAGCGCTGTCGCTTCACGCCCCAGACCTGGTTGAACGCACGCTCGACGTTTCCGATTGCGAGCACGGTGGTGAAGAAGAAGACCGCCGCTCCCGAAGCTCCCAGGGCCGCGAAGTTCAGGTTCTGGATCAGGGGAAGGATTCGATCCACGGCCTGGGGACTGCCGGCGGCGACCTGCTCCAGGATCAGGCGCGTCATGTTCTCCGCGCTCAGGCCGAGCGCGCTCGAGATCGAGACCGCGATGGCGAGCAGGGGAACCAGAGCGAGGAGGCTCAGGTAGGTGAGCGCGTTCGCACGCAGCAGCAGCTGATCGCGAACGAAGCCCTCACCGATGATGACGGAGAGCTGCACGAACCCCCGCAGCCACGCCAGAGGCGCCGGCTGCAGGGGCTCGTCGCTCCAGAGGCTCTCCTGGAGGAACGAGCGAACCCGCGCAAACCAGGAGGCCGTCGGTCTACTCCAAGACCTGGAGTTCCACCCGCCGGTTCAGGGCACGCCCCTCACGCGTATCGTTCGTAGCGATCGGGTTCGACTCCCCGAAGCCAACGCTGGTGAGCCGCGCTGCTCCGATGCCCTTCTCCACCAGGAACTTGCGCACCGAATCCGCGCGCCGTTCCGAGAGTCCTTGGTTGTAGGCCTCGGGACCGGTGGCATCCGTGTGTCCCTCGACTCGGATCTGGACATCCGGCTTGCCGGAGAGGATCGAGGCGGCCTCGTCGAGGATCACCGAAGCGTCCGGTCGGATCTCCGACTTGTCGAAGTCGAAGTTCACGCCGCGCAAGACGATCCGCTCCTGCACCGGTTCGGCTGCCGGTGCGGGCTCGGGCGCAGGCGGCGCAGGCCGGCTTCGGCGTCGGCTTCGGCTCCTCCTTCTTCTCGGCCATCTTGCAGAGATACCACCCGGCCACGGAACCGACGACCGCACCCGCGAGGCCGTAACCGATCCGCTGGGCGTTGGTGTCGGGGGCGACGGCACCGGCCGTTCCCAATGCAATCTGCCCCACGAGCGCACATGCCAGCGGCTTCGGGCGACCGTTGGCGCAGCCGAACGCTGCCATTGCCACCACTAGGATCAGACACGCGAAACGCTTTCCCCTCATCGCCATCCTCCTGGAGAAGGGCCTCCTCCACCAAGGCCCTCACCCGCCGGCAGGATCCGCCGGAAGTGCCGGCACTATACCCGCTTTTCCTAACGACCGGTACATGAGAATGACTCGATCTCCAGAAGTCCCGAGAGCTTTTCGAGGGTCTGGGGGCCGATTCCGGGGACCCGATCCAGGTCATCGAACTCGCAGAAGGGAGCCGAGGATCGCGCGGCGGCGATGGCCGCCGCGCGCGACGGCCCGATCCCCGGGAGCGTCTCCAGGCTGGCGGGACTGGCTCGGTTGGGATCGAGGGGCAGGCCGAACAGACGGCGGGCCGGGCCCCGCACCGGAGGAAGCTCCCCGGGTTCCGTCGCACAGGCGGCCTCCACGGTCCAACCATCCATCGAGGCGCGCTCCCCGGGCTCCGCGCACTCGGTGGGAAGCGGCGGGTGCGCCGGAAGCGCGAGCCAGAGCAGCACTGCGGACACGCACAGGGCGGCCGTCGCCACCCGGAAATCCTCGGACCTATTCGGAACGATCAGGGCCGTTGCTTTCTCCAGCGCTCGAGTGCGGCCTGCGAAACCGGCCCGCCGGCTCGCACCTCGAGTGTTCGTCGCTCGGGCCGACCCGCGTCGACACCGCTGAGTCGCACCTCCAGGTGGTCCCGAGGGAGCGCGTGTGGGAAGCGATCCCCCCACTCGACCGCCACCACGGATCCGTTCGCCAGCCAGTCGAGCCAGCCCGCGGACTCCAACTCTCCCTCGCTCTCGACTCGGTAGAGATCCGCGTGAACCAGTCGGACTCCGCCCGGTGTCTCGAACTCGTTTGCGATCACGAAGCTCGGACTCGAGAGAAGTCCCTCGTCGAGATCCAGACCCTCGGCCAGCCCCTGGGCGAAGACCGTCTTGCCGGCGCCCAGCGGTCCGACGAGCGCGATCACGAGGCCTATCGAGTCGATCTCGCTCGCGAGGACCCGGGCCAGGGCGCGGGTCTCAGCGGGGTTCCGGGAATGCAATTCCATCGGATCCACCCAGGACCGGCGGTGCGCCCGTTCCCGCCAGGGATTCACGCAGCGTCATCATCGCCGCGGGAATCTCGCCAGCGAGATCGCCCGCCAGCACACCCGCGGATCCAGCGCGAGCGGCCAGGCGATCGGCGGCCCAGCCGTGGAGAAAGGCTCCCAGCGCGCCGGCCTCGAAGGCGCCGGTTCCCTGGGCGAGCAGCCCGACGACGACGCCGGTCAGCACATCGCCAGTGCCCCCCGTCGCCAGGCTCGGCCCCCCGCTCGCGTTCACCACGCACTTCCCTCCGGGCTCCGCCGTCACCGTCGCCGCTCCCTTCAAAACCACCACCGCACCCGTCTGTTCCGCCAGCGCGCGCGCGGCAGCCAGGCGATCGCGATTGATTTCCGCAGGGGAGCACGCCAGCAGTGCGGCGGCCTCTCCGGGGTGCGGCGTCAAGACAGTGGGCGCCGCTCGGGCCTTCAGCAGCGCAGTGGCATCCGCGAAGGCCAGCAGACCGTCTGCATCGAGCACCAGCGGCCGCTGGATCTTTCCGGCAATCCGTCGCACCAGAGCCAGCGTCTCGTCACCGCGCCCGATGCCCGGCCCCGCGGCCACCGCGTCGCGGCCTTCGATCAGATCCAGGATCGGCTTCTCGGCGCCGGAGGCGAACCCATGAGCCGCCGTCTCTGGGACCGGAGCCGTCATCGCCTCGGTGCACTTCACCTCGAGAACGGCGTTGGTGCTCTCCGGACAGGCGATGGTCACGAGTCCGGCGCCGACGCGAGCGGCCCCTTCGGCGGAGAGTGCCGCGGCGCCCGTCTTTCCCTCCGAGCCCGCGACGATCAGGACGTGGCCGAAGCTCCCCTTGTGCCCGTCCGCCGGGCGCGCGGGGAGCCGCGCCGCAGCCGCGCGACGGGTCCAGAGCTCCGCGGTCCGCTCGACCTGCGGGGCCTCGTCGGCGATGCCGATGCGGCCGACGACGATCCGTCCGGCGTGGCTCCGTCCCGGCTCGAGAGCGAGGCCGAGCTTCGGAAGCCCGAGTGTCACGGTGACGTCCGCCTCGACGGCGCAGCCGAGTGGCTGCCCCGTATCCGCGTCGAGCCCCGACGGAAGATCCACCGCCACCACCCTGCAGGCCGGACGGCTCGCGGAGAGCTTGCGAATCGTGGCGGCGGCCGATCCCTCGACCGCGCGATCGAGACCGGTTCCGAAGATCGCGTCCACCAGAACGTCTCCGGGCCGAGGACGCCAGCGAGCCGGGGCGACCGGGACCCCGATCGCCTGGGCGCGCTTCCAGTTGGCGGCGGGGTCGCCCCGCAGACGCGTCGGATCGCCGACCCAGACGATACACACGGGAGTCCCGAGGAGATGCAGGTGGCGGGCGACGACCAGGCCATCCCCGCCGTTGTTCCCCGCGCCGCAGACCACCCAGACGGAGCTCCCCCTCGCCAGCTCCGACGAGACCTCGGCGGCGACGACCCGTCCGGCGCACTCCATCAGCAGCTCGCCGGGCACGCCCAGCGTCTCGATGGTGTGCCGGTCGAGGCAGCGCATCTGTTCGGCGCTCAGAAGGGGCCAGACGTCGTCAATCATCGGAAGATTTCTACCACGAGCGATCTACTACGGCCAAACCACCCGGAAAGGTCCATCAGCCCAGGCGTTCACGGAAGTCCCGGACCGCGCGGTCCAGACCGACCAGGATCGCCCGGGAGATCAGGGACCGGCCCACTGCGACGCGTTGGACTGCCGGGGCAGCGGCGAGCACGTTGGCCAGGTCGCGCATGCCGAGGCCCCCACCGATTCCGATCGAGAGGCGTAGCTTCGCGGCCAGGCGCGTCGCATCGGTGAGGCGTTCCAGACCTGCCCGCCGCTCCGCCTCGGGAAGATCGACGAGGGCGGACGTGAAGAATTCGACCGCGGCCAGGTCCGCCGCATGCGCCGCCTTGACCGACTCGAGATCCGGCGAGACCAGAACCGCGACCTGGAGCCCGGCGTCGTGAAGCGTCCGCACCACGGGGGGCAGGGCCGCGCCCCAGGCGCGGAAGTCGAGGGGACCGGAGGTCAACCTGCCCTTCCGGCCTTCGGAGGCGAGCAGGAGCCGCTCCGGCTGCGTCTCCAGGGCCACCTTCACCAGGGCGGGCACCGGTGCCATGCGCAGCTCGAGAGCCGTCGCCGCGCGGCGCACGGCCCGAACGTCCGCCTCGCGCACCGGCCGCATCTCCTCCGCCACCCCGAGGCGAATAAAGTCCGCGCCGACCAGCTCAGCGAGCGTCGCCGCAGCGGCGAGATCCGGCTCGGATCCTTCGGTGGCGTCTCGCAAGGCCGCCAGTGCATCGAGAGAGAGCGTGAGGAGTCGCACGACCTAGTCGCTCCCGAAGGCGCGCCGGATACACTCGGCGATCTCGTTCGCGTACTCAGCCACCCGCGACCCGTCCTCTCCCTCGACCATGACCCGGATCAGGGGCTCGGTACCACTGAAGCGGATCAGCACCCGGCCGCCGCCATCGAGCTCCTTCTCGATGCGCCGCACCAGCTCGCACACCGAGGGAAACTCCTCGATCGGTCGCCGCTCCGAGACGGGAACGTTGATCAGGACCTGAGGAAAGCGCTCGATGTCGGCAACCAGCTCCGAGAGCAGACGCCCCTTGCGCCGCATGATCGCGAGGACCTGAAGCCCGGTCATCAGCCCGTCGCCGGTGGTGTTGTGGTCGAGGAAGATGATGTGGCCGCTCTGCTCCCCGCCCAGGTTGTACCCCCCGGCCCGCATTTCCTCGACGACGTAGCGATCTCCGACCTGGGTCCGGACCAGCTTCAGGTTGATCTTCTCGAGGGCCCTCTCCAGTCCAAGGTTGCTCATCACCGTCGCCACCACGCCACCCCCCTTGAGGGCGCCGCGCTCGACCAGATCCCGGGCACACACCGCCAGCATCGCGTCACCGTCGATGATCTCGCCCTTCTCAGTGGTCATCACGCTTCGGTCGGCGTCGCCATCCACCGCGATCCCTACGTCCCCGCGCAGCTCCCGCACCTTGGCTGCGAGCTTCTCGGGATAGAGGGAGCCGCATCCCTTGTTGATGTTGCGTCCATCGGGCTCCACGCCGATGGTGAACACCTCGGCACCGAGCTCCTCGAAGACCGTCGGACCCACCTTGTAGGCGGCGCCATTGGCGCAGTCGAGCACCACCCGCAGCCCGGTGAGATCCATGTTCATGGGGAAGGTCTTCTTCAGGAACACGACGTAGCGCCCGGCCGCGTCATCGATGCGCCGAGCGCGCCCGAGCTCCGAGGGATGAGCGCGGTGCTTTCCGAGTTCACCGGAGGCGATCAGCTCCTCGATGCGGAACTCGACCTCATCGGGCAGCTTGAACCCATCGTGGGAGAAGAACTTGATGCCGTTGTCCTGGTAGGGATTGTGGCTCGCCGAGATCATCACACCGGCATCGCAGCGCATGTCCGCGGTGAGAAAGGCCATGGCAGGTGTCGGCATCGGTCCGACCTGGATCACGTTGACGCCCATCGCGCAGATCCCCGCGCCCAGGGCGTCCTCGAACATGTAGCCCGAGAGCCGCGTGTCCTTCCCGATCAGGATTCGGTGCATTCCCCGGCCGCCGCCGCGAAACACGTGGGCCACGGCCTGCCCGAGTGACAGGGCCATCTCGGCGGTCATCGGATCGACGTTCGCGGTTCCTCTAACCCCGTCGGTTCCGAACAGCTTCAGCCTGCGTTCGCCGCTCATCCGCCCTCCTCTTCAGCCTCCTCTTCGGCTGCCTCCCCCCCCGGCTCGAGGGGAACCACCTCGACCCGGACCTTGATCAGGTTCTCGCCCTCCGAGTGCACGTGGGGACCGGCGAACATGGGGCGCACCTCGCGCTCCAGGGTTTCGTCGGCACCCGACAGGTCGATGGTTTCGGTGACCACCTCGGTCAGCCGGAGCACCTCGCGGCGCGGCCCGGTGATCCGCACCCGCAGAGGCTCGACCTGCACGGCGCCGACCACGAAGCCCGGAGCCGGCTCACCGGCCAGATCCGCCCGGACCTTGACTGCCTTGCTGCCCCGCGGCTCCAGGGTGAAATCGATGCTCGAGGGCGATCGGCTCACGATCTCCGCGCCCCGGGGAAGATTCACGGACGCGGCATCGACCTCGTGCTCGGTGACCCCCGCCTTGGCGCCCGAGAGATCGACGACGTACTCGAGGTCGGCAACCGACAGGCTCCTGAGCGCGGCACGGCTTCCCTTGACACGTAGGTTCACGGCGTCGGCGCTCTGATCCGTCACGACGAGGTCGTCCGGCACGTCCAGCAGCACCATCGACACATCGAAGCCCCGCTCGATGGGATTGGTTCCGTGGGAGACGCCCCAGAGGAGGAGGGCGACGCCAGCCGCCAGGAGCTTGTAGCCGAAGTTCCGGAACAGCCACTTCATTGCGTGCCTACTGCGCCCGCCGCACCCGGAGCGCCCTTGCCGTCCGAGTGGACCTGCTCCGGGAGCGTCTCCACCGGTTCCTCGGCAGCCTCCGGCTCCCGCTCGCTTCGGGTCAGGAGATCCCGGAGCACCACCCGGAGCCTCGGCGCATCGAGATCGCGGGTCATCTCGCCGGCCATCACCACCGAGATGCTGGCCGTCTCCTCGGAGACGACGACCACCACCGCATCGGCCTCTTCGGTGATGCCCACCGCAGCCCGGTGGCGGGTTCCGACGCCCTCGGGAAGATCGGTGCGCAGGGTGAGGGGCAGGATGGAGCCGGCGTGGGAGATCCGACCCTCCCGGATCAGCACCGCACCATCGTGGAGCGGCGAGTAGGGCAGGAAGAGCGAGATCAACAGCTCCTTTGACATCGCCGCGTCGATCGGCGTGCCCGCCTCGATCAGATCTTCCAGGCTGTTCTCGCGCTCGAGCACGATCAGGGCCCCCACCCGCTTCTGGGCGAGGGTCTGGGAGGCCCGGACGATCTCCTCGAGGATGTGGGACTCCTGCAACTCGCTCAGCTGTGGGAAGAACCCGCGGCCCACCCGAGCGAGAACGCGCCGGATGTCCGCCTGGAACACCACGATGAATATCACCCATCCCCAGGAGAAGAAGACGTCCAGGATCCAAGTCAGCGTCATCAACTGGAAGAGCTCGGAGAGCAGCCGGGCGGCGATCAGCGCCATCAGACCGGCCAGCATCTGCACCGCGCGCGTCCCCTTGATCAGCAGGAACAGCCAGTACGCCGCGAAGGAGACCAGCGCGATGTCGATGGTGTCGCGGACCGGATCGTAGGTGGTCCCCATGAAGTCCCAGAAGGCGCTCCACTGCTGCGCGAGCTGCTCGATCAGGAACTCGATCATGTCAGGTCTCTCCGCGCATCCCGGAGGGCTCGGGCGACCGTCGCCATTCGCAGCGCACCCTCGAGGTCGTGGACGCGAACTGCGTCCGCCCCGGCGAAGATCGCCACAGCGCTCGCGGCGAAAGTGGCCTCGACGCGGCGATCGACGGGATCCCCCGTGAGTTCGCCGAGGAACGACTTGCGGGAAGGGCCCACCAGGACCGGAAACCCGACGGATTCACGAATCCGCCCGAGATTCGCGATCAGATCCAGGTTGTGAGCGAGGCGCTTCCCGAAGCCGATCCCCGGATCGACGCCGATCCGTTCAGCGGGAATCCCCGCCTCGAGGGCCTGGTCCGCCGAGGCGCGGAGCTCCGTCGCCACCTCCGCGACAACGTCCTGGAATTGCACGGTGCGCTGCATGGTGGCCGGATCCCCGCGGAGGTGACCCAGCACGATCGCGGCACCGGCCCGAGCGGTCACACCCGCCAGCATCGGATCGAACCGCAGGCCCGAGATGTCGTTGACCACCCGGGCGCCGGCTTCGAGGGCCGCCTCGGCCACCGCCGCCTTGCGTGTATCGATGGAGATGGGAACCGAGATGCTCTTCGCCATGGCTTCGATCAGGGGGCGGGTCCGAGCGATCTCGACATCGATCGGAACCTCTTCGGCACCGGGCCGCGTCGACTCCCCGCCCACGTCCAGCATTCCCGCACCGGACGCCACCAGCGCCTCGGCCTCGGCGACCGCCGCTTCCAGATCCAGATCGGCACCGGTGCGAACGAAACGACCGCCGTCCGAGAAGGAATCGGGGGTCAGGTTCAGCACACCGACAACCGTCGCACGCTCTTGCGGGAAGATCGTCGACTGGATCATTCGATGAAATCTCCCGGGGGGCGGGCTCCTGTCAGCTCGGAAGCGGTTCCGGATCGGGGAGCTTGCCCCCTCCTCTGACATCCTCCGAGCGGCTCGGCGTCTGGGAAGGCGTTGCCTCGTCCAGAGAGGACTCGACCGGCGACGGCAAAGGGGGGAGCGGCTCTCCCGCGATGATCCGCGCGAGATCGGCCCCGTCCAGTGTCTCCCGCTCCAGCAGGGCGTCGGCGATCAGGTCGAGAGTGTCCCGGTTCTCGAGGAGAAGTACCCTGGCGGCCTCGTAGAGCTCCGTCAGCATCCCCGCCACCGCCGCGTCGATCTCTTCGGCGGTCTTCTCGCTGTAGCTCTTGTGGGTGGCGAAATCGCGCCCCAGAAAGACCTCGGTGCCCTCCTCGTCGTAGGACACCGGACCGATCGCCTCGCTCATGCCGTACTTGCAGACCATCTCCCGGGCCAGCTGCGTCGCCTGGCGGAGATCGTTCGCAGCGCCGGTGGAGAGGTGATCGAAGACCATCTTCTCCGCTGCGCGACCGCCCATGGCGTGCTTGATCATCGCGAGCATCTGCTCGCGGGTGAGGCTGAAGCGGTCCTCGGTCGGAAACGTCTGCGTTACGCCGAGGGCCATCCCACGCGGGATGATGGTCACCTTGTGAACGGGATCCGCATGTTCGGAAAGCTGCGCCACCAGGGCGTGGCCCGCCTCGTGGTAGGCGGTGATCCGCTTGTCTTCGTCGCTCATGATCAGGCTGCGGCGCTCGGCCCCGAGCAGGACCTTGTCCTTGGCCTGCTCGAAATCGGTCATGCCGACGCGGCTCGCATCGCGACGGGCGGCGAGGAGTGCCGCCTCGTTGACCAGATTCTGCAGATCCGCACCCACGAAGCCCGGCGTTCCTCGCGCCAGGACCTGGAGATCCGCGTCCTCCTCGAGGGGAACGCGACGGGTGTGGACCTTGAGGATCATCAGCCGTCCACGCAGATCAGGCCGCGGCACGACGACCCGCCGGTCGAAGCGGCCGGGCCGGAGCAGCGCCGGATCCAGCACGTCCGGGCGGTTCGTGGCGGCGATCAGGATCACCCCCTCGTTGCTCTCGAAGCCATCCATCTCGACCAGCAGCTGGTTCAGGGTCTGCTCGCGCTCGTCGTGGCCACCGCCGAGACCCGCGCCGCGGTGACGGCCCACGGCGTCGATCTCGTCGATGAAGATGATGCAGGGCGCGCTCTTCTTGCCCTGCATGAACAGGTCTCGCACCCGTGAGGCACCGACACCGACGAACATCTCGACGAAGTCCGAGCCGGAAATCGAGAAGAACGGTACCCCCGCCTCGCCGGCCACCGCCCTGGCGAGCAAGGTCTTGCCGGTGCCCGGCAGTCCCACCAGGAGCACGCCCTTGGGGATCCTTCCGCCCAGGCGAGTGAACTTCTTCGGCTCGCGCAGGAAGGCGATGATCTCCTCGAGCTCGACCTTCGACTCCTCGACCCCGGCGACGTCTTCGAAGGTGACCCGCTGCTGGTTCTCCGTCAGCAGACGCGCGCGGGACTTGCCGAAGCTCATGGCCTTGCCGCCGCCCGCCTGCATCTGACGGACGAAGAAGACCCAGAGGCCGATCAGAATCAGGAACGGAACCCACCAGATCAGCATCTGCTGCCAGACCGAGGACTCTCGCTTGGGGCGGGCAGTAATCTCGATGCCCTTCTCCTCGAGCCTGGGCACCAGCGTGTCGTAGATCGGGGGCACGTAGGTGGCGAAGTCGGTCCCGTCCCGGAACTCGCCGGTAACGTGCCCCTCCTCCATGGTGACGCTCCCGACCTGGTCGCCTTCGAGCTTGTTAAGGAACTCCGTGAACGAGATCTCAGCGGGCGGCTCCTGGTTCTCGCGCAAGACGGTCACCAGCAGAAGGATCATCAGGAGCAGCACGACCCAGAGGGCCATGTTCTTGTAGAACTGCTGATTCACGTTCACTCCTGGCACCGACTCAGAGCCCGACCGCGACGAGCCTCGCGTCCACGCTTCTGCCGGCGGTTGCGCCGACAAATCCCCTGGGGGATCTCGCGTGAATTCGAATCCCCATCCTGGATTTCTCTTTACAATTGAAGACTAGCACGCACCCTTCCCTGGCACCGGGGTCCGACGGAGACGGAACGCGTCGTGTTCACAGGCGAGTTCCAGGCCACCGGGGAGCTCGATGCGCGAGCCTGGCCGACCGGAGCGTAGAGTATTTACCACGCGCTCGAGGTGAATGCGGGAGATGTCCCGCGCCGCACCGGTCCGACGCAAAGCGAGCCGCACCACGCGGCGCGCCAGCGCCTCGGGCAGGGCCTCCCAGCCGGACCGCTCGATCCGCAGCCCGCCATCCTCCTCGGTCAGGAATCTCTCCGCCTCCCTCTCGACGATCTCTGCGATCCACTCCGAATCCCTTCGCTGTGCTTCGGCCAGATCACCGATTGCCCTGAGCAAACGCGGGTTGAAAGCATCGCGCAGGCCCGGAAGCCAGCTGGCTCGGAGGCGAGCTCTGGCGAAGGCCGGATCGGCATTGGACGGATCTTCCCGCCAGGACAGTCCTTGCACAGTCGCATAGGAGAGGATCTCCTGGCGCGGGATGCGCAGCAACGGCCGCACCACGAATCCATCCGACGAGCGCTCGGGGATCCCGCCCAGACCGTCCGGGCCGCTTCCGCGCAGGATTCGCAGCAGCACCGTCTCCGCCTGATCGTCGAGTGTGTGCGCGGTGGCGAGGCGCTCGGCCAGATGCTGCTCGGCCATGGCGCACAGGGCGTCGTAGCGAACGCGCCGCGCCGCCTCCTGAAGGGTCGGACGTTGGCGGCTCGCCCGGCCGCGGCGGAGGCGCTCCGGATCGACCCGGGCAACATGCGCCGGCACGTCACACTTGCCCGCCAGCGCCCGCACCGCGCTCTCATCCCTGTCCGACTCCTCCCCGCGCAGACCGTGATTGACGTGGCCAATGCAGAGATCGAGGTCCAGGGAGCCAGCCAGGCGGTGCAAGGCGTGGAAGAGAACCGTGGAGTCGACGCCTCCGGAAACCGCCACCAGCACTCGCCGCCCGGGGAGATCCAGCTTGCGGGCGGCGGCGGCCACCTCGCGAACTCGCATTCCGAGATTCTATCGGCTGTGCCCTGGCGCCGCCCCCGAGCCGGCCCGCCCCCACCGCGGGCCGGGGGCTTCCGGCGACGGCCAATCAGCCCTCGAGAGCACTCGCGGTGCCGATCAGGATGCGGGTCCCGTCGTCCTTCTCGGCCCACACGTCGCAGTGCACCCGGTTCTTCGCGCCTTCGGCCTGGGATTCGCGGATCTTGGCGTGGGTGGTGACACTCTCGTCGACCCAGAGCACATTCGTGAGCTTGAGGGACATCTTGCCACCCTCCGCAAAGCCCAGACCGAAGTGGTCGAGCATCACCTGGGCGGTGAAACAGGTCGCCATCATTCCCTGCACGACGATGTTCGGGAAGCCGAGCTTCTTCGCCTCTTCCGCATCGTTGTGATAGTTCTTGGCGGGCCCCGAGAACATCCAGCAGCGGCGCACGTCGACAGTCTTCTTGACGGACGGCAGATCCGCGCCGGTCGCGGTGGGAAAGGGCGGCCGCGCCTTCTTCTTGGCAGCCGTCGAGTTATCGACGACGAAGCCATCGGCTCCCTGCTTCGGCGGCAGAAAGGACTGATGGGTGCGCCCGCGGACCAGGAGCCGTCCGTCTTTCGCATCGACGAGGTCGGTCTCGTTCACCACGTAGTCGCGGCCGCGCTTCTGGTAGCGCTCGACGATGGTCGATCGGGAGCGAACCCGGGACCCGACGCGCATCGGCGCGAAGAGCTCCCAGTCCTGCTGCGCGTGGAGGTTTCCGAAGATGTTCTTCAGGTACCACTGGTCGACGTACTCGTAGCACTCGGAGTGGTAGAGGAGAGGTGGGGCGATCTCCTGATAGAGGGGATTCCGATCGTCGAGAGCGGTCGAATAGAACTCGACGGTCTCTCGAGTCACCTCGTAATCACGGCTTCCGCAATGGCGTCCGACGAAGGCGGGTTCCCCCCGAAGATTCATGTCTTCCTCCAGGCACGGGCTCCCGTCGCTTGTACCAGATTCCAGGAGCTCAGGCTTTGCCCTACACCTTCGAGATGCACGCGGCGACCCGCTCGGGAGCATCCGCGGGAAGCTCCGGGTAGATCGGCAGGCACAGCACCTCATCCGCGGCAGCCTCCACGCGAGGGAAGGCACCCGGGCCGTATCCGAGATCCTTGAAGATCGGCTGGCGGTGCAAGGGCACCGGGTAGTGGATCGCCGACTGGATCCCGTCCTCCAAGAGCGCGTCACGGAGCGCATCGCGGCGGGGTGAGCGCACGGTGTAGGCGTGATAGACGTGGCGGGCCCAGGGCATCTCGGCGGGCGTGCTCACGCCCGAGTTCGCGAGCGCCGCGTCGTAGCGCTTTGCGTGGGCGCGCCGCATCTCGGTCCAGCGCTCCAGGTGCCGCAGCTTGACCCGCAGGATCGCCCCCTGGATACCCTCCATCCGGTAGTTGAACCCGAGAAGTTCGTGGCGGTACTTGCTCGTCTGTCCCCAGTCGCGGAGTAGCCGCACCAGCTTCTCTCGCTCCGGATCCGAGGTCACCACGATCCCCCCCTCACCGCAGGCGCCGAGGTTCTTGGTCGGGTAGAAGCTGAAGCAGCCGATGTCGCCGAGCCCGCCCGCACGGCGGCCCTTGTACTCCGCGCCATGAGCCTGCGCCGCATCCTCGATCACGACGAGACCGTGGCGTCGGGTGATCTCCAGGATCGGATCCATGTCCGCAGGTTGTCCGTAGATATGGACGGGAACCACTGCCATCGTCCGGGGCGTGATCGCCGCCTCGAGCTGCGCAGGATCCAGCGTAAGGGAAACCGGATCGACATCCACGAAGACCGGTGTAGCGCCGGCGTAGCGGATCGTGGCGGCCGTCGCGATGAAGGTGAAGGGCGCTGTAATGACCTCATCGCCGGGGCCCACCCCCGCGGCGAGAAGCGCCAGGTGAAGCGCGCTGGTTCCCGAGTTCACCCCCACGCCGTGCGCCGCGCCGCAGTAGTCCGCAAACTCCGACTCGAAGCTCTCGACCTCGCTCCCGAGCACGTAGGCGGCGTTCGCGAGAACGCGGGTCACGGCCTCCTCGACCTCTCTCTGGATTTCCCGGTACTGCGCTCGAAGATCGACGAACGGAATCACACCTGGGTCCTCGCGGGCTCGCGTGCGCCAGAGCGGCCCCGCATCTCATACCGGCGGACCACGAGGAGCGCAAGGGCGCCATCAAGAGACGGATCCCGGAGCTGAAGCACCAGCGTGACGCATCCCTCGAGGCGCACGATCACGACGGACTCGAGCGCGTGCGTCGGCAGATCCACCGGCTGAAACGGCAGATCCGGCGCGCCACTGTCCGAGCGCAGAGACCGCGTCGCGCGGACGACGCGCCTCAGGAGGAGCGATCGAGCTCGAGAACCATCCAGCCCGCACCCGCGATCGACAGAGCCCGCTCGCGCGCTTCCCTTTCGGATTCGCAGTGAAGCGTCAGCGTCCGCGACCGCGGCCCCCCTTCCTGCTTGACGCGGACTCGAAACTGGATCCCGGGAGAATCTGAGGGCGACCCCAGCGCCGGCTCGACGCTGTCGCAGCCGGCGGATGGACTCGTCCTGGGCACCTCACCCGCCACGCCCGAAAGGAAGCTGTAGTAGGCCTCCGGTGCGGATTCGATGCGAACTCCGACGCCGCCCTGGGAAACCGATCGAAGGTGGGGAGCGACCATGCGCCTCCAGACGACCTTCCCCCCGATCGGGACGGTGTCCGAGCGGCTCGCCACGTCGAGATCGACCAGCACGTCGGCCCCCGGCGGAGGCCCTGCGCCGGTCTGGACGAAGAGCCCGCCCCTCGAGACGTTCAAGACCATCGCGGAGTGAGAGCCCCCGGCCACCTTGAGCCTGCAGGGCAGCCTCTTCCTGAAGCGCGGCTCCGCCTGTGTCTGCACGTCCCGATCCCCAGCGATTCCCAATTCAGCGTTTCGGCGTGGCCAGAGGCTTGCTTGAGCGGCGCAGGCCGAGACCCGCGAGGCCGCAGGAATGGAGGGGTGCAAGAAAGGGAGAGCGCCCCGGCCAAGACACGCGGGTCTGGTGGCGAGTGAGCAGTGGTGGCGGTGGGTGGACTCGAACCACCGACCTACGGCTTATGAAACCGTCGCTCTAACCGGCTGAGCTACACCGCCAGGAACGTGCCGGAGCGAGACCTTAGCGCAGGTCCGAGTGGGTTTCTGGATCGATCTCGAGGACTTCCAGACCGCCCTGGAGCTCGTCCACCGGGGGCGATGGAGCGGGCAGCGAGAAGACGCGATCCTCGAGGGCATCGACCCGGCCACGCAGTGATTCGAGCTCCGACATCGCATCCTGGAGCAGCTCGTCCGCGATCGCACCGCCATCGCCGGGCGGCGCAGCGCTGACGGGGGCGAGGCCACCGGGAGCCGTGCCATCGGCCAGTAGATGGCGGCCCACCTTCTCTGCCACCTGGTCGAGGTTGGGAATGATCTCACCCAGAGAGCCGGACTGGATGAAGATCGACCGGGACACTCCCTCTGCCGCCGCCGAAACCGGGGCCAGCTGCAGGTCGAGGCTCGCACCCTCGCCGAACTGGGTGAAGGAGCCAAAGAGCACGTACTCGGCACCCGCTCCGCTACCCATGGCCTTGGCGGCCTCGAGGTTGGTGGTGGCCTGGCCTTCGCCCTGGACGCGGATCACCCCCACACCGGGTACGCGGCCCAGCCGGGAGGCGAGCATGTCCGCCAGACCGGCCTCCAGGTACTCCTTCTGCTCCAGGGTGTGGACCACGAGCGGGAGGATCGCGAGCTCCGTTCGGGGTTCGGCGAAGGATCTCTGCACGCCGAGCACGAGCACGAAACCGGCAACAACGACTGCAAGACTGCGACGCATCAGATCTCAGCTCCCCTGAGCGGGGGCTGCCCCCCCATCAGCATAAGTCCTGGTTTTTTCTATCAGTCTACGTGCCGGGGGTCAACCGACTTGACGGGGTGATGGGGGCTTTCGGGCGAGGCGGAATGGGCCCCGGCTAGCCACCCGCAGCGGGGTCGGACTCGACGGGGATGAGAACTCGGAAGGTGGTGTTCTCGCCGGGCCGACTCGATACCTCGATCGTGCCCTGATGGTCGGCGACGATCCGGTGACAGATCATCAGACCGAGGCCACTGCCCTGATCGGGCCCCTTGGTCGTGAAGAAGGGATCGAAGATCCGCTCGAGGTCTTCCTCCGCGATTCCGGGGCCGGAGTCGACGACCTCGATGGCTGCTCCCTTGCGACCGCCCGGTCCTCCCGGAGTGACGCGAACCTGGACCTTCCCTCCCTTGGGAGATGCATGGATCGCGTTCAAGAGAAGGTTCAGCAGCATCTGGTGCAGCTGGTCCCGCACCGCTGTCAGCTTCGGCGTCTTGGGCGCGCCCGATACTTCGATCTCGACCTCGCCTGCCGCCGCTTCGGGAACCAGCAACGTGGCCACCTCGTGCGCCAGGGCGATCGGGTCGCAATGCACCCGCGGCTCCTGCTCCACCCCGGAGCGACTGAGGCGATTCATGGTCGCGACGAGACCCCGGATGCGATCCACCTCCTTGCAGGCGAGCCGGTAGTAGTCTCCCCAGAACTCCTCGTCGTCCTCCGTCCGCTTCGCAGCGGCCAGACTCAGGAAGGTGTGGATCGAGACCAGGGGGTTGTTGATCTCGTGTGCCAGACCCGCGGCCAGGGTGCCGAGGGTCCCCAGCCGATCCGCACGCAGCACCTGCTGGCGGGAGCGGCGCAGGTCCTCCACCAGCCTTGCGTTCTCGATGGCGATCGCAGCCTGAGTGGCCAGGCCCTCGAGAAGGGTGCGGTCGGCGACGCCGAAGGCCGCACCGCCCCGCCGGTTGTCGACAGCGATGGCGCCGATCACGCCCTTCTTCCCGATCAGCGGAACCACCAGGATCTCGTCGGCCGCTACCTCTACCACCCAGCGCCGAATCGGAGCCTCGTAGTCGGTCGCTCTCGCGACACTCAGCGTCTGCGCCTCCCCGTCGATCAGACGATCCATGAAGGCGGGCGCCGCGGAGGCGCGGATCGGCTCGCGGGTGATCTCCTTCTCCACTGCCGGGTCGGAGGGGAGCAGCCGATCGATCCGGAGGCTCTCCCGGCCCTCGTCGAGGAAGAGCACGGCCGCCGCATCGAAACCCAGCTCTTCGATGATCGCGCTCAGGAGCTGGTCCAGGAGCGGCTTCAGGTCGAGCTCCTGGTTGATGGTCTGGGCGATTTGATTGACCGCGGTGAGCTCGCGTACCAGACCCTCGCGCTCACGGGCGAGTGCGTAGACCTCGATCGAGCGCTTGAGGGTGAGACGCAGCTCGTCCGCGTCCCAGGGCTTCGGAACGTAGCGGTAGATGGACCCGTCGTTGATCGCGACGCTCAAGGTCTCGGCATCGCCGTAGGCGGTCACGAGAACGCGGATCGTCTTCGGGTCGAGCTCGCGCACCTGCGTCAGGAAATCGACTCCGGTCATGCCGGGCATGCGGTGATCGGACAGCACCAGGGCCACGGGTTGCTGGTTCAACACCCGCAGCCCCTCTTCTCCGCTGCTGGCGGTGATGATCGAGAACTCGCGACGGAAGCCCAGCTCGAAAATGCGGAGGTTCTCCGGCTCGTCGTCGACGTAGAGCACCGGGTACTCGCGGTAGTCGAGCAGGCTGCGCGGTCTAGGCTCCATTCGCTCCCTCGGCCGGCAGGCGCACCGTCACGCAAGTCCCCTCGCCCGGCTCCGACTCGATCTCGATGCTGCCCCCGTGCCGCTCTACGATCCGGCGGCTCATCGAGAGCCCCAGGCCGGTCCCCTTTCCAGCCACCTTCGTGGTGAAGAAGGGCTCGAAGAGCCTCCCCTGGACGGCGGCCTCCATACCGGGGCCGGTATCCCGGACCCGCACCAGCACCTGCGCCACCTCCTCGCTCACCGTGATCTCAATCGCCCCACCCTGTCCTTCGAGCGCCTCTGCCGCATTCTTGAGGATGTTGAGGAAGACCTGGTTGAGGGCCCCGGCATCCCCGATGACGGTCGGAACTTGCTGGTCGATCGCCAGGTCCACCTCGGCCTGGCACTCCCGGAACTTGTGGCCGAGGAGATGGACCGTGGAACGAAGACCCGACCGGATATCGAATGGGCGGTTTTGGCCCCGGTGAGGAGCCGCGAAATCCCGCAGGTCGCTCACCAGGTTGGAGGTCCGGTGCAGTCCCTCGTTCACGATCCCGACCAGCTCGGCCAGGGCATCGGCGAGCTCATCGAAGCCGAGCTCCGCCTTGTCCCGCTCGAGCTCCCGGAGCTGCGCGGACAGCTTCGACGGGTTCGAGGTGTCGAGCTCGGCGACCCGCTGGGCGACGTTGCGCAGATCGTCCACATAGGTCTTCAGGGTGGTAAGAGAATTGCGGGCGAAGTTCAGGGGGTTGTTGACCTCGTGAGCCACGCCGGCCGAGAGCTCTCCCACGGCGGCCAACCGCTCCGCCTGAACCAGCTGAACCTCAGCCTCCTTCAGCTCGGAAAGCGTCCGCTCGAGCTCGGCATTGCTCTCCTCGAGCGATGCGTTCTGCGCCACAATCTCCTGCTGGAGCTGCCGCAGCCGCACCAGCGAGCGGACCCGGGCCAGGAGCTCCCTCGGGTGAAACGGCTTGGTCACGTAGTCATCGGCCCCGAGCTCGAGCCCCTCGATCTTCATCTCCCGTTCTGCCTTCGAGGTGACGAGCATTACGGGGATGCCACTCGTCTCGGGATCCTCCTTGATGGCCCGGCAGAGATCGGTGCCCGACATCTCCGGCATCATCACGTCGGTCAGCACCAGCTCGGGAGCGGACTCCCGCACCGCCTCCAGCGCGCTGCGGCCGTTGCTGGCGACCCGCACCCGGAACTCGCGCCCGATCAGGAACGCGAGCAGACGGCGCATCTCCGCGTTGTCCTCCGCGATGACCACTTCGGGCGTTCCCGGCGGGTGCCCGGACGCGACCTGATCGCCTGCCGGCTCCGTCCTGGCCCCCTCCCAGCGCTCGACGCTGTGCTCCATCTCGGTGAACCGGCTCTCACCCGGCCCGTCGAGCTCGGGCGAGATCTCGCTGGCCATCGCCTCGAAGGATCCCGCCGCGGTGAGCGCCCGGCCGTCGGAGGAACGGAGCATCACCTCATCCTCTGCCGCGTCGGCCTCACCGATCGGCAGGATCAGGTGCATCTCCGTGCCGCGGCCGTCTCCTTCGCTCTCGGCCCAGACGCGGCCTCCGTGTAGCTGCACCAGCTCCCAGACCAGCGACAGACCGATTCCGGTCCCCTCGTGCTTCCGCGTCGCCGAGGCGTCGACCTGAGCGAACCGGTCGAACACCTTCTCGAGCTGTGCGGGCGGTATCCCAATGCCGGTATCCGACACCATGATGTGGATTCCCTCGTCGCACACCTCACCGGACACGACGATCTCCCCCCAATCGGTGAACTTGAGGGAGTTTCCGACCAAGTTGACGATGATCTTCTCGAAGGCGTCGGCATCGACGAAAACGATCGGCATGTCCCGAAAGCCTTCGAGCTCGAGGTCGATCCCCTTCCGCTGAGCCGTCGGCCGAGCACCCTCGACCAGCTCGGCCGCAAGCTGCGCCAGATCGACGGGCGTGCGTTGAATCGAGAGCTCCTGACTCTCGATCTTCGCCAGGTCGAGCAGATTGTTGATGAGCTTCAGGAGCCGAAGCCCATTGGCGTTCATCGTCCGCAACGTGCTCTCGACCGTCTCAGGGACCTCTCCAAAGTCGCCGCTCCGAAGCGCATCCAAGGGAGCGAGCATCAACGTCAGAGGCGTCCGAAGCTCGTGATGGATATTCGCGGTGAAACGTGACTTTGCCTTGTCAAGCTCCCGGAGCTCATTCCCCGCCCGCTCCAGAGCTCGCCGCTGCTTGAAGTCGGAGAACCTCATTCGGTCCAGAAGAGCGCAGCTCATCACTCCCCCAAACGCAGCGCCGCTCAGGAAGACGCAATGAAGAACGAAGCGGGCCCAAGGAACTGGATCTGCCCCGAGAATCGGAAGCACTAGGTAGCCGCCTACCAAAATCGAGGTGATCATCGCTGCTTGGAGCGCCGATAGAGGAACGAAGACACCGGTTCCTAAGACAAGTAGGACAAGACCTACGTAGTACTCGCTGTCTGCACCACCACCTCCGTAGATCAGCGTGAGCAGCATTCCTCCACCCGCCAGGCAAGTCGCGAAGGTTGAGGCCAGCGGATGAGTGTCGCTGGTCCGGAAGTAGATCAACGCAAAGATGATATTCAGGCTAAGTCGGAACGGCAGGAATTGCGCGAAGCTTTCGGGGTAAACCAGCCAATCGACGCCGATGAACAGTGTCTGGATAATGAAGAAGACGAAAACCGCGGTTCGAAGCGCGCGCGGCAGCGCGGTGCTTTCCACCTCGCGCCGGTACTCGGCGTACAACTCCTGCTCCGACCCCTTACCCAGAGACATAGATTGAGTAATCGACGCGCTAACCCTGCGGCTTTAGGAACAATTTGGGATCATCGGCGCCGGGGGGGGGGTCTTACCGAATTGGCACCCTGTTGGGGCCGCGGCCCCCGCTGGTGGCAAGCAAGAGGGCCGGAAGTAACAGAATGTCTGCAAGTAGGCAGAGCACCATGATGCCAGAAGTGACCAATCCAAGGTGCCGCGTAAATACGAGGGTTGAGAATCCGAACACGGCGAAACCCAATCCGATGGTGAGCGTCGTGAACACAACCGGGGAAAGCACCCGTTCGAACGTGCGTGCCAAAGCACACTCCGGCGATTCCCCTATCGAACGCTGTCGATAGTAACCTGTGACAGTGTGGATCGTGTCGTCAATCGCGATCCCCAGGGCGAGATTTCCAACGAGCACCGTGCCCGCATCCAGCGCAATATCGAGAATTCCCATAGCCCCAAATGCCATCGCCACAGGGAGAGCGTTTGGAACGAGCGCAATCACCGCGAGCTTGATTGAGCGAAAGATTATCAACAGGATGACAGCTATCACCAAGAGCGCGAACACTAGGCCACGTAGTTGCCCCATAGTGATCTCGTCTTCCGCTCGCGCGAACTCGTACATTATCCCCGTCGTACGCGCCGAATAACCAACCGGCCCATGGGTATCCCACCATGTGTTCGCCTTTTCGGCAACCGCTAGCAGCGCATCAGAGCCGTTGTCATTCGCTCTTAGAAGCACATTCGCTAGCCTTCGATCCGTCGTGAGAAAATCCTGCATGTACTCACTCGACTCAAGAATTAGCAGGTACTGCTCAATCACCTCCGAGTCCCGTGGGAGTGGCTCGCCGGAGTTACCCGCGAAGCCTCGATGAATCTGTCTCAGAGGATCCGCCACAGAGAGTGCTTTACCCACCTCCGGAAGCGATTCCAGATATGTCGTGAGATCGCTTAGGGCCGCCACCGCTTTCGGCGCAGCCACCGATTCACCTTCCGGCGCCTCGATTACTACATTCATGGGGCTGATTCCCGAAAAGCGGTCCCGGATAGCCTCATACGCGACGCGAACCGGGTCCCCCTTCAAGAACCACTCCACAGCGTCTGTTTCGACTTCTAATCGGGCGATACCCGCCACCACGACAGCTGTCGCCACAACCCAGGAAACGATCACCAGTCGCCAGCGTGCTGCAACCAGCGTCATTAAGGATTTCGCTGCCGGACCGCTTAGCCACCGTTGAAGAGCAGATCTTCGCGAACGAATCGGCCAAAGGCGCAGTACGGCCGGCGTTGCCGTGAGAGACGCAGCCAATACTACAAGCACACCTATTGCGCCGAACGCCCCAACGTCGCGAACAACGTTAATCCGCACGAGCGATACCGCAACGAATCCGACAGCAGTTGTGAGACCCGATAGGGCAATTGGCAAGGCTACGTCCTGGAGTGAGTCTTGGAGCTCGGGGAAAGAGCGGCAATCCACCGCGACCGTTAGTTCGTGCATGGAGTATGCACTTCCGAGAGCGAGGAGTATCGAGGGCAGTATCACCGTGCTGACCGTCAATGGCACACCGAGTGCACCCATCGCGCCCAGCAGAGCCCACGTGCTCAAGCCGCTGACGGCAATTGGGATTGCAGCTGCTCGAATCGTTCCAAACAATAGAAACAGCAAGGTTCCCACAAGAACTATCGTTAGCGGTATGAAGAAGGACAGCTCAGCAGCCGTGCGCGCATCGGCTTCGGTTCGAAAAACCGGCACGCCCGAAACCCACGCTTGTTCATCTCTGAGACGTCTCTCGATTTCGTTGAAAACAGTCTCATAGTGCACCTCTGGGCTTTTCTCGAGCACCACGTTGACAGCAACCGCGCGGTGATCCTTGGACACGAGGGTGCGTGGAGCGATTCGGTCGGCCAGAACCAAGTTCTCGAAGCGTTTGAGTGCGGCGCTGTCTGCGGGCACACCGCCCTCAAGAGCTGCGTCGAGGGACACGGCACCATCAGCTGTTACGTGAACGAGTGGGACGGTGGCGAGGCTATCGACTCTTCGAACGCCGGCCAGGGGCTCGAGCGCCTCGGTTAGCTCCACCGATTTGCTGAGAACCGAAGGATCGAAGGTCCTATTCCCCTCGATCACCAGAGCCAGGATTTCGTCTCCGCCAAAATGATCTTGAGAGCTCTGATAGAAACTCCAGGCCTCGCCAGAGCGATCGAGCACGCTGTCCGTCGAGGTCTCAATCTGGAGTCGAAGAACGCCGATGGTGGCGACCCCTGCTACTAGCACCCACATCAGCAGAACGGCACGGGGGTGGTTGAGACCCAGGCGCACCGCCGCCCGCGGAAGCGCCTCCCGCCTCTGGAGGTTGCCTACCATCTTCCCGTCATGCGTCTGCACGTCTTGACGAGCGGCGAAGCGTCAAACGCGCTCAGCCGATACCACCACGATCTGCGGCGGCTCACCGTACGATAGGCTCGCCCTAACCTTCCGAAATCCAGCACGACGAACCATCCTCGCCAGTTCATCCGGATCCCAGAAGCGAAACGTTCCACTCTCCTCCAACTCCAGGAGACGAGCACCCTCGTTGAGTAGATTCCTCGCGGCCGCGTCGAGCACCTCGCTTCCCTCATCGCCCAGTCGCTCGCGCCAGAGGCCCTGACGCAGCTCGGTCAAACCTTCCTGGAAGATCTTCGAAATGTCTCCATCGCGCCGCATATTCGAAAGTACGAGTCGCCCACCACGCCGGAGTATCCGGCGAATTTCGTGCAAGAGTTCAACCGGGTCACCGACGTAGCCGAGCAACAACGATGCCAGTACAGCGTCGTAGCTCTGCGCCCGCGCGGGCACACTCAAGCATCCTGGACGGACGTCCAGAGCAGTTTCCACGTAGTGAACGCTTAGACCGTCTCTGGGAGTAGAATCATTGATCCGTTTGCGCGCGCGTTCCAGAGCCTCTCGCACGAAGTCGAACTGGTGCACCGTTAGCGCCGGATGGAGGTCGCGTTGCTCCGCTAGTTGCAGCGCGAATGCACCCGTTCCGGAACCCAGGTCGGCGATCCTATCACCCGAATCAAGACAGAGCGCTTCGATCTGCTCCACCATGAAATTTCGGTAATAGGACGTATTCACTTGCAGCTCATTCCCGACCGATCCGTCGCGTCCTACGAGGTAGTCGTGCCAGAAACCGCGCAGGTCCACGGCGGGCAGCGACAGTCGAAGTTGTTCCCGTTCCCTACGCTCTTCCATCGCTATGAAATCTGGGAGCGTTGACCGGAGATCAGCCCCCAGGGTCATACGACCGACCTCTCTAGCGATAGACTGAAACACCTCAATTGCCTGCCTGCTGGTCCGCAACTGGTGACCAGTCGGAATGACAACCAATCGCCGGTTGTCAACCTTTCCGTGAGAAAGAATGTCGCTTACGCGGTCGAGTTCCATCCACGCATCGTGGGCGCCGGCAAACCAAGTGATTGGCACTTCGGTCGCGGCTAGGTCGCGCCGCGCATCATCGAGAAAGGCGAGACCATTGGCAATCGCGTCCAAGCCCGTGTGATCGATATCGACGAATACGCCAAGGACTTCCTGAACTCCAAAACGCACGCCCCGCTCGACGCCTGCCACATAATCCACACCGCCGGAGATTACGCGCATCATAGATTGCAGATCAGGACTTCCAACAACACTGACCCACCCGTGAAGTCTCTTCCCACCCTCGAGCGACGCGGACTTGCGTCCCTCGAGTGCTGCCGCGCTGAACGTTACCAGGATCGTGCTCTCTGGTCGGAATTGCGGCGATGATTCTAGGAAATCGAGTGTTGCTTGAATGTCGCGAACACCCTGCGAGCAGCTAAATCGGCGGTGGTCGGTACCAGGCTCTCGGCAGTCAGGGTCGTTGTACGACTCCCCACGCTTCCGAATTCCATCAAAGCGAACCACGACCACTGGTTGTCGGGCAGCGGCGAACGTGGCCACAATCGTCTGCGACAGCGGTAAGAGCGTCTCCTTGGTACGACCCCAGGCAGGGGGAATGACCACTGCCGGCGCACCGCGAGTGTCGCCCCAGGAGTCGACGATTGCGACTATGGGTTCACCCTGCTCATTCGCGTACCGCACCACATCGATCCCAGCCGAGCGTTTGGCTCGCCGTGCAAACGCCCGACTCGCTCTTCTCGTTGCCAGGCGCGCGCCTTGCTGCATAATTTTCCAGCCAAGGCGCCTTTTCTGCCACGATCCCTCTTCCAGTATCGTCGTGCGATGTTCGATTTCGATCGGAGTTTCTGACGCACGAGGCGAAAGATCCAAACCGATACGGATCCAACCAGGGCGTTCCGCCAAGTGTGAACGATACCGCACGCGGGCGTAAGCCTGAGCACCGGCACGGTTTCCATTTACGAATCGAATAGGAAAGCCATCCTTCAACAGTTGGGAAGAATCCTCGTGAAGACGGATGGCAACGCCAGCGGGCGAAGAGTCTTCGATCTCGACTTCGATGGCACCAGCCGCCTCGGTCATCACATGCAATTGGCGCGATTCCCGTGGCGCCGACTCTAGCCGCCTCCGGGTGCGACCGCGGCGCTCCGCTCGATAGATCGCCGAGGGAACCCGGACGCAGAGACGCTGAGGGTTCTTGTCGTCGATTCGGCGAGCGGAAAAGAAGTACTGCACCCCATCAAGCTCGAAGTTGAGGAAGACATAGGCGCGATCGTCAGGCTCGAAGTGCTCCGTCTTCAGCACGAGGACGTCATCGACCACACGCTCCAGAATCGCGGTTTCTCGATCCATCCTCCGGTTGATCGCTCGGCGTAGAACCCGCCGCTCACGGCGAAGTTGATCAAGCAGAATGAGAATATGCTCACGGGCATCGATGACGATCGGATGTAGCCGCCGAAAGTGCTCATCAGTGATGGGTGCAGAAATCAGCATTGGCTCACATTTTGGCAAAACAGCATTTTATTCCCGACTGCCGCTTCTGCGCAACATCCCACGTATCCTATTGAAATATATCGCGTTTTTTACTTCCGAGGGAGGCTATCGCTGGTCAAATGGCGATCTCGAGTTGGCGGACCTTGATTCCCGCCTCCCGGAGAAGCCTGAGGGAGACTTCTCCAACCGGGTAGTCCGCGTTGTACACCACCTCTGCCACACCTGAATTGATGATCATCTTCGTGCACATCAGGCACGGGCACAGCGTGGTGTAGAGCGTCGCCCCGCGGACACTCACCCCGTGGTACGCAGCTTGTGTGATCGCATTTTCCTCCGCGTGAGAGCAGAGGCAATCGCCAATGCTCGTACCCTCCGGCGCAAACGAGTTACAGCGTGGGCACCCCCCCTCGTTGCAGTTCTGAACGCCTCTCGGCGTGCCGTTGTAACCCGTGGAGATGATGCGTCGATCGAGTGTGACGACCGCTGCCACCTTTCGTTTCACGCAGTTGCTCCGCATGGCGACGACACGCGCGATGCTCATGAAGTAGTCATCCCAACCGGGGCGTTCGAAATAGAGACTTTTTTTCAAGAGAGCCTGAATCGCCTCGTGAAGCCCTTCGATACTCCCACTGTTGTCGAGTGTTTCATCCGCGAGCGTCCGAACCGCGAGAAGTTGCTGGCCAAGGGGATCATCGCTCCCGAGTTCCCGCGCTTCCAGTGACCTGAACTCATCGATAGTCTCTGGGTCGCCAGGTCGGCCTCGCTCGCGGATCCGCCTGAACCGAACGGCCTCATCTGCATCGACCCAGATCAGCTGAAATCGCTCACCAGTTTCTCGCAGAACCTCCACCTCTACTGGATGGCGAATCGAGTCGACGACGTAGTTCCGGTCGCCTGCCAGCTCGGAGAGAACACGCCTCGCCAGCGCACCTGGCCCTTCGGCAGCTCGAATCGAGTTTCCCGTTTCGAGCATTCTTTCACGTGTCTCTTCGAGACCCCGATCGGCCAATTCCTTGCGAATCACGTCGGAAAGCGAGTGTGCGAGGAAACTCCTCTCCTTGAGGAAGGCGACTACCTCCCCTTTCCCAGCTGCGTAGGGTCCCGACACTCCGAGAATCATTCCTTGTACCTCAAGCTCTTGAACATTAGTGAATCGCCAATGGACGCATCGATCCTTAGCACCCCTCGGCGCTTCAGCGTACCCCGTTCATCCTGATGCGGGGAAGCATGGTCCGATCGATTCGAATGCCGTTGCTTGATGTGTGGCGCATTCCACACTGAACCCCGACAATTCTTCGGATGAGCTATACGGGCGGCACCAACTCGGACGCGTCATTACACAACCTCGCCATTCCAAGTGCTGAACCGATCCGTCTTGCGGCTGCCGCCAATTCGGCCGCGCGGTCACGGTCCGAAATTCGCCCTTGGATCACCAACATTCGAGCGTATGCAAGTAGCGTCCACGCAACCCAGGGTCGAGCTCCAGATCGTATCTCTCGAGCAAGCGCCGCCTGAAAATGCTCCTCGGCCTCCGCCCATCGTGACATCGTAGTCGCCAAGATCCCCAGTGATCTTGAAACAGATCCCCACGCGCTGACTCCATAACCGAGAACCACCAACCGGCTTGCGTACGGCTTCAAGTGTCTATACACGATCGCAGACCAACCAGGATCGGCCAAGATCCCGCACGCTTCTGCAAGCAGCGCCATACACAGCAGCCAATTCATGTCACGTGGGACCTCTGACAGCCCATCACGTGCAATCCAACCAAGCTCTCGCATAGATCTCTCTCGATGGCCATTCTCTGCCAAGAAGACAGCCAAGCCGCAACGCCAGCCCACTACAGTGGGATACTCGGCGCTGAGTTGAGAGAGTCCATCAATCATCTCGTGGCTTCGACCCTGATGCCAGCGGACGGTAGCTATAAGCGCACAGAATGAATGAATTACATTCGCATCTTGGAAGCGCCGACCTTCGGAGAGAAATTCCTTGGCGAGGCGTTCCGCGTCATCGAACCTTCCATCGAGCGTCGCCCGGATCGCGCGGAACAGGGAGGCGTACCACCGGGTGCTGACGTGTCTCGGGTCCTCGACCAGCCTGCAGAAGATGTCGACCTCGCGATCGAAATCTTCACGCTCGGCCGCCTCCAGCAGAGTAGCGATCCGAAAGACACGGCCGATGAGTGACAGCTCCTGGTTGCCCACCTCCTCCGCCTTCTCGATCACATCGCTAGACTTGAGGGCCCGGCCGTCGAAGCTGTCAGGTCCCCAGAGAGCGACGACGCGGGCGTGTGTGACATAGGCGACCGTGTCGGGCTCTCCCAGCCGTTCGGCGATTCCCACTGCCTCTTCGATGAGCTGCTCCCTGCGTGGGAAGGAGTCGGACCAATAGAGTGCCATCGCCATGCGGCCGAGGAGCCTCGCTCTCAGCGCGCTGTCGCCGAGCGGCAAGGCAGCCAGCGCATCCTCGAGGAGCGAGACGATGAGGGGGTCGTAGACGCCCGTCTCGATGGCGAAGAAACCCGGAGCCACCTCGAGTGCAACCCTCGCCAGACGCTCCGGCTCGTCCAGGCGGCCGGCGATCTCGCCGGCGCGGCGAAAGGCCTTTCGCGCGCTGTCCCGCATCCCCGCCCGGATCTGGGCCACACCCAGCGCCAGCAGGAGATCGAAGAGCCGGCTGTCATCGGGATTGGCCGCCAGATCGACGATTTCGAGAGCCCGCTCGTACTGGCGGACAGCCTCCTCGAACGCGAGCCGGTCCGTGGCAGCGCGCCCTGCGGAAGCGGCGTATTCGATTGCCCGCTCCTCTTCGCCCGCTGGGAGAGCCGCGGCGAAGTGGTGCGCGAGCTCCGTCAGATGCTCCTCGGCGTCGGTCCCGTAGAGCAGCTCCAGGGCCTCCCCCACGCGCTTGTGGAGATTCACGCGTTCCACCGTGCTCAGCGATTCGCAGAGCGCATCGCGCACCAGGATGTGCTCGAAACGAAAATGCCCGATCCGCTCGCGGCTCTCGTGGATCACACGAGCCTCCGATGCCGCGCTTACGGCATCCAGAACCGTCTCCCGGGAGTGCTCCGTGGCGAGTTCCAGTGCACCCAGGGTGAACTCGCGGCCGATCACGGCGGCAACCGTCAGCAGCTCGCGACACGTCGGCGAGAGCCCGGACAGCTGCTGAGTAGTCGCATCCCGGACGCTACGGGGAAGCTCCAAGCGTTGCCTTCCGTGCGCCTCCTCGCCCGAGGCACCGCCACGGCGGGGGTCGAAGCTGGGTGCGAGCTGGGTGAGGAAGAATGGATTTCCGTTGCTGTGCTCATGGAGGCGGGTCACCGTCTCCGCGCTCAACGGGTCGGCGATCGTCAGCTCGAGGAAACGCTCCACCTCCTCGCGGGAGAATCCCTCCAGCTCGAAGCACCGGGTCGAGGCCAGGCGAGCGAGTTCGCCAAGCGCGGAAGTCCGTACCGGGTCGCGATGAAACTCGACTTCCCGATAGGTCCCAACCACGAGGATCCGCCAGCCCCCAAGCTCCTGGGCGATGAACCGGAGGAGGAGCCACGAAGGGTCGTCAGCCCGGTGGAGATCATCCAGGACGAGGACGATCGGGGCCGCCTCGCTTACCCGCTGCCAGAATCGGGCCACGCCGTCGAAGAGACGAAAGCGCGCGGGACCGGGCTCGAGTACTGGAAGCGGTACCGAGTCCGAGAGATCCGGATGGATCTCCGGAGCGATCTGAGCGATGTCGCGAGCTCCGCTCCCGAGGAGCTGACGCATACGCGATGGCGGACACGCCCCGGCATGGGCGCGAAGAAGCTGGACCCAGGGCCAGAAGCTCGGGGCACCCTCTGCTTCGCTGCAGCGGCCCAGGTGCGCCACCGCCCCCTGCTCGCGGGCGAGGCTCGCGAACTGCTCCGCGGCGCGGGTCTTTCCGATGCCAGGCTCGCCGCTCAGCAACACCAGCCCCCCGCGCCCCTCCGAGGCGGCGCGAAGTGCGCTGTCGAGGTCGCCGAGGAGCTTCCCGCGCCCGACGAACGGCGCCGTCACGAACTCGGGCCGATCCTCGACCTCGGTGACCTGAGCGACGAAACGGAGCCCTCGACGGCGAACCGTCTGGAGAATGGTCTGACCACCTCCATCGTCCCCCAGCACCTTCCGGGTCTGATAGAGCGCCTGGTTGAGCGCCTGATCCGTCACGACGGCGTCCGACCATACGTTCGCGAGCAACTCCTCTCGGGGGACGATGCGCCCCCGGAAGCGAATCAGGTAGAGGAGAAAATCCAGCGCTTTTTTCTGGATCGGAACCCGCCGGCCATCCCGGCGAAGCTCACCGAGATGGTCGTCGAGCTCGAATCCGCTGAACCGAATGATCACAGGCCACCCGCATCCGATGAGAGAGCACCGCGGCGATCATACCAGGGGCCGGCAGGTAGCAGTGAGCGGTTCTCTCTGGCAGTCTGCGCGCATGCGGGTGTTCGTGACCGGGGTGGCCGGCTTCGTGGGGCAGAGGCTCGAGGCTCGTCTCCGGGCCGCGGGCGCCCAGGTGATTGGCACCGATCTGGAGCTGGACGTGGGGGATGCCGGCCGGGTCGCGGATGCCGTGACAGAGGCGCGTCCGGACGCAATCGTTCACCTGGCCGCGATCTCCTTCGTCCCCGAGGCCGAGAGCAATCCCCAGGCGGCGTACCGGGTGAATTTCCTCGGCGCTCACTCGATCCTGGAAGCCGCCCAGAAGATCTCACCGGACGTGCGCGTATTGCTGGTGGGCTCGGGGTACGTCTACGGAGCGGCCGATCCCGGCGCTCCGCCCTTCGACGAGAGCTCTCCCTTGCGGCCGGATTCGCACTACGCCTGGAGCAAGGCGGCGGCGGATCTTCTGGGCGGTTTCTACGAAAGTCGGGGCGTGGATGTGGTGCGGGTTCGCCCCTTCAATCACACCGGCCCGGGCCGGCCCGATCGCTTCGTGGAGTCGAGCTTTGCGCGGCAGATCGCAGAGATCGAGGCCGGCGTGCGGCCCCCGAAGATGGCGGTTGGAAACCTCGATTCGGTCCGCGACTTCCTGGACGTGGAGGACGTGCTCGACGCCTACCTCCAACTCCTCGATCCCAAGGTGCCGGCGGGCGTCTACAACGTCGCGAGCGGAAGGTGCACCTCGATCCGCGATCTGCTGGACCTGCTTCTCGCCGAGACTTCGGTTCGGCCCGAGGTCGCGGTCGACCACGCCCGGTGGAGACCGGCCGACAGCGTGGTCGGCTCCGCAGAACGGCTCGAAAAGGCGACGGAGTGGGCACCGGCGATCCCGCTCCGGGAAACCCTCAGGCGTCTGCTCTACCACTGGCGCGAAGCGGTTCGCGCCGCGTGAGCAGTCCGAGCCAGCAGTCGCCCGCGGTGTCGGTCTCGGTTCGCGTCGCCTCGACACCAAGCCCCGCGCGGGCGAGCGATCGCTCCATCGCACCTCGCTCGCCCTCCAGAAGGCCGGAGAAGATCGCGATTCCCCGCGGCCGGGTGTGCGAGGCGATCGGTCCGAGCAGCGGCTGGAGCTCGGTGTAGAGCATGTTGGCGAGAATCAGGTCGAAGCGCCGCGAGCCGATCGCCTCGACGGGCCCGACAAAGACGAGCACGCCGTCGCTCAAGCCATTCGCGGCGGCATTGGCGCGGATCGCCTCGCCGGCCAGCGGATCGAGGTCGTGGGCAACCGCGCGTCGCGCACCCAGGGCGAGGGCGGCCAGGGCAAGCACACCCGTTCCCGAGCCGACGTCCAGGACCTCCGACGCCACCACCTCATCCGGGGCCACCTGGTCCAGGAGGCCCAGGGCCAATCTCGTCGAGGCGTGGCCTCCGGTGCCGAAGGCCTGGCCCGGATCGACGATCAGGGTCGCCTGCCCGACCGGCCCCCGGTGCTCCAGGAAGGAAGGCCGGATGGCGAGGCGCGGCGAGATCTCCACCACCGTCAGGCCTTTGCGCCAGGCACGCGACCAGTCCTGGTCCTCCACCAAGGTGGCATCCCCGACGGCGCTCCCGGCACAGTGGCGGAGCGCTTGCAGGACCGCGTCCGAGCGGTCCGCCGGGGCGTAGATGAGGAGCTGTGAGCCCCGCTCCTCGAGACCCGCGGCGCCGGCGAAGTACGCCTCGGCAGCCACCCGATCCGCGAGCTCCGCCGAATCCACCTCCACCGAAATGCTGACGAAGCTCTTTCTCACCCTGCTCCTCACCACACTCGCGAGCCTCGAAACCGGCTGTTACTACACCCACCTCGCCTCGGGGCAGCTCCGCATGCTTCTGGCGAGGCGCGATGTCGGCGATCTGATCGCCGATCCCGAAACCCCGGAGAAACTTCGCCAGCACCTCGAGCTCGCGCAACAGGTGCGCGCCTACGCCGCCGAGATCGGGCTCGACGTCGGGGGACAGTACACGAGCTACGTCGAATGGCCCGGCGATCGCATCGTGACCACGGTGGTCGCGACGCGACCCGGTGAGGTCGAGGCCGAGAACTTCTGGTTTCCGTTCGCGGGAAGCGTCCCCTACAAGGGCTTCTTCGACGAGGAGCGCGCCCGAGCGGAGGCCGCAGCGCTGCGCAGCCGGGGGCGCGATGTCTGCCTCTTTCCGATTCCGGCCTACTCGACCCTCGGCTGGCTGGACGACCCGCTCACGGCACCGATGCTTCGCGAAGACCGCGGAAGACTGATCGAGACGATTCTCCACGAGCTCGTGCACGCCACCGTCTACGTGCGCGACGAGCCGGAGTTCAACGAAGGCCTCGCCACCTTCGTCGGCCAGGAGGCTGCGATCCGGTTTCACGAGGATCCCAGGGAACGCCAGGTGAAGCAGCGGCGGGTGGAGGACGACCGCGCCGTGGCCCGCACCCTGGTCGCATTTCGCGATCGGGTCGCGGAGCTCTATCTGGAGAGCGAGGCGGGAGTGCAGCGCGACGCCTCGCGAGCGGCCCTCGAGAGCCAGACCCGAAGCGAGCTCGCAGCCCTCGATCTCGCCACCCGCGACGGGCAACGGCTGGCGGAGCGGGTGCGCCTGAACGACGCGTGCCAGGCGCTGATCGGGACCTATCACGGTGATCTGGCTCGCTACGGGGAGCGGCTGCAAGAGCTGAACGGCGATCTCCGTGCCTTCCTGGAGAGCGCGCGGCAAGCCGCGGAGGAGCCGGACCCCCGATCCTCAGCGCATCTCACGCCAGGTCGAGACGGCTCGCCCGAACACCCGTAGCGATGGAGCGAGCGCTCTCTCGCTCCATCCCCCCGACGCGTCAGCGAGTACGTTCGAAGACGAAGCGGGCGTGGCCGGGCGCCGGGCGCTCCAGTGTGACCCGCACCTCGGGGCCAGCGGAGCGCCGCGCCAGCGCCGCCATGAAGCCGAGCGTCGACTCGAGAACGAGATCCACGCAATCGCTGTCGATCCGCCCCTGTTCGAGCGCACTGCGCAGGTCCTCCACGATCGACGCCACGATGTAGCCTTTGACGCACTTCTCTGTCATGGCGTTCACGTCCAGCGCTCTCATCGGCGCCTCTCTGGACGCGCTGAACCGACCTCGAGACGGATCCCTGTTCATCGGTGGGCCCGGCTAGCGACGTGCGGGGCAGAGCCAAGGAAAGCGCTGCGATTGCAGCGTCTTGCCGGCATTTCTGCACCTGGAGTGCGGGTCGAGGGGCCCTCAGGCCCGGGACCGAAGATGCCGAAGACGACAGGTGCCGGATTTCCCACTCGTTCAGAGGCTGCAAATGCACCAGACCGCCACGCCGCCGAGCGCTCCGCCGCTCTCTCCCGAGCGGGCCGCCGAACAGGCGGACCGTCTCCGCTCCAACGTCGAGCGGGCTCTGCGCGGCAAGCCGGAGGTGGTGCGGCGCGCCGTGGAGACCTTGATTGCCGGTGGACACCTCCTGATGGAGGATATTCCCGGTGTCGGAAAGACGACCCTCGCCAACGCGCTGGCCAGGTCCGTGGACGCCTCCTTCCGCCGCATCCAGTTCACCAGCGACCTGCTTCCCGGCGACATTCTCGGCGCCTCGGTGCCGGAGATGATCGACGGCCGCGCTACCGGGAACTTCAGCTTCCAGCCGGGCCCGATCTTCGCCAACGTGGTCCTGGCGGACGAGATCAACCGAGCAAGCCCGAAGACACAGTCCGCGCTCCTGGAGGCGATGTGCGAGGGAAACGTCACCGTCGAGGGCCAGACCCACGCTCTGCCCGAGCCCTTCTTCGTGATCGCCACCCAGAACCCCGTAGAGCACTACGGCACCAATCCCCTCCCCGAGTCCCAGCTCGACCGTTTCCAGATGCGCCTGCGGATCGGATACCCCGCACCCGACGACGAAGCGGCGATCCTCCGCGATGACCCGGCGGTGCACGAGCTCCCGCGACTCGAGCCGATTCTCTCCACTGCCGACGCACTGGGGATGCGGGCCACCGCAGAGAGGATCAAGTTCGACGACGCTCTGATCGCCTACCTGCTGGAGATCGTGGCGGAGACTCGCGAGCACGAGGCGATCCACCTGGGCGTCTCGCCGCGCGGCGCCGTGGCCCTGCGCCGCTCCGCTCAGGCGCGGGCCCTGGTGGACGGACGCGACTACTGCATCCCGGAGGACGTCCGTGACCTCGCCGTGGATGTCCTCGCCCATCGGATCGTGATCGACCCGCGCGGCGGGCCGCAGCGGTCGTCGGAGGAAGCCGAGTGGATCGTTCGGGAGATCCTCGACCGGGTGGCCGTCCCGCTCTGAGGGACGACACCTGGCGCAAGCGGATCCGCCGCTGGCTCCGTCCCCCGCGTACCCTCCGGCCCACGCGCGCCGGCTGGCTTTTCTTCGCTGCGACCCTCGGTGTCGGCCTGGCAGCCATGAACACCGGCAACAACCTCATGTACATGGTGCTGTCGCTGCTGCTGGCCTTCCTGGTGCTCTCCGGTGTGCTCTCGGAGTCGGCCCTGCGAGGAGTCCGGGTGCGGCGCAGGATTTCACGGGAGATGTTCGCGGGTACACCCGCGCCGCTGGTCCTCGAGATCACCAACGAGCAGCGGCGGGTGCCGTCTTTCGCCATCGTCGTCGAAGACCTGTTGGGAGCTCAGGTGGATCGCGCCGAGGCCATCGGGCGGGTGTTCGCGCTCCGCGTCGGACCCGGGCAGACCGAGACGCGCGCCTACCGTTTTGCGCCCTCTCGCCGGGGTGATCTCGGCTTCGCCGGATTTCGAGTGACCACCCGCTTCCCCTTTGGGCTCTTCTCGAAGGCGATGCTCATCGAGGCCGAGGAGCGCGCGCTCGTCTACCCCGCAGTCGAGAAGCTGGTACGGATGCAAGGAGGAACCCCGGCCCGGGATTGGGGAGAGACCAGCGGCGGGCAGGGAGGAGACGGCTCCCAGGTCACCGGCCTCCGGGCGTTCGCCTCTGGCGATCATCTCCGGCGGGTTCACTGGAGGGCCTCCATGCGACGGGCAACCCTCCTGGTCCGCGACCTGGAGAGGGACCAGAGGACCGAATTCGAGGTGCGGCTCCGCACCCGGGGCGCACAGCCGGGCGAGGCCTTCGAGGCCGCGGTGAGTTACGCGGCGTCGGAGGTGGTCGCCCACCTGGGGGCCGGTTGCCGGGTCGGTCTCCGCACTGACAGCGACTTCATCGAACCGGCCGAAGGAGCCCTGCAGCGGGATCGGCTGCTGTGCTTCCTGGCTCGGGTGTGCCCCGACGGGGATGCGCTGGGAGCGGCTGCATGAGTCGCGTCGAGTTCCGCGAATCCCTCGAGTTGCCCCGCCCGGCTGCAGCCATCGCGATGGTCGGATCAGCCAGCCTGACCCTCACCATTACCGGTCAACTGGCGCCCTGGGCGGTCGTCCTCGCCGCAGTCGGAATCGGCGCGGCCGCGCTGCTGCGAGAGGCCCCGCGAAGCTGGCAGCAGAGTGGCCTCGTCCTGAACGGGTCGATCGGTGCCATCATGATCCTGAGTGCATGGCTCTTCGCCCGAGGGGAGCTGGCCGTGGTGGCCCTCGCCCACTTCGCCATCCTCACCCAGGCCTTGCAGCTTCTCGACGCCCGGCCCCGGCGCTCCGAGTTCCTGCTGGTCGCCCTCTCGCTCTTCCAGGTGATCCTGGCGGCGAATCTCACCGACAGCGTCTTCTTCCCCCCGCTCCTGGTGCTCTTCGCGGTGGCGACGGTCTGGACGCTGATGGTCCACACACTCCGCGCCGAGGCCCTCGAGGCCGGCGAGCCCGGGGCAGCGCGCCGAGCCATCAGCGGCGGGCTCCTGCGCATGACCGTGATCGCGTGTCTGTTCTCGGTGCTGCTGGCTCTACTGCTGTTTCCACTGCTCCCGCGGATTCGCTCGGGAGTCCTGTTCTCGGCGGCCTTCGACGGCTCCCTCGGCATAGCGGGCTTCTCCGACCACGTGGAGCTCGGCGAGATCGGCCGGATCCGCATGGATCCCACGCTGGTGCTCCGAATCGAGACACTGGAGGGCGAACCGCCCGACACCGAAGAGCGCTATTGGCGGGGTCTGGCCTTCGACCGCTTCGACGGTCGAAGCTGGTCCATCACTTCACCGACCCGCGAACGCGTGCCCGGCGACAGCGAGATCGGCGTAGACCTGGGATACCGAGCGCGGGGAAGACGGCTGGTACAGCGCATCGCGCGCGAGCCGATCGACCCCGGCGTGATCTTCTCCGCGGGCGCGGCGACGGGGATCCGCGGGCCGCTCGGCCGGCTGGAGCGCGACGCGAACGGCGCGCTCTACGCCCACAAGACCGCGGGAGAGCGGGCGGACTATACGATCGCCAGCGATTTCGTCGTCCGGGACGACGCTGCGGTACGCGAGATCGATGCGACGCTTCCCGACAGCCGAGGCGAACGATATCTGGCCCTTCCCGAGCTCTCCCCCGCAATCCCGCGGCTGGCGCGGCAGATCACAAGGAACCTCGCCAACGACGGCGAACGCGCACTGGCCATCGAAACCTACCTGCGACGGCAGGGAAGGTACTCGGACACTCCTCCGGTGGTGAGCCGCGACGATCCGCGCTCGCCGATCGAGGTGTTCCTGCTCGGCGGTACCGAGGGCCATTGCGAGTACTTCGCTTCGGCCATGGTGGTTCTGGCCCGCTCGCTCGGCCTCCCTGCGCGGCTCGTCAACGGCTTCGCCGGTGGGCGCATGAATGAGGTGGGTGGGTTCATCGAGGTCAGCAGCTCCGATGCCCACGCATGGGTCGAGATCCACTACCGGACGTTGGGCTGGGTGCGATACGACCCGACGCCGCCGGATCTTCGCCTGGCCGGCGCCCTCGCCACCAGCGGCTCCCTCGTCGAGCTGGCCAGCGCCCTCGAGTTCTGGTGGTTCCGCAACGTGGTCGACTTCGATCGCGGGCACCAGGCCCGGGCGCTGAAGAAGGCCTGGAGAACCTGGCGGGATTGGCGGAAGGAGGCGGGCGGAGCACGCGCCCCGCAGCGGGAACCCGGGTCGGGGCGATGGGATCTGCCCGACCCGCCCAAATGGCTCTGGGTCGTCGGCGCTCTCGCTCTGGGACTCGGAGGCCTGGCCTTCGACCTTCGGCGGCGAAAGCGGCACACAGGGGTGCCGCGCTTCTACGAAGAAGCGCTCCGTCTGCTCAGGCGGAAGGGTCTGGTACGCGATTCCGCCACCACGGCTCGCGCCTTTGCCTCGCTGGCGCGCGAGAAGCTCTCTCCCCCCGCCGCCCGGACCTTCGCCGCGATCACCGAGTCCTACCTGGCGGAGCGCTTCGGCGGCCACCCCACCGCAACGCTCGAGGCGGAGCTTCGTGCGCTCCGTGATAGCCTCCGCACATGAGCCGGTTCGTGTTTCTCGACCGCGATGGGACCCTGGTCCGGGACCTGGGCTACACACATCGCATCGAGGACTACGAGCTCCTGCCGGGTGTCGTAACCGGGCTGCGGCGCATCCTGGATGCCGGGTACCGGCTGGCAGTGGTCACCAACCAGAGCGGCATCGGGCGGGGGTATTTCCGCGCCGAGCAGTACGCGGCGTTTCAGGCTCATCTCGCCAGCGACCTGGCCCGTCAGGGCGTTCCGATCGAGGCCAGCTACTTCTGTCCTCACCGGCCCGAGGCGGAATGCCAGTGCCGCAAGCCCCGGCCCGCGCTTCTCCACCGCGCAGAGCGGGAGCTCGGCGCCGATCTCGCGCGAAGCTGGGTGATCGGTGATAGCTCCGTCGACGTGGAGCTGGCGCAGCAGGGCGGCTGTCGGGGCGCGGTCCGCGTGCTCACCGGCAGCGACGAGCCTTCGGACAAGGTGACGCCGATGGTCTACTGCGTGGCGAACTTCGAGGAGGCCGCCGAGATCGTGCTTCGGGCCGATCAACGCACTCCGTAGATCGGGTGGGTCTGGGGAATCACCCGGACGTCCGCCAGCCGGCGACCGGCTCGCGCACTCAGAACCAGCATCCGCTCCGCAGTCGGCCGTTCCCTTGTGCCGCCGCAGGGGGTGACCGGCTGCAGGACGAGAGTCGCGCCCCCGTGCACCCGCGCGATTCGCGCGACGGCCTCGTCGATCTCGGCGTCTCGGCTTCGCGGGGTGATGACGATCTTTACCACGGCACGGTGTGCCCGCTTCGCGATCTCGAGGAAGCGCTCGTGGGCATCGTGGAAATCCGCAGCGGCACCTCGGGGCGGATCGCCGACACGACGCACGTCACTGGCGAGCTTCCAATCCATCGAGATCACATCGATGCTCTCGATGGCGCCCTCCAGGGCCTCCGAGGCGAGTCCGTGGGTCTCCAGGTGGATCGCCGGACCGAGCCCGCGCAGCGCCTCTGCCACCGCTTTCACCGCCGTGGGCTGCAGGAGCGGCTCACCCCCTGTCAGGCTCACGAACCGGTGGTCCTCGACCTGCAGGGATCGGGCCGCGGCAACGATTTCTTCGACGGGCAACGGGTTGGACCGCGTCCGCCACTGGCCTGAGTTCCGAGCGGTCTCGATCCGACACTCGGCGACGGACTGCCAGGTATGCGCCGAGTCGCACCAGCGGCAGCGGAGATCACAGCCTCCGAAGCGCACGAAGAGGGTAGCGGCGCCCACGTCCGGCCCCTCGCCCTGGATCGACGAGAAGATCTCGACGAGATTGGCAGCCCCGTCCGCGCCCTCGCCGAACGGAGGCTTCCACTCCTTTCCCAACGGTCACCCCTCGAGGATCGCCCGCCCCAACCCGATCTCGCGCACCACCTCTTCGAGGCGATCCGGATGTGCCGCCATATCCCGGAGACGGAAGCGCGCAACGTGGTCCGCGTCGGGCTGGGAATCGATCCAGCCGAACTTCTGGGAGAGGTGCTCAGCCATCGCTCCGACGTCGATGGCCCTGCGGCCAGCCGCGTCGTCGCTACCCAGTACCAGCAGCTCGCCTCCCTCCGCGTGGACCAGGGAGATCGGAACCCCGTAGCGCTCACGCATGATCCGAGACGCCAGGTGGAGATCCAGGTCGGCTGCCACCGCCCCGATCACGATTCCGAAGTCACCGAAATGGACCAGGCGGAAATCCCGACTCGAGACGAACTCGAGCTCCTCGGGCAGGGGTGACGACGGAACGCCGGCCGCCTCCTTGGCGAGGTCGGAGGGGCGACCGGCCAGGAGGGACTCGATGTCGGCCCTGTGCTCACCCGGCTTGGCCGCGAGCTCTCCGAGTCGCCACCACCAGAGGCGCCCCCATCGCTCGAAATCGTGTTGGGTGAAGCGCCCGGTCGCCAGGTCCACCAGCTTGTCGGAGAACCGGCTGCGCCGGGTGCAGTAGGCCAGCACCGACGGAAGCGAGTTCTGGCCACCCGACTCCACGTGCAACATGGCCTCGCCGATCGCCTCCTCCATGCCTCCGAGGTCTTCCGGCGCCCAGACGTGATGATCGAACCAGACGATCCGGTTCCGGTACAGCGAGGCGGCCTGGATGGTGTCCCGGGCCGGCGTGGCGCTGAACCCGATCACGAAGATGGGCGTGTTCTCGCGCAGATCCGTCGCGACCCCGCGGAAGAAGGTCATCAGCTCCGACTGTGGATAGATCCAGATGCCTTCCAGCTGCCGGACGTCCCGCGCCAGCAGGACCGCCGCGATGATCGAATTGCGGTCCGCGTGCGCCAGGATCACCGCGCGTCCGCGCGGCGCTCTGCGAATCTCCTCGGGCTCCGGCGCCGGCTCGCTCGAGTCGATCGCGAGCGGTGCGCTCTTCGCGTAACGGGCCAGGCGTCGCTTCTCGCGCTCCAGGCGAATTCGATCCTGCTCGGTGAGCGGCTCGTCCTCGAGATCGTCATCGTCGTAGACGGGCTCCACCGCATCCTCGAAATCCGGCGCATCCGGAGAGAGCTGAAGCAGGCTATCGGTGTCATCGGGGTCGCTGACGAGCTCGAGTTCGTCGCTTTCGCGGGGCTCTCTCTTCGAGCTGCGCCGGCTCCGCCGACCCCGGGGAGCGGCTTCGTCCAGCTCTGCGGAAGCGTCCGCATCGTCCTGGGGAACAGCCTCGGCAGGCTCTTCCGCGGAGGCGGCGTTCTTATTCCCAGCGCTCTTCTCGTCGGTCTTCTCAGTGGACTTGGCATCCTCCTCCGTTCGTGGCATTTGACCGCGACCCCGCCCCCTACCCCGGCTGCGGCCGCGGCGACGCGAAGATCTCTCTGACTCGGTATCCGACGCCTCGGCCTCTTCGTTGCCGAGGTCAAAGAGAGAGATCTCCTCGAACCGCGGCGCAGTGCTCTCCACGCGCTCCTCATCGGCGGGCTGCTGCTCCTCGCTCTTTTCAGCAGCACCACGACCTTCACTCCGAGGGCGGCCACGGGCGCCTCGGGAACGGCTGCGGCTGGGACGTCCGGCGCGTTCCGATCCTTCTTCGGTGTCGGCGCGCTCTGAGGTTTCCGGAGCTTCGGTCTCATCGCGAGGCGCGGCTGCAACGGGGGACTTCTCGAGCACCGGCGGCGCGGTCCAGGCGATTTCGCGCTCGCGGAGCATGAGACCGGAATACCGTTTCTCGATGTCGAAGCAGGCCGTGTCGAGTGCCAGATGGCCCAGCACGCATTCCGCCGCCTTGTCGATCTCCTCGGCGGCAAGCAGAAGCCGGGGTGCAGTCAGCTGCACGGGAGCCTCGGCGCCTTCGAGCAGGATCGGAAGCGCGCTCTCGAGAGCGAGCGCGCCGTCGAGGATGCGCGCCACGGCCTCGAGACCGAGCCGTTGGCGCGCCGCCGCGACGACCGGCCGTCCGTCCTCCGCGACTCCTAGGAGATCGATCGCGTCCGACTCGGAGCCGCCCAGCGGCCAGCGGTGGACGAACCGAAGCCGACCCACCTCGGCAAAGGTCGGGATCAGGCGACTGCGGAGGCCCTCCTCACCATCGCGATACTTCTTGTCATTCAAGCGCTTGCGAACGAATCCCTCGAGCTGATCCAGTACCTCCGAGAGAACCTTGTCGGCGAGTCGGAAGCTCGCGGTGCTCGGAGAGAGGATGTCCAGAAAGACCTCGCCCTCGGCGCGGAGGACCGCCACCCGGCGGCCGAGAACCGCCAGCTCCACGGAGTGGCGAACACCGCGGACCGACCCGGCGTGCTTGGCGGCCAGACCCCGCAAGGCGTGAAGCGCCCGGAGGAAGAGCAGGCGATCTGCGGGCCGCACCAGGCGGTCTGCCACCCGATCTGCGGGCACCACCGCAAGGTCGAAGATCGGCTCCGGCGCGATTGCGAACTCGGCACCGCCCTGTGGCGGCACCGTCGCCGCGGTGATCGGGACCGGCGTGGCGCCGAGCGCCCCGAGCCGACGTCGGCTGGCGACATCCCAGACCGGAGAGATGGCGATCGCGCGGACCGCATCTCCATCGCCGTCGCGAGCCGCCGCCACCAGCGCGCCGAAAAGAGCATCACCGCCGGATTTCGGAGCGATACCGACCAGACACTTCTCTCCCTGGGCGCCCCGTCCAACCGCTGTCAGGGCAAAGGAGTCGGGAATGTCCTCGTATCGGAGCGGCTCCAGAGACGAGACCGCAGTCGCCTCCGACGCGGAGATCCTCTCCAGCCAGCGCGAGTCGATGGGGGCGCTACGCGCGTCCTCGGATCGCCTGCGCCTGCGCCCAAAGCGCCGTCTCATGCCCAAACCTCCCGGCGTCCCGGCGCTGCCCAGCTCTGGGAGAGGGCGGCGCAGCCGCGCCAGTTGAGAAAAATCCATTGATGGATCAAGTGGTTCCTAGCGATGAGGAGAGACCTTCTCAAGTTTCGGTCGCTCTCGGAACGAGGGTCAGCACCCCCCCCTCCACCAGCGCCATCGTGGCATCGTGGACCACCCGCTGGAGGGCGAGGAAGAGCCGGTCACTCCCCACGGCCACGGTGAGGAGATCCTTGTTCTTTGCGAAATCGAGCAGGATCCCTCCGAGCAGCTTGCGGTCCGATCGGACATGCCTCACCACCCGGTGCCAGTCTTCGAACGGCACCTCGATCTTCAGGGTCCGCACTTCTTCGAGGTCCACCGGCAGTGACTCCCGGAGAATCGAGAGGGTCACGGCCAAGCTCCCCTTGCGCACCGACGCGCGCCAGAACCTGCCTTGTGCCAACACCATGGGAATACCTCTAAGGCCTCACCAGGAGGTTGTTCTCTGCCTCTTCTCCCTCCTGGTCGATCTTCTCGAGCACGGGCGCCAGGGGGATCTCCAGCATTGCGTGCGCCACCGGATTCTCGCCGATCGGAGACGACTCGAAAGCCAGCGCTGCCGCCAGACAGGTCCTGGCCGCCTCTTCATCTCCCCGCTTCCAGAAGACGTATCCCGCCTCGCGGAAGCGATGCGCTTCGCGTGCCGCGTCTGCTTCCGTGTAGGTCTCCTCCAGGAACTCGCGGATCACCGTGTCGACCCGCACGCGGCGCGTCGCGCCAGACACGATCAGCGGACTGCTGATCGTGTTCTCGAGTCGTTCGGCCAGACCCTTGAGTGCATCCTGTGACGGGGGCCACGGACCCACCCGGCCCTGCTTCACGAGTTCCACCGCGGGCTGGAGATCGGACGCCGCCGGGTCATCGCCGAGTGCCTGCCGGACCAGCTCACCGGGCGTCGGCGTACCCTCCTGCGCATCGGTGAGGTGAGCCTTCCACTCCGAGAAACCCTGGGGCAGCGATCGATCGGGTGTCTGGGCTGCGGCGGCTCGGGCAATCAGGGCGCGCACCGAATCCGGCGGCGCCTCCGCAGCCGCGAAGTGCGCGCGCCCGGTCGCCTCACGCAGGAACCGGCGCACCTTGCTGCGCCCCGAGGCGTAGACCTGACACTCGACCACGCCGAGGCGGTCGTCGATCACCACCTCGAACAGCCGCGCGCCACCGGAGGGGTTCGCCTCGAGCAGATAGGCGATGCGCGTACCGCTCGGATCGATGGGCGACACGTAGCCCCCGGAGAGCTCGTCTCCAATGGGCGGCAGAGACGACACCATCGGCTCGGGCGCCTTCTCCACACCCTCCACGCCACGCGAGCGGAGACGGTGTCGCACTCGACGGAGCGCCTTGCGACCCGCCTTCGGGAGCGAGCCTTCGTCGAACGCCAGCAGGATCTTCTCTCCGGCCGGCTCCAACACCCAGGCATCGGCCAGCTCGGTGCCCTCACCGGGTTGATGTGCGAGAAGCCAGCCGAGCACGCGGGCGGCAGCGTCGGGATCGAGGAAGGAGAGCAGCCGTACCGGGTCACCGTTGGCCGGCCGGATGGCATCGGCATCGCCGGCGAGGGCGCTCGCAGCGGCTTCGAGGGCTTCGGACAAGCTCACGGAGCGGCCTCTGCACCCACCCAGTCGAGGTAGGCTGGACTCCCGCCGACAGCGGGCAACATCACCACCTCGGGCAGAGCGTAGGGATGGAGTTCGATCACGCGATTCACCAGATCTCCGGTGCGGTCGGCGCGCGTCTTCACCACCAGCAGGACCTCCGCGTCCTCCTCTATGGCCCCTTCCCAGCGGTAGATCGATCGAATCCCTGGCACCAGATTGACACAGGCCACGAGGCGCTCCTCCACCAGTGCGCGCGCGATCCCGGTTGCCGTCTCCAGGTCGGGAGCGGTGATGAAGCCGACGCGAATTTCCGGCTCAGAGGAGCTCATCCGGGTCCAACAGCCTCCGATGCTCCGAAAGTGCGAAGCGATCCGTCATTCCGGCGATGTAGTCGCCGACGGCGCGAGCTTCGCCCTCCTCGGCGAAACGCGCCACCACGTGCCTCGGCAGCTTTCGGGGATCCTCCCGATAGGCCCGAAAGAGCCCACCCAGGATTCCCTGACCCTGCTGGCTAGCCTTTAGCACTCGCGGGTGAGAATAGAGATTGACTTGGAGAAAGTTCTTGAGATCAGCCTTATCTCTCTGTACTTGCTCTGAAAATCCGATGAGAGCAGACGATTGGCCCCGCACCTCGGCAACCGAATCGAGACCGGCCCGCTGAAGCCGCCGGCCGCTCGCCTCGATCAGATCCGTCACCAGATGGTTCATCAAGGCGACGATCGTCTGGGCGCGCAGCACCCGAGCCGGGGCCTCGCCGAGCCGCTCCTCGACCGACTCGCGGGCGCCTCGCCAGAGTCGGACTTCGTCGAGCATCTCCAGAGTCAGCAGACCGGAGCGGAGCCCATCGTCGAGATCGTGGTTGGTGTAGGCCACCTCGTCGGAAACGTCGGTCGTTTGGGCCTCGAGCGAGGGACTCGGCGTCGGCGGGGGGAGAGGAATCGGGTGCTCCCAATCGCACCCGTGCTTGAGAATGCCTTCACGGGTCTCGGCGGTGAGATTCAGACCGCGAAAGTCGGGGTAGCGAACCTCCAGAAGGTCGACGATCCGCAGGCTCTGGCGGTTGTGATCGAAGCCGCCGTCCTTCTCGAGCAGGAGGTCGAGACTGCGCTCTCCAGCGTGGCCGAAGGGCGTATGCCCGAGATCGTGAGCGAGGGCGATGGCCTCGGCGAGTTCTTCGTTCACCCGCAGCGCCCGGGCGACCGTGCGGGCGATCTGACTGGCCTCGAGTGTGTGGGTCAGCCGGTTTCGGTAGTGATCACCCTCGCGGTAGATGAAGACCTGGGTCTTGTACTCGAGTCTGCGAAAGGCCTGGGTGTGGACGATTCGATCGCGGTCCCGCTGGAAGGCCGTGCGGTACTCGTGCTCGGCCTCCTCCGCGATCCGGCCCAGGGACTCGGCGCTCTTGACCGCGTAGGGAGCCAGTCTCTCGAATTCCTCGCGCTCGTAGTCCTCTCGTGTGCGCACGGCGGAGGTCACTCTTCGCGCTCCTTCCGGAGCACCTCGCGCAGCTTCGCGCGCGATTCCGCATCGATCTGGGTGTGATCCGGAGCCCGTTGCGGCTCCGTCGCCGAGAGGAGCAGGTAGATCGCTCCCACGGCGACGAGCAGCGCGAAAAATGCGACGAGCCAGCGCCTCACGGGCGTTCGGCCTCCTTTGCAGCGACGGGGTTCGAAAGGGCGAAGCGGAACAAGGGCGGGATTCCCCAGACGGATAGGTAGCCGCCACCAGCGTGTCAACTCGACAAAGGCTGCGCAGGGCATTGATTCCGGGGAGGTTTTCGGAACGGTGGCGGCTAAGATACCCGCCATGAAGAAGCTCCCCTCGACGCCTCGGCTCCTGCTCGGACCGGGGCCCTCGAACGTGAATCCCCGGGTTCTGGAGGCGATGCGACAGCCTCTCCTCGGACACCTGGATCCCCTCTTCCTCCAGATCATGGACGAGGTCCAGGAGCGTCTGCGGCGCCTGTTCGGCACCACCAACGCCATGACCCTCCCGCTCTCGGCCACCGGCAGTGCCGGGATGGAGGCCTGTCTCGCAAACCTGCTGGAGCGGGGTGACGCGATCGTGGTCGGCGTCGCCGGCGTCTTCGGCGAGCGCATGTGCGAGGTGGCGAGACGGATCGGAGCCGAGGTGATCCGCGTGGAAACGGAGATGGGCACCGCCCTCGATCCGGGCGAGATGGCCGCTGCGATCGAGCGGGCAACGCCCGCCGTCGTGGCCTTCGTCCACGCCGAGACCTCCACGGGTGTACTCCAGCCCGTGGAAGAGATCGCCGCCGCGGCTCATAGGGCGGGAGCGATGGTGGTGCTGGATTGCGTCACCTCGCTCGGGGGCATTCCCGTAAGCATCGACGGCTGGGGGATCGACGCGGCCTACAGCGGCACCCAGAAGTGTCTCTCCTGCCCGCCCGGCCTCTCGCCGGTCACATTCAGCGAGCGGGCGGTGAAGCGGGTGGCCGGACGCGAGACCCCGGTGCAGAGCTGGTATCTCGATGTCTCGCTCCTGGCCGGCTACTACGGCGGCGAGCGGATCTACCATCACACCGCGCCGATCTCGGCGATCTACGCAATTGCCGAGGGGCTCGCCATCATCGAGGAAGAGGGCATGGAGGCACGCGCCGATCGGCATCGGCGGGCGGCGTCGGCCCTGGTCGCATCCCTCGCTCCTCTGGGCTTCGAGCCGCTCGTGGCCAAGGAGCATCGCCTGCCCTCGCTGACGACGATGCGCCTGCCCGAGGCGATCCTGCAGGATGGCGAGGCGCAGGTGCGGCGACGCCTGCTGGAGGAGCAGGGAATCGAGGTCGGCGGAGGACTTGGAAAGCTCGCCGGAGGCGTCTGGCGAATCGGACTCATGGGCGAAAACGCCAGGGAAGCGAACGTCGAACGCCTCGCCGCCGCCCTGCGTTGACCCACGACGCGTTCAACTGCTATCAACCGGCCCAGACATAGCCCAGGTGCCCATCATCGGGTGAATAGGGAAGGCCGTGCAATTCGGCCGCGGTCCCGCCACTGTGATTGGGGAGCCTCCACGGCAGCAGGCCACTGAGCGACGACGCTCGGGAAGGCGCCGCGGGGGCAGCCGAGAAAGGGATTCTCGGACACCCATCAGCCAGGAGACCTGCCTGGGCGAGCGTCTGCAACTGCTCTTCGTGGAAAGAGTGGTGCGGAAGTGCTCGCGCGCGCCGCCCGGCGACCCGGACACTCCTTCACCCCATCACCGCGGAGGGTGCAAAGGAGGTCCGATGATCCAGGCACCCACATCCCGGCGCGAGCGACGCCGGCGGCGCCCCACCCTTCTCCTCTCCATCCTCGTCTCCATCTTGCTGGCTCCGCCGGCTCTGGGCGACACCGACGAAGCTCCCCCCTCCCAGGGCGACGCCGACCTGGGTGAAGCGGTCCCGGGCGGCGTCGACGAGCTCGAGGACGACGCGCCGGGCCTCCCGGTGATCGTCACGGAAGAGGTCAACATCACTGCCGCCCGATCCGAGCGCAGCGTGCACGAGGTGCCGGGAAACGTGACGGTGATCGATCGCGAGACCATCGACCGGAGCGGCGCCCGCAACGTCCCGGAGCTGCTTCGCCGCGAGGCCGGGATCTTCGTCACAAACACCACCACCAATCGCGAGGGCTACACCGCG
>CAVXZE010000027.1:0-33743 GCA_963766175.1 uncultured delta proteobacterium
TCACACCGCTGCTGGCGAACCTGTACTTCCGACGTCTGCTGCTGGCCTGGCGACGGTTCGGATACCAGGCGGAACTCGACGCGTCGATCGTCAACTATGGGGATGACTTCGTCATCTGCTGCCGACCCGGACGGGGCAAGGAGGCTAGGGCCGCCTTCTCCGACCTGGTCGTGCGGGTTGGGCTCATGCTCAACGACGAGAAGACACGTCTGGTCGATGCCGAGGCGGATCGTTTCGACTTCCTCGGCTACACGATCGGCCGCCGTTACGGGAAGGACGGGCGCCCGTACATCGGGACTCGTCCTTCGCGGAAGGCGGTCTCCCGCCTGTTTCGGAAGATCCGGCACGAGACGTCGAGGCGGTGGCTCCCGAAGTCGGCAGAAAGCCGAGTCCGGGAGCTGAACCGTCTCCTGCGTGGTTGGGGCGCGTACTTCAATCAGGGCCCGGTCCTGCGAGAGTACGCGCTGATCAACCGCTACGTGGGATGGCGTCTGCGCAGATGGTTGGTGCGGAAGCACAAGCAGCGAGGCACCGGGTACCGCCGTTACTCGGATAAGTATCTCTATGAGAAGCTCGGCCTCTTCATGCTGCCAGTGCGACGTGCAGATCTGCCGAGGGCGAAGTCATGAGAGCCTGAACGAGAGCCGTGTGCGGGAAATCCGCACGCACGGTTCGATGAGCGGGTGCTGGAAACGGGCCCATGGCGCCGATCGTGAGGCACTCCCAACGGAAACGGGGAGCAACGGATAGGCGGCGCCTCCTGGTACCGCGCCAGCACCCGACTCTACGCCACGGCGAGCACGGTGCAATGAGAACCTCCTCGATTTCCATGCCGCGAACCCGATCCGCGAAGTAGGCGCTGTAGATTCCGTCGCGGTCACGGAGCAGATACCTGGGCGCTGTCTCGTAGGGGAACGCTCCCACGATCTGCTGGGCGGTCCAGCGCGCCGTCGGGTGGCTTGTGACGTTGAAGTGAACGACCGTCCGGCGATGGTGCCTGAGAACCACGAAGCAGATGAGGATGCGGAAGTTCAAGGTGACGACTGTGAAGAAGTCGATCGCGGCGATCTCGCGGGAGTGGTTCTCTAAGAAGACGCGCCACCTCTGCGAGGGGGGGTTGCGTTCGCGAACCATGTACTTGGCCACCGTCAGCTCCCCGACCTCGTAGCCGAGCAGATGCAGCTCCGAGCGGATCCGGCGTCGTCCCCAGGTGGGGTTGTCGCGGGACATGGGACGGATGAGGGCACGGATCTCCGCGTCGAGCTTGGGCCGGCCGCAGCGGCTCCGTGACTTCCAGCGCCAGTAGAGGCGGAAGCCCTGCCGGTGCCAGCGGATCACCGTCTCGGGCTGGACCACGATCAGACTCGATCGCGAGCCTCGCCACAGGCGGGAGAGCCAGACCCAGAAGATCCGGTCTCGCCGATGGAGCCTCGGGCGCTTCACCGAGCGCTGGAGGATGAGGATCTGATGGCGCAGCGCGAGGTTCTCTGCGACGAGTGCCGCGCGGCTCTGGAGCAGCTGCCGGAGGAGGTTGGTAACGAGTTGCAGTGAGCCCATTGAGGCTCCCGTGTGATAGGAATGCTCCGAGCGTACCGCGCAGGCTCATCTGGACCTGCGGTCAGAAAATGCAAGCAGTGGCGGGAAGTTCCGAGTATTTGACCGGGACAGGCGGGAAGTTCCGAGTATTTGACCGGGAAAGGAGAAGTGTCTGTTTTGCTAGGGCAGCTGACACCTCTCCCTATTTCGTCCCACTACCACTTAGACACCCAGTCTGTGCGCGATATCAGCAGCCTCGTCAGCTCGGCGGAGGGTTCCCCGTAGGGACAGGCGGCCAGCTTTTGTCGTTTTGCCACGGCGCAAGAGGAAAAACATGCGAAGCAAGGCTCTCTTCTCACTCCTGACCGTTCTCGCCCTCGGTGTGGTTGCCCTGTGGGCTTCCAGTGCTCTGGCGGGTCCGACGCCGACGGGCACGCCTGTTCCGGCGACACCGACACCGACACCCACGGCCACGCCTGTTCCGGCGACACCGACGCCCACGGTTCCGCCTGAGCCGACGGCCACGCCTGTTCCGGCGACACCGACGCCCACGGCTCCGCCCGAGCCGACGGCCACGCCTGTTCCGGCGACACCGACGCCGACGGCTCCGCCCGAGCCGACGGCCACGCCTGTTCCGGCGACACCGACGCCGACGGCTCCGCCCGAGCCGACGGCCACGCCTGTTCCGGCGACACCGACGCCCACGGCTCCGCCTGAGCCGACGGCCACGCCTGTTCCGGCGACACCGACGCCCACGGCTCCGCCTGAGCCGACGGCCACACCCGCTCCGGCGACACCCACGCCGCCGCCTCCCAGCGGGAAGGTCGTGGTGTGTCACAAGGGGAAGAAGACCCTCGTCATCGGTGCGCCCGCGGTGCCAGCGCATCTGAGGCACGGCGACACCCTCGGCGAATGCGCCGACGCCGCGAATGGGCGCGTGGTGATGTGCAAGATCAAGAACGGGGAGCCCGTGAACGTGCTGGTTCGCCAGAGTCAGGTGAGCAAGAAGCTCCGCAAGGGGTTGACACGCGGCGAATGCGGAAGCTGATCGTGGCGGGCGCTGCTGCCGGAGAGGTGGCAGCCGCCTGTCCGCCCCGAAAACTCACGCCCGTGAGGCTGGGGCCTTGCGGCGAAGGTAGATAAGCCAAGAGGAGGTAGCCCGGTATCCCCGGTTGTCGGTCAAGTCGGATGGCAACCAGTGGCGCGGTCGTTCAGCGCCGCTCTCCGCGGACTCGATTTTCGTGGTGCGAACCTCGCCATCCCTCGGCTGCGCACTGAACGCGAGACAGGGGTGCCAGGTCTTCGCGCCTCAGGCAGCCAGGCGCTCGTAGTGCCGGTACAGACCGCCGGCCTCGAACCACCTCAACCACCTCGCCGACGTCCGGGGGCTGTACAGGCCGGGGCTCAGGGCAGTCCATCTCCAGGGACTGGTGGCAGCGCCAGCGGTGGTAGTGAGAGAAGTAGTCCTTGAGAATCCGTCGCAGATGCCGCTCACTGAGAACCAGGACGTTGTCGAGGCATTCGCAACGGACACTGCCGATCAGCCGCTCAACGTAGGGCGATTGCCATGGACTCCTCGCTGCGATGATCACCTCCTCGATGCCCATCGACTTGACCCGTCCGAGGAAGTCGGTCGGCCAGATCTCCCCCGTCGGCTCAGCCTCGTCCAATGGTCGCGAAACCGCTTGCGTTGCCAGGAGACGACCGTGCTCGGCTTCACGAGGACGAGGGCTTCCTGCCAGCCAGACCACGCTTGAGAAAGCGGGCGTGATTTCGCCAGAATTGCGTATTCGGGAGGGACAGGCTACGCAAATGGATCTGCAGCCGAGACAATTGCCGTCGGGGTCAACAGAACCCCGCGTGAACGTCGTCATTGTCACCTACCAGTCGTCGGCCACGTTAGAGAAGGCGCTGGCGCAGCTGCGTCCATTGTGCGAGCGGGGTCTGCTCAGGTGCGTGGTCGTCGACAATGCCAGTACGGATGGGACGCTCGAGATCCTTCGCGGAGAGGCGGACTGGCTCGAGCTGATCGAGAGCCAGGAGAACCTGGGCTACGGCCGCGGATGCAATCTGGGATGGCCGTCTTCGACGGCTCCCTACGTCCTGTTCCTCGACCCTGATGCCGTTCTCGACGCGACTGCGCTTGAGACCCTGGTGGACTTCATGGACGCGCACCCCCGGGCTGGAATCGCGGCGCCGGTGCTTCTCGATCCCAGCGGGAGGTCGCATCGCGCGGGCGGACTGATCACCCCGAAGAGCATCATCCGCGGACGGTTGGGACTGGCGGTCGAGCAACCGGCGCGGCCCGAGTCCGGGTCGGATCCCTTTTGCACCAACTGGCTGAGCGGTGCCGTACAGATCGTCAGAACGGAGCTCTTGCGGGATCTAGATGGCTTCGATTCGCGCTTCTTCATGTACTTCGAGGAGACCGACCTGGGTCTTCGCGCGCTGCAGTCCGGTTGGCAGCTCTGGGCCGTTCCCCAGGCGGTGGGCCGGCACACGGTCGCGATGAGCGCGCGAGCCGAGGGACAGAATCTGGTCAACAACGCCATCTTGGATCACTTCTTTCGGAGTCGCTTCTACTACCTGGTGAAGCATCACGGGTGGCCGCTCACTGTCGCGGCCGAGTTCGTCGACCTGCTCGCTTCCGCTCTGCGAGCGGTCGCAAGGCGGGTCGCTGGACGGGACCGGTCTCTCCACCTCGAGCGGCTTCGAGCACCCGCCTTCCGCTTCCCCGATCGGCCGAAGCCAGCCCGTTGCTCGGGGCCGGCCGTGAGTGGGTCGGGCGCTCGAACGACTATCCGCATCTCCAGCGAAGTGGATGAGCCGCAGCTGGTGGAGCTTTTGTTCCGGGTCTTTCACCGGTGGCCGCAGTTCGAGATTCCCGTGTCTGCGGTCGAGCACCTCCGTTGGAAGATGCGGAGTGATCCGGCTTCCCGGCGACAGCAGTGGGTCACCGAGGTGGACGGCAGGATCGTCGCGATGTTCGTCCGGATCATCCGCAGGGTTCGCGTGAAAGGCCGGGATCGCCTGCTTCGAGACGGCGGGGATGCGGCCGTCGACCCTCGCTACCAGGAGGAGGGACTGTACGGCGCGATGCTCGACCATGTCCGGGGGACCCGGGACCACGCTGAATTCGACATCGGTTGGGCGTTCAGCACCAATCCGAGGACACGGCGCAGGAGCAGAAAAAAGGAGAGAAGGGAGATCGCCAACCCCATCCGAGTGCTCCAAAAGCCATACCGCGCGCGTGCGATCATCGCTCGACGTCGGAAGAGGCACGGTGGACTGGCGCCCGTCCCGCTGGTCGCACTCAAGATCAAGCTGGAGGCGGTCCTCAACAGGTTTCGATACCCGCCATACGGGCGTCGGGCGAAGGGCGCCTGGTCCATCACAACGTTGGAGCGTTTCGACGATCGCATCGACGGATTCTTCGAGGAAGCCGCCCGGGCCTTCGACTTCCTCGTGGTGAGAAGCACGGATTACATGAATTGGCGTTTCTGTGATCCGGCCGCCGGGCGATTCACGGTGAGAGTCGCGGAGCAGAAGGGGAGGATCCTCGGGTATATGGTGCTCAAGATCACCGAAGGCAATGGCTACATCGCCGACGTGCTGGCGCTGCCTGGGCGGTCTGACGTGGTGCGGTCCCTGGTCGACGATGCGCTTGGCCTCTTCCGCGAGGGCCACGTCGAGTCGATTACCTGCTGGATGATCGCGCGGCATCCCTACAACCGCATTCTCCGGAGGTACGGGTTCCTCGACTCGAGAAGGGACGTTGGCTTCAGGTATCAGCTGGTAAACCTCGATAGCGACGAGGTCGAGTTCCTGTCCGAGAGGGACGCTCGAATCCATCTAACCCAAGGGGACTCGGATTGGATCTAGCCGAGGCTCCTAGCGGTGGAAGAGAGCTCTCAGGTACCGGTGGTAGGGTCGGGGGCTATCGCGCCAGCCCCCGACCCTACCAGGGAGCCACCCGAATTCATCGCGGTCACATGGTAGACATGCGAATCGCATGGTTCTATACTCTTTGCATGCCGATGATCCAGATTCGCAACGTCCCTGACGACCTCCATCGCGAGCTGAAGGCCCGTGCTGCGCTTGCCGGGATGTCCGTGTCCAACTTCCTGCTGATGGAACTGCGTCGCTCGCTGGAGCGCCCGACCCGGGAAGGCCTGCTCCGGCGCCTCGCGAAGCGGGAGCGGGCGCGGCCGCGCCCGGCGCCAGCGGATGCGGTGCGCGCCGAGCGAAACCGCCGGTGATCGTGCTCGACGCCTCGGCGGTTCTGGAACTCCTGCTCGTCACCGACAAGGGGGGCCGCGTCGCTGAGCGCATCGCCCCTCCTGAGGAAACGTTGCACGCTCCACACCTGATCGACCTCGAGGTGGCCCAAGTCCTGAGGCGCTGGGTCGCGCGCCGGCAGCTCGACGAGGCGCGCGCGGTGCAGGCCGTCGACGATCTCCGGGACCTGGACCTGAACCGCTATCCGCATGATGTCCTGCTGGGCCGGATCTGGGAGCTACGCCACAACGCCTCGGCCTATGACGCCGCCTACCTCGCCCTGGCAGAGGCGCTGGGGGCAACCCTCCTCACCTCCGACGCCCGCTTGGGTGAGGTTCCGGACACCAGGGCCCGCATCGAGGTCCTCTGACGCGGGGCTGTCCGTCCCGAGAACTGCTGTGCGTCCTCAATATTCGTCCAATCCCTCAACACACACGCCGTGGCCGCAGCCTTCAAGATGTTCGGCGGCGCGCGGTCGTCCTCTCGAGTGAGCTCGAGGGTCCGCGGTACGTGCTCTCTACTACGCCGGATTGCGATTTCAAATGCTTACAATGTGCTTATGAACGAATTCGGGGTCTGAAACACTTGTGTAGATACAGATGTTTGGAGGTGTAGCGCGCCTGAATGGGGTTCAGGAAGTCGGGAGTTCAAATCTCCCCGGTCCGACCAACTTCCCGCCAGCAACCCATCATTTCCCGATACTTACGATTGCGCTGCGCTGCGACGGGCTACGCCGCTGCCCGCCGATTCTCGTGTCCACTGCTCATTATGTGCTTATTTTCGGATGGTCCAGTTCCTCCCGGTCTTCCATTACTGTTGGCTCGTACCCATCAGCAAGGGTGTCGTACTGACGGCATCGCTGCTACGGCGCGGCACCGACGTTGGCGCTCACACCGCTTTCGCCGCCTGGAGGGAGCGCCTGACGGCCGGGGGGGTGCACCTCGATAAGTGGCCGTGATTCCACGACGATCGAGTCTTCTAGACCCAGAACCACCCGTGACGTCCAGACACCTCGCACTCACCAGGTCGCCCGCTCCGCCGCCTTCTTGAGCTCCTCGAGCCCCTCACCGAACAGGTGTTTGAAGCGCCAGACGTCCGGTACCCGCTCCCGGCAAGCGACCAAGCCGTAGTCGAGGTGGTCGCGGTAGCTCACGACCGTGACGTTCAGGCCCTGACCTTCCCCAATCGCGGAGATGGGATGGTAAGCGAGGAGCTCCGTACCTTCGCCACCGCAGTAAAGCGGCTTGCGCGGGCCGGGCACGTTCGAGAGGATCACGTTGAAGAACGGGCTCAGCCGGTCCATCAGCCGGGTGCGCGCGACCAGGCGCGCCGCCTGAGTCGAGAAGGCCGGCATGGCCGCTTCGATCCAGTCGGCGAGGAGCGAAGCTGGCGTCGACTCCTGCCCCTGCTTCGCCAGACTCATCGCCGCATGGATCCGTTGGAGGCGCTCGACCGGGTCTTCGACCTCGGTCGCCAGCTCGCTCAGGACGACGGTCACCCGGTTCGTGCACTCGCCGCGCTGCTCGGGGGTGCGCAGCGACACCGGCACCATGGCCACCAGCGGGGCCTCGGGAAGCGCCCTGTGATCCTGCAGGTACCGGCGCAGCGCGGAGGCCGTCACGGCCATCACCACGTCGTTCAGCGTCGTCCCGAAGGCGCGCTTGATGGCCCTGTAGTCCTCCAACGGCTGGCTGAAGAATGCGACGCGCCGATGCGGCGATATCGACCCATTCCACGGAGTTCGCGGCACCGGGGCCTGATTGGCCGGATCGGGCTTCGGCTCGGCGCCCCGGCTTGCGAAGCCTCGCCCGAGGAGCGGGATCCGATCGACGCCCGACCTGCGGGTCACGGCGCCGAGGGGATCCTGACTGTTCCACGAGCTGCGCGCAGTGCGCCCGAGGACGTGCGCGACACGACCCGGTGACGCCGTGGCTCCGAGCAGGCCCCGGGCGAGCATCGCGCCCCAGCTCGGGAGCGGCTCGCCCCGTCGGTGCTCCGTGGGGGGCGGTGCCTCGTCGCTGGCGGGAGCGCTGTCCAGGAGCACCGCCGCCAGCTGCGCGCCCGCGACGCCGTCGACGGCGCAGTGGTGGATCTTGGTGAAGAGAGCGATCCGTCCGTCCGCGAGCCCCTCGATCACGTAGACCTCCCACAGCGGCCGGGCTCGGTCGAGGGCGCGAGCGTGGATGCGCGAGACGAGAGCCGAGAGCTGCTCCTCGTCCCCCGGCGGCGGCACGGCGACGTGTCGCAGGTGGAAGTCGAGGTCGAAGTCCGGGTCTTCGACCCAGTAGGGTCGGTCGAGGCCGAACGGCACCTCGACGAGCCGGCGCCGGTAGGGCGCGAGCAGGTGCATGCGCTTCTCGATCCTCTCCCGGACGACTTGGAAGAACGAATGTCCATCGAGACCCTTGGTGTCGAAGAGCCAGAGGGAGCCGATGTGACCGAGCTGGCCACCGGTCTCCGTCACCAGGAAGCTGTTGTCGAGGCCGCTGAGCTGTTGCATGGGATTCCTCGGTTTAGAGTCGTAAGTTGTCTTCACTCGTGTCGGCATGCCGGGCGCGGCGATCCGAGCAGCTACGCGGCGGTGAGCATCGCTCCGCCCTTGATGGCCAACACCTCGTTGCAGCCGTCCTCGATCAGCGAGGCGCGGGCGTCGCGCAGCAGCTTCTCCACCGGATACTCCCGGGTGAGGCCGTTGCCGCCGAAGATCTGAACAGCCTGGCTCGCCACGTCGTAGGCGGTCTGTGTGCTGGTGATCTTGCTGGCGACCGAGCCGAGCAGCGCCGGCTGCGACGCCGCGGCGTTGTACTCCGCGACGCGACGCGCCAGCGCGCGGGCCGCCTCGACCTGGCGAAACATCTGGAAGAGCCGGTAGCGCACGTGCTGGTGCCTTCCGATCGGGAGTCCGCCTTGGACCCGCTCCTCGGCGTAGTCGAGGGCCAGCTCGAAGGCGGCGCGCGCCACGCCGACGAAGCCCGCGCCCATTCCGGCGTTGGCCTCGGCGAGCTGCGCGTAGGCGACCTTCTGGTATTCCTCCACCGGGGCGATCAGCCACTCGGTGGAGATGCTGACCTGATCGAAGAAGAGCTCGCCCGGGGGAAGGGTGCGCTGGCCGATCTTGTCGAGCGGTTTGCCGCGCGAGACTCCCCTGGCGTCGAGGGGAACGACCACTGCCACCTTCTCGCTGGGGCCGTCTCCGCGGTCGCAGGCGCAGAAGAGGGCGCAGTACTGTGCGATCGGCGCATTCGAAACCCATGCGGCCTTTTGTCCGTTGATGACCACCTCGTCGCCGCGAATCGTCGCGACGCAGTTGGGGTGCCCGTAGCTGCCGCTCGCCGCGAAGGCGTTCGCGTCGAAGTCGACGATGTCGCTGCCGTGGTCGGGCTCGGTGATCCCCCAGCAGCCTATGGAGAGCTCGGGCACGTTCTCGATCAGGAAGCGGTTGTCGAAATGGCGCGCCAGGCGCTGGGGAGTCGCAGCGACACCGAGGCTGATGAACAGGCCGGCGTCGCCCCAGGCGAGCTCCTCCGCGGCGAGGGCGGTGATCCGCGCCGCCTCGACGGGGTGGATCTCGGCGAGGAGCGCGGGCGAGAAGCCGAGATCCAGGAACTCCCCGAAGACCTTCCAGAGCGGCGACTCGGGCTCGAGCGTCTCTTCGGGCGCTACCCGGTCGAGTTCGATACCGGCCGGCCGAAGCGTATCGCGGGCGAAACGGTGGACCTTCTCAAGAAAGAACCCCTCGCTCTCGGTGAGCTGGGCGTCAAGCCCGGTCATGCTGAGACGATCGGCGAGAAGCTGGCTGGGCGTGCTCATCAAAGCCTCCTTTCGGGTGGGCAAGGACCGCGATGGGTCGCTGCGATCCCTGGCCCACGGTCCCAGATTCGGCCAGCGCTGGGGGGCATGTCCCGCCAATCGGATGGACCTCGCGCGACAGCGAAAGGCAGTATCCTTTCGGGGACACAGCTGAAGCGACGTGCGGCGGGAGGGAAGCAGAGGACCGGCCGATGCGACGCGAAGTCACCGCCAGCGGAGCCTGGACCCGGATGGTCGTGGAGGGTCTCGAGAGCCTGGGGCTCGACGTGCACGGGCTTTGTCAGCTGGCGAACGTCCCCTACGCCGCAATCGTCGATCCCGACGCGCGAGTGCCGTACGACCAGGTCACGCTGCTCTGGCGCGCGGCTGAACGGCGCACCGGTGACCGAAACCTGGGTCTGCGCGCGGCGGAGCGGATCCGCCCCGGCCTGAATCACATTCACGCCCACCTGATCCTCTCGAGCCGAAACCTGCGGGACGGGATCGCCGCCACCGCGCGGACGCTTCCGCTTCTTGGCCACGGCGCCGCGCTGGAGCTGGAGGAACGGGGGGATGCCTTCTTCGTCCACTTCGAGCACGCGCGGGGCGATCTCCCTCCCGGACGCCATGCCGTGGAGTTCGCGGCCGTGGTGCTTCGCGCCGCCTACGGCACGGCCTTCGACGGCCCTCTGCCGTTGCGCGGCGTCGAGTTCGCGCACCCACACCCGGGCGATCACCGGGAGCACGAGCGCGTTCTCGGCTGCCCCGTGCGCTTCGCCAGCGGAACGAACGCGCTGATCGTCGATCGCGAAGTCATGCTGCGGCCTTCGCGCCACCACAGCGCCGAGCTGGCGCGGCGGATGCGTGAGGTGGCGGACTCCCACCTCTCGCGCGTCTCCCAGCCGAGCTTCTCCTCGGAGCTTCGCGCCATCCTCCGCGCGCGCCTCGAGGGGGGACCGTGCGATGCCGACTCGATCGCCGCCGAGCTCCACATGGGACTGCGCACGCTCCAGCGGCGTCTACAGGCCGAGGAGACGGCGTTCAGTGAGATCCTCGACGGAGCCCGCCGCGGGGTCGCCCTCGAGCTCATCGAAACCGATCTGCCCGTTCGCGAGGTGGCGACGCGCTGCGGATTCTCCGGGTCGCGAGCGCTGATTCGCGCCTTCCGGCGCTGGACGGGAAGCACGCCGGCTGCTTATCGCGACGGCGCCGGCGAGGAAGAGCCGCCACCCGGCGAGACTACGTAAAGCTGACGCGGGCCGGACGGAGCGTCGCCCCGTCCGGCCCGCATCGTCAGGCGCAGGACACGGGAAGCCCGGGCCTCACTTGCATCCCAGGTCCTCGAACTGACGTGCCCCGGCTTTGGCGGAGATCGGTAACTGGATTCCGCTGCCATATTGATCTCTACGTAAATAATGCAATAATGCACCCCAGAGGGGGGTGTCTCATGAGGCCGAAGGGATCCGCGGCGGTGCTGGCACGGCGTCGCCGACGCGCGCTGGCCTTGCTGGATGAAGGCCATTCGCTCAACGAAGTCGCGCGGCGAGTGGGTTGTCACGCGAGCTCCGTGATGCGATGGCGCGACACGCGGGAATGCGAGGGGGAGGGTGTCTTCGAGATCCGCTTCTCGCCAGGCCGTCCACCCAAGCTCGACGCGAAGCAGCAGCAGCGGCTGGTGCGCCTGATCGAGAAGGGGCCACTGGCTCAAGGCTATGTCACGGACGTGTGGACCTGTGACCGTGTACGCCGTCTCATCTTCAAGGAGTTCCGGGTGCGGTATCACCGCGACCACGTTGGACGGCTTCTCCACCGGCTCGGTTTCAGCTCCCAGAAGCCGCAGCGGCGTGCCTTGGAGCGCGATGAGGAGCGCATTGAGCGGTGGAAACGGGAGACGTGGCCGAGGGTAAAAAAAACGCCGCGCGCCGGAAGGCGCACCTCGTCTTCGTCGACGAATCGGGCTTCCTCCTGATCCCCACGCTGCGGCGGACCTGGGCGCGCCGCGGCCAGACACCGCGGGTCTACCATCGCTACCGGCACGACCGGTACTCGGTGATCTCCGGCATCTCGATCAGTCCGGTTCGCAAGCATGTCGGACTTTACTTTCGCTGCCACCGTCGCAACATCCGTCACCCGGAGGTCTGTGGCTTCCTGAAGCATCTCCTGCGGCACCTGCGCGGACCGGTGACGATCGTCTGGGACAACCTCCCCGTTCACAAGGGGCCCCCGATCGCGGAGATAAAGCGTCGCTACCCCCGGCTCGACATCCAGTTCCTCCCCCCGTACGCGCCGGAGCTGAACCCGGACGAGGGCGTCTGGGCCGATGCGAAGGCACGCTTGGCCAACGGGCGTCCCGATGATTTTCCGGCCCTTTACCAGCGCCTCTACAGCGCACTTCGAGGACTCCGGCAATCTCAACCTCGCCTACGCCGCTGCTTTCACCAGAGCGAGCTCCCTCGACCCCTTTTTTTGAGTGGACTGTTGCTTTATTTATACAGATATCTATAATCGTGAGAGGAGGGCGATATGGCACGCGCAAGCAGGCGTTGCCAAGGGGTCCGCGAGCGTGCGGTCTCAATCCGCCGTGCAAGCACCCGCGAGCACGTAGGCACCTTCGGCACCGGCGAGGGCCGCCGAGAGGTGCCCCGTCGCGCGCTCGATCACCATGGTCCACCCGTGCCCGCTCTGGTGGCCTTGAAGCACCAGCACCGCGTCGAGCACCTCCAACGCGGCGATGGGGGTCGTGCGCTGGGCGTCCGCCGAGGCGACCTGGCTTGCCGCGAAGTTCACGCGCCAGACGGGTGGAAGACCGATCTGTTCGACCGTGACGTCCGTGCAGCTCGCGACCCCGTCGCACTGGGCGGCCTCGACGAGGTCGCACACCAGCGGCTCCGAGCCATCGAGGCCCTCCGCCTGTGCGCTCGCGGAAAAGGCGAGTGCAGCCATACCGAGCAGAAGAACGAGATTCGATCGCTTCACTGGTCCGCTCCCGCGCGCCCGGCCAGACACTGGTCGAACGCGGCCCTGAAGGCATCCTTTGCTTCGGTGTACTTCACGTACTCAGGGTTCGTCTGGGTGGTCGTCACCATCTCGTTCGTCTCTTGATGGCGCCTGACCCCACCGAGCAGCCCTCCGACGGCGGCCCCCGCTGCCGCGCCCTTGCCGGCGTCGTGCGCGATCGCGCCGCCGATCGCGCCCGCCGCGGCGCCTACTGCGGCCCCCTTGACCATCGCGCCCGAGCCCACCACCTGGCCGCCGCGCCGCCCGGTCGTCGAGATGGTGCGCGGCGGCGCCTCGGCCGTGAGCGGGTCGAAGCCGGTCCTTTGGGATGCGAGCGCCTGGCACTCGCTGCGGTCCTTGGCCGCCTTCTCGGCGGGAGAGAGTTGCTCCTGGCACGCGACCAACAGCAGCAACGTGAGCAGGCAGATCACCTGGCGCATGGGATTTCCCTCGCTTGCAGATTCGCGGAACACTCCGGACCTCTCCAAGTCCAACATGAGTGCCTGCTCATGCGGTCTGGTGAATCCTCGTGCCCCTGAATTCTTGTCAACCACTCTGCCATGCGGGGCAGCTGGGCTGTCCCACGCCTGGCCGTCAGGCAGGTATTCTGCTCTGAGCCGACGGGTTTTTCAACAGCGCTGCCACTTGACCGGATGTGGGCTTGATTGGTCGGAGGATCGGCGCCGAGGGGTGAGACTGCCTCGGCGTAGCAGGACGAGCCCGGATCTCGGGGGTGTTTCGCTCCCGCTCCTCGCGGTTATTCTTGCGGTCCGGGTTGCACCGGCCAGCTCTGCATCGAGGATGAGGCCGGAAGTCGACTCTTGGAGGACTGTTGGATGGAGACGGACCCGCAGATCTCACACCCCCCGGGACGCGCATGGGGGTGCGTCGGGCTGGCGGTCGCCCTCGCGATCTGCGCCTGTCCTGCACCAACAGCCTCCAGCACCGAGCAGGACGATCTCCTCCAGCTGACCGAGATGCTGGAGGAGCGCTGGAGCGGCGACCTCGACGGCATGATCGAGCGCAAGCTGATCCGAGTCCTGGTCGTCGAGAACCGGACCCACTACTTCGTCGACGGGGCTGAGCTGCGCGGCCTCGCCTACGATTCGCTCGAGCTCTTCGAGGATGAACTCAACCGCAAGCTGGGCCGCGGCGCGGTCCCCGTGAACGTGGCGTACCTTTCCGTGCACCGCGGCGAGATCATCCCGGCCCTTCTGGAGGGCCGCGGCGACCTGGCGGTCGCGAACCTCACCATCACGCCCGAGCGCCTCGCCAAGGTGGACTTCGGGCGACCCTGGGTCGGCGACGTGCGGGAGATCGTCGTCACGGGCCCCGCCTCGCCGCCGCTCGAGGACCTCACCGACCTCTCGGGCCAGAGGGTCGTCGTTCATCCCGCCAGCAGCTACGCGTCGAGCCTCGAGGCATTGAACCAGCGTCTGGCGAAGGAGCGGCGGCCCCGGGTGAAGATCGATCCGGCGCCGGAAGCCCTCGACGACGTGGACCTGCTCGAGATGCTGAGCGCGGGACTCGTGCCGCTGACCGTGGTCGACGACCACCTGGCGCGCTTCTGGGCCCGGGTCTTCGAGGGCCTCACCCCTCGCGAGGACCTGGTGCTGCGGGAGGGAGGCCAGATCGCCTGGGCCTTCCGCAAGGGAAGCCCGAAGCTTCGCGCCGAGGTGGACGGCTTCGTGGAGCGCCACCCGGTTGGGAGCCTCGTCACCAACATGAAGCTCAACGAGTATCTGCGCAGCACCCGCTACGTGAAGGGGACGATCGGCGAGGCGGAGCGACGCCGCTTCGAGGAGGTGTCTCCGCTCTTCCAGAAGTACGCCCCCGAGTACGGCTTCGACTGGATGCTCGTGCTCGCCCAGGGCTACCGGGAGTCGCGCCTCGACCAGAGCGCCCGGAGCCCCAGTGGGGCCATCGGCATCATGCAGCTCCTGCCAGCCACGGGAAAGGAGATGGAAGTAGGCGACATCCGCCAGGCGGATGCGAACGTCCACGCCGGCGTCAAGTACCTGCGCTCGATGCTGGAGCGCAGCTTCGCCGACGCGACGCTTGAGGGCGAGGACCAGGCGCTCTTCGCCTTCGCCTCCTACAACGCGGGGCCCGCCCGGGTCGCGAGCCTCCGAGCCGAGGCGAAGCAGAAGGGGCTCGACCCCGACCGCTGGTTCGACCACGTCGAGCGGATCGCGGCCCGTCGAGTCGGGCACGAGACGGTCCGCTACGTCAGGGACATCTACAAGTACTACGTGGCCTTCAAGCTCGCCGCGGAGAGCCGGGCCGCCCGCGAGGCGGTGAAGTCGGAGGAGTTCGGCGCCCCGACGCCACCATGAGCATGCTCCGCTGTTCGTAGGGTGCCCAGCCGCTAGGCTCACGGGTGGAACTGGAATCGGAAAAGTGACGGGGGCGAAGATGCTGCGACCGAGACTGCTGCTGCAGGTCATCCCTGCCACGATCGCTCTGGTTGTGTTCATCGGTTGCGCCAGCGAAGGGAGGCAAGGTCGATGGATGCAGCCAGGGAGCGCCGCGCAATCTGCCCGGATGGCGGGCCTGTATGAGTACCTGGCCGATGCGGGATGGTTCATCGACTGTGCCTCGGGGAAGAGAGCGCCCGTCGCCATGGAGGCGGACAACGCCGCGCTGGAGCGGGCCTACCTGGGAGTGCGGAAGGAACCTGGCGAAGCGGTGCTCGTTACCCTCGAAGGGCACATGGACCAGCGGCCGCCCATGGAAGGCGAGGGGACTCGCGAGCACCTGATCGTCGAGCGATTCGAGCAGATCTGGCCCGGGGAGAGCTGCGAGAAGAGCGCCGTCCGGACGCCTCTCGAGAACACCTACTGGAAGCTCGTCGAGTTGAGAGGCGCCCCGGTCGAGGCACACGCGGATCAGCGAGAGATCCACCTCCGGCTCCGACCAGAGGAGGAGAGGATGACGGGATTCGCCGGCTGCAATCAGATCATGGCTGGCTACGAGATCGAGGACAATAGCCTGGCATTCGGTCCGCTTGGATCCACCATGATGGCGTGTCCGTATCTCGACGACGAAACGGCGTTCCTCCGCGCACTGGAGGGCGTCACCCGCTTCCTGATACTGGGGGAATCCCTGGTGGTTTCGGGCGATACGGGCGATCTGGCCCGATTCAGGGCTGTGTACTTCGAGTAGGCGTGATCCCTGTATTGATTCAAGAGCAAGAAATGCTCCGAATCATTCTCCTGCCAATTTCTCAGCTTTCGGCGCAATCCAGCTCCTCAGCTTTGCCAGATCCGGCACGTAGATCCGCATGATGAGGTCGATCTTCTCGTCCTTGCGATTGATCGGGAGCCAGTTCTCCTCGGGAACCCCTTCGGGCTTCTCGGCTGCGACGTAGATTTCGATGCCGCCTTCCTTGTTCAGCTTCATCCCTGCGTTCTCGCCTACGCTGTATTTCTTGCGCTCGTTCGGGATGAAGAAGCCGTTCTGCAGGTCGTAGAGCGTCAACGACCAGAAGGCCTGGGCGGGGGGCAATTCATCTTTGCTCATCCGGATCACATAATCGTGCAAGGCATTCATCGGCTCGTCGTCCGCGGTGGTCACCGCGGGATACGTGGCCTCCTCCAGGGGCAAACCGACGGGGCCGACGACTGATACCAAGACAAGGGCGTCCAGATCCGTCTCGCCCTTGGGCCGCAGGATGCGCGACGCGTAGTCCGCAAACTTCCCCCCGGTGGCGATGGCGAAATTCTCCTGCTGAACCTTCTCCGCCATCTTGCGGAATCCCTGGCCGTCGATTCGCACAACCTTGGAAGCGTCGTAGGTCCTGCCAGGCTCCACCCCGAGTGGCTTGTAGGCAGCCAGAACACCCTGGTCGATCGCGTCGTTCGGATCGAAGGTCACGTGGTTGAAGACGAACTGCATGACCTGGAGCAGGTCGTCGCCGAAGACGTCCGCGTCCGTTCGGCCAAAGGGCGGAAACTCGGCGTCGGCGACGAACTTGGCCTTCCCGCCGGTAAACTCGGACAGGCTCAGCAGCTTGACCGCCTGCATGTCCGCGATGTTCCGCTCGAACTTCTCCGGCTCGTTGCTGTGCGGCATGACGCGGAAGGCGGCGATCACGAAATCGCCCGTCATCTCGAAGATGCGATCCACGCCCTCCACCGGTGTTCCCCCGTAGCCCTCGGTGCGCGCCGAGTAGAAGAGCACCTGCTCCGGCTTCCGGAAATCACCCACCCGCGTCGACATCGGTACGTTTACGTAATGGTCGTAGGAAACCGCCATCAGCGAGACATAACTGGACTCGAAGGCTGGAAGATCGAGGATGACCGGGTCTTTGCGCAGATCCAACATGCAGGTGATGTAGAGCGTGTCGTTGTTGGGACGGGCGATCAACTTGAGCGTATGGTCCTTTAGCGCGGTATCGGAGATGCAGTGGTTCCAGCCCGTCCTGGTGGGATTTTCGGGATCCATCGCACCCTTGTTGATGACGTTGTACAGAGCCACGTACTGGTAGGAACGCCGCACGATGTTCTCCACCTGGGCATCGGTGAGCTCCTGCGGGAGAAGTTGGCCTGGCGTGGCCGCTTCCGCTCCGGCGCTCCGCGCCGTGCCTGAGGCGACGGCGCCGGCGACCAGTAGGAGTGCCAGGAAGGCGGTCATACCTCTGGGTGTGGATCGAATGAACATGTCAGCTTCCTTTCCCTGTAAACACGCGTGATGACGCGGACAGCACGGGGCGCCCTCGGATCAATGCGGATCGCGGAGATGCGGCGCGACCAACACTGCCCTTTCCGGCCTGTAGCGGTCAAAGAGATCGAACAAGGCGGTCGCCTCCTCGAGGCTGCCCTTCCGGATCTCCGCGGCGCCGCCGCAATGAACTCCGGCTGCGGCGGCACCAGCCGCGGGACCGTGATCTTCCCCTCGAGCGCCAGAGCCTGGGCGAGCAGGTGGGAGCGCGCATTCGCACCCGTCGAAAGGTAGGCGAGCTGGCGCAGCACCTTGGCCTTGAACAGGCGCACCTCCTTGTTCACGATCGCGCCGTTTGGCGCTGTGACCAGATCAGCGGCGCCTCCCATGGTAGCGCGACGACGGGGCGCTGGAGTCCGCGGCGTGCAGATCGGCCGCCATGCCCGCGACAAAGATGATTGCCAAGAAGACGTATTGAAGTTTGACACGCACGTCTCGCCACTCCTCTGGAATCAGGCTCATCCGTTCAAGGTGCCGCCGAGACATCCCGGCCCAACGCATCGGCCTCGGCCGCACAATCGCGCGCCGGCTCGAGGGCTTTGGCGCGAGCCGCGGCCAACTCGCCTTTCGCCGCCTCCACCGCGGCCTGGAATTCGGGATCCGCCTGCAGTCGAGCCACGGTGGCAGCCCCCATAAAGCGTCCCTCGACCACGTCACTGTGCCAATGCACGTTGCACACCAGGCGGCTCTCGCCGAATGCCCGGCCCCTGGCGAGGATCGCATCGGCCTGCTCGGGAGCGATCCCCGTCAGGATCAGTGCCCAGGCCCAGCCGATGGCGGTGTGTCCCGAGGGGTAGGAGCCATCCTTTCTCAGACCCTCTTCCTCGTCCGGCGTGCATATTGGTTCCCCGTTGACGATGAATGGGCGGGTTCGCTGGTAATGATTCTTCGCCGCGTAGGTCGAGAGGCCCGCGTCGGCGAGCGTCCGCCGCAGCAGCATGTAGAGATGGGGCGTGTCCTGCTCGGTGATCGGCGTGCCCAACGCGCAGGAGAAGGTCCCTGCCACCATTGGGAACGCCAGGTTGGCGTCCTCAATGGCCAGTTCCCAGCGCGGAGTCCCACGCAAGGCGAGGTTCTGCCGGCTGACTTCCCCGTCGAGCGCCAACGCAGCCGACCCCTCGGCAGGAGGCGGAGGAAGCAGCGCCAAGCTGTCGGGGTATGCGTCGGACGGCAGATAGCCGGCCAGGATTCCCGGACGTATCTCCGGAACGGCCGTCGGCCCCGCTTGCCGCCCGAAACCCGCGCATCCCGCGGTGATCGCAATGGCCAGCAGAACAAACAGGCGATTACGGAGCGAAGGATTGAGCACTTTGAAGACCGCCTTCCTCGGCAGGGGAATTCGCCGAAATGAACGTCTGGGGTTGTCCTGGATCAAGAGCCCAATGGCTCGAATCACTGTGACGGGACCGGCCGAAGGTCTCCAAATCCTCGCGCAGTATACTGGGAGCGTACGACCCAAGGGTGAGGTGGTCAGAAGACCGACCCACAACGATTTGCATCTATCCATCCGGGCTTCTCGGATTGGATCAATCATCGTCCGGCGAGCGCTTCTGGTTGACCGAGCACGGGCCCGTGCTGCGCTTCCACTACCGCGCCCCCGGGCTCTCCAGCATCGGCGAGTACCAGGCCAGCGTCCACTCGCTGATGGTCGTCATCCAGAGGCTGCGCAAGGTTGCGGGTCCGAGCTGCAGCCCAGGAGAGCTGAGCCTGGCGCGGGCTGTGCTCGGGGGCTACCCGGACGTGAACCGGATGGCGGAAGCCCTCGGGACCAGCGGGCGCACCTTGCGCCGGCGCCTGGCCGGACAGGGGTAGACCTACTCGGGACTGACCGGCGATCTGCGCCTTCGGCTGGCCGCGAAATGGCTCGCGTCGAGTGACAAGCCCGTGTCCGAGATCGGCATCGAGCTCGGCTATGCGGACGCGTCCAACTTCACCCGCGCGTTCCGGCGCAGGTTCGGTGTGCCGCCGCAAGCGTGCCGGCAAAGCACAAACGGCAGCGCATAGCGCCTGAGCGTGCAGCTCGCGGTCGCCCGGATTCGAGAGCCGGCTAGAAGCTGTAGGTGGCGCCGAGCACCGGGCCGTGCTGGATCAGGTCGAGTACGAGGTCGCCGCTGTCGTGCTCGTAGCCGAGCGCGCGGTAGCCCGCGGCGAGGCCCCAGTGCTCGCCCAGGCGGTATCTCGCGAAGAAGAGGGTCTCCCAGGAGAACTTCGATGCCGAGCCGATCCCGAAGCCGCCCACGTTGCCCGCGAGAACGAGGCTCAGCTTCTCGGAGACGTCCGCACCGAGGCGAGCGCCGACGATGGGGTCGATCCACCAGTCGGTCTCGTCCGCGTCGATGTCGGTCCCGCCGAAGGTGGCGCCCGAGAACTGGAGACCGGGGAGATCGACCCGGGGAAGCGCGATCGTCTGGGGCGGCAGCAGCTCCCCTCCTACCGTCACGCGGCCGCCCGAGACAGACGACGTCACCTGGAAGGGGGGCACTCGAATGGGTGGGCTCTTGATCTCGACCTCGGTCCTCATGCGGTAGTAGCGGATGCCGGCCAGCAGATCGACGCGAAGGCTGCGCGGGTCGTCCTGGCTCTCCCCACCGAACAGGGCGAGCAGGGGCTCGTCGAGCGCGCGGTAGCCGAGCGCCGCTCGCGTCATGACCTGCGTCAGCTTCGTATCGATCTCGAAGGGACCGAGTGCCGTCTGCACGCGCGGCACGTCCACGCGGAGATCGCCCGGTCGAAGCTGCACGGGCACCTCCAGGGGGCCGAGGGGCGTATCCACTTGAATCCGGCCTTCGACCGGCTTCAGGGTGGTCGTGAAGGTCTCCGGTCCGAAGCCGATCGGGTACGGGCCCTTGTCCTCCTCGGTCGAGAGACGGATCAGATTCAGGTCGAAGTTGAAGATCCAGCGGCTCCGGTAGCGGACCTCGGCACCGCCGAAGAGTGCGATGTTGAGGTTCTTGATGATGTCGTTCCAGAGCTGGGGCTCGACGTCCACGGTCACGTCGTCCACGGTGGCGTTGCCCGTGACGTCGGCGATCCAGCTGTAGAAGGCCAGATCGAAGTCCCAGTCGCCGCGCGGGTTCGCCGCGGCGGCTGCGTCTGCGCCCTCGCCCGCCCAGACCGGCGCCCCTACCGAGAGGAGAATCGCCCCTGCGACGAGCCCCCACCACCCTGCGCCGCCGATCCGCCGCGCTTCCTTCCTTCGATTCATCACCCCCACCTCCTCCGAGCGGCCCGGCCCGTCGCCCGGTTGACCGCCAGACCATAGCCGTGGCCGCCTCCCAGCAGCGCACATTCGGGAGCCGATTATAGGGGCTCGAACCGGCTTAGCCTGTCGTTCGCGGCCAGATCGCGGTGCAGCCCCCGTCCTCGACGCGTCACGTGATACGAGGATCCTCTGGCCGCGTGGGGCGGCGGTTCCCCTCTGGGCTTGCCGGGATACCCGCGATCCGCCCCAAGTCGTCTCCAGCGGAAGGCAGTCGGTAAGGCTCGAGCCGCCTCCGCCCCGCGGCTGGTTCGATGCCTCCACGGTCCATGAATGGCTCGTCCCTTCGAATTTGCTCATCTTTTCCGATGAGGTTCCGCCAGGAGCCGCCAGAGGCGCTCACGCGGATGGATCCCGATGGCCGAAAATTCGGGCCCGCGATTGCTCGGCTCGGCCGCTCTTGGGTTATTCTCCTGTCGGTCCAAGGGACCAGAATCGGAGGATCGAAGAACATGTATAGCTACCGGGGAATGCGTCTCTCGGCGCTGGCACTGGGCGTTCTCTTGGCGTTGGGGCTCGGGACGCCCGCCCTCGCCGACAACGACGTCGGCTGCGGGCTCGGGACGAATCTGATGGAGGGGAAACAAGGGTTGCTTCCTCACATCATCGCGTCCTGCACCAACGGCTACACGTTCCAGTCGGTGTCGCTCACGTTCAACTGGTTCGGCTGCGACTCCACGGGCACGGTGACGGCCGATGCACAGCTGCGGAAGTTCACAGCCGCCAGCATCGACCAGCTCTCGCGGGACGCCGCGCGCGGCGAGGGAGAGAGCCTCTCGGCGCTCGCGCACTTGCTCCAGGTACCGGCCGAACAGCACGGCGCCTTTGGCCTGTTCGCACGGGACCACTTCGTGGAGCTCTTCCCGCATCAGGACGTCTCCTCGAACGAGATGATCGACGCCTTGTACCGGCTGCTCGTCGAGCAGCCCGTCTAGGGCTGACGGATGGGGGTCCCGTCGTCTCGAGGCGACGGGGCCTCGATCCGATCCATTCCCCGACGAGCTTTGCGCCGGCGCGCCCTCCTGATCCTGGTCCTGGTCCTGGCGCAGGGAAGCTCCGAACCGAGCGGCGCCGAGGTGGAATACCTGGTCCGGCGGGCAAAAGCCCTCGAGCTCGCCCGCCGCCCGACCTGGGAGGCCCTTCTCCACGTGACACCAGGCTGGTTCGGGCTGCGGCGCGCGAGCGAGCTCCCGGATGGTGACTTCTTCCTCTCGCCGGACGGCCACTCGGACCCGGGTGCCGAGCTCGAGGCGACGCTCCGCGCCCTGCTCGAGCCCGGTCCCGACGGCGACGAAGCCGCCCACTGCCGCTTCCCGGCGCGGGCTCAGTGGCTGGCCCAGGCGCTCGGGGTCCCTTCCGAGCGGCTGGCGGTGGCTCCGTGCCCGGCTCTCGACGATTGGCGCGGGAACCTCTCGCCCCGGGGCATCACGCTGATCTTCCCCGAGGCCTTCATGAACAACCCGGCGTCGATGTTCGGGCACACCCTGCTCCGACTCGACGTCGCGGACCCGAACGCTCCTCAGAACCTGCTCGCCTACGCGATCGACTTCACGGCGAACACGGAAGGAGATGCTGGGCCCGTCTTCCTCGCCAAGGGAGTCCTCGGCCTGTATCCGGGCGTCTTCGCCCTGAACCCGTACTACGAGAAGCTCGAGCTCTACGCCGACTGGCAGAACCGGGACATCTGGGAGTATCCGCTCGATCTCACGCCTGAGGAGGTCGAGTTCGTCCTGCTGCATCTCTGGGAGCTCGACGACATCCGGATTCCATACTTCTTCTTTCGCCAGAACTGCTCCTACCAGCTGATACGGCTGCTGGCCGTGGCTCGACCGGAGCTCGACTTCCGGCACGGGTTTCCGATCGGGGTGGTCCCCGTAGACACGGTGCGAGACGTGCTGGATCGGATCGGCCTCCAGGGAGGGGTGCGCTACCGGGCATCGCCGGCGACCGAGCTCGCGGTCTTACTGCGCGCGCTCGAGGCCGGAGACAGGAAGCTTGCCCTGGCGCTGGCGCGCGGCGAGGTGGAGCCGGACGACGCGCGCGTACTCCGGCTCGAAGACGAGGAGCGCGGCGCCGTACTGGGTGCCGCCTACGAGGCCCTCCGCTACGCCTTCCTCCAGGGAGAGGTCGACGAGAAGGTGGCGCGCGAGCGCTCCTATCGGCTGCTGGTCGCCCGCAGCCAGGCCACCCCGGGCGGCGTGCCCCGGGCTCCGCGGCCGGACGTGCGGCCGGACCAGGGACACGGCACGGCGCTCGTCGCGTTGGGCGGCGGCGTCGAGGACGACGAGGGCTTCGTCGAGCTGCGCGTCCGGCCTGCTCTCCACGGCTTCCTCGATCCGGAGGTCGGCTTTCCCGGCGACTCCATGATCAGCTTCCTGGACACCCGCCTCCGGGTCTTCCCGGGGTCGGGCCGGGTGCGGCTCGAAGAGCTCGTCCTGGTGGAGCTGCGCTCGATGACGCCGCGGGACGACTTCTTCCGCCCGCGCTCATGGGGCTTCGAGACCGCAATCCGCACCCGTCTCTTCCCGGAATCCGACGGGGATCTCGACCGCAGCCTGGTCTGGCGAAGCGGGGGAAGTCTCGGCCTCACCTACGAGCCCGGCGACGGACCCGTCACGCTCTACGGGTTGACCAACGCGTGGCTCGAGGTCGGCTCCGGCTTCGACCACGGCTGGGCTCTCGGTCCCGGCATCGAGCTGGGCCTCGAGCTGTCGGCGCCCGAAGACCGCTGGAAGGGCCGGCTCTTCGCCCGCGGCACCCGCTTCCTGGCCGGCGACCGCGACACGGACCTCGAGCTGGGCCTCGGGCAGAGGCTGACGCTCACCCGTAGGACCGCGGTCGTCGCCGAGGCCGGGCTCCACCACTACGCCGGCGAGAGCTGGCTCCAGGCGCGCCTCTCGCTCCAGTGGACCTTCTAGCCCGCGATCTCAAGCCTTCGCTCACCTGGCGGACTGCCTCGTCCTTGAACTCGGGCGTATATCGTTGCTGGCTCACGGGACTCCTCCGGCCGCCTCAATGCTAGCCCCTGAGGTGTCCACAAGACCGGGGCAATTCCAGGGAGACGCGTGAGCGGAGCACAGAGACCACGGCAGCGACCAAGGCGACCAGAACAGCTCTAATGGTAGGCACGCTACTCACGCCGTCGCGGCTGCTCAACGGCTTTGGTGGAGACCGTCAGGCCGATGTGGCCGCCCGGCCTGGGCGCTCGACGGCTCGGCCTGCACTTCGATAAGTAACCGCGATTCCACAGCAATCGGGTTTTCAGGAGAGACAGGTCCTCTACGGCCTTCTCTCCAGCGTCGATCGACTCAGATTCTCCACCTCGACGCGGTACCCCGCGGGCATGTCGAGGCGATACACCAGCGCTCCTCCCTGTCTGCTCCAGCGCAGGGAGATCGGCCCCTCGGCGGTGCGGACCCTTCCCTCGCACCAGTCGAGCTCGAGGTCGGAAAAGCGGAGCTCGATCCGTTTCCGGACCCGGTCGATGCGGTAGAGGCCGAGGACGTCGCGATACAGCGTGTGGACGATGTGCGAGGCGAAGCCGTGGTTGCAGCTCGCGTACGAGCCGACGTTCTCCCAGAGGGTCCCGGTCTCGTCCGCCATGTAGAGGAGGTAGGAAACGGACTCGTCGAGGATCTGTTGACACTTGCCGTAGCGCGACAGATTCTCGAAGCGCAGCATGTTGCCGATGAAGGCGTTGGCCAGGTGCACCTCGGAAGACGCACCGGTCTCCTTGCGGTTGGGACCGAAATCCTCGCACAGGGTCTTCCAGAGAGCCGGGTGCGTCTCGGGCGTCGCGACGTCGAAGAAGAAGGCGAAGTACTGACAGACCTCGGTCCGGTTGCGCGTCACCCGAAGCTCGTCTCCCTCGCGCACGGCGTTGTCGACGAAGAAGTCGCCGTCGAACGAGTCTCGCCGGATCACGGCCCGGATCTTCTCCGCCTCCAGGGCGAGCGACGGCAATGGTAGATCCGGCCCGCGGCGGCCAGCGCCGCCGCGTAGAGCATGTTCGAGGGGTAGTTGACGTCCTGGACGAAGTGGTTCGCCTTCGACCATTCGACGAAGACCCAGCTCTCGAGCTTCTCGAGCAGGCCGTCCTCGTTGCGAAAGCGCTCGAAGTAGTCGAACAGCGCGAGCACCCTCCCTTGCAGCGCGTTCACGGTGGCGCGGTCGCCGCTCCGCTCCAGGTACTCCTCGAGTTCCAGCACGAACCAGAGCGCCCAGTTGGGGATGAAGACGCCGTCGTTGTGATCCGCCGGGTAGCACATGGGGAGCATGCCTTCGGGCAGGAACTCGAACCTCTCGGGCAGGAGGAAGTTCTCCAGAAAATTGCGTTCCACCGAGGTCACACCGGACAGGTCACACGCGACGCGAGCCGTGAAGAAGCTGTCGCAGAGCCAGCCGGCTCGCTCGCGGGACGGGCAGTCCATGAAGAGGTCGACAGTGTTCTGGGGGAAGGTCTCGCGTCCCGCTTCGAAGAGGCGGTTGAGCCTGGCGTCGCTGGCGGCGAAGTGGGCCTCCCAGACCTCGGGGTTGGCGTACTCGCGCAGATAGACGTCGGAGACTTCGCACTCGCCGTCGAGAACCATCAGCTTGAGGTATCTGAGCGTGTACGCCTCGAAGGACTCGATCCGGTGGAGACCGGGTTGGAGCTCGTAGCTGACGGCATTCACGCAGTCGAGACGGAGAAAGTCGACGTCGCCCTTCGAGAGGACCTCGTCGAACGTCACGCAGAGCCGGGTCGTCGTCCTGCACCGGACCGTGGCCCCCAGAAACCCGGAGAGGTTCGTGCCCAGATCCAGAATCTGAAAGGAGTTCTTGCCCAGGCGCAATGTCTGCTCGGCCAGATAGGGCCGGTCGATCGTCGTCGGGGAGACGGACGCCACCGCCTGCAGCTCCAGCGAGAGGACGACTTCGAGCTCCCCTTCCGGGAATCCGCCGAGCTTGGGTCCGATGTCGACGAGGGACCTGTCCTTCCATGGTCGATTGACTTCGATCCCGGTCCTCATCCCTCCGCAGGAGACCTGGCGTTGCGGCGGCTTCTTCGAGAACCGCGGATAGGGAACTCTCCGGGGGAGGAGCCCCATCGCGCCGGCAGGGGATCCGCACCGAACGGGGTCGAGCCCAGCGTCGGGATCGACCTTCCAGGAGTCGTGGCCGGAGCGCAGGCGGTACACCTCGACGAAGGGCCGCTGGAAACTGTACCGCTGCACTTTCTGGACGCGCTGGCGCAACGGAACCGCCTCAAAAGGCGCCTCGGTGAATCCGGTCGCGGCCAACACCTCGCCTTCGCAGACGACCTCCGCCTGTAGAAAGGACGGGGCGTCGATCGTGTAGTAGCTGTTGACGTTGTACCCCGCGACCTCGACGCCGATCAGGTTCCTTCCGTCCGCGAGGTGGGGGGTGATGTCCCATTCGTCCACTCGGAAGTACCCGTGCGGACCGCGGGCCGGGCCGTACCCCGCGAAGGCGCCGTTGACGCTGAGCCGGTAGATCGTCGAGGCGGTCAGACGCACGACGACTCCGAGCCGGTGGCCCGGGGCAAGAACGGCCCGGAAGCCGAGAACGAGGTTGCGCTCCTCTTCCCTCCCTTCGGGCCACACCGGCCGAGCCCGGAGAAAACGGGTGGGTTCGGCGCCGGCCAGGTCGGGAATGGGCATCATGAGCGGGGCTTCTCGGGGTCCGATGACGCAGGAACTGTAAGCTGCCGCGCGGGAGTGGGCAAAATGGCCGGGTTGCCCTCGATCCCCGGGCGCAGGACGCGATGCTCGCCGGGCGCCCCCAGCAGCTCAGGTCCGGGCGATCACCCGCCGGAGGGAATCCCTGATCACTCCCAGGTAGGCGTCGGCCTCCTTTTCCAGGATGACGCAGTGGCTCGAGTTGCCGAAGATGACGTATTCGTTGTCCGGGATGCCTTCGGCCATCACCCGGTGCGTCTCCAGCCCGCACTCGTCGTACCAGCCGGCCAGGATCAGGGTCGGGGTCTTGATCTCGCGCAGGCGGTCGGTGATGTCCCACTCCATCAGGGGGCCGGTGCAGATGAATTCGAACGGCCCCCACATGGCCCGGTAGGCCGGCCCCAGGTCCGCGAAGACGGGCACCACGAGCTCCTTGAACTCCTCGATCGAGGTCTCGAGGTCGAAGGGCGTGGCCCGCCGGGTGAAGCGGGCGTAGTACTGGAGGACCGCTTCCAGCATCTGGAGGCTCTCGAAATCCTGTCTGCCCTCGCATTCGGCCAGCGTGCGCAACACCTCGGCTGGCAGCTCCAGCCGGTGTCGCCACATTTCCCGGACCATCTCGGCGGTGGAAGCACCGCTGTTGGAGGAAATCAGGCTCTTCAGTCCCTCAGGGTGATCGAGGGCGTACTGGAGGCCCAGCATGCCGCCCCAGGACTGGCCGTAGAGATGGACCCTCCCCAGGTTCAGCCCGGTCCGAACCGCCTCCACCTCCTCGACGAAGCGGGGGAAGTTCCACAACGACGGGTCATCGGGCCTGTTGGACCTGCCGGTTCCCAGTTGGTCGTGGATCAGGACCTGGAGATCCCCGCCGGCCAGCTCCCCCAGGCGGGTCAGGTACTGGGTGCTGCCGCCGGGTCCGCCGGCCAGGCACATCAGGGTCTCGGGCCCTTCGCCGAAGAGGCGGTAGTAGATCTCGTGCCCTGCCTCGTCGATGGCCATCCGGCCTTCTCTCATCTCGGTCATGCTTTCCACCTCCTGGCTCGTCTCAGTCGAGGTCCAGATCCGCCGCGAGCCGACCGAAGACCGAGAGATGCAGGCTAGACCCAGTCCGAGTCGCCCTGGGTGAGATGAATTCGCGCACCGGCGTCGGCCACGAAGGCGAGGACCTCGTCGTCGAGGCTCTCGGCCCGATAGGTGAAGATGACTTTCCTTCCGGAGTTCATGAGTCCGTAGCGCCGCAGGATGCCGTTGTACGGGTGCCGGGCAATCATCCAGCAGTTGACCTGCTCGAGGCCAGCTTCGCGGAAGCGATGGAGAGCATCCTCGATCAGGGACCGCACCACATCGGCTCGCCCGGGCAGCGCCAGGATATCGGCGATGTACCCCTCGCCTTCGCTGACCTTGAGAATCAGGTACCCGAGGATGCTTCCCTCCTGCTCCGCGATCCTGACCGTGAAGCGAGCCGCGCCCGGGTCGCAATACCGCCAGTTCATGTATTCCTGGTGTCGGACCACCAGAAAGTCGAAGGGCCGAGCGGCCTCGTCGAAGAACCGATCGGTTCGGCCGTCGAATCGCTCCAGAGTCTCGATCGACCACACCCGCTTCACCGCGCGCCAGAATGGCGGGTATCGCAGCCGGTTCCATGCGGCCTTGAGCTCGATACCGAGCGCCGCCAGCGGGGCGGGCAGGCGCCCACCGAATCTCTCCTTGCGGCGGGCCGCGATCGCGCGCGGCCGACAGGGCTTCTCGAGCACCTGGATGGGATTGGTGAGGGGCTTGAATCCAAGGCGGAGACTTCGGCGCTCCATCCGTGGATTGGTGGTGTAGGAGAAGGTGAGGTCGATCTCGGAGCCATGGGGACTCGCCAGGCTATGGTCGAGCATCGCACCCATGAGTCTCTGTCCCTCGTAGCGCGAATCGATCGCGGCATCCACGCCGTCGCGAACGATATGGTCCCGCCCCTTTACCCGAACCCTGCGGACGATCCGGAGCATCATTGCGACGATCCTTCCGTCGATGACGGCGACCCACTGGTGTCGCGCTGCGATCGGATCGCTTCGCATCTTCCAGCAGACGTGATCGAGGGGGGTAGCTTCCAACTCGAACTGCGGCCATCGGTGGAAGGCTCTGAAAAGCAGGTCCAGCAGCTGCGGCCCGTCGGCCTCACTGGGATTGCGGAAGGTCGCCCGAGGCACCGGCTCACTCACCGTCGTCTCCGGACGCCGAGCCGCCACCCACCCGTCCGGAAGGCGAAAGCAACCGGCCCGGCGATACGGCAGCGCCGGCGACACCGCTCTGATCCATGGCCGATCACCTTACCACAGAGTGCTCCTGGCTGGAGCATCCGGAAGAGGCAGACTCGTGGTACCATCCGCGCCATCGCGCCATGAGGGGATAGGTCGGACAAGCGGGCCTTCCCCCAATGGTTTTTGTCAACGCCAGTTAGAAATGTCCTGCGTTCCTGCAAGTAGAGACGTCCGGTTGTCTCTTTCCTCTTTGCTTCGGTCCGACAGGGGTCAATCCCCTGGAGGACCTACAGTTCGATCGTTCTCGGACGTTGCGCAGACCGGCTTGTGATGTCTGTGAGCGGACGGTTCTTCTACCCTGAGGTTTTCCCTCGAATCGTCATCTCGCGGGGCTACGCAAATGGATCTGCAACCGAGACAACTTTCGTGGGGGTCAACAGAACCCCGCGTGAACGTCGTCATCGTCACCTACCAATCGTCGGCCACGGTAGAGAAGGCGCTGGCGCCGTTGCGTCCATTGTGCGAAGGGGGTCTGCTCAGGTGCGTGGTCGTCGACAATGCCAGTACGGATGGGACGCTCGAGATCCTACGCGGAGAGGCGGACTGGCTTGAGCTGATCGAGAGCCAGGAGAACCTGGGCTACGGCCGCGGATGCAATCTGGGATGGCCCTCGTCGACGACTCCCTACGTCCTGTTCCTCAACCCGGATGCGGTTCTCGACGCGACTGGGCTCCAGACCATGCTGGACTTCATGGACGCGCATCCCCAGGCTGGAATCGCGGCGCCGGCTCTTCTCGATTCCAGCGGGAAGCCGCATCGCGCGGGTGCGCTGGTCACCCCGAAGAGCATCATCCGCGGACGGTTGGGGCTGGCGGTCGAGCGACCGGAGCGGTTCGAGCCCGGATCGGATCCCTTTCGCACCGACTGGCTGAGCGGCACCGTACAGATCGTCAGAACGGAGCTCTTGCGGGATCTAGATGGCTTCGATTCGCGCTTCTTCATGTACTTCGAGGAAACCGACCTGGGTCTTCGCGCGCTACAGTCCGGTTGGGAGCTCTGGGCCGTTCCCCAGGCGGTGGGCCGGCACGCGGTCGCGACGAGCGTGCGAGCCGCGGGACAGAGGCTGGTCAACGACGCCATCCCGGATCACTTCTTTCGGAGTCGCTTCTACTACCTGGTGAAGCATCACGGGTGGCCGCTCGCTATCGCAGCCGAGCTCGTTGACCTGCTCGCTTCCGGTCTGCGAGCGCTCGCAAGGCGGATCGCTGGACGGGACCGGTTTCTCCGCCTCGAGCGGTTTCGAGCGCCGGCCTTCCGTTTCCCTGATCGGCCGAAGCCAGCCCGTTGCTCGGGGCCGGCCGTGAGTGGGTCGGGCGCTCGAACGACTATCCGCATCTCCAACGAAGCGGACGAGCCGCAGTTGGTGGAGCTTTTGTTCCGGGTCTTTCACCGGTGGCCGCAGTTCGAGATCCCCGTGTCCGCGGTCGAGCACCTACGTTGGAAGATGCGGAGTGATCCGGCTTCCCGGCGACAGCAGTGGGTCACCGAGGTGGACGGCAGGATCGTCGCGATGTTCGTCCGGATCATCCGCAGGGTTCGCGTGAAAGGCCGGGATCGCCTGCTTCGAGACGGCGGGGATGCGGCCGTTGACCCTCGCTACCAGGAGGAGGGACTGTACGGCGCGATGCTCGACCATGTCCGGGGGACCCGGGGCCACGCTGAATTCGACATCGGTTGGGCGTTCAGCACCAATCCGAGGACACGGCGCAGGAGCAGGGAAAAGCAGATAAGGGAGATCGCCAACCCCATCCAGGTGCTCGAAAAGCCATACCGCGCGCGCGCGATCATCGCTCGACGTCGGAAGAGGCACGGTGGACTGACGCCTGTCCCGCTGGTCGCACTCAGGATCAAGCTGGAGGCGGTCCTCAACAGGTTTCGATATCCGCCATACGATCGTCGGGCGAAGGGCGCCTGGTCCATCACCACGTTGGAGCGCTTCGACGGTCGCATCGACGGATTCTTCGAGGAAGCCGCCCGGGCCTTCGACTTTCTCGTGGTGAGAAGCAGGGATTACATGAATTGGCGTTTCTGTGATCCGGCCGCCGGGCGATTCACGGTGAGAGTAGCGGAGCAGGAGGGGAGGATCCTCGGGTATATGGTGCTCAAGATCACCGAAGGCAATGGATACATCGCCGACGTGCTGGCGCTGCCTGGACGGTCTGACGTGGTGCGGTCCCTGGTCGACGATGCGCTTGGCCTCTTCTGCGAGGGGCACGTCGAGTCGATTACCTGCTGGATGATCGCGCGGCATCCCTACAACGGCATTCTCCGGAGGTGCGGGTTCATCGACTCGAGAAGGGACGTCGGCTTCAGGTATCAGCTGGTAAGCCTCGACAGCGACCAGGTCGAGTTCCTGTCCGAGACGGACGCTAGAATCCATCTGACCCAAGGGGACTCGGATTGGATCTAGACCCTATGGAGTGACCTGTCTGTCATACAAAACTCGTCCGCTGGTCCGTTCGACGTCTTGGAGTGAACCCGAGGGCGTCTTACGCCGCCTTCGCCCAGACGTACCGGTGGTGAAGACCACCTACGCGGGGCAGGCCGATGACCCTGGCGGTGGGGGAGGGCCGGGCCTCGATTGGACGAGCCTCAGGTGAGTCGCCGAGGTGGGTGTGGAGTCGCTCGGCGTTGTACAAGCGCACGACGAAACGCCCATGGTACCGAAGTTATCGTTTCGTACCGGTGGCACCCCTGGCAGGGAAGAAGAGCCCGGGTCGTGCGTTCGAAGGCGAAGCGATCTGGGGCTGTTCTCCATGTGACCATTGAGCGAGATGGTCGGACGCAGCTGCTTGAGCTTCCGGAATGGATGGCGGATTCGGCGGCGTGCGCGTCGATGATGCTTGCAGACGAACCGTTCGCGTCCATCGATGCTTTACGATCGTTGCGGGAATTGTTGCGGGTGGTCGGGTCAGTGATGGTGGTAGAAAGTCAGCATCTCGGAGTGGAATCGCAAGGAGATGCTGATGAGAAAACGCCTTCGTCGCCAATCTGTTCAACTGAATTTGTTTCATCTCCGGTCGGTCTTGCCGCGGTGGCGGACTCTTCCATGGGAAGTCAGGCAGGAGGTGCACTCACTGGTGGTTCAGCTACTCAAGGAGCATCGCCTCGGATACCGGATGAGGCAAGACGGAAAGGGTGTATCCGATGAGTGACAAGATCGGCTCGCACCATCTCCAGCGCCGGGCAATTCTCTACGTGCGACAGTCTTCGCCGCACCAAGTGATTCACAATGAAGAAAGCCGCCGATTGCAGTACGCGATGCGCGGACGCCTACTCGATCTCGGTTGGCAGGAGATCGAGGTCGTGGACGACGACCTTGGCCACTCGGCATCCGGTGCGGGAACACGTAGCGGTTTCAAGCGGATGGTGGCTGATGTTTGCTTGGGCAAGGTGGGAGCGGTTGCGGCACGGGAAGTCTCTCGGTTTGCCCGTAACAGCCGCGAATGGCAGCAGCTTGTCGAGGTGTGTCGACTCGTGGACACCCTGTTGATCGACCAGGAAGCTGTCTACGCACCACGCATGAGCAACGATCGACTTCTGCTTGGGCTCAAGGGAAGCCTCAATGAGTACGAACTGGACCTGCTGAGGCAGCGGTCCTTGGAAGCGCGCTACGAGAAGGCTCGGCGTGGTGAGCTCGTCGTGAGCGCTCCAGTCGGCTATTTGAAGGCACCAGGTCAGTTGCTGGAAAAAGACCCGGATCGGCGGGTGCAGGAGCGGATACTGCTCGTGTTCCGAAAGTTCTTGGAGTTGGGCAGCATCCGGCAAACACTGATGTGGTTCCTGGAAGAGGAGCTGCGAGTTCCCGCGCGTGTCGACGGCGAGCTCACGTGGAAACGGCCTCGGTACAGCGCGTTCCAGAGCATCCTGACGAACCCGACGTACGCCGGTGCGTATGTCTTCGGACGGACCGAGCATGGATCACGGTACGAAGATGGTCAGACTCGCAAGGTCTCCCGGCGGCGGCGGCGCGAAGAGTGGATCTCGTTGATCCAGGATCATCATGAGGGCTACATCGACTGGGAACGATTTGAGAAAACTCAGAAGATGATCGCTCGAAACTGCTTAGGCGGCGACCAGCCTGGTCCAGCGAAACAGGGGGCCGCCCTATTGGCGGGCATCCTGCGATGCCGGCGATGTGGGCGGAAGCTCACGGTCCACTATACTGGCGTCGGTAGCCGCTTTCTGCGGTACGGCTGCGTGAGAGGCTATCTGGACAACGGTGAGCCCAAGTGCATCTCTTTCGGAGGGATTCCCGTGGATGACCGGGTCGGTGCGGAAGTGCTGCGGGTGGTACAGCCGACCGCCATCGAAGCCTCCGTGCAAGCGAGCCAGGATATCGCGAGCCAGCAGGACGCGGTGCTTGATGCACTCAACCGTGATCTGCAAGCGGCCCGTTATGCTGTGCAACGCGCGCAGAAACAGTACGACGCGGCAGATCCCGAGAACCGACTTGTGGCCGAAGAGCTGGAAGGTCGATGGAACACCGCGTTGGAACGTCTTCAAGCTCTTGAGCTTCGCGTTGCGCAGCATCGTTCGAGAAACCCGCAACCACCCGTCGCCACGATCGACGAGTTCTCGGAGCTGGCAGATGACTTGGAAACGGTCTGGAATGATCCCAACTCCGACGCCCGACTGAAAAAGCGCATCGTTCGGGCCCTTATTCGCGAAGTAGTTGTGGACATCGACAACGCAGCTGGCGAAGTCGTGCTCGTGATCCACTGGCAAGGCGGTGCACACACCGAACTGCGTGTGGCCCGCCGCAAGCGCGGTTCAGCAACGCGCACCGCCCCGGACATCATCGCCTCGATTCGTGTGTTGGCTCGAGTCTCAACCGATCGGATGATTGCAGGTTTTCTCAACCGCAACGGCCTGAAGACCGGCCGCGGTAATCGCTTTACGCAAGTGCGAGTGACGTCCCTGCGAACGTATCATAAGATCTCGAACTACTCCGCAGAAACGAAGGTGGCCGAAGGCTGGATGAACCTGACCGAAGCAGCGACCTTCCTTGGTCTCAGCTCGCGCACAGTCCGCCTGGCTGTCGAACGCGGTGAGCTTCCCGGTGAGCATCCTCTTGACGACGGCCCGTGGGTGTTCCGGCGCGCCGATCTTGAGTCTGAAGCAGCCAAACAGCTCGCCCAACGTGTTCACCGGCAGAGTCAGCACCCCGCGGTACCT
>CAVXZE010000028.1:0-18555 GCA_963766175.1 uncultured delta proteobacterium
GTCCTGACCTCGTGGCATGGTGCAGGTGTCTACGGAATCGGGGAAGACCTGGTGGCTCCACGGGGAGGAGAAGGAGTAGATGAGAGGGCGAGAGGTGGAAGGCGGGGTCGCGGGGCGGCTGCTCTACGTAGACCTCAGCAGCGGAGAGATCACGGTCAAAAGTCTTCCCGACGAAGGCGTGCTTCGAGAGGTGGTGGGCGGGATCGGGTTGGGCCTGCGTCTCCTGCTGGACGATGTGCCGCCCCAGGTTCGAGCATCGGACCCGGAGGCGCCCCTCATGTTCATGGCTGGGCCGCTGGCCGGAACTGTGGCGCCGAGCTCGGCGAACCTCGCCGTGGTCGCGCTCAACTGGAACACACCCTATGCGGTGGCTACCGGGCACTCCCACGGCTTCTGGGCCGCATATCTGAAGCACGCCGGATACGACGGGGTGGTGTTCATCGGCCGGTCCGAGAGGCCGAGCTACCTGTGGATCGACGACGACCACGTGGAGCTGCGCGATGCCTCGAGCCTCTGGGGCCGGGACACCCGCGAGACCGAACGCGAGATCAAGCTGGAGCTGGGCGACGAAGAGCGGATCAGCGTGGCGTGCATCGGCCCGGCAGGGGAAGCCATGCTGCCAGGCGCCTCGATCAAGAACGATCGCAACCACGGTGCGTCGAAGGGCAGCCTCGGCGCCGTCATGGGCAGCAAGCATCTCAAAGCGGTAGCAGTGCGGGGAAGCCGAGAAGTGCCCCTGGCGCACCGCGAGCAGTTCGTCGATCTCTGTGGGAGATGGGAGAAGGCGATCCTCGCCCCCCGTGGTCCCGGAGAGGGAATGCCCGCACTCGGCGCCCTTCTCAAGGACGGGGGCACTCTGCGCGTCTACAACCTGATCGGTGCGCAGCACATCCTCGCCGCCAAGAACTGGACCGATCCGGTCTGGGGCCAGGAGCACGGCGAACGGATGGCCGAGGAGGCCAAGAAGTGGGTGATCACGCCGCGCGAGTCCTACAACTGCCCGATTTCCTGCTCCTATGACTGCAACGTGACGACCGGGCCCTTTGCCGGACTCACCGCGAGTCTGTGTGGCGGAGGAGAGAACATCGAGGGTGCCTCCGCGATGATCGGCGTCGAAGATCCGGGGACCTGTGTGGCGTTGACCGAGCACTGCGACGCGATCGGGATCGATTCGTCGGTGGTCGGGGCTCTGCTGGGGATGGCCTACGAGCTCTTCGAACGCGGCGTACTTACCGTCGAGGACACCGAGGGGCTGGAGCTCCGCTGGGGGAACCATGAGGAGGCGATGACGCTCCTCGACCAGATGTGCAGCGGCGAGGGCTTCGGAGGCCGCGTTCTCGCCAGGGGGCTCATGGAGGCGGCGCGTCTGATCGGACGCGGTGCCGAGAGCTGCGTGCTACACATTCGCGGCGGCGGCATCAACATGCACGACTGGAGGCCGGTGTGGAGTGTGCTCCTGGGTCAGATCGTATCCGGTGCTGGAGTGTGCTGGCAGGCGCCGGGCGTCGACACCTTCACCACCGAGCCTGATCTCGGATACACGGAGTTCGCCGAGGGCACCGTCCCCGACGGCAAGGCGGAGGCCGTGGCTCGGACACAGGCGAAGAAGCTGTGGGAGGACTGCCTGGGTGTCTGCTGGTTTGCCTGCTGGGGCGTCAAGGGTGTGCTGGAATTTGCGCCGAAGGCCATCGAGCTTTCCACCGGGTGGACGGGCTTCGACCGGGAAGAGGCCCTCCGGGTTGGAGAGCGCATCGCCAATCTGCAGCGGGTGATCGCAATTCGGCGCGGGTTCCGCCGGGAGAACGAGTTCGACTTCTCACCCCGCCTGCTCGAGGCGCCGCAAGGCGGCATCGCGAAGGGCAAGAGCATCGCGCCCCATCTCGAGCGGATGGTGGAGGAGTACTACTCGCTGATGGGCTGGGATGAGGGGGGACGGCCCACCCCTGATACCCTGAAGCGCGTTGGTCTCGAGGGAGAGAACCTTCGTGACCAGCGCTGACTTCTTCCGCCCGACGAGCACCGAAGAAGCCTGCTCCCTGCTGGCACGCTACGGCGCGGACGCGAGCATTCTGGCGGGTGGAACCGATCTCATGGTCGCCGTCAACCAGGCGCAGCGACCTCTCGAGGTCGTGATTCACCTCGGCTCCCTCGGCCTCGACTCCATCCAGACAACCGAGACCAACCTGATCCTGGGCGCGACGGCCACCCACACGGAGATCGCCCGTTCCCCGCTGGTGCTCGACAAGGCCCCTCTCCTGGCGGAGGCGGTCCGCAGCATCGGATCCCCCGCGATCCGGAACATGGGAACCATTGGTGGCAACATCGCCAACGCCTCTCCGGCCGCCGACGGATCGGTGGCCCTGTTGGCCCTCCGGGCCCAGGTGAGGCTGATCTCCACCCGGGGCGAGCGGGTCGTCGATCTGGAGGACTTCTTCACCGGCTCCGGCGAAACCGTCCTCCAGCCGGACGAACTCCTGCAGGAGGTGATCCTTCCGATCCACGACGCAGCCAACCAATGGCGATGGCAAAAGCTGGGCCAGCGCCATGGCAGCGTCTGTGCGGTGATCTCTGTGGCGATCGCGCTGCGGGCGGAAGCGGGCCTCTGCAGGCATGCGCGGATTGCCATGGGAACCGTCGCGCCGACTCCGCTGCTCGCCAGTCGGGCCGGAGAGATGCTCTCCGGACATCGCCTCGACGAGCCCCTCGTCGAGAAGGCCATCGCGGCCGCCTCGGAATCCATTCCCGAGCGGGACGGCGCCCGCGCCTCGGCCTGGTATCGGCGCAGAATCTGCGAGATCACACTCCGGCGCTTTCTCAGCCCCCTTTGCGCTCGCGGAGAGGAGGTCGCCTGATGCCCTGGCTCGAGCTCGAAGTCAACGGTCGCAGTCACCGAGTCGAGGTGGAGCTTTCCACGACCCTTCTCGACGTACTGCGCGAGCAGCTCCAGATCACCAGTCCAAAGAACGGCTGCAACGGCGGAGACTGCGGAACCTGCTCGGTCCTGCTCGACGGAATGCTCGTCAAGGCCTGCATCACCAACGCACTCGCGATTCACGGCCGCCAGGTGCGGACGGTCGAGGGACTGGCCCGGCCGGGGGAGCTGCATCCCCTCCAGGAGGCCTTCCACGCCAACTACGGCGCCCAGTGCGGATTCTGTACGCCCGGGATGATCCTGGCCGCCAATGCCCTGCTGGACGAGAACCCCTCACCGACCCGCGAGGAGGTCCAGGAGGCGGTCTCCGGCAACCTCTGCAGGTGCACCGGGTACGTGAAGATCATCGACTCGGTGATGGAGGCCGCGTCCAAGCTGGGCGAGCGGGAGAGCCGCTGATGGACCTCAAGATTGTAGGAGAGAGAAAGAAACGTTACGACGGCCTGGCCCACGTCACCGGAGAGACGCGATTCGTGGACGATCTCCGCATCCCCGGGACGCTCATGGTCAAGGTCCTCCGGAGTCCGGTGGTCAAGGGGACTCTTCGCCGCATCGACACCTCGGACGCGCGGTCTCTCCCGGGCGTGGCTGCCGTCATCACCCACGAGGATGTTCCGAATAACGCGTTCGGATTGGTTCCCGATCAGCCGGTTCTCGCCCAGTCGATTCGCTTCAAAGGCGAGCCGATCGCCGCCGTGGCGGCTGTGGACGAAAAAACGGCCCTCCGCGCACTGGACCGGATAGCCGTGGAGATCGACGATGAGGAGCCGGTCTTCGACCCACTGGAGGCGATGAAGCCCGGCGCTCCTCTGGTACGACCGGAAGGGAATTGTTTTCTCTACGACGGGCGCCCGTTTCGCAAGGTCGTTCTCGGAGACATCGAGGCCGGCTTCCGCGCCGCAGACTGCATCGTCGAGGGAAGCTACCGCACCGGCTCGGTCGAGCACGCGCCGCTGGAGACGCAGGTCAGCCTGGCGGTACCCGAGGGCGGCGGCAAGCTCACCGTCCACACCGTCTCGCAATCGCTCGTCTTCCATCTGGCGCTGCTGGCCAGAATCCTGCAGATGGATGCCAACGACCTGCGCATCGCCAGCTGGGCCGGAAGGACCCGAAACGGCTGGAACGGAAAGCCGCAGATCGATTTCCGGAGCGGCACGGTGGGCGGCGGATTCGGCGGCAAGAACGACATCCACGCCGACCACGTCACCGCCCTTCTGGCGCTCAAGACCGGTCAACCAGTCAAGTGGCGCTGGACCCGGGAGGAGGAGATGCTCTACTCCACCCACCGCGGCGTCTGGCAGATCACGATCCGGGACGGAGTGCTGAACTCCGGAAGGATCGTCGCCCGGGAGATCCAGAGCATCCGCGACGCGGGGGCCTACAGCGCGCTCAACACCTACGTGGTCGAAAAGCACGCCTTCAATGTGAGCGGGCCCTACTTCGTTCCCAACATCCTCGTCGAGGGCTACTGCGTCTACACCAACCGGCCGCCGGCCAGCTCCATGCGCGGCTTCGGCGTCACGCCGGGCACCTTCGCGATCGAGATGCAAATGAACAAGATCGCCGCGCGGCTCGGCATGGACCCGTGGAAGGTGCGCTTCCTGAATGCCTTCCGGAACGGCGAGCCCACCGCCACCCGCCGGGTGCTCGACAGCGTCTACCTGATCGAGACGATGCAGGCCTGCGCCCAGAAGGCCGGCGTGGAGCTCTCACCCGAGCTCCTGGCCATGTCCTCGAACACGCCACGGGGCGAGAAATGAAGAAGCGAGGAATCGGAGTCGCCGCGTCCCATTTCCCCACCGGAATCGCCGGAGGAGGCGATGTCACCCAGGCCATCCTGAAGGTCAAGCCCGACGGCTCCGCCGACCTGATCGTCAGCTGCGTGGATCTGGGCCAGGGCTCCAAGACTGTCCTGGCCCAGATCGCGGCCGAGGAACTGGGCATCCCGTACGAACGGGTCAACGTGAACAACCAGGGAACGGGCACGGGCCCCGTCTGCTTTGGCAGCTTCGCCAGCCGGGTGACGTACGCCGCGGGAAATGCGGTGATCGAGGCAGCCCGCGAGGCGCGATCGATCCTGTTCGAGGCGGCCGCACCCGGATTGCAGGCGATACCCGAACAGCTGTCGGCAGCGGAGGGTCGGATCTTCGTCCGAGACGACCCGGGCCGTTCGGTGGCCTTCGACGACATGGCCTCCACGGCCAGCATCCTCATGAAGAAGATGATTATCGGCCACGGGCAATTCGCGCGCGACCGCTCTCCGCCCGACCCGGAGACAGGTGAGTGCGACCACTTCTGCACGCTCGCCTGGGGCGCGACGCTCGCCGAGGTCGAGGTGGACACCGAGACCGGAGAGGTGGAGGTGCTGAAGCTGGTCAGCGCCTTCGATACCGGCAGGGCCATCAACCCGCTGCTGGTGGAGGGGCAGATCGAGGGTGGCGCCATCATGGGGATGGGCGCGGCCCTGATGGAGAACCTCTACCCGCGCTACCCCTCCATGGACGGTCAGCCGAGCAACTTGAACACCTACGTGATCCCGACGGCCCTCGACATCCCGGAGCAGATGGAGGCAGTCATCGTCGAATGCGCCTCCAGCGGGGGGCCGTACGGAGCCAAGGGGATCGGCGAAATGACCTCCAACATCCCCGCCCCCGCCATCCTGGGCGCGATTCACGACGCCGTCGGAGTCTGGATCGACGAAATTCCCGTTACCCCCGAGCGAATGCTGCAAGCCTTGGAGGAGCAGACAGACCGCAGGTAGTCGTCCCATCAGGCAGCGTCTCCAGCCCGTTCGAACCGGGCTGGAGAAGCGGAAAGGGCCGAATACCCTGGATCCGTCCCGAGGTATCGACGATGGAAAAGCGAAGATTGGGCAAGTCGGATATCGAGATCTCGGTGTGTGGGATCGGCTGCTGGTCCTTCGGCAGCGGCGACGAGGACTACTGGGGCCCCCAGGACCAGAGCCATGTTGAAGCCGTCGTCAAGGCGGCGCTGGATCGCGGAGTCAACTACTTCGATACCGCGGAGGCATACAATGAGGGACGCAGCGAAAAGGCGCTGGGCAAGGCGCTGAAGGGTCGCCGCGACGAGGCCATCATCGGCTCGAAGGTCGGCCCCGACAACACAGAGCCGAGCGTTCTCCGCGAGCACTGCGAGGCAAGCCTTCGCCGATTGGAAACCGATCGGATTGACGTCTATATGATCCACTGGCCGATCACCAACCACTCCACGGCAGATGCCTTTGCCACCCTCGAGGACTTGCAGTCGGAAGGCAAGATCCGCGTCATCGGCGTGAGCAACTTCGGCGTCGAGCAGTTGGGCGAAGCTCGCGACACCGGGGTGCACTTCGACAGCAACCAGCTCTGTTACAACCTGCTTTCGCGAGGCATCGAGAAGGCAATCATGCCACTGTGCGCAGCGCACGAGATCGGGATCGTGGGCTATATGCCGCTCTTGCAGGGGCTCCTCGCCGACAAATTCAAGACGCCGGGCGAGATCCCCGAGGCTCGCGCGCGGACCAGACACTTCGATGGAGGCCGACCCCTCTCGAGGCATGAAGAGGCTGGGGCCGAGGAGGAGACGTTCGCGGCACTCGAGCAGATAAGGGAGATCACAGCGCGGGAGGGCATTCCGATGAGCCAACTTGCCCTGCGATGGTGCATCGCACGACCCGAGATGACCTGTGTGCTGACGGGCGTGCGGAGCGTGTCGCAACTGGAGGAAGACATCCAAGCGTTCTCACACGATCTTTCCGTCGAAGTCGTGAAACAGTTGAATGAACTCACTGACCCCGTGACCGACAAGATCGGCGCGAACCCAGACTATTTCGAGGGGCGCAGCGATAGTCGGATACGATAGGCGTAGACGCTACGCTCGGAGCGAAGAGGACACACTCCATAGCCCGGGAAGTGCCGCGATCCGGCGCAGGGGGCTGTGACTGTATACTGGTGGCGCCGGGTCCACCCGGCGAGGGAGGGAAACCACGTGCGCGTTCTTTTCACGATCCTTGGCGGAGTGGCCATCTTGATGGGCCTCGCCGCGCAACCGGCTGGTGCCGCGCCGGCGACCGATTTCGAGAAGTTCCTGAAGCAGGTGCAGAAGTTCGCGAAGCGGGATCAGAGTGAAGTGCTCGATCCGAAGGTGAAGGGCATTTGCGTTTGCCAGGAAGAGGGTCCGCTCCGAACACGAGCCGGTGTCCTGATCAACTCCGGCGTGCTCGGCGATCCAGACATAACGGTAAGGTGCTTTGTGCGCCGCTTCAATCCGAATGGGGAGAACGCCCAGGCAACCCCCTGCGACCTCTTCGAGGTGCTCACGAAATAGCTGGTTGCCGCGATGATGCGGCCCTGTCTTGCCTCGCCCATATCGTGGCAAGCAGAGGTGATTCCGACTATGACGAAAGAAAGAAGGAACGCACCAGCGGTGATCATCCAGCCGTAGAAGAGCCGGGGGGCCAGACGGTGCAGGGCGGGAAGCGGTCGTGTGCTCATCGCTAGGAAACCAGTGAGATCTGGACTCGAAAACCGGCTCACCTGGTGAACCAGGGTTGGGGGGAAACTCGATGGCTTTCGTTCTAACATAGGGAGTGGTACAAGAACAGGGGCCAGCTCAGCTGCGCGGCACCGCGGAGGCGGTCGCGAGTCGAAAGAGGAGGATGCTCGAATGGAGGCATTCCAGCGGGAATACGATGCCATCGTTGTCGGTTCCGGTCCAGGTGGAGCCACTGTTGCGAAAGAGCTGTCACAAAGCGGCAAGAAGGTTCTCATTCTGGAGTGGGGAAGCAATGCGCCCTTGAAGGGGACCTTGCCTCAAGCGGCAACAATGATCGGCATCCCGGGGAAGAGCCTCCTCATCACCAACAAGAAGATGCATGTATTGTTGAGGGGGATCACAACCGGCGGCAGTTCGGTCTTCTACTGCGGGACGGCCTTCGATCCGCCTTTTGAGATGCTGGACTCCCACGGCATCGATATCCGGAATGAGATCGAGGAGCTCAAGAAAGAGATTCCCATCGAGCCTCTTTCCGATGAACTCATCGGTCCCATGGCAAGCAGAATGATGAGCAGTGCCCAGGATCTCGGCTACGACTGGCAGAAGCTCAACAAGTTCATCTTCCAGGACAAATGCAGGGCCGGTTGCTGGAGGTGTGCCTATGGCTGCCCCTACCATGCAAAATGGACCGCTCGCAATTTCGTCGAAGAGGCGGTAGGGAACGGGGCAACGCTGGTGAATGGTACCAAGGTGAAATCGGTACTCACAAATGGGAGCGGGGCCATAGGCGTTGAATTGAAGAAGCGAGGCCGGTCATACCGGATTGAAGCACCAACCGTTGTCCTGGGGGCCGGTGGAATCGGTTCGGCTGACATCTTGAGACGCAGTGGTGTGGAGAGCGCAGGGCACGACTTCTTCGTCGATCCCCTCGTCCTGGCCACCGGGAAGGTCCCGGACATCAAAGAGGGGAAAGAGCTCCAGATGCAGGCGGGCTGGCACGCGAAAGACGAATACGTGATGACCGACCTGGCAATGCCGAACGTCCCCAAGCTCTCGATCATGATCAAGATCAAGGACGATCTTGGCGGGCGGATCACCAACAGGGGCGGCTGCAGAAAAGATCTTTCAAAGAGCGACTACAGAAAACTCAGTGATGGATACGACCATGCCAGGAAGATCTTGAAGAATGCAGGGGTCAAGAGCGTTTCAAAGAGCATGGTGTTTGCGGCACACCCAGGCGGAACCGTCAAGCTCGGTGATGTCGTGGATTCCAACCTCAAGACGGAGCACGACAACCTCTATGTCTGTGACTGTTCCGTGATTCCCGAAGCCTGGGGCTTGCCGCCTACTCTGACGGTTCTCGGCCTCGGCAAGCGACTGTCCAAGCATCTCTTGAATGGAGAGACCTCGAGTCCGGATTAGGGCACTGGGCGTGGCTCAGCCCAGCCCGGGGTCGTCGATAAGGATGCGCTACTGCGCATCCGAGCCCCGCTGCAGCACGAAGGTAGCGATCACAGGAGCAGGGGGCCGGAGTTGATCGAGATCTTCGTGGACGGCGATGGCTGTCCCGTAAAGGACGAAGTCTACGTGGTGGCAACGCGCTACGGGGTGCCTGTGGCGCTCGTGGCCAACGCTCGCCTGAGCGTGCCCGAGGGTCTCGGTGTCGAGATGGTCCTGGTCGATCAGGGGCCCGATGCGGCCGACGACTGGATCGTGGAGAACCTGCGGCCGGGGGACGTTGTCGTGACGGCCGACATCCCGCTGGCGGCGCGTTGTCTGGATGCGGGCGCCCGCGTACTTGGCACGACTGGGCGGATCTTCAGTGAGGACTCGATCGGCAACCGGCTTGCCATGCGGGATCTGAAGGCACACCTCCGCGAGGCGGGCGTGATGTCCGGCGGGCCACCCGCCATGTCCGAGAAGGACCGCTCTCGTTTCCTCTCGAGACTCGACGAACTCGTCCAGCTTGGCCTGCGCGAACAACCATCTGTGTAAGATTCGCTCACGCCGCCCAGCAGCTGAACGCTCATCCCCGAAGGCGACGCGGCCTGTCCCTCCCGACAACCCGTCTTCGGCGATCAGCGACCTGGATCGACGCCCTCGATGTCGCCCCCGACTACTCGGCCGATACCAGACGAACACCGGTCGCTATAAAGCTCACGGCCCGCTGCGGACCGTGGACCTTGGAGGGATCGCCATCGATAGCCTCGGCTTCATAGTGGCGAGCTTCCTTCTCGCTGATCTCCTCCACCACCGCCCGGCCCTCGACATAGGCATTCTTGCCGCTGCTGTCCTTGGGCACGAAGAAGCCGTAGTCGGCAAAGCGGACCCGCATCTGGGACTCGCCATCGGTGAGCACCATCCAGCAGCCCTTCTTCTGGCAGACGTCGCGGATCCGCCCCTTTACCAGGAGCGTCCGGTCGATATGCAACTCGGGGCGGCTCACCACCTCGCGCAGGGGGGTGGTTTCTTCGAGGGTCAGCCCCGCTCCGTAGTCGACGCCGGCGGGAAGCGCCCTTTCGGCCTCTGCCCCGGCCGCGGAGGCCGAAAGCAGGAGGATGACGGCCCAGATTCCCATTCCGCCGCGCTTCGACCCCGGCTTCCTCATCGACTCGACTCCTGTCTGGTTCGGAAGTGTCCCTCGAACCCTCCCTATTGTAGCGGGGAGTGGGATTGGCGGGCCCGGGTGTCGTTCGCCATCGTTTGATCGGCCTCGAGAATCAAGCACGTGGGATACGGGACCAGGTCATGCGGATCGATGCCCACCTTCACCTGGAGCTCTACGGAGAAGAGGCGGCTGGCGCCCTGGCCGAGATCGCGGAGCTGCGCATCTTCTCGGTCACGGTCGCTCTCGATCCGGCCACCTACGAGGCCGCCAAGGGGCTCGCAGCCGACTGCTCCTTCGTGCTGCCGGCCTTCGGCATCCACCCCGAGCTGGCACCTCAGTACGTGGACCGGCTGGATCAACTGGCTCCGCTCGTCACGGAGGCACCGCTGATCGGCGAAATCGGCCTCGATCATCACTACGTAGAGGACGCGACGGCGTATCCTGCGCAGATGCGCGTGCTGGAGTTCTTCCTCGACGCAGCGCGCGATCAAGACAAGGTCGTCAACCTGCACACGAAGGGCGCCGAACCTGAGGTCGTCCTGGCCCTGCGCCGCTTCGAGACGCGGCGCGCGATCGTGCACTGGTACTCGGGGCCCATGGATGCCCTCCGCGAACTCGCCGATCTGGGCGTTTACTTCACCGTCGGCGTCGAGGTTCTGCGTTCCGACGCCATTCGTGAGATCGCGCGTGTGATTCCGCCGGATCGCCTGCTCACCGAGACGGACAACCCCGTCGCCTACCATTGGCGTGCGGGCGAGCCGGGACGCCCCAGGCTGCTCCTCGACGTGCTGGCCGAACTCGGCCGCGTGCTCGGGACCTCGGCCGCCGCCGTCGAGGCTCAGGTCCACGAGAACTTCCTGGCACTGGCAGATGGCGACGACCGTCTGCTCGGCCCCTTTTCGCGCGCAGCCAACCTGTAGCGCCGATCTCCGTTCGCGGCGGCGCGGATGGCGCTGGAATCTGGGGCGCATATCGCTTACCTCATGGGCATGACCCGGAGCAAAGCAACCCGCTTGGCTGGTCGGAACCGCGCGATGGCCGCGCTCGTGCTGCTGGCGGCGACCTGGCTCTGGGTTCCCACCGAGATCTCGCTGAAAGCGCTGTGGCCCACTGTGGTGGCGGTTGCCAGCGTCTTCCTGCTGCGCCGCGTGCTGGCGGGCCTCCTTCTGGGTGGGCTGGCCGGTGTGCTGCTGCTCGAGTCGGGCAACCCCGCCACGGCGATTCTCGCCCTCTTCCGGGACCACCTGGCACCGGCGCTGGCGAGTACCTGGAACCTCAGCGTCGTGGCCTTCACCCTGCTGCTGGGCGGCTTCGTCGCCCTGATCGAGCGCGGTGGCGGCTTTCAGGGACTGCTGAAAGGCTGGCTGAAGAGCCCGAGCCGGGCTGCCCAGCGGGTGCAGTGGAGCGCCTTCGGCATGGGCCTGGTGTGCTTTTTCGACGGTCTCGCCAACGCGATGCTCGTCGGTCGCACGCTCTCCCCGCTCGCCCGCCGCGCCGGGGTGTCGGGGCAGAAGCTCGCCTACCTGGTCGATTCGACCAGCGCGGCAGTGGCCTGCGTGGCGGTGATCTCGACCTGGATCGCCTACCAGCTCGCAATGATCCGGGCGGGCTACGAGGCGGTAGGGCTCGAGGTGAATGCCTACCAGGTCTTCCTCAGCTCGATCCCGCTGAACTTCTACTGCTGGTTCACGATCGCGCTGCTCGCGGTCGTGATCCAGCGCTCGTGGAACCTCGGCCCGATGGCGGCGGCCGAGGAAGGCGCGAAGCGTGTATCCGATGTCACGGAGGAGCAGGCGGACCGGCTCGACGAGGGAACGAGTGTCTCGCCGGTGCGCGCCCTCGCACCCCTCGTGCTGCTGCTTCTCGCGCTGCTCGGCGGCCTCTACGCCAGCGGCGCGGAGCGCCTGTGGCCGATCACATTCCGCGGGGTGGTGGATGCCTTCGGCAACGCCGACGCGGCCTATGTGCTGGTCTGCGCGAGCGCTCTCGCCTGTCTGGTCGCGTTCGCCTTCAACCCCCGCGGCGTGGACGGCACGCACGGCGCAAAGATTTTCGGCGAGGGCGTGCGGCAGCTCCTCACGCCGGTGCTCATCCTGATCGCCGCCTGGGTGCTCAGCAGCACGTTGAAGGCGCTGGACGCCTCGGGGGTGATCGCCGGTCTGCTGGCGGAGCGCATGCCCGTGGGCCTTTTCCCGGTGGCGGTCTTCCTGACCGGCACACTGATCTCGTTCACCACCGGCACCTCCTGGGGCACGATGGGGGTCCTGATGCCGCTGGCCCTGCCGGTGGCGCTCACGCTCACCGGCACGAGCGAGGCGAGCGCGATCTCCCCCGTGGTCGCCGCGACCGTGGCGGGGGTGTTCAGCGGCGCGGTGTTCGGTGATCACTGCTCGCCCCTGAGCGACACCACCATCGTGTCCTCGATCGCCTGCGACATCGAGCCCCTCGAGCACGTGCGCACGCAACTTCCCTACGCGCTGCTCGCGGCGGCCGCCGCGGCCCTGATCGGCTTCCTGCCGGCGGGCTTCGGCTTCCCGGCCTGGTTGCTGCTGCCGGCAGGATTCGGCGCGCTGGCGCTGCTTCCCGCTATCCTTCGAGGAGGACGCGTTTCATGAGCGCGGCCGCCATCGGGTTCGCGATCTGATGATCTACGTCTGCAACCTTCACGACATGCCGCAGCACGTTCGCAGCCTGCGAGTGGGCTACCTCGTGTCGCTCGTCCAGCCCGAGTTCCAGCCCCCGACCCCCAGCGGAGTCCCTGCCGATCGGCATCTCCGCGTCGCGGTCCACGACATCTCTGAACCCGAGCACGGCGGCGTCGTCCCTGGAGAAGCCCACCTACGGGAGCTGCTGACTTTCTTGCAGGGCTGGCCCGGCGACGAGCCACTCCTGCTGCACTGCTATGCAGGTGTGAGCCGCTCGATGGCCGCGGCTCTCATCGCGCTCTCCCTCGAGAACGACGGCCGGGAGATGGAGGCCGCGCGGCTCTTGCGCGCAGCCGCCCCCCACGCTCAGCCGAATGCCCTCATGGTTGCATTGGCGGATCGGCTCCTCGGCAGGCAAGGGCGCCTTGTGGCCGCGAAGGAGGCCATGGGACCGGCCACACTGGTGTTCGAGGGCCCGCTGGTAAAGTTGTCTCCCCTTCGCTGAACTCCGGAGGGTCCCGACGGGCCCTGTGCGTCTACGAGAGTCCGATTCCCGGGATCCGCAGGGAGTTTTGGAGACGGATCGACCTGGCTTACCCTAGCTGATAGAGGGATGCAGAGGAGGCGGTCGTGAGCGACTGGCAGAAGACGACCTGCGCGTTCTGTGCGACCAACTGCGGCCTGGAGGTTCGGACGGAGGGCAACCGCATCACGAAGGTGCGACCCGACAAGGATTCCCCCCGCAGTCAGGGGTACGCCTGCCGGAAGGGGCTGTCGATCGCGCATTTTCAGGACCATCCCGACAGGCTCACCCACCCCTTGAAACGGGTGGGCGACGGCTTCGAGCGAATCTCCTGGGAGCAGGCCTACACCGAGATCGCGGCCGGCTTGAAAGAAGTGGTGGACACCCATGGTCCGCGGGCGCTGGCGTTCATGGGCGGCCTGGGTCTGGGCTCCCATTTCGGGGGCCCCTTCTTCGGCTCGCTGCTGCGAGGGCTCGGATCGAAGTACCACTACCACCCGCTCGCGCAGGAATTGACGGGGAAGTTCTGGGTTCAGGGCGAGGCGTACGGGACCCAGGGAGCCGGTGCAAGTCCCGACGAGGAGCATGCGGACGTGATCGTCATATGGGGCGCCAACCGGTGGCGATCCCACCATGTGAACCGAGCGCGCCCGCTCCTCAAGGAGATCAAGAAGGACCCGAACCGCACCCTGATCGTGGTCGATCCCTGCAACACCGATACGGCTCAGCGCGCCGACATCCACTTGGCTCTGCGGCCAGGGACCGACGCGCTGCTGCTCAAGTCCATGATCTCGATCCTGCTCGAAGAGGGGATCTACGCCAGGCCGCACGTGGAGCAGAACACGATCGGCTTCGAAGAGGTGAAGAGGCTACTGGAGGGTCACGACGTCCGCGCGGCCCTGGAAGTCTGCCGTCTCGACGAGGCGGAGGTCCGGAACGTCACACGGCTCCTGGCCACGAGCAAGTGCTGCATCGACGATGACCTCGGAATTCTGATGAGTCGCAATAGCACCATCAACTCCTACCTGCTGATGATTCTCGCCAATCTCCTGGGACGTGTTGGCCAGCGAGGGGGGAACATCTTTCGAGGTGGGATGGGGTTGGGAGGAGGCACCTCGCTGTCGCTCGACGATTCCGAGAACTGGAGCACCGTCGAGACCGGCTATCGGGCCATCATGGGCTTCTACCCTCCGAACGTGCTGCCGGAGGAGATCATGGGCGAGAGCCCGGAGCGAATTCGGGCGCTCGTAGTCAGCAACTCCAATCCGCTCAGGTCCTACGCCGACACGAAGGCCTACGAGGATGCCTTCGAGCGCCTGGATCTGCTCGTGACCTCGGACATCGCGATGTCCGAGACGGCGCGTCTCTCTGACTACGTCCTGCCCGCGAAGTCGGCCTACGAAAAGTGGGGCGGGACGTTCTGGGGATTCGCGTACCCGGAGTACTACTTTCACCTGCGCCGACCCGTCTGCGAGGCCCTCGGGGAGCAGAAGGAAGACGCCGAGATCTGGAGCGACCTGGCCGACGCCCTAGGACTCATCCCCGAGTACCCGCCCGAGCTGGACGAGCTCGCCTCCACCAATCGTCTGCAGTACGCGATCACGCTGATCACCTGGGTCACGAGCAACCCCGAGGCCGCCGGCATGCTGCCCCACATCGTCGCCAAAACGCTCGGCAAGACCCTGGGCTCACCCGGGCTCGCGCTCGCCTGGACGATGCTGATGCAGTACGGCCAGGGCGGGGGCCCCAGGCTCGAGCGCGCCGGCTACACGCCTTCTCCTGCTTTGGGCGAGGAGCTCTTCCAGAAGGTCAAGGACACGCCCGGTGACATCCTGATGGCGGTGCAGGACGTGGAGAACAACCTTGCCGACGGAATCACGCACGAAGACGGGAAGGTCCACCTCCACATCCCACGGCTGGATGACTGGATGGCCGAGATCAACCCTGCAGACGAGCTCGAGAAGCTGCAGGACACGGGCTATCCGCTGGTGCTGGCGGCGGGGGAGCGGACCGACTTCAACGCGACCTCGCGGATGCGGAACAAAGATTGGATGGGTAACAAACAGCCCTGCACGCTGAAGATGCACCCCGAAGATGCGAAGGAGCTGGGGCTCGACACCGGAATGAATGCTCTCGTCGAGACGGAGCGGGGCTCACTCGAGCTCGAGGTGGAAGTGAGCGAGAGCCCCTGCCGCGGGATGGTGATCATCCCGCACGGCTTCGGTCTCGAGCACTGCGGCGAGGTGCTGGGCGTGAACGTGAACTACCTCACCGCGGCTCAAAACCGCGACCGGCTGGCCGGAACGCCTCTGCACAAGTCCGTACCCTGCAGGGTCTCGGCGCTATAGCCGAAACGATGAGCAAATATCATCTTCGAAGAAATCAGGGAGCCAGCACGTGAAGATTTTGATCGCCTATTTCAGTCAGACCGGCAACACGGAGCAGATCGCCCGGGCGGTTCAGCAGGAGCTGTCGGGAAATCATCAGGTGGATCTCGAGAAGATCGAAGAGATCGACGCGGCGGGACTGGCCGGCTACGAGCTGGTCTTCGTCGGCACCCCCATTCACGCGGGCGGCCTGTCCGGGCCGGTGAAGGCGTTGCTGGAGGCCCTACCCTCTTCGCCCAGCTTCGCGTTCGCGGGCCTGGTGACCCATGCGTCCGACCTGTACAGCAAGGAGAACTACGAGAAGGGTCTCGAGTCGCTGGCATCGACCGCCGAGGGGAAGGGCATCAGATACCTCGGGTGCTTCGACTGCCAGGGCCGTCTCGCCCCCGCCATCCAACCCATGGTCCGGGAAGCCCAGGGCCTGTCCGACGAGGCGTGGGCGGAGCGAATGGCGGAGACCGACAAGCACCCCGACGCCGAGGACGAGAAGAGCGCTCGGGAGTTCGCCCGGGAGGTCATGGCGAAACTCTGAGCTACCTCTGCCGGGCAGCGGAAACGGAATAACGGTGCACCCGGATCAGCCCTCACCCCGTCCCCTGGCCAGATGGGCCTCCACGCGCCTCTGCGCGTTCTCCCGCACGTCCATGTAGAAGAGCGCGCAATCGAGTCCGTGGTAGTTGAGAGTCCTCCTTCGAATCGTTTCGCTGCCTGGCTTGTGGACTCTGCTACGTAGCCGGTGAGAAAGAGAAGGCGATCGAGCCGAAACCGGTCGCCGGTTACGAAGCCCGACCTCGAAGAAGATCGAGAGACCGAGTTACCTACCAGGGATACTTCTCGCCGAAGAGCGAGGGCTCCTCGATCACCTGGGGCATCGGACCGGCCCTGACCTTTCCCACCAACACCGACGACGCCTTCGGCAACGATAAGTGGGCCGCCGGGCCCGGAGTCGTCATCGTCTGGATGAAGAAACGCTGGATGATCGGCGGCCTGATCAACAACATCTGGGACTACGCGGGCTTCCAGGCCCAGTTCCTGTTCCCGGCATAGAGCCCTTCGGCGCATTCCATGAAGCGTGCGCGTGGGGTCGTCCCTCCGACCGCGGGATCCTCTCACAGGAAGGATGTCTCTTCATTTCACGGTGTCCGCCCACGGTTCTCGATCTTCTTCACCACCGAAGAAATCCGGATCCCAGACGAACCTGTACAAGGGCAGATTGATGCTCTCACCGCGAGGGAATGCTCCCAGGGCGCTCGTCAACTCGGCCACCACTCCGGGTTCGCCTGCGGCGCGGTCGACCCGCTCGGTTGGATCCTCATCGATCTGGTAGAGCTCTACCTCACCGGATTCAAGGACGATCAGCTTCCAGGGAAAACGGTAGTAGGCTTCGCCAACCCTCGCCTGAGCCACGTAGTCTGGAGTGGCCACTTCAGCGCTCGTTGAAATCAGAGGCCATTGATTCCTGCCATCGAATTCGGCATTGGCATCATCCAGGCCGACTGCGCTCAGAACGGTCGGAAGGACGTCCTGCACCGTCACCATCTTCGACACTCGACGCGCCGCTAGACGGCCCTGCCAGTAGATGAAGGAGGGTACCCGCACACCCCCTTCATGGACCGACTGCTTCCCTTTGCGAAAAGGCCGGTTGTCCGAACCACCCTCGAGCGCGTTGGCACGTATGAATTCGAGACACCTGACGGGCAAGGGCTTGCCGAACCAGCCTTCGAGCCGGGTGGAAAGCTTGCGAAAACCCTCGGGTACGGCAGCTGGGTTCAAGCCGCCGTTGTCGCTCATGAACCATACGAGAGTATCTTCCAGCATTTCCTCCTCATCGAGCGCATCCACCAACCGGCCGATCGCCACATCGAGCTCACTGACCATGGCGGCGTGGGTTCGCCGGTAGGGATTGTCGATGTCCGCATACCTCGCGATCGTCTCGGGTGGAGCTTCGTTCGGCAGGTGCGGCGCGTTGAAGCTTGCATACAGCAGTATCGGTTTCGCAGGATTGCGAGACTTGATCAGGCGCACCGCCTCATCTGCGATCAGGTGGGTGCTGTAGCCCTCTTCCCGAAGCGTTTCGCCGTTGCGTTGCCAGTCGAAACCGCCGCCGTGCACATGATCCCAATAGCCAATACCTCCGGTGACATGACCGTAGAAGTGATCGAACCCCCGCGAGAGCGGCAGGTACTCGCGTCTCCTGTGACCGAGGTGCCATTTCCCGGTCATGAACGTCTGGTATCCGGCCTCGCGGAAGTACTCGGGCAACAGGCGCTCGCTGAGCGGCAACCCGGTGGGATTGTTCTTGGAAATGGGCGACAAGACGCCGAGCCGCATGGCTGCCTTGCCGGTCATGAGAGAGGCGCGGGTGGGGCTGCAGGTGGGTTGAACGTAGAAGCGATCGAGCTCCACGCTTCGAGCCGCCAATTCATCCAGGCGTGGGGTGGCGATCTCGCTGCCGTGGTACCCCACATCGCTCCAGCCCAGGTCGTCCGCCAGGATGATCACGACATTGGGAGGAAAATCCGCGGCGAGGGTGACCTGCGCCAAGAGCAGAGCAGCCAATCCTGCTAGCAGCTTCATACCTTCAATCCTTCCGCCATTGCTCGGCATCGCGCCGTTCGATGGCGGCGATGCGGGTCTGCACGTTGCGCAGCCTCTCCAGATCGAACTTTCTGCTGCGGTCGAAGCGAACGACACCGTTCTGCTCCTGGTAGATGTCGGTCAGCTGCGTGTAGCAGTAGGCGAACATGTTGGGGTCGTCGAGCAGCACCGTGCACAGACGTTCGAAGTGCTCGTAGAACTCATCGATCGTCTTCGGCCGTTCCCCGTAGCCCCACGATTCTTCATCTTTCGCGGCTTCCGGGTTCCACCAGATGCCCCCAAACTCGCTGACGAAGAACGGCTGGCCGCGGTAGGGGATGGACCAGTCCAGGTCGCCGCGCCGATTCACGAACGGTTTCCCATCAGCGAGC
>CAVXZE010000029.1:0-16882 GCA_963766175.1 uncultured delta proteobacterium
CTGAGCCCGCAACGAGTGGGGCGAACTGACCCCCCTACCCGAAGTCGGTGCGGGCCATCGTTGCGCACGCCAGACACAAGCCTGCGTGTGCTACCGTTGCATTCAAAGTCTACAGGAAGGAATAGGAGGATCAGTAATGGCAAGCGGAAAGTCCGATGAAGTGAAGGGACGCGTGAAGGAAGCCGCGGGGGTCCTGACCGGCGACAAGAAGATGGAGCGGGAGGGGGAGGCGGACCAGGCTGCCGGGAAGCTCAAGCAGGCTGTCGAAAAGGTCAAGCAGAAGGCCGAGAAGGTCATCGATGACGTGAAGGACGCGCTCAGCTGAGTCTGGGTCGGCGTGGATCCTGGGCCACCACCGCCGGGGTGGCCCGCTGGGATTGGTGACTCCGAGCGGCGCCACCCGACGGGTGGAGGAGGAGTAAATGCTAGAAACCATCGTGGTCATCTTGATCATCCTGTGGCTGGCTGGTCTGCTTACCTCGTACACAATGGGCGGATTGGTTCACATCCTCCTGGTCATTGCGCTCGTGGTGATCGTGGTTCGTGTCATCCAGGGTCGAAAGCCTTTGGGATGACGAGAGGGTGCCCCGCCCTCGGGTGCCCCGCGCGGACCGGGTTTCGCTACAAGAGGCGACGCGGTGAGCGCAGTCGAGATCGCCGGAATCGTGCTGATCGCAGCAGGCCCCCTGGGGCTGGCGTACGGCGGCTTCAGCTACACCAAGGAGACCCACGAGGCCAAGATCGGCTCCTCCCACGAGCTGTCGGTGACAGACAAGGAGACCGGTCAACGTCCCGGTCTGGGCTCGCGTGGGTGCGATCGTCGACCGGCTGTTCCTTCGTGCGCAGGCAAGGCCGGCGGGCGCCCTATGCGGCCCTCGCAGGTTGCCTTGCCAGGGGGGTACCCGACCCGCCGGAGAACGCCGCCGGCCACAAGTCGGCCACAAATCTTCGGGCATCAGAAGTGAGGAAAACCAACCACTTAGCGCGATGTCGGGCGGGTTCGAGTCCCGTCCGCCCCGCCAAACTCCTTGTTGTTGTTAAGGTTTTCGCACCTGGTTTGGTCTCATGAGCACACCATGAGCACGCCTGTGTCCTCATCCGTCGACCAATCGCTCCACGTATACTCTTCGGAGCGTCTCCCAAGGCTTTCTTGGCGGGATCACCATTCTCTCATTCCGGAGGTACGCGATGAAGCTCACGGGAGTGAAGACGTATGTCGTGAAGACCGATCCGCCCAACTGGGGCGGTATTCTGTGGTTCTTCCTCAAGCTCGAAACCGACGAAGGAATCGAGGGCTGGGGTGAGACCGCCGTTCTCTCCTGCCTGTTCGGGCTCGAAGACAGCTATGAAAAGAGGGTGCAGGAAGTATTCAATGTCTACCTCAGAGACAAGGATCCCATCGATAGGGAGCCCCTCTACCAGACCCTCTATTCGGGCCTGACCGCCCAGCATCCGGACTATGTCGCCCTGGGCTTGATCAGCGCCTTCGACATCGCCCTATGGGACATCTCCGGAAAATACCATGACACCCCGGTCTACAACCTTCTGGGTGGAAAGTACCGGGACAGGATCAGGACCTACACGTACATCTACGATCTGGATGCAGAAGACACCCTTCTTTCGGCAACCGCTGACTGGACGACCAACCCGGCCAGATTGGGCGAACATGCGGCCAGACTCGCCGACGAAGGCTTTACGGGCGTCAAGTTCGACCCTCTGCCGCAGGCCCGGTTCAGGACACTGCCCGCCCCGCCCTGGGAGATCAGCCTCGCGGAGTACGACCACGCCGAACGGGCCATCGCCGCGATTCGGGAGGCAGTGGGCAATCGGGCCGACATCTGCATCGGCACGCACGGACAAATCACACCGTCTGCCGCTCGGCGGCTGGCCAAGAGGGTGGAGAAATACGATCCGCTATGGCTCGAAGAGCCCTGCCCGCCGGAAAACTACAAAGAGATGGGTAGGATCGCCCGCAGCACCACGATCCCGATCGCCACCGGGGAGAGGCTCGCCACGCCCTATGAGTTCCAGAACCTGTTCGCGGAGGGTGCCTGTGCCTACGCCCAGCCCGATCTGGGAAGCTGCGGCGGAATCACGGCCTGCAAGAAGATCGCCACCCTGGCGGAGGCGAGCTACGTGCTGATGGCGCCACACGTCTGGGGTGGACCCATCATCACTGCCGCAGCCGTTCAGATCGACGCCCACATCCCCAACTTCCTGATCCAGGAGAGCATCTACAAATCACGTGACTTCTTCGACGAGATCGTGATGGAACCCTTCGAATGGCAAGACGGCGACCTGATCCCGCCGGACCGACCCGGTATCGGGATCGAACTCGACGAAGAGCAGCTCGAGGCGCGCAGGGGCACGGTGGTCGATTTCATGAAGCGCTATTCGGCATGATGGGCCTCACCGCATTTGAGATGCTGGGGGGGCGCGCTCCCCCGTTTCCCTCTCGGCCGAACCCGGCAGCAGGAGCCGTCCTGGGTCGAGTTCGGTGCAGTCGGCATTCTCAAGCCCTTCGCCGGTCGCGCCGATTCTACCAGTGCCATGGTACTTCTCTCGGACTGGGTCCTGTCGCTCGGTAAGCTGTTCTTCGTGGTTGGCGGACTCGCCGCCAGCATCGCCGTGCTGCGAGCAGCTCCGTCCGGTGCACGCAGGTGGCCCCACGCTATCGCTGCCGCAGCCATCCTGGTGGGTGGGATCGGCCTGGGGCTCTACCCGCTCGCCCTCAGGCTGCCCGACTCGCTCGCGGGATACTCGCTCTGGATCGCCGGAGAGATCTTGATGCGCACGGGGATCGCGCTGCTCGGTGTCTTTCTGTGGCGTGTACTTCGTCCCCAGAGCGGCGCGGCGTTGGCCGGCGCGGTCGCGTGCGCCGCGCTCCTGATCGCCACGCTCGTCTGGGACCTGGCGGCCCAGCCGCAGTGGTGGTTGTACGACGCCGCGTGCGCCAGCGCCTACACGGCGCAGCTGGCCTTCGTCGTACCCTTCGTCTGGTCCGCCGTCGAGACTGCGCTCGAGTGGCGGCGCTCGCGGAGACGCGTGGCGCTCGGGCTGGCGGATCGCCAGGTCTCGCATCGTTTCCTGCTGTGGTGCGTGGCAACGAGCGCCTTCGTCGCGATCTGTCTCCTCTACAGTGTCATCGCCTGGCTCGGAGCCAACGCTCAGGTGGAGCTGGCCGCGGCGGCGCGCATCGTGCGCGGCCTCCTCTACTTCGTCATCGTGGGCGCGCTCTGGCTCGGACTGATCGCGCCCGCCTTCTATCGGCGTCGGCTTGCCGCCAATCCTCCACCCGCTTGACGCGGTTGTGCGTCCCGAAACCCCGTTCCTCGCGGAATTGCGGCCACTTATCGAGGCGGTGGAAAAGAGCGGCAAGCGGGTGCACCCGGGACGGCACCGCGCGGCGCCTGGGCGACACCGGTGATGCGGTGAGCCGGTCATCCATCTCCGACGGGCCGCGTCTGCGGGAGCACCCGCGGCCTGGCCGGGAGCAAGCGCCCGCATCGGGGCCCTGGGGCCGCGGGGACGCTACGCTCGACCGGGCCCATGGGACTCCTCGACTGGCTGAAGCCGCGGCGCAGACCCCCGGCCGCGAGGGCCGATCCGCTGCCTCCCGCCGAGGCCCCGGACGCGCCGGCCACGCCGCCCGGCGCCCAGGCGGCACACGCTGCGCTCGCAGGCCATAGCGTCCAAGAGGCGCTGGCGGTCCTGGCCGCGCTCGACGAGGACGCCCTGCTGCGAGCGGCCAGCCAGGCCGCCCTGGGTCGCGTGCGCAAGGCGGCTGTCGATCGTCTGTCCGACCCGACGGCCCTGGTCGGGCTCGCCCGGACCGCCCAGGACGAGGGGGTGCGCCAGCGTGCCGTCAAGAGGCTGCGGTCGCCCGAGTTGCTGGTTTCGCTGGCCCTGTCCGCCGGGGACGTGCGGGTGGCCCGGGCGGCGGCGCGCAAGCTGGACGCGGAAGGGGACCTCGCGGCCGTGGCGCGGGGCGCCGCCGATCGCTCCGTGGCGCGTCACGCCCTCGAGCGCATCCGGGAGCCGGCTCTCCTGAAGGAGGTCGCCCTGGCTGCCAGCGACGCCGTGGTCGCAAGGGTGGCGGTGAAGCAGCTCACGGACCAGCCGATCCTGACCGAGATCGCCGAGAGCGCGAGCGATCCCCTCGTGCGCCGCGTCGCGGTCAAGCGGCTGCGCGACCAGGCCTCGCTGGCCGAGGTCGTGCTCCACGAGGAGTCGAGCGAGCTGCGCGCGCACGCGGTCGCGCGCATGACCGACCAGGAAGCGCTCGGTCGCATCGTGACGGGCGAGGAAGATGTGGAGGTGCGGGCGGCCGCACTGCGCAGGCTCGTCGACGAGCGCTTCCTGGCCGAGGTGGCGGCGCGTGACCCGGAGCCGGAGCTGCGGCTGGCGGCGATCCACCGGGTCTCGGAGCCGAGCCTGCTGGCCCGGGTCGCCACCGATGGCATCGATGCCGATGTTCGCTCCGAAGCCGTTCGGCACATTCGCGACCGCAACCTGCTCGCCGAGATCGCCAAGAGCGACGAGGATTCCGGTCTGCGGCGGCTGGCGCTCCAACGCATCCGGGGCCGCAGGCTCCTCGCCGACGTGGCCGAGCACGCCCGCTACGGGGACGTGCGCGCCCTGGCGGTGCGCCGGCTGAAGGACCGCTCGCGAATGGTCGCGATCGCGCTCTCCGATGAGGATCCGCGCGTTCGCCGGGCGGCCGTCGTCAAGGTCGACGACCAGGAGCGGTTGTGCGCCATCGCGCGCGTCGATCCGGACGGGCGGGTGCGTCAGGCCGCCGTCGAGAGACTCCGAGATCGCGAGGAGCTGTGCGAGCACGCACGCAACGACGACGCCTGGCAGGTGCGCGAAGCGGCCATCCAGCGCGTCGACGACGCGGCACTGCTCGCCAACCGGGCCAAGTGGGACAAGGCCTGGCAGGTGCGCAAGGCCGCCCTGCGGAGGCTCGAGGATCAGACCGTGCTGGCCAACCGCGCCAAGAACGATGAGAACTGGAGCGTCCGCCTCACGGCCGTGGAGTGGCTCGCCGATCCGGGACTGCTAGCGAACCGGGCCCAGTGGGATGTGGACGCCCGGGTACGCCGGGCCGCGGTCTCCCGCCTGGAGGACGACATCCTGCTGGCCAAGATCTGCGAGCGCGACCCGGAGGAGTCGGTTCGCTCCGCCGCCGCCGAGCGGCTCGCTCAGCGAACCGGTGACGGGGCGGATCGCGACCCGACCGCGGGCCCTTGAGCTTCAGCTCATCGAGTGCAGTAGCTCCGGTCTGGTCTGACACTCTTCAGGAAGAACGAAGAGGGGGTTTCCTCGGTCATGGACCAACACAATTGAGCGTGCTCCCGCGGTAGAGGATGACAACCCACCCGCCGATCACAGCTACCGGGCGCCACGCCCACCCGCGATCCGGGTCCCGATGGGTCGAGCGTAGAGGGCCGCCAGTGTCGCCCGATCCCGCTCACTCAGGCCGCTCGTCGCAGTTCGGGAGACGCGCGAATACATGATGTCCCCCTGATCGGGGCTGTGGCCGCCGATGCCCAGAGCGTGTCCCATCTCGTGGAGAACCGTCGCATAGACATCGTGAAGATCTGCTTCGTGCGCGTCGCTCCACCGACCCGTGACCAGGAGGTGAGACACTCCGAAGCGACGAGCGAGTGGCTGGATATCCCAGGCGCAGAATGCGATGTACCAGTCTCCGTCCGGCTCCTCCGCCCACACGATCGGGATGTCGGCGTTACCGGCGTTGTCGACGAAGACGAAGCTTGGAATGCCCGGTCCCGCAGCGTCCGTCCAATCCAGCACGCCGTCGCGCACGGAGTCGAATATCGCAAGGGGATCTTCGAAGAGGCCGGTCGGTGGACCCGGGAGATGAACTCGAAGCGGCATCTTCTCCTTTGGCCACCGAAGAAGCACATGTTCGTTCACGGGGACTTCGAACGTCGCCCAGCGAAGGTAGGTGTTGGCTTGTCGGCGGCCGCCTTCCGGCGAAGCGCACGCGAGCAGCGAAGTTGCCAGTGCCGCAATCGTCAGAAGTCCGATTCCTCTTCGGAGATCGGTGAGCATTGGCGCACGCCACCCATCACCTGGCCGCCCGCCGGCCCTAAGCCAGCCCACGCTGATAGGTTCCCAAGTCGAAGTAGTCGCGCCAGGTCTTGATCTTGCCACCTTCGAGCTCGAATACGCCGACGCAGGGAAGCTCGACAGACTTGTCCCCAGCCCGGGTCCGGTCGAGGCGCTCTGCGACGACCACGTTGCCAGAGGACATGATGTTCAGAATCTCCCAAGTGGTCTCGGTCCATGAACCAACGAAGCCTCGAATGAATTCCTCGACGTTGGTGCGGCCCGAGACGGGGCCAATTGGCATGTTGTGATAGACGCCGTCGTCAGCGAAGTACGCGGCCAGTTCCTCCGGATCGAGGCGCGACCACGCCCCGATGAACTCCCTGATGATTCGCTCGTCTTCTTTCATTCTTCCCCCGGCTCACGATGGCGAGATGCGAGGCCGCCAGGCTGGCGATTTGTCAGGCGGCGGCCCAGGGATCGTAAGTGCCAAAGCTCCAGATGTGGCCTTCCGAATCGCGGCAGGAGTAACCCCGGCCGCCGTAGTCCTGGTCCTTGATCTCCATGACAATTTCCGCGCCCGCCGCGACGGCTCGCGCGTAGTGCCTGTCCGCATCCTCGACGATGATGTAGGGGCTCTGGGAGCCGACGCCGCCCAGATCGCTCGGGGGCTTCTGGAGCTTTCCGAAGTCCTCCTCGCCCGCAGAGGCCAGCATGATCATGCCGTTTCCAAAGACGAGCTGCGCGTGGACAATCGACCCGTTCTCGCCAGGTACCGCGAGGTGTGTCTCGAAGCCGAAGGCCTGGCACAGCCAATCGATGGCGCCGCGAGCATCGTTGTATCTCATCGTCGGAATCACGGTCGCCGTGGTGCGCTTGGCGTTGTCCGTCATGTTGCTCACCTCCGATGGAGTGCGCATTGAGATTACCATGGGCAGGATGCGACGAAGAAGTTTTGTTGCGACGGCTGGAACCGGTTTCTCCCGCTGGGGAGCCGCAGCAAGAGGCGCTCGTCGTGAAAGCGTGCGCGCAGTCCGGGGAGGCGCCGGTTCAAAGTGCTGAGGCGCGACATCACGCTGGTACTCAGGATGTAGCGAACGTCCACCCGATCCGTGGTCCAGGTATCGAAGGCCGACTCGAAGCGAGGGTCTTCGAGACGTGCCCGCTCTTCCCTTGGCAATCCCAAGCATCCCGGCGATGGGCCAGCAGCCCGGGCTGGATCAGAAGATGACTCCCTGGCCCTTCAGCTGGGTGATGTCCTCCCAGCTGTAGCCGTACTCCAGCAGGATTTCTTCCGTGTGCTGGCTGAACTCCGGGGCGGGCATGCGCACCGATTCCGGGTATCCCCTCACCTTGATCGGGTCGGTCACTCCCTCCATGGGGCCGTATTCCGGATGCTCGTACCCGATGAAGAAACCGTTGGGCCGGGCCTGCCGATCGTTGACCACCTCGGGCAGGCTCTGGACCGGCGACCAGGGGAGCTGGGCCGAATCGAGAATCGGCCGCCACTGGGCCAGGGTCTTGCTCCGAAAGATCTCCTGGATGATGGCCCTCAATTCCACGCGGTTTGCGATCATGCGTTCGAAGGGATGGAAGCGAGGGTCCTCTTCCAGGTCCTGTCGGTCGATGGCTCGGCAGAACTTGGGCCAGTACCTGTCGGGTCGGAGCACGGAAAAGAGCAGCCACCGCCCGTCCTTGGACTGATACTGCCCGTACAGGGGGTTTGGGCTGTCGTCATAGGACTCCATCACCGGGCAGTCTCTTCCCGTTACGAGGGTGCCGGAGAGGTCGAAGGAGATCTGGTACGCCCCCGAGTGAAACAGAGACACGTTGACTTCGTCCCCCTTGGCGGTCCGCTCCCGGGCGAAAAGGGCCATCATCACACCGCAGGCCAGGGACATCCCGGCCGTGTGATCCCCGAAAGCGGGCATGAAGGCGGGTGGCACCACATCCTCTCCCTGGAGGACGGGAGATAGAGACCGCAACCGGTGCGGGACACCGGACCGCGCCCAGTAGGCCACGTGATCGTACGCGGGCATGTCCTTGTCGGGCCCTTCCTTTCCGAAGCCCGTCAAAAAACCGGCGACCAGCCGGGGATTCAACTGGTTGAGAGTCTGGTACTCCATCCGGTAGCGCTCCAACTCGAAGGGGCGCAGATTGGTCAGAAAGACATCCATGGATTCCACGATCCGGTGTACGACGGCCTGGCCCGCTTCCTGACTCAGATCGACTGTGATCCCCTTCTTGTTCCGGTTGTAGTGCTCCCAGAGGTAGTTGATCTCGCTCCTGATCCCGGATTTCTCACTCATGAAGCTCAGCAACGAACGAAACTGATCCCCCATCTTGGGGTTTTCCACGTGGATTACGTCCGCCCCGCGGTCCGCCAGTATCCGGGCCGCCATGGGCACCGCGGCCACCTGGGAGACGTCCAAGACCTTGATACCTTCCAGCAAGTTCGACATGTCACCTCTCCCTCGCGTTCGAGGGTGCCTTTGGCCGCAGGCGTTGGGAACTATTCCGCGTCAACCTGCTCGATCTTCTCGAGACAATAGGAAAGGACGTATTCGAGCTGGGGCAGGCAGCTGTCCATGTACACCTCGTCGCTGCGAAACCTTTCGTTTTCTTCGGGGATGCTGTGATCGCACTGGGTGAGCGTATGGCATTCGGTGGCGCCGAATCTCTCCAGAAACCCGTTGAAAAGGCCATCCACCGCGGCGATGGCCTGCTTCCTCCTGGGGTCGTCTACCGTCGGCTCCGCCGTCTGGTTCCTTCCGTAGAGAAAGCCGAGAAAAGCCGTACTGCCATAGAGCACACCGCAGATGGTCTTGCTGCCTCGTGAATGGATTGCGCCCAGGTAGCCCGCTGCGGCCCACTGATACGGCACACCAGAGAAATCCACGCTTTCTCGCAGAACCTGCAAGGTGGCTTCTGCTCAGGTGTAGTCCTGGAGGAGGTACGCGACTCCTTTTGCCCAGAGCTTCTTCCGCATCTTGTCGTTCATCTTTCCTTCCTCTTGTTCCAGGGCGCAAGACGTACATCGGCGAATCGGTTCTGGAAGCCCTTGGTAGGTTCACCGATTCAGAACTGTACCCTATTCAGAGACGCGGGACGTGGCGATTCTAGAGCCTGCGGCTGCGCCTCCGGGAACGCCACGTCAGCGGCACCAGCAGGAGCGTCAGCTCGATCCCCAAACCGCAGTCTTTCGCCTCCTTGTTCCTCCACGACTTGCCGGAGCACTGCGGGTCTGGATTCGCTGCGACGTACCCGAGAGCCGCAAGGCCTCCGTCGTAGTCGACCCATCCGTCCCCGTCGTTGTCGATGCCGTCGAAGCACGCGGGCGGCGGAGTGACGGCGAAGCGGAAGTCGTCGTGGGTCATGACAGTCGCCCAGTGGCCGCTGGCTGACCTTCCAGAGCACGTGGAAGCTGCTGTCCACACTGAGCGTCTGCGAGGCGTCTCCCGCTGCATCCGTCACCACGTAGTCGAACAGGAGATAGCCCTCGAAGACGTAGCGGTAGGTGTCGTCCTCGAAGCTGCGGGACTTCCATAAGAGATACTCGTCGTCATCACTGTTCCAGCCACCGACGACGCTGCCTGTCGACTTCTTCACCTGGCTCAGCCGCCAACGGCCGGCGAATCCGAGCCGTTCGTTGGCGTCGTCGTCCCCCGCCGCACCCCAGGAGTAGCTGGGTTTGCCGTTGAGCTTGACCTGGTAGGTGAAGTTGGGCTTCAGGCCGCTGCCCGTGAGGACGCAGGTAAGGGCGGGCCCCGACTCCGAATACTCGAGCTGGACTGTTGCCGTCGCGTAGTCGTAGCTCCCGATCGGGTCGACGTCGTACGGCGTGGTGGCGGTATCCCGCCAGCGCTGGCTGCCGACGTCCCAGTACACGGCAGAAAACGACGCGGTCTCGGCGTTCGCGACCGCTCCAACGACTCCGACGAGCAGCGATGCCGCCAACCAACGCCAAGACCGACGCGCAGGCGGAAGACGAAGAACACTCCCGCGGCTAGCTATCTTTCGCACAGTCTCACGTCCGATGAGGCTGAATCCTCGTCCAGTCTGCCACCTCTGGCGACCTCTGGTCAAGGATCGGAAGGACTCCCCTTTCCGTGCAACCCATTTGGCTGGGGTGGTTGTCGGCAGGGAAACGGTGTTCCGTTTTCGTGGAACAGCTTTTCTCTCGCGATCGGAGGAGGAGAGGATCAGCTTGAGTTGAGGGGTTCCACCTGAACCCGCCATTCAGGATTCTCGTCGAATCACTCTGTTGCGGCGCGTTACCACCTCGAATCCCAGCTGCCGGTAGAAGCGCTCCTGGAAGGACTCCGCTCGCGTCTGAAGACAGAGGGTCGAGTTGCCGACTGCCCGGGAGTCCTCGATCGCCCGCAGCATGAGCGTTCTCGCCACATCGTGTTTCCTGCTTTCAGGTAGAACGCCGACGTTATAGATTCCGCCCACGCCTTCCTCGGCGAACAAGTAGAGCACCCCGACGGGTTGGCAGTCCAGATGTGCAACGTAAAGCATGACGCCCTGGTGCTCGAGGGCTTTCGATATGGTCTGGTGAAAAATCGGAAACGCGATCGAAAACACGTCGGAGGGCATTTCATAGGACTTCATCAAGACAGTGGAAAACGTGTCGATCTCGTCCTGCGAGATGCGCTCGGTCCTGACCGCTGGATTCCCTTCGGGCGAGTTCGAGGGTCTCACCAGCACCATTTCGGAGGCGTAGTTCTCCGTGACGTCGAACATCGTCCGCTCCAAGAACTCCTCGATCCTCCTGGAAACGGGAAGGAAGACGTCCATTCGGAAGGGCAAGGGAACGGAGCAGAAATCCTCGGTCAGCTTCTGTAGCGATTCGGGTGTCAGGTCTTCGGATTGGAGAACGTAGGCGCGGTTGAACCTGGGATCCGGCAGCCGGTCGGATACCAGCGAGACTGCGAACCCATGGTCCCTCCACCATCCGCCCGTGAAGGCTGCGTAGGCGCGTGCTTCATTGAGTACGAGTTCGCGGAGAGGCGTCTTCATCTGGCCACCGATACGCTCGTCGAGCTTCGTCGCTCGCGGAAGGCCGAAATCGACTCCTCCGCATCGCGGCGCGCGCCTCGAGCGAGGCCGCCGTACCGCGTCTCGTTCCTGGTGGCCTCGGCAAAGCTGGCCTCCAGTCCGGCCCGGATCGCCCGCTTGGTGACGCGAATCGCCGCAGGCGGGAGCTCGCAGATGCGCTCGGCCAGCTCCTGGGCTGTAGGCAGCAGTTGGTCCGCCTCGAAGAGACGATCGAGGGGTCCGATTCGATAGGCCTCCTCGGCGAGGGCCACCAGGTCCAGATGATCGTCCAGGTCGATCGCATTCAGTCGCTCCGGCTTGTTCAGGGTTACCGTCGCAACGTGGGTCTCGGGGTCCCTTTCGTAGAGAACGTGTTTGTAGCTCATCTCTCTCCTCCAGCTCTGATCGATCGGGGCAAGCTTATCACGACCTTCGAGTTCGCCTTGCCACATTCATCGTAGCAGGAGCCTTGCGCATGGGAGGCGTGAAGCCCGCCAGAGCTCGCCCTCCGCAACATTGCGCTGCATCCAAATGGGTTACTCAATTGTGTGGTGAGGAGCCTCTCTCGCGCGCGAAACATCCCGCGCTGCGGATCATTCGCTCCCTATCGCCTGGAATTGCACATTGCACTTGATCTTGGCCGACGCCCGCATCGACAATGCAGGTGCGCCCCCGCAGCGGCCAGCGGCGCAGTGCCGCCGACCGCTGCCGGCCCAAGGGTGGAGCCGCAGGAGACGTGGCTCTCCCAGGAGATCAATCGATGAAGAACCTCAGAGCTGCTTGCTCGTGTTTTGCAGCGATCGTCTTTCTTGCCCTGCTCCCGTGCGGAGCGCTCGCCGACCCGATAATGCAGATCGCCACGGTCGAGACCACGGACGCTTCCGGCTACGCGCAGTTCGTGAAGGAGTTGACCGCGCTTCAGCTGGAGGCGGGAGCCAAGCTGACAGTCAACGTCTGGGTACCCATCGCGGCCGGCCAGGCCATCAACGAAGTCTACTACGTCGCCGCGTACGCGAATGCGAAGGACTGGCTCGAATCCCAGGCGATCATGGCGGAGAACGCGAAGATCGACGCACTCCGGCGGAACATGGACGCCAAGCGAACCCTAACCGAGGGCACCGTCTACCGTCAGATCCGGGATCAGGGCGACCACCCGGACGCCAAGGTAATCAACACCGACGTTCGCCCTACCGACGCGGCGGCATACGCGAAGGCGCTGGACGTGCTGGACACGCTGATGGACAAGAACGGCTTCGAAGACATCAAGCTGAATGTCTGGGCGGTGAGCGCCGGCGGCGAGCGGGCGGGAACGCAGTTGGTGAGCCTCGCGGCTCCCAATCGGGAGCGTTTGGCGGCGTTCATCGACGCTAGCGGGCAGCCCTGGCTCCAGAAGTGGCTTGCCGACGCCGGGCCTCTGCGGACGCTGCTCTCCAACGGGGTTTACGAGCAGGTGCCCTCCGACTGAGATCCGTCTTCCCGGTCCGAAACACCGGCTGCTCAACGCGGCAGCTCAATCGAGCTGCGCCTACCAGTCGATCACGGGAACGGCGTCTTCCACGGCGCTCCGGTAGAAGTCGGCGCGCAGCTGGCGCGCCTCCGGAGCGACCTGGGCGCAGAAGTGGCCCTCGTATTGGCTTGGTGTAGGTGTCGCGGACGCCTTCGAGCACCAGAATGCTCGGCTTCTTCGTGGTGCCCGCCACCTCGATCGGGTCCCGGTAGATGAAGCTGGCGTGGTTCTGGGGATCCTGGGGATCGTAGATCAGCGAGAAAAGCCCCAGTCCCATCCAGATGTCCGGTGGTGTCGCGTTCGGTATGAAGCTCGGGATGCTGACCATCAGGAAGGGATCACTGCCGTCGGGTGTGGTCCGGTCCTGGTACTCCAACAGTTCGGTCATCCGGGAGGCGCCCGCTACCAGGCACCCTGCGAGGATGTCCGGTGCGTAGGCGAGGAAAGCCTGACCGTGGGTGGAGCCGTTGCTGATGCCCTCGTAGTTGATGGCAGTGGGTTCGAGATCGGGGACGCCGTCGTGCACGTCGGCAGGCAGCCTGTCCAGTGAGCCGAGTGACTGGAGCAGGCGCAGGAAGGCCATCTGCTCCATCCGTTACAGCTCAGCCAGATGCGATGCTCCGCTCTCTCGGCGATGCTCCCGGCGAAGCGCGCCACGAGCCACGCGCTGCGGGGCACCGTCTCTCCATCGGCCGGACTACTGGAAAGAAAAGGCGGGAGCAGCGGCACGGGGTTGCAGTTGCCCGCCAGAAGGCCGAGCGAGAGTGCGACCAGGAAACCAACCAGGATTCGGGTAGCTTGTTCGACTTGTCTGCGTTCGCACCCGTTCCATCTGCGCCTCCGAATGGGTCAGTGGAGTTGCTCCAATGCTAAGGACCGACATCCGGGAGGTGCGTTGACCGGGTTGCATCGTCCCGGGGTGCCACCGGGTAGCGTCACCTGGTACTCGCTGAAGGCGAGGTCTGGCTCTGGATAGTCGGTGCTCACGTACTGGGCACCGCTCGCGAGGGCGGCGTCGCGTCGCTCGGTATCGTTGTACCTGGCGTCCAGGGTGTCGGCGTCCGCTCGGGTCCGGACGATGTATCCGTCTCTCACCAGCTCGGGGATGAGGTCGGGATCCGCGCGCGGCTCGTTCACCTTCACGAAAGCCGCATCGGGCTGACCAGGGGTCGCGTTGGTAAAGAGGACGCGTCCCATGAGCGAAGGATGGCCCTCCAGGTAGTCTTCCCGCTTCGAACCTCCGTTGTCCAGGGCGAACAGGATTCGCCCCCGAGCTTCTGACAGCGTCGGCCATCCCCGGGTCTGCACGACCTCCTCCAGGGTTGGCGCATCTCCCCGCACGTCGTCGGGCGTGATGAGCTGCTCGGGAGGGAATACCGAGCGGATCTCGGCATCCAGGTCGTCGAACTCAGCGGGGCCGAACTCGATCGGGATGGTGAATCCGAGGTCGAGGGGGTCGGGGACGAGATCGTCCTTCGCCTCGACCAGGATCATGATGGGCAGGTGGCCCGGGTTGGCGTCGGACCAGCCCTTCACGACGGTGAGACACTCTACGAGGGACAGGCACGTCGTGTCGTAGTCGAGCTCCTGGACATGGAGCACCTTGATCCCGGGCGCTTCGAGCTCGGGAATCCGCGCCTCGAAGTCGTTCAAAAGAAGCTGGAAGCCAAATGGCGCGGCGTAGAGTCCGCCCTCCGGATCGGCGTATACATCGAGCTCCAGCTGACGGATGCCCAGGAATTCGAACTGCTCTTCGAGCGGCCGGTGTGTGTACTCCCACTGGATCGCGGTCTCATCGAACAGCACATAGAGGTTGATCAGCACGGGCTCCGGCTGGATGTGATAGCTGTTGTGGGTGCCGAGAACCTGGACCTGATTCAGGGACACGCAGCGGTCCGCGTATCGCTGGGCGAGCTTCTGGATGGCTCTCTCGCGGCGCGCGCGAAAGAGGGCTCCCCAGCGCCCGAGGTCGAGGAACTGCGTCCACTCCAGGACGCCCAGGGCGCGCTCGAGCCCCGCGCACTGGCCGCTTCGATGGTTGCGCGAGTGCGAGAAGTCGCGGCCCTCCGCGCCGGCTGGAACACTGGCCATCGGGACGATCGAGAGCATCCAGACGGCGACGAAGAGGGGATAGAGGATGTGCCTGGAGCGAGAGGAGGGGGTCTCTGCAAGACGTCGCATCGGGGTCTCCATGGAAGAAGCAGCTGCTCTCCATGATGAACCTGCGAGCCTGCTCCAGGCAAGAGAAAAGGCTCTCCCTCGACCCTCCGGAGGAGATCTGGGGCGTAGCTGGGCTACTTCCAGCCGCGCGGGTTGTCGAAGAACTCGCGTTCCCATGCCTCGATCGCCACGTGGAGACGGGCGGCCTGCTCCGGATGCCGCGCGATCACGTTGTAGGACTCGTTGGTGTCGTCCTCGACGGCGAAGAGCAGCGGGTCGTGGGTGATCAGTTGCACGGTTCCGCCCGTCTGCGGGTCCTTGTAGGTCGCCTGGTGCGCTCCGCGGCCGATGAAGCTGTTGACCTTGTCGAGGGGGACCGGGAACGTGTACAGGTTGCCCCAGCGGTAGTACTTCCAGCGCGCGCTGCGCACGCCATCGATGACGTTGTCGTGGAAGAAGAACAGTCCATCGTGCGGGCCAGCTGTTTCCTGGCCGCTCAGCAGGCCCCAAAGGGAGCGGCCGTCGATGACGCGATCGCGCGGCAAACCCAATCCGGCCAGGTCGAGAAAAGTCGGAAGCAGGTCGATGTTCATGGTCGGTTCGCCGATGACGCTGCCCGCTGGGATGTGCCCGGGCCAATGAGCGATCGCCGGTACGCGCTGCCCGCCTTCCATCGTCTGGCCCTTGCGCCCCCGAAGGCGCCCGGGATTGCCGAGGTGCCACGGTCCGTTGTCGCTGGTGACGAAGACCAGCGTCTGATCGAGCAGGCCGCGGGAGGCCAGCGCGCGAACGATCTCTCCCACGCTCGCGTCGAACTCCTCGACCGAATCTCCGTAGGGACCCGCCGCCGAACGGCCCTCGAACTCGGGCGACGGGATCAGGGGAGTGTGGACGTTCTTGTGCGAAAAGTAGAGGAGGAACGGTCGCGATCGGTTGGCCTCGATGAACTCGATCGCTTCGCGCGTGAACTCGGCCGTCAGATGCGCCTGCCGGAGTCCGAGATCCTCCTCGACGACGGTGTCGTTCTTCCAGTACGAATAGGGGAATATGTCGTTGGAGTAGGGAACGCCGGCGAAGAAGTCGAAGCCGTGCTGCTTTGGGTGATGGCGCGGCAGCGCGCCAAAGTCACCGAGTTGCCACTTGCCGACCATCCCGGTGGCGTAGCCCCACCGCTTCAAGGCCTCGGCAATGGTAATCTCGGAAGCGGGCAGCCCATCCACCAGGTGTTGAAGTCCCTCTTCCAGCAGACCAATTCGGGCCAACCATCGGTTGACACGTCCAGGATCCGGCCGCGATGACCGCGACGATGACGACGACCAGCACCCAGAACGTCTTCTTCAATGGACGATCCTCGCGTCGGTGGCGGGAAGAGCCTAAGCCATAGCGAGAGTTCCCCCGGCTATGCCGGGGAGGCCGTCAAAGTTCAACAATTCCAGGAATCGGCAGCAGATACTCCCTTCCGTGAGCCGGCAGAGCATCACGGAAGGGAGATCTGTTTGTCCGACTACAAGCGTACGAATCACACAGAGTGGGACTGCAAGTATCATATCATCTTCATCCCGAAGTACAGGAAGAAGGTTCTATACGGGAAGCTTCGAGACCGCCTCGGAGGGGTCTTTCGGCAATTGGCGCACCAAAAGGAGAGCGAGGTCGAGGAAGGGCACCTGAGGGCCGATCACGTTCACATGATGCTGTCGATTCCGCCGAAGTACTCGGTGGCAACGGTGGTGGGGTTTCTGAAGGGGAAGAGCGCGATCTGGATCGCGCGCAACTTTGGGGAGGCCACGCGGGGGTTCATTGGAAAGAACTTCTGGGCACGGGGTTACTTCGTGTCGACAGTCGGCCGGGACGAGGAGGTGATCCGGAACTACATCCAGCGTCAGGAGATGGAGGACCGGAGGATCGATCAGCTCGGGCTGCTGTAACGAGAGGCCCCCCAATGGGGGCCCCAAGGCGACGCGTAGCGTCGCCGTAAAGCCGGCTCTGCCGGCTCACATTCCTGATGCCCCCGGCTTTGCCGGGGGAGCAGTCACCATTTTCCTTCAGAGCTCCTGGTGATTGACTTGAAGAAAGGCTATCTCGGGATCCAGCGACGATCAC
>CAVXZE010000030.1:0-104015 GCA_963766175.1 uncultured delta proteobacterium
GTGCGAGACGCGCTGGAACCCATACTGGCGCAAGAGTCGAAGCAGCTGGGGTCGCGCAGCGACTCGTGCGCTCACCACCACGTTCGCGAGCTCCTCTCGCGCGAGCAGCTTCGCCAGATCCTGCACCGCTCCGGGGCTGGCTCGTCCGGAGACGAAGCCGATGGCGCGCATCCGGGACTCGGCCAGCTCCGGCTCGCCGTTGGCGATGGCGGTGTGCCTCAGCATGAAGCCCCGCACGGCGACCTGGGGCAGCTGGTCGGTGAACAAGGGAATCACCGCGCTGTAGCGGAGGGGCGCGAGCATCGCCCCGGCTCGGCGCGCGCGAGGATGACGCGCACGTCCTCCTGCAGGTCGGCGTCGATCTTGTAGCCGGTGACGGCGAGGGGAATCCGGCTGAACACCGCTCTACTCGAGAACGGCTCGACCAGGTTGCCGAGGGCAGCGACCCCCAGGAGCAGGACGATGGCGAGGACGTGGTGGGCCGGCCTTCGTACCGCGAACCGATCCACCAGCCCCGCGATGGCGATGCCGACTGCCAGGAGGAAGGGGAGGAGGTAGAAGAGGCGCCAGAAAGCGTTGTAGGAGGTCAGGTGGCTGGTGACGAGCGGGAAGAGCAGGGGGTTCGAGCAGCGCGACGGCAGCCAGCGTCCATCCGGCCAGGAAGGCGCGCTCCTTCCCGTCCCGAAGGCCCACCCAGGCCACGGCCAGCGCCAGCAGATAGATCCAGAGGAAGGGCCCCGGAGGGTCCCCGAAGACCAGCGCCAGCTGTCCCGAGAAGGAGCCCGGGAAGCCGTACCCGAAGCCGAGATGGGCCATGTCGGACCGGTCGACGACCGCGAGCATGTACACCCCGATCCCGTAGAGCCAGGCCAGGGAGGCGAAGTACCCCGCGAGAAGCTTCGCGGTGGCGAGGGAGGCACCCCGGGCGAGGAGGCATCCGCTGGCCAGGAAGGCGGCCAGCACCGGCAGCAGGAAGAGCGAGGAGTCGGAGAGCCCCGCGCAGGCGATCGTCACCAGGAAGAGCTTGACGGCGTTCTGCGCGCCGGGACGCTCGAACCAATCCCTCGAGAAGGCGACGAAGATCGGGACGAAGACGGCCATCAGCAGCCCCTTGCCCAGGCGGACCGCAGGGAAGCCGAAGGCGCCGAAGCTGCGAGAGGTGACGCCGTCCAGGCACAGACAGGCGACGATGGCGGCCGTGCCGGTCACCGCGGCGAGGGGGCTTCGGAGGAACCGCGAGAGGGCCAGGTACCAGGCGAGCGGCAGCAGGAACCCACCCAGCGTGGGCGCCACGTAGTGCAGGACGTCGAGACCGGAGAGCCCCGTGACGAACCCGAGGTAGCCCCAGAGCAGGCTGACGTGCTGGAGCAGCAGCAGGGGATAGCGGATCGGCCAGTCCAGCAGGGCGTGGTGATGATGCTCGAGATCGAGGGTCGCCTCGGGGTGAGCCAGGTAGTGGATGGTCCGGCCCCCGAAGTAGTAGCCGTCATCCGGGTTCGGGTGGTGCTCGAGGAAGGCGAGCGCGGCGCCCAGCAGGCAGAGCCCGAGGAGCATCCACCGGGCAATCGGCCGCTTCTCGGGCCGGCTCGTCGCGACGGCGGCGGGAAGCCAGCGGATACCGGATCAGCAGGAGAAGACGCGAGCGGGAGCGCACCGGTGTAGGCGAAGCAGAGGGTCCGGAACGAGAGCCCAGCAAAGGTGGAGAGCGTCGCCAGGGCGCTCCAGAGGGCGAGCGCCGCGGTCACCAGGACGGCCAGCTGCTCTTCGAAGGGCGGGTCTCGTCGAGGTCCTCATCGTCGCGACCGAGCGTATCAGACGCGGGAAGACGGACGCAGGGCTGGCGCCCGAAGCCCTGTCTGAACGACAATGCCGAAGGACAATACCGGGTCACGAGAGAGGGCATGGATCGAGAATCCCCGGTCAAGCTGGATCTGGTCGTCCCCGTCTACAACGAGGAGGACGTCCTCCCGCTCTTCCTCCGACGCCTGGACGACGTCTTCACGCCGGAGACGCTCCGCTCCCACGGCATCGAGCGGATCCGCTTCCGCCTCGTCGACGACGGAAGCCGCGACCGCTCGGCCCAGATCGTCGGCGCGCGCAGCACCTCCGACGAGCGCTTCGTGCTCTACCGGCTCTCGCGGAACTTCGGTCATCCCAATGCGCTCACGGCGGGGCTCGATCACGCCGACGGGGACGTCGTGGCGATCCTGGATGCGGACCTTCAGGACCCGCCGGAGCTCGTCTTCGAGATGTTGAAGCGGTGGCGAGAGGGATTCGACGTCGTCTACGCCCAGCGGCGCAACCGCAAGGAGAACGCCCTCAAGCGAGCCAGCTACTGGGCATTCTACCGCCTGGTGTCGTTCCTCTCCGAGCTCGAAGTGCCCCTGCGACAGCGGTGACTTCTGCCTGATCGACCGGCGGGTCGTGGATGCCATGCAGGCGCTGCCCGAGCGGCTCCGTTTCCCGCGGATCCTGCGCGCCTGGGTGGGCTTTCGCCAGACCGGCGTCGTCTACGACCGGCCCGAGCGCCAGGCGGGCCGAAGCAAGTACAGCTTCTCCCGGCTCTACCGGCTCGCCACCGACGGAATCGCCTCGTCGGGCATCCGCCTGCTGCGCGTCGCGCAGCTCTTCAGCTTCACCTTCGCCGCGCTGACGATCGTCCTGCTGTTTGCGCTGGTCGCCATGCTGCGCAGCTACGCCGAGGACCGCATGCTGGTCCTCTTCCTGGTGGGCTACATCCTCGTCGCAGCGGGAAACTTCGTGGTGACGGCCTGTCTCTACATCCTCGGCGCCTACGTCGGCCGCACCTACCTGGAAGCGAAGGGCCGCCCGCCGTACCTGATCCTGGAGGTCGTCGGCGACGACCCACCACCCCAAGCGACGCGGTGAACCGCGAGTTGGATAGCAGCGAGGGAGCCGTCCGGATCGTCTCCGAGCTGCGTCCGCCCACCTTCGAGGACGCCGCCGAGTGGTACGACTACGCCGTCGGCCGACCACTTCTGGTTCCAGTGGCGGCTCGCCGCCTTGCGACGGCTCCTCGACGACCTCGGCGTGGCGCCCGCTCTGCCGCTGCGCGTGCTCGACGTCGGCTGCGGGACGGGCGTCCTGCGCTCCCAGCTCGAGGGGATCACGCGCTGGACCGTGGACGGAGCCGACCTCAACCTCGAAGCCCTGCGGGCCGCCCGCGCGGGTCGCGGCACCCTCCACTACTACGACGTCCTGGAGCAGCGCGAGCCCTTCGTGGATTCCTACGACCTGGTCACGCTCTGCGACGTCCTGGAGCACGTGAGCGACACGGGCGCGTTGCTCGAGGCGACCGTGCGACACCTGAAGCCCGGGGGCGTCCTGATCGTCAACGTCCCCGCCCTCCCGGCTCTCCACGGCGCCTTCGACGAGGCCGTGGGCCACCTGCGCCGCTACACCCGGAGAGACGCTGTCGCGACGAGTGCGAAGCGCTTCCCCTGCAGGTGCTCGAGACGCGCTACTGGGGGACTCGACGATGGTTCCGCTTGCTCCTGCTGCGGAAGCTCTTCGTTCGCGCGCGCCGGGACGACCGCTCGGTCCTGCAGGAGGGGATCATGCCGCCGGGCGACCGGGTCCACGCCCTGCTTCGGGGCGTGATGCGGGTCGAGACCGCGCTCCTGCGCCGACCCCTTCTCGGCAGCTCGGTCTTCCTGGCCGCGCGCCGGACCGCCGCGCAGTCGTCCGGTAGGCAGCGGGATCGAGCCGAGGCTCGGGGCTCGCGTTCGGTATGTTGGGCCCCCATGGCCACCGCGGAGAGCGATCGCTCGAGAAAGAGGCTCGATCTCCTGCTGGCACTCGTGCTCGCGGCGGCGGCCATGGCGATCTGGGCGCCCCTGCTGCGTGTGGGCCTCAACCTCGGGGACGAGGGCTGGCTGGTCACGGCCATCGAACGCATCAGCGCCGGCGAGTCGCTCTACCGGGACATCTTCCGGAGCTACGGCCCGGGTGTCTACGCGCCCTTCGTCCCGATCTTTCGGTGGACGGAGCCGAATCTGGTGACGGTACGCGCGGTGTGGCTGGTGGGGCTGGCGGTGCTCTGCGTCGGGAGCTACCGGCTGGCTCGCCCCTTCGCCCCGCGCTGGGCGGCCTTCGGAGCGGGCGCGCTCCCGATGCTGCTCCGGGCGCCGGTCCACAAGACCTTCGTTCCGCTCGCCTACCTGGCGACCCTCTGGCTGGCTTCGCGGCTGGTGGATCGCGAGCACGGACCGCGGCGCCTGCTGGCTCTCGGCGCCGGGTTCGGCATCGTGGGACTCGTCCGTCAGGAGGCGGGCGCCTACGGGATGCTGATCGGCCTGGCGACGCTGGCGGTTGTCCCGGCTTCGCGGTCGCAACCCGGGAGTGGAGCCGTGACGCGCGTGCGGTCCCTGCTCCGCGGGGGGCTTCTCCTCGCTGCGGGTGCCGCCGCGGTGTGGCTCCCGTTTCTGATCGTCTGGGCAGGGCAGGGCGTGCTCGGCGACGTCCTGCAGCAGCTGGTGCTCCAGGGGGCGCAAGGGAACGCCGCCATGTCGCTGCCCTTCCCTCCTCTCGAGCGACTCGTAACGGGCCCGGACCGGCTGACGACGCTGCTCTTCTACCTCCCCGCCGCTTCCGTCGCGGCAGGGGCCATCATGCTCCTGCAGGCAGCGCGGCGGCGCGATCTCTCCACCGAGACGATCGTGGTGGCGCAGTGGACAGCGGTCGCTCTCCTCTCCCACTCGATCTTCCTCTCCCGATCCGACGTCCCCCACCTGACCCAGGCACTGGTCGCCCCGGCCTTGCTGTGGGCCTGTGCGGCGGGCCACCTCGGGCGCTCCTTCCGGCCCGGTCTCGGAGGCGCGGATTCGGGTTGGGTTCGCCTGGCGCTCGCGGTCCTGGTAGCGGCACCGATTGCCGTCCTTCCACTCGGCGTGAAAGACATCGCCCAGGATTACGCCGAGCGGCGTCAGGGCGTCGAACTCGAGATCGCGCGTGCGCCCGTCATCGTGCCGGAGTGGCAGGCGCAGGAGGTCCGCGGCATCGTGGAGGCCATCCAGAGGGAGATCCCAGCCGGGGAGCCGATCTTCGTCGCGCCCTACGCGCCCGGCCTCTACTTCCTGGCGGAGCGGCCGAACCCCACCCGCCACGACGCGATCGTACCGGGATTCGCGACGCCCGAGATCCAGCAGGAGGTCATCCAGGCCCTCGAGCGCGAGCAGGTGCGCCTCGTCGTAATCCGCCTGACCTGGGTCGGCGGCAGGGCGCGCTGGTGGATCCCCAGCTTCGCTCCTCGCCTGTGGCGGCATCTCACCACCACTTACGTGCAGGAACGGACCATCGGAAGATTCGTCTTGCTGCGACGGAAGACCCCGGCCTCTCTCGGAGATTTGCGCTCGCCCGAGATATCGGATCCAATCAGAAACAAGGAAACCGCAATCCGCCGGAACGCGAAGCGTCGGACCGGCGCCGAGGTAGATAGATGAAGGTCAGCCTTCCGGAACTGCTCTGGTATGGAAACGGCTCGCTCGAGCTCGCGCTCCCGGACGAGTGGGACGTGGAAATCTGCCGGATGCATGGCGCAGGGCGACCCGAGCTCGATCAGAGCGCAATGGCGGCCGCCATCCGCAATCCGATCGGCTCGCCCCCGATCCGGGAGCTCGCCGCCGGCAAGAAGAAGGCCGTGATCGTCTTCGATGACATGACCCGCCCGACGCCCGTCGACAAGATCGCTCCGATCGTGGTGGAGGATCTGATCGCGGGTGGCATCCAGGAGGAGAACATCAGCTTCGTCTGCGCCCTCGGCACCCACGGCGCGCTCTCACGAATCGAGCTCCGGAAGAAGGTCGGCCAGGAGATGCTCGACCGCTTCCGCGTCTACAACCACAACTGCTACGAGAACTGCGAGGAGGTGGGCACGACCGCTCGAGGAACCCGGCTCTCGATCAACCGCGAGGTGATGTCCGCCGACTTGAAGATCGCGATCGGCTGCGTCACCGCTCACCCGAACGTGGGCTTCTCGGGCGGTGGAAAGATCGTGCTCCCCGGTGTGGCCCACATCGACAGCATCTCCAACTACCATCTCGAGGTACCCAAGGAGGCACCCGAGAGCGTCGGCCTGGGGAAATTCGATCGCAACGTGATGCGCTTCGACATCGAAGAAGCCGCCCGCATGGCCGGGCTGGACTTCAAGATCGACGTCGTGGTGAACGAGAGGGGCGCCACATCCGGTGTCTTCGCCGGGGACTTCATCGAAGCGCACCGCCAGGCGGTGGCGGAGGCGAAGCTCCTCTACGCACTCGATCCCATCCCCAGAGACAAGGAGATCATGGTCGCCAACGCGTTCACGAAGCCCAACGAGATGCCGATTGCAGCGCTGGTCGGGATGATGGGACTGAAGAGCTTCAGCGGAACCGTGGTGATCATCGCCAACGCACCGGAAGGCCAGGTCGTCCACTACCTGCTCGGCCGCTTCGGCCAGGAATACGGGGGGCGACAGTATCCGGTCAGCCCGATCCCGGGGAGCGTGAACCTGATCATTCAGGCCTGCCACGGCGACAAGACCTTTGCGGATTGGTTCTCCAATCCCGAGGTCGTCACCTATACGCGGGACTGGGCAGAGACCCTGCAGCTGCTGCGCGCCGACCATGGCTCCGGCAGCCGCGTCGGCGTGGTTCCCAGCGCCACCATGGCCTACTACGCCAGCTGAGCGGTCCGATGCGAGCGACCCCGGAGGAGCTGCTGGAGCTGGTCAGCCGATCCCCCGCGGCGGTCGCCATCCACGACAAGAGGGCCTGGCTCGAGCTCTTCTCGCGCGCGGCGATCGTCCAGGATCCCGTGGGAACGGCTCCCCATCGCCGGACGGCTTCCGACCAGGGAGCCACTTCCGGAGACGACCCGCTCGGCCGCTTCTGGGAGACCTTCATCGCGCCAAACCGGATCTCCTTCGCCTCGCACCAGGACATCGTCATCGGTGAGGAGGTGGTGCGAGACGTCTCGATCCGAAGCCAGCTCGGGAGCGGCATCAGCATCGAAGTGCCCGCCTACCTCATCTACCGGACGACCGAGGAGAACGGCGAAGCCCGCATCGAATCCCTGATGGCGCACTGGGAGCTCCGGAGCATGGTGAGGCAGGTGATGGCCGAGGGTCTCGCCGGGCTCTCCACCATGGTCCAGCTGGGCTGGAAGATGCTCGAGATCCAGGGCGCGGCGGGCGTTCTCGGATATATGCGGGGCATCTTCCGCGGGATCTTCGGTCGAGGCGGGCGGGCCGTCCGCGACTTCGCAGCCGCGCTCAACGCCAGGGACGAGAAGACCCTGATGGGTCTTCTCGATGGCGAGGAGACTCTGATCGAATATCCGGCCGGCGTCGGAGAATCGCTTCACGAGTTTCTGAGCGGAGCCGGCCTGGATCTCCGCATCGACGTATCCGGCCTGACCTCCGCGGGCTGGTGGAGCTCCTGCGTCTTCCGGGCCAACCGCGGCGACGTGACCCATCGCGGCGTGGCCTTCTTCGAGTTCAACCCGAAGACCGGGAAGATCCGGTCGGCGCGCTTCTTCTGGAACGTTTGAAGCCGGGTAGCTCGGCGTGTCTGGTGACGAGGACGTCGAAGAAGCCCTGATCCGAGTCGTCGATGGGCAGCCAGTCGAGCCGGGCGCAGAGGCGATCGACCGGTGGCAGCCGCTCCGGGAGCTCGTCGAGTCTCAAGATCGTCCCGTAGGAGAAGTCGCGAAAGAGCGCGACGAGATCCCCTGGGCTGTCGCCCATCCGTCGCAGACCGTGGGGCCAGAACTCGCAGATCAGATGATCGATCTGGGGAAGAGAGCGCTCGGCGCCGCGAAGGACCCGAAGCTCCGAGCCCTGGGTATCGAGCTTGGCCACGATCGGGTGCGGGAGATCTTCCAGCCGCACCAGGTCGTCCAGGCGGCCCGCGGGCACCTCGATGAGTGTGCGCTTCGCGCCGACCTCCGCGGGCGCCGCACCCCGCACGCGATGGTCGCCGAAGTTCGAGGCGGAGAGCTCGAAGCGAAGACGCGTCTCCTCGGAGTGGAGCGCCAGGTTGAAGGTGGTGAAGAGAGAGCCCACCTCGTGCGCGGCGATGTTCCGCTCCAGCCACTGGAAGTTGCGCGGCTCGGGCTCGAAGGCCAGACAGCGCACCCGCCGGCGCTCCGCGAGGGGAATGCTCACCAGACCGATGTTGGCGCCGATATCGAGGAAGGTGCCCCTCCCCTCGGGAAACAGCTGGTCTGCGAGAAGGTCCTGGATCTCCGGCGACCAGGTCCCCTCCCTCCGGTAGTGGCCGTGCACCACCTCGTCGTCAACCGACCCCTCGAAAACTCCGTACTCACCATCGCTGCAGATCGACTCGGCATGGGAAGGCCGCATGGCTCGGGTTCCTCGATCGCTCCAGATCGCACCGAGCGTATGGATTCGGCGCTTCACTGACCAGTGGCGGAGCCATCGGCCCGAAACTCACGGGAACTCCCCGATCGGATGCCCGAGGAGTATCGTAGAAGACAGGCGCAGGGCCTAGCGGCAGGTGTCGCACCGCGCTCTGCCGTCCAGGAGGTGCCACATGGCCGATCGAGTTCGAAAGGTGAATTACTGCTACGCGAAAGTCAGTGCCCGCCCCGGGCAGGGAGCAGCGGTTCTGGACGAGATCCAGAAGGAAGGCGTCAGTCTGCTGGCGTTCTCGGGCTTTCCCATCGGGGGCGGAAAGGCCCAGCTCGACCTGGTGACCCAGGACATGGCCGCTGTGCGCAGGGTGGCCCGAAAGAACGGGTGGCGTCTCAGCAAGACCAAGAAGGCCTTCTTGATCCAGGGCGACGACCGGGCGGGGGCCTGCCACCGCCAGCTCCAGAAGCTCGCCGACCAGAAGATCAACGTCACCGCGGTGGATGCGGTGACCGCCGGAAAGGGTCGCTGGGCGGCGATCTTGTGGGTGAAGCCGCAGGTCTACGCTCGGGCGGCGAAGGTCCTCAAGGCCAAGTAACAGCGGAGGGAGGCAGCTCCAGCCAGGCCTCTAGTAGACGCGCTTCGAGGGGATCTCGGTGCGCTCGTAGCCGGCCTCGGTCACGATCCCGTCGGGGTCGAAGAGAATCACCAGCTCGTGGCGAACGGTGTTCTTGTACTCCACGTCCACGGGTGGAACGACGCCGGGCCGACCGAGGAGCGCGGCGACCATGCGACCGATCCGCGAGAAGAAGCCGGTGTCGCGCCGCGTCTCCTCCTCGTGGAGGTAGCGGTAGATCGCGAAGCCGCTCGGTCGGCTGCGCACCGTGATCGGCCGCCCGAACCACTGCTCGATCTCGGCGCGCGTGGTGACGCCCTCCTCGATCAGCGGGAGCTTGTCGACGTCGAAGGCCGTGCCCCGGGTGGCGCAGCCGGGCGACAGTAAGAGAGCGAGCGCGCACGCGCCCAGAAGGGCCCGGGCTGCGGTGAGAGTGGGCGGTGCCATGGCTCGATTGCTAGCACCGGGGGCTTTCGGGGGCCAGAATCCCCGGTGCGGGAGCCGCGCGGCTCATGACCGGATCGCTGGTGCCTCGGTGGCGCGATGCACGCCACCGGGAAACGGTACTCTGTGGCACCCTTGGGTCGAACCACCAAGGCCCGCTCGAGGAGGAACCGTCATGCTGGAGCAGATACGAGATCTTCGTGAAGAGGGAGACGAGCTCTACGAGCTGCTGAAGACGCTCGAGGAGGGTGATTGGGGGCGGGCGACCCCCTTCAAGAGCTGGACCGTCCAGGACGTGGTCGAGCATCTGCATTTCTCCGACCGGCTCGCCGTCCTCTCACTCAAGTCGGACGAAGAGTTTCTCGAGGTCGCAGGAGACATGGGCAAGGCGATGCTGGAAGAAGGCCTCGATTTGAAGACCTACTCCCGCCGCCAGCTCGGGTCGCTGGAACCGAGCGCAGCGCTGAAGCTCTGGCGTGACTACTTCGTGGAGATGTGTGACCTGCTGGAGGCGGCCGACCCGAACGCTCGCCTCAAGTGGTTCGGCCCGGACATGGGCGTCCGGATGTTCACCACCGCCCGGCAGATGGAGACCTGGGCGCACGGGCAGGAGATATACGATCTGCTCCGCGTACCCAGGAAGTACACCCACCGGCTCAAGAACATCGCGGTGATCGGCGTCAAGACCTTCGGCTGGACCTTCGCCAACCGCGGCCTGGAGGTCCCGCCGGACATCCCCTACGTGCGTTTGACCGCACCTTCGGGCGAGATCTGGGAGTGGAACCCGCCGAATCCCGACAATCGGGTGGAAGGCCTGGCCAGTGAGTTCTGTCACGTGGTGACCCAGGGCCGCAACATCGCCGACACCCAGCTCGAGGTCGTCGGTGAGACCGCGACGAGGTGGATGGCGATCGCCCAGTGTTTCGCAGGAGGCCCCGAAGACCCCCCCAAGCCGGGCCAGCGAACCTGAGTTGCGTCACGGCTGGGACAGCACCCGAAGCCGCTCCGCGTCTCAACGGCCTCTCTCACCCGTGACTCGCTGCTGAGAAGATCCCACCGACACCGATGAATGCCGTCCAGTTACCTCTCGTCGTTGGTAGCGTTGGAGCCGGGATGGGGAGCCGGTCAGGAGAAGGGAGCGGCTTGCTCGGGCATCCCAACCTCTCATGACTCCCGTGAGCGTGGGCGCCTCCATTCCCGAGACGACCGTCGAAGTGAACCGAAGCGGGTCACTGCACTTTTTCCAGCTCGATCCCCATCGCGCCCAAGTTGCCGGCACGGATCCCGATCCAAAGTTCCTTTTCGTCGAGCTTGAGAATCGTCCAGGTGCCCCTAAACATACCACCAGCATTCGAGGTGTCCGTGATCGTGATCGTCCGTCCATCGGCAGCCAGATCGTAAGTGATGCTGCCGGTCGTAGCGTCCAAAGCCAGGTGGTCGGTGCCGGTGCATGTGTCGTCGGAGCACGCGTCGAACTCGAGGTAGGAGCCGTCGTCGGGAATCATTTTGCCGTTGACATCATTCGCGGTGATGTTCCATTTCCCGACCAGCATTTCCGCGGGAGTCGGTGCTCTTTCTCTCTCACAGCCCGATGAGAAGAGGGCCAGCGCGATCAGCAAGAAACCGCCGGGGAGGTACTTCGACGATCTCCTGATCCCTAGGGTCTCCAGTGCATCTTTGTCGAGGAACCAATGGGTGCGTGCTGTCATGTTTCCGACATCCTCCGGGAACGACGTAGAACCAAAGCCTGCAAGGCCTGCCGAACGGGGAATGATACCACCGCCAGCATCGGTTTCATCCTGTCTCGCCTCCGCAAATCCTCTGGAAGATCACGAAGGGCTCCCGACCGCGGGGGATCTCGTAGAGGTGTGCTGCGGGATCTTCCCGGTTCTTGAACGGAAGGTCGGGATGGCCCAGCACGACCCGTCAATGGGGGACGGGCTCCCGCGACAGGAGATCGACGGAGAGCCCGCCCATCGAGCGCGCGAGACTGTCGCCAGCCTGCGCTAGCTGGGAATCCAGGGCTCCGAGAGCAGTGTCGTCTCTACCAGCTCCGTACCGGGATTCTCCTGGATCGCCGAGAGCATCCCTTTGAACAGGGTGTTCCACTCGGTGTCTTCCAGCAGCTTCTTCGAGAACTTCCCGTACGCCTCGATGTCGTCGAACTCCAGCGTGTAGACCAGCGTGTTCGGGTCGCCGCCGGCAATCGGAACCAGTGTGCCGGACCGAGCCCCCAGCCGCTCGTGGATCTTGGATGCTGTCTCGGCAAAGCCGAGGGCCTCCGGGAGCCGTCCAGGCGCGATTCTCCAGGTGTTCACGCTCACGATTCTTCTCACGATCTTCCCCTTTGTCGCTCGAGAGAAAAAAGACACGGAGTCGTGTGGCCAGGAGCGCCAGGAAGCAGCTGCGCGCGGGCCAGACGGGAAGGAAGAAGCGAAACGTCCGAGAAGGAACAGGAGGATCGACGGGGAAAGGGCTTGGTGCAGGTGCGTGAGGCCCTCCAGGGCTCACACCTCCGCAGCTCCCTTCTACACCCGGGCGACTCGAATCGCAACAGTCTTTCTTCGCGGACTTTGAACCGGATCAGGAGAAAGCGCCCAAGGTACCTGTTAGAATTCCCCGCGGGCGAGATCTGTGTCAAGGAAGCCGCTCGGATATCGCTCTCCGCCGAGCTGGCTCCCGGTGTACACGAGGTGGCCATCGGGCTAGATGGATACGGGAATGCAGTCGAATCAGCTGACCAGGATCGGCCCGGCGACGATGATCGTCCTCGGCATCGGATGGTTCGGAGCCCAGGTCTTCTGGGCGTTTCACGCCGGATCGATGCCGCTCTTCCTGAAGGACTTCACGGATTCGAAGTTCACCATCTCGCTGGTACTGAGCCTGGCCGGCGTCACCGGCCTGATCGTCCCTCCGACCGTCGGCTATCTGAGCGACAGGGCTTCGACGCGATGGGGCAGACGCAGGCCCTTCATCCTCGCCGGAGCGTTCGGGGTGATGATTTGCATCCTGATCCTCCCCGGGGTCGCGACATTCGGGCTGGTCGCTCTTCTATCGGGATTCATGTACGGCTTGTTTCGAACCGCCGAGACCACCTACCTGGCCCTGCTTCCGGACATCACGCCGACGGAGCAGCGCAGCACCGCCACTGGGGTGATGAACCTGGTCGGTGGTATCGGTCTGATCGCCTGTTTCGTCGTCGGCGCCGTCTTCTGGGACGACCATCCGCGCCTCGTCTTCGCCATCGCCGCCCTCGGCTGCTTCCTCTTCATGTCGCTGGCCGTCGCGCTGATCAAGGAGCCGGTGGCATTGCACGAGAACGCGCCCACCGCGGTGGGATTGATGGCCTATCTGAGGAGCGTGGCGACAGAAGTCAACGTGATGAAATTTCTCGCCGCCCAGTTCTCCTGGTGGCTCGCCTTCTGGATGGCCTCCACCTTCGCCGTCTTGTTCGTGACCCAGGAGCTCGGTGTTCCCGAGGGCCGCTCGTTTCTGGTGCCCATGGTGTTCGCGATCGTGGCAGCCGCCTTCATGGTTCCGATGGGAATGCTGGGCGATCGCTTCGAACGGAAGACCGTTCTCTCCTGGGTGCTCGCCAGCTGGGTCGTGGTTCAGATTCTGGTGGCGTTCTCGCAGAACCTCACCCACGCCCTTCTGACCTTCTCGCTCTGCGCGGTCCCCTACGCAGGCATCATGGCCGTCGGCTATGCATTCCTGTTCGATCTCATCCCGAGGCAGCGAACAGCGGAGTTCGTCGGAATCGGCCTGGTCAGCATGGCCTCGGGGCAGATTTGCGGCCCGTTGATCGGAGGGAAGGTGATCGACACCTTCGGGTACCGCTGGCTCTTTCCCTGTGCGGCCCTGTTCCTGGTGATCGGCCTGATCCTCCTGCAGTTCGTCAGAGCCCCGGCGGATTCTGCGGGCGCCGCGGGCTCGCCATCCTAGTGACCCCCTGCGCGGTTTCAGGCCTGCCCCAAGGTAGAAGCGGCGATCACCGCCCGAACGCTCGCGAGAGCGCGGCCGCAGCCTCGTCGATCGCCTGCTCCGCCTCGCCGAAGAGTCGATCCATGGTGACGAAGCCGTGGATCATGCTCGGGTAGTTGGCGTGGATGGTCGGTACGCCGGCCGCCTCGAGTCGCTCGGCATAGGCGATCCCTTCGTCCCGGAGCACGTCGAAGCCCGCCGTGATCACGATGGCCGGGGGAAGGCCCTCCAGGCTCTCGGCCAGCAGCGGCGACGCGTAGGGGTTCTTCCGGTCTGGCACCTCCGGAAGGTAGCTGTCTCGGAAGAACTCGATGTGCTCTCGGGTCAGTCCGTAGCCGTCGGCGAAGTACCGGTGTGAGGGCGTCGTCAAGTCCAGGAGATTGGTGGCAGGATAGATCAGCACCTGGTAGGCCAGATCGGGCCCGGCCCGGTCTCTGGCCATCAATGCCACCGCCGCCGCCAGATTTCCGCCGGCGCTGCCTCCCCCGACGGCGATGCGGGATGGATCCACGTTCAGGCTGGCTGCGTTTCGGAACACCCACTCGAGCGCGGCGTAGCTGTCGTCGATGGCGGCTGGAAAGCGGTGCTCCGGTGCCAACCTGTAGTCGACCGATACCACCACGGCCGGCGCCCGGTTCGAAAGCATTCTGCAGAGGCTGTCACTGGTGTCCAGATTCCCGATCACCCAGCCCCCGCCGTGATAGAAGACCAGCACTGGCAACGGACCGTCCGCCGCCGGCCAATAGACGCGAATCGGTATCTCTCCCGCCGGCCCGGGGATCGTCATCTCCTCGACCTTCGCGACAGGGACGGGCCTTCCCTGCAAGATCCGTCCCCTGGCAATCGCCTCCTCTCTCATCGGGGCTGCGGTCAAGACCGGATCGCCTGAGAAGGCGTCGCGAAGCTTCAGCACGATCGCCGTCTTGTAGTCGAGAATCCCGTATTCGGTCCGGGACCAGGAGTAGCCCAGGATCAGGATCGCAACGATGGCCACGGCGAGTGCACCCAGCAGTGCAATCAGGATCTTCTGGATCATCGGGTCACCTCTTGAGGAAGCTGCGTGCGATCACCAGCCGCTGGATCTCGGAGGTTCCCTCGTACAGACGGTAGACTCGCAGGTCGCGGAAGTAGCGCTCGGCGATGTTGCCCCGTATGTAGCCCATCCCGCCGAAGACCTGTACGGCCCGGTCGGCCACCCGCGAGGCCATCTCGGTGGCGTACAGCTTGGCCATCGAGCACTCGACGGTGATCCGCTCGTCTCGATCCTTTCTTCCGGCGGCGTCGCGCACCAGCAGCCGCGCCGCGGCGATCTCGGTGGCCGAGTCGGCGATCATCCACTGAATGGCCTGGTTGTCGGCGATCGGCCGGTCAAACTGCTCGCGCGTGGTGGCGTGCTCCACCATCGCCTCCAGCAGCCGCTCGGCCGCACCCACGGAGCTGGCGGCGATGCTCAAGCGGCCGTGATCCAGCACCCTCATCGCCAGCTTGAAGCCCTCACCCTCGCGACCCAGGACTGCGGACGCGGGCACGCGGCAGTCGTCGAAGAACACCTCGGCCACCTGCGTGCCGTGCAACCCCATCTTGGGCTCCAGCCTTCCAACGCGGAGGCCGGGAGTGTCCCGCTCGATCCAGAACGCGGTCAGCCCCTTGGATCCAAGGCTGCGGTCGACGGTCGCCATCACCGTGAAATAGTCGGCGATGTCCGCATTGGTGATCCAGATCTTCTCGCCGTTCAGGACATAGTAATCACCGTCGCGCACGGCGGTGGTGCGGACCGAAGCCGCGTCGGACCCGGCCTCCGGCTCGGTGAGACAGAAGCACCCGATGCGCTCTCCGCTGGCCATCAGCGGCAGGTGGAGCTTCTTCTGGTCTTCGGTTCCGGCCAGCAGCAGCCCCAACGATCCGATGCCGTTGTTGGTCGTGATCATCATGCGGAAGCAGAGACTGGCTCGCGAGAGCTCTTCCATCACTGAGGTCAGGCCCCGCATCGAGAGCCCCAGCCCGCCGTACTCCTCGGGGATGACCATTCCGAACAGCCCGAGCTCTCGCATCCGATCCACGATGCGATCGGGGATCCGGTCCTCCTCCTCCACCTGATCGGCGATCGGATCCAGCTCCTCCTCGACGAATCGCCGGATCGTGTCGCGCATCACCCGGACTTCTTCGGGCAGCTCTTCCATGACCTCTCCCTCCAGGGCGAGACGACGCAGCTCGCCTGCGCCAGGTCCGCGGTATCTGGAACGATCCTCATGAGATCGGATCTCTTTGCGGAGGTTTCGGGGGCCTGGCGAAAGTCATGATCACCGCAGCGATGCCGAGCGTGACCGCAAAGAGAATGAAGGCGATCTCATAGCTCCCCGTCACGTCAAAGATCCATCCCGCCAGGATGGGTCCGGCGACGCCCACCGGAATCGTCAAGGCCCGAGACCATCCTGCAATGGTGCCGAAGGACTTCCTGCCGAAGTAGCGCGCTCGGAGCACCGGCGTCATCGGCATGACAGCGCCCATGCCGATACCGTAGAGGACGAAGAACGCGTAGAGGACGAAGACGCTCTCCTGGTTGAAGAGAAACAGGGTCACCCCGCCGCACTGGAGAAGGAACGACGCCGCCAGCGCATAGCGCATCCTCGGCATGCTGATCCGATCGATCAGGGCGCCTCCCAGAAATCTGGCCGGAATACTCGCGGTGATATACACCGACATCGTCGCCGCCGCCGCCAGGGGATCCATCCCTCTGTCGGTCAGGAATGGAATGCAGTGGATGTTCATGACCGGGTAGAGCGCACCGTGGAACATGTACGCAACGATCAGCATCCAGAAAGGCGCGGTTCTCATCGCCTCCCTTGCGGTGAATTCCTGTTCACCGAACTCGGACGCGTAGCTCGCTCCCGCCTTGAGTGAATCCGACTCATCCTCCAGCGATCGCTTGGCGCCGTCGGGTAGGAGCCCGTAGTACTCGGGGCGATGAGGTCTGATGAAGAACCAGACCAGGGGCAGGCCGACCACCCACAGGACGACGCCACCGACAACACAGGCGGCACGCCATCCATGGGCCGAGATCATCCAAGCGATCAGAGGCAGACCGATGACACCGGAAAGTCCCGAGAACACCCACTTGATGCTGATCGCAGTGCCCCTCTTCTTCACGAACCAGTTGGTGATGGCGACATCGAGGGGCATGCTCAGGCCGATGTTGATACCCGTCCCGCAGATGACGGCCCAGACCAGGATGAAGGACCAGAGGGAATCGACGAAATACATCAGGTTCATTCCCAGACCGGCGATGAAGACTCCGATGAAGACGGTGATCCTGGGACCGTATCGATCCGCCATGTAGCCGACGACGGGCGCCTCGACTCCCCCTTCGAACCTGGCGATCGACGCGGCCACCGAGGTGGTGGCCCTGCTGAATCCAAGCTCCTCCGAAATGGGCTTGAAGAGGGCGGAGAATCCGTAGGCGTGATAGGCGTATCCCCACAGGCAGAGGAGCCCGCCGGCGATGGTCATCCACCAGCCGAAGTAGATCTTCCTCGGGTCGATCAGGAGCTTCTTGGGATCAAACGGTGACATCTGCTTGGGGCTTCGACGAAGAGCGGCAATTGGACCACACTACCTCAGGGGCGTGAATCACCAAACCCAGATGAGGAATCGAGATGGACGCCACCGTCTTCCTCGACGAGTTCCGTCCCTTCCGTCGCGGCGAGATCGCCCTGGCGCGCAAGCTGCGGGAGTCCCCCGCCTTCCTCCATCCGAGGCGGCTCGACCTGCTTCGCTACGCGCTCCGCCTGGCCCAGCTCTCGAGTGCGGGCGGCGAGCCCGACGACCTGGTCGATCGCATCGGCTCCTTTCGCCTGCGGCTGCTCCAGATGCTGTCGCCGGTGCTGCCCACCGACCCGGAGCGCATCGATCCCGAACCCCTGGATCGGCGCATCCCCAAGGTGGCCAGACTGGTCGAGCAGGCGAGAGCGTCCGTCGCGCGGGCGGGCCTGGTCTCGGAGCCGCAGCTCGACTCCATCCTCGCCGAGAAGCGGCTCGCGATCGTCCTGGGGGGCGCGGCCGGCTCAGGCTACGTCTTCCTCGGTGCACTCGAGCGCCTCGAGAAGATGGGGATCCTCCCCGACTACCTGGTGGGGTGCAGCGTCGGATCGATTCTCGCGGTGATCCGGGCGCGCACGCGCCCGTTCGAGTTGGAGGAGCTTCTCGACAACGTCAAGCGCATCCGCGAGCGAGGCGTCTTCCGAGCGCCCGACGCGAACCCGCGCTACGGCCTGCCCGGAGCGCTGCGGATCGACCTCCGCCGGGCGCTCGGCGACCTCTTCGCCAACCCCCGCGGCGTCCAGCGCAGCCTGGCCGAGATGGACCTGCCGGTAGACGTCCTCGCCACGGGTCTCGGCCCTGGCGCCCTCGCCGGCTCGCGGGAGACCTACGCGCGCATGGTGGACGCCGATCTCCACGGCGCCGGCGATCTCGCCGAGCTCAAGCGTTCGACACTGGTTCGCGTGGTCGGCGCCCTCGTCTCACTCGCCATGAGCCGCCGGGTGGTGACCCCACTCCTCCTCGGATCGGATCCCGAGACCTCCCGGCTCGCCGCATTGGACGCCGCCGGCTTCAGCTCGGCGATTCCCGCTCTCTTCCAGTGCGACGTACCTGCCGACGACACGGTGGGCGGGGCGATCCTCGACCGGCTCTTCGAGGAGCGCGGATTCGTGGGTCTCGTCGACGGCGCCCTCAGCAGTCTGGTCCCCGCCCGCTACGCCTGGGAGGCCCTCGAGGCGGGGCGCATCGGGTCGCGGAACTACCTGGTCCTCGCCCTCGACGCGATGGCCAAGACCGGGGGAGTGAACACGCCGCTGGTACCGCTGCTGCGCACCATCTCGGCCACGGCCGACCGCGACCGCGCTTTCTGGGACCTGCACCTGAACTTCCGCAACGCGCCCCCGTTTCTGGACCTCTTCCCCACCGAGGCGCGCCTGCGCCGCGCGGCGCGGAGCGGCGCGCGGGAGTTCGCGGAGACGGCGGAGCTGCTTCGCGCGATCCTCGCACCGCTTCCCCCCTGGAAAGATCTCGCGCCCCACGCCGATTCCTGAGCCGAGCCGATCAGAGGAGCGGCTCGCCCCGCGGGGAATGCAGCTCGTTTTCCTGAGGCGCGGAGAGAGTATGCTCCCACGGCGTGAAATTCCTCTCGTCGCAGCTCGCCTACGTCTTCGGCCAGCGCGAGGTGCGGCGCAATCTGCGCGCACCTCGGCGAGCAGCCCGGGGAGTGCGCGAAGCCGTCGGAGGAGCGCAATGAACATCAAGCAGGCCACCACGGACCACCCGATTCAGCAGTTGCTGAGTCGGCGCTGGAGCCCCTACGCGTTTTCCGATCGCGAAATTTCGACGGAAGATCTCCGCTCGCTCTTCGAGGCAGCCCGCTGGGCTCCCTCGGCCAACAACGAGCAGCCGTGGAGCTACCTGGTGGCTGTGCGCAGCGACGCCGAGGCGTTCGAGCGTCTGCTCTCGTGTCTCGTCGAAGCGAACCAGGTCTGGGCGCGCCACGCCGCGGTCCTGGCTCTCGGCATCGTAAGGGAAACCTTCACCCGCAACGGAAAACCGAACGCGGCAGCCCGCCACGACCTCGGACTCGCTGCCGGAAACCTGCTGGCCGAGGCGACCGCCCGCGGGTTCGCGGTGCACCAGATGGCCGGAATCCTGCCGGACCGCGCCCGTGATCTCTACGCGATCCCCGAGCACTCGACGGCGCTCACGGCGCTCGCGATTGGCCACACCGGAGATCCCGCCTCACTGCCCGAAGGTCTCCGGGAGCGCGACCTGACGCCGCGAACCAGAAAGCCGCTCGCGGAGTTCGTCTTCGGCGGTCGGTGGGGTGAGCCCTCGAATCTCGTCTCTTCAACGCCCCGTTAGCGGCAAAGACGAGCTCGGTGCCGGTGGGTTCATCGGTCTGGGCCCCTCATTCGGGGGCGACCCACGGCCGTCGCCGTCACCTCGGTGCCGAGGTAGATCTCATCGGCCACTCCCCTCCGATCCCGCAAGACCTGGTCCTCGCGCTTTACGTCCACCTTCGCCTCACTGGCGCCTGCCCGGCGAGCGAGCTCCTCGACCTTCCTGGCAGCTTCATCCTGGGCGCACGCGACCGCCTCCTCCAGCTGCCGGAATACGCGCACCTCACCGGGCAGGTGAGCTCGATAGACGCTGCCCGCCAGGAGCGGTTGAATCAGGACACGTACAGTCTGCACCACTCCGCCGACGACAGCCCCCAGGGCGTTTCGAACCTCGGCGTGATCGGGGATGAAGAGTTGGGCACTCAGTCGTTCGGCGACAGGCGGGAGGTAGTTGCCGACGGGTGCACCGATCGCCACCAGGGGACGCTGCATGTCCACTGACACCGAGAAGTTCCCTCCCCCGTCCGCGCGAAGCGCTCGATCGATGAAGAGCCGCCCGACGCTGTCTCGAACCATTGGCATGGATCCCGCTTCCTCGGCAAGAGCGCTGGCAATGATCACCCGTCCCAGCTGGATCTCGACCTGCCGCACCACATCCTCGGAGAACTGCTCGGGGTCGATCTCGAATCGTCGGGCCCAGAGGGTCGCCCCCAGTCGAGCGGCCTCGACCGACCAGCGATCGTACCTGCCGAGCACGTGGACGGCGTCGGTGGGCGTGAAGGCGCCGACGACCACCAGACCGACCGCGATCAACTGGCTCACGCACTCCCGATGGAGAGCCGGGTGTTCCACGTCGTTCAACAGCTGAGACAGGGAGACCGGACCGTCTTCGAGAGCCTCCCATACTTCTCGTTGCCTGGGTGCCAGGCCACCTTGTCCCTCCACCAGGCTCCGTTGCCGCAGAATGAAGCGGGCCCGATCCCCCTGCTTCGAAGCCTCGACCTCATCCAGGTATCGATCTGCCTCTCGCTGCAACGTCGACAGCACCGATGGGTGTTGCTGGGCCAGAAGACAGAGCGGCACCACCCGGCGCGGGCCCACGGTCAGACCCCCGGACTCGTCGAGCCGTATCTCGCTGTCTCCTCCCAATCCCACGGTATGCGCGTCGATCGCCTCGACCATGATCTGCAGATCGCCGATCCGTGCCCCCCTGGGATCCAGGGCAGGTCGGCCATCGCGCATCGAGATGACGTCCGTGGTCGTGCCTCCCATGTCGATCACGAATGCCTCTTCGACATCGGCATGGTGGTGCGCTCCGACCACGCTGGCTGCCGGACCCGACAGGATGGTCTCGACCGGTCGCTCGATGGCCATTTCGGCATCGATGAGCGAGCCATCTCCTTTGACGACCATCAGAGGCGCGCCGATGCCTCGATCGGCCAGTGTCTCTCGAACCGTGACGACCAGCTCCTGCAGCAAGGGGATGAGCCGGGCGTTGAGAGCGGTGGTCAGGGCTCGGCGGGGCGCGTTCAATTTCGTGGTCAACTCGTGTCCACAGGTGACCGGCTTTCCGGTGAGCTCCCGCGCCAGCTGTCGCACCGCCAGCTCGTGTGCCGGGTTGCGAACACCGAAGTAGCCGGAGACGGCATAGGCATCCACATCCCGCGCCTGATCCAGAATGGCTTCCCGTGCGGCGTCGGCGTCGAGAGGAGCGGTCTCCACCCCCGCCCCATCGTGTCCGCCGCCGATCAGCACGATCCTCTCCCGGGGAATGATCTTCTCGGACGCCAGCTCCCCGAGGAGATCGGCATCGTATCCGATGAGAAGAAGGCAGATCGGCCTGCCCTGTCCCTCGACGATGGCGTTGGTGGCCAGCGTCGTCGAAATCGACACCAGCCCGATATCGGGAAGGACGGGAGGCAGAACCGCATCGATGGCTTCTCGAATCCCGATGGAGAGGTCATTCTTGGTGGTCAGGGCCTTCGCCGAGGCGATCACACCTCGCTCATCGTCCCACAGCACGGCATCCGTGTACGTGCCTCCGGTGTCGATCCCCAGCTTCAGACTCATACCCTTTCCCTGCTCTTCAGCGATTCACAGCAAGCTACGCCGACCCTGAGGAGGAATTCACTCCTTCCGGGTCAGCCGCTGTCCGATCAGGAATGCATCGTCAAGAAGAGCATTGTTCTTGTCAGCCGGACTCAGATGGCTGTCCGAGTGGACGATCCTGCCGACTTCCCGCATGCCGAAGCCGCTGCCCGCCATGCCGGCCAGCCAACGGACGGAACGCTGGTATTGCTCGACTTCTGGGGCGCCCTGAGAGACCACTACGGCATAGGTCTTGCCGGGCGGCACCGCGGAATCGTAACCCCCCTCCTCACGACTCACGTAGAGTGAGTAACACCGGTCGACGAAGAGCTTCATCTGGCCGCAGATCCGATACATGTAGATCGGACAGGCCAACACGATGCCTTGACATGTCTTCATCATCTCGAGGTAGGGACTCAATTCGTCCTTCTGAGCGCAGGTTCCCGGCTTCTGTCGGCAGGCAAGGCATCCCTGGCAGCCCTTCATCTCGAGATCGTGCAACCGGACCTCGACGGCATCGGCGCCTTCCGATTCCGCCCCGCTCAGCATGGCTCGGACGATTGCCGAAGTGTTTCCCTTCTTTCTCGGACTGCCGTTGAAAGCCAGAATCTGCATCTCACCTCTCTCCCTTCGAGATCTGCCGGACTCGATACGGTCATCGAGAAGACACTCCACCTCCAACGTATAGTCGTTCTTGTAGGAATCGGCGATCCGCGCCCTTTGTGGTGGAACCTCCGACTGGAAGTTTGCCATCGATCCCACTTCTTTCTCATAATGACGCCATGAGCGCAGGAACCCTCTACACCCTCGGCCACGGCGATCGCTCGATGGAGGAGTTCGTCCCGTTGCTCACCGGCCAGGCCATCCAGACCCTGGTCGATGTGCGCGCCCAGCCCCATTCCAGCCGTTTCCCGCACTTCTCCATGGATCCGCTGCGCAAAGCCATGGAAGCGCTCGAGATCGTGTATCACTGGGCCGGGCGTCAACTGGGGGGTCGCCGAGCCACCAGACCAGATTCCCCGCACCGCGCTTTGGAAGAAGGGCTGCGCGGCTACGCCGATTACATGGAAACCGAGTACTTTCAAAAGAGCGCCACCCAGCTGATCCACCTGGCAGCCAGTGCTCCGACGGCCATGCTCTGCGCCGAGAGGGCCCCGGAGCGATGCCATCGGAGACTGATCGCGGACTACCTCGTCTTGCGGGGAGTGGAGGTCATCCATCTGATCGCTCCCGACGACGCACGCGTCCACCAGCTGAGTCCGGAAGCTCGGCGTGAATCGGCTCAGCTGATCTACGACCGGCATCGGAGCGGGGAGCTGAGCTTTTAGCGCAAAAGGCAAGAGAACCGGCTGCTATCATCGGATTCCTCTGGGCGGAGCTCGAGCGGATGATCGACGAGAAATATGCAGCTGCAGCCGAACTGGCGGTGGGCGCGGTCGAGGCGATCAAGAGGACCGGGATCAGGGTCGTCGCCCTGCGGGACCGCTACGCCAAGCTGCTGATGCCGATCGAAGGCAACGTCAACCACGTGGGCATGATGTACGCCGGGTCTTTGTTCACTCTGGGTGAGATCGCCGGCGGGGCCATCCACGTGGTCTCCTTCGACGTGACCCGGCTCGTCCCCATCGTCAAGGAAGTCAAGATTCGCTTCCGACGACCGGCCATGACGGACGTCACCATGGAGGTGGAGCTGAGCGAGGAGGAGGCATCGCGCATCCAGACCGAGGCCCTGGAAAAGGGCAAGGCCGATTACGAGTTGAACCTGGAGCTCGTGGACGCGAACGGCGAGGTGGTTTCGATCGTGGGCGGCACCTGGCAGGTGCGAACGATGCCGAAAGGGATGCAATTTCCCCCGTCGGCAGACCAGTCCGGATAGGAGCGGAGCGAGGGCATGGCGTGCGGGGATGCGGCTCCCAGAGTGCGGATTGCCGCTCTCGATGCCTTCGAGCGGGCCGCCATCGACGTTTTCCCGCACGAGCCCGTGCCCGAGGATCATCCGGTGCGGGAGTGCGAAGGCATTCTCCTCTCACCACACCGAGCCGGCGGCATGCGCGAGACCTACGCGCTCCTCAGCGAGATGCTGATCGAGGACATCGAGCTGATTCTCGCGGGGATGCCGCCGGTGCGACTCCAGCGCGCCGACCCTCGCACCGCGTCGCTGGGAAGGAGCCGCTAGCCATGCCTGCCGATCTGCCTCCCGTCCGCTTCGCCGCCCTCGGACTCGATCACATTCACGTACTGGGGCAGGTGGCGATGCTGCTGCGTGCGGGCGCCGAGTTCGCCGCCTGGTACGGCTCGGGCGACGATTTCTCTCCCCTGTTCGAGAAGAGCTTTCCGCAGACCCGCCGCGCCGACGACCCGCGGGAGATCCTGGAAGACCCTTCCATCGCCCTGGTGGCCTGCGCCGCGGTGCCGGATCGCCGCGCGCGGCTGGCGATCCAGGCGATGCAGCACGGCAAGGACGTACTGGTCGACAAGCCTGGAGCCGTGACGCTCGAAGAGCTCGAGGAGCTGCGCGCGGTGCAGCGCGAAACCCGCCGCATCTGGACCGTCTACTTCTCGGAGCGAATCGACAGCCAGGCCACGGTCAAGGCCGTCGAGCTAGTGCGGGCGGGCGCCATCGGACGCCCTCTCCAGACGGTCGGCCTGGGGCCCCACCAGCTCGGCCTGGCGCCTCGGCCGGACTGGTTCTGGGATCCGCGGCGGGGTGGCGGAATTCTCGGCGACCTGGCCACGCACCAGATCGATCAGTTCCTGATCGTGACCGGCTCCGAGCCAGTCGAGATCGTGTCGGCACAGCTGGCCAACTACTCCCATCCCGACAAGCCGGCCTTCGAGGACTTCGGCGACCTGCTGCTCCGCACTCCATCCGCCACCGGCTACGCGCGGGTCGACTGGTACACGCCGGACGGACTCGGCACCTGGGGCGACGGGCGTCTCTTCATTCTGGGCAGCGAAGGCGCGATCGAGGTGCGAAAGAACTGCGACCTCGCCGGGCGGGAAGGGGCCGACCACCTCTTCCTGGTGGACGGCGAGAGCACGCGCTACCTCGAATGCCGCGATCAGCCGCTTCCCTTCGCCCCGGCCCTGCTGCGGGACGTCGTCGAACGCGGCGAGACCGCCATGCCGCAGGCGCACGCGTTCCAGGTCACCGAGATCGCCCTTCGCGCCCAGTCCGGGGCGACGCGTCTGGGGCACCTGGCGGGAGCTCCGGGCAGTGGGGCGAACGATTCGTAAAGCTTTCCGGCAGCTGCCGGGCATCGAGTGAAAGGGAGGAGAAGAGGTGAGCGAGACGGTCGAACAGGAGGTGCTGGCGAAGCTGCGAGGCTTCGATACACCCACGCTCTGCAACGCGCTCGAGGTCGTGCTCCCCTCGCGTCAGGGCCACGGTTTCACGCGGGAGCCGCTCTACTGCGTGCATCCGGAGCTCCCTCCCATGGTGGGTTTCGCGCGCACGGCGCACATCTGCGCCTCGCGGCCCTCCAATCGGGATCCAGCTGCCGAGCGGGCGGTGACGCTGGCCTACTACCGGCACGTCGCAGAGCCGCCTCACCCCACCATCACGGTGATCGAGGACATCGATCGCGAGCCGGTCGGCGCTTGGTGGGGCGAGGTCCACACGCACGTGCATCGCGGCCTCGGGTCCCTCGGCGTGATCACCGATGGGACGGTTCGGGATCTCGACCAGGTCGCGGAAGGGTTCCAGGTGCTCGCACACGGCGTCGGCCCCTCCCACGCTCACGTGCACGTGTTCGACGTCGGCAGCCCCGTGACGGTGGCCGGGATGAGCGTGTCGCCCGGTGACCTGATCCACGCCGACCGCCACGGCGCACTGGTGATCCCGTTGGACGTCGCGGCCCAGCTCCCAGATGCCGCGGAGCGCGTGATGAAAGGGGAGCGCGTGATGATCGAAGCCAGCAAGCAGCCGGACTTCGGGATCGCGAAGCTCGAACAGCTGATGAGGGGACGCGACCACTAGCCCGCATGGATCAAGCGCTGCATGCCTGGCCGCGCTGCGATGGCCGTTGCCGCCTCACCATCTTCTCATTCCTTGGGATCGGGTAAGATACCCGTGTGCTGATTGGCTCCGGGAAGCGCGTGGGTTACGGTGGTGCGCACCGCTCTCCTGCCCGCGCACCCGACCCGCCAGAGTTGAACGGGCAGCGATCGCTGCGTCCTGCGTTCAGCGACCCGCAATGCCCAGGGAGAACTCTTGAGAGCAACCATACGGGGTGATGCGACCAGGTTCCGATCGGCTCTGAGCCAGCGAATCTACGGACAGAACCTCGAAGTCATGGGCCGGCAGTTCTTGGGCGGGATGATCCCCGAGCAGGGTAGTACTGCACCAAGCAACGAGACAGGCCTCAGGCTCGATGTACGGGAAGCCATCAAGGAGCTGGGGATAAGGCATCTTCGCTGGCCGGGAGGTTGTTTCGCGGACTGCTACAGCTGGAGGCAGGGAATCGGCTCGGACCGTTCGCATAGCCGGAACCGCCCTTGGGGAAATCCCCTCATCGGGCTCTTCTTCGCCGCGATGGGAGTCCGAGGCGTAAAGGTCGGCCCCGACGTCGACAACCGCTTCGGTACGAACGAATTCATCGCCTATTGTCGGGCAGTCGGTGCAGAGCCGTCCATCACTGCGAGCATGGGTGACCGGGGCCCTGAGGAAGCCGAGGCCTGGGTCGCCTATGTCCGGGACGAGTTCGGATCGGGCGCGGTTCCGGTGTGGTTCGTGGGCAATGAGCAGTGGAATCCGATCGAGCACAATGGCTGCTTCCGTCGTCCCAGGCGCTATGTGGAGCGATACCTGCGCTGGGCCGAGGCGATGCGCCGAGCAGACCCACGGATCAGGCTCGTGGCGTCGGGTGGTGACGACCTGGCGCAGCCAGAATGGAACAGCGTCCTGCTCGAAGGCATCGGCGAGGAGATGGATTACATCTCCTGCCACATCTACGCTCCTATCGCTCTACTCAGCCGCGGCTTGACTGACGACGAAGCGACCTACCTGGCGATGTCTGGAGCGTATCTGTACGTGGAAAAGAGCTTTGCACGACTCACGAGAAAGATGCAGAGCATCATTGGACGAGAAATCCCGATCGCTTTTGACGAATGGAACGTACTGGGTGCAGGAAGGAATTTCGTCATGCCCCAGGGGTATTTGCGAGAAGCCATCGCCGCAGCCGGGATCGTCCATGCCATTCACCGTCACTCACACGTCGTCACCCTGGCAGACCAGTTCGCAGCAATCAACGCGGCCGCTCCGCCAATCATCACAGACCGGGATCGGCTGACGAAGACTCCCATGTACCATGTTCTTCAAACCTACAGTCTCTTCAGCCGGAACAACGTGGCCGAGGTGGAGACGGACTCCCCTGGTTTCTCGACGATCGCCGTGGCCAACCTGCCTGCCCAGACGGAAGTGCCGTTTCTCGACGCGTCTCTGACGAGCGATGATACGGGGACGACGCTATTCATGATCAATCGTCACCCGCGAGAGCCTCTGGGGGTTGAGATCGAAGTCGAAGGAATCGCGGCCCGTAGCGACGCACTTCTGAGAACGATCACGGGCCCTTCCTTTCTCGCCAGCAATCCCATCGGCGGCCCGGAAGCCGTTGCCGCAGAAGACGAGCAGCTGATCTGGCCTGAAAGGATTGTCTTGCCAGCATGTTCACTGTCTGCACTCGTCCAACGAGAGACGAGTGGAGAGAACTCGGGAGATCTGATATGGGCGTCGAAAAAAGACTGAAGGAACTGGGGCTGGAGCTACCCTCCGCCGCCAAGCCGATGGCCAACTACGTTCCCGCCGTCCGCACCGGGAATCTGGTCTTCTTGTCCGGCCACGGACCGCTGGAGAAGGACCGGCTGATTACGGGGAAGCTGGGCAGCGACCTGACCGTCGAGGAAGGCTATCAAGCAGCCAGGCTGGTTGCCGTCGGCCTGCTCGGCTCGCTCAAGGACCTGATTGGCGACCTCGAAAGGGTGCGCCGGATCGTCAAGCTTCTCGGTCTGGTCAACTCCGAGCCGACCTTCCTGGAACAGCCGCAGGTGATCAACGGCGCGTCCGATCTCCTGGTCGAGGTGTTCGGCGACCGGGGCAGGCACGCGCGTTCCGCGGTGGGGACGAATTCACTGCCCGTGAACATCGCCGTCGAAATCGAGATGATCGTAGAGGTGGAGTACGAGTCTGGGGCGTAGGCTCTGCAACAGCCTCCATCTCCATCGGGTCGCGCAGCGACGACTCATCCCGCGGGGCCGTCATTCTCGGAGAGCCCTTGACGTCGTTTCTTGAATGGCGCACTCTATGATTCGATCTTTCTAGAAATATTGAATGGGAGTCCCCGATGATTACCGAGCTCAGCGTTCCCGCCGACCCGGATTGGCCCGCCAGGGTGCGCGATCGGGCGCACCACATCGTGAGCACCCACGAGAGCTGCACCCAGAGCATCGTGGCCGCTTTCATGGAGGAGTTTGGGATCACCGACCCGCTGGTGCTCCGCGCCGCCGGCGGCATGCACGCCGGCATGGTGACGTCGCTGACCTGCGGCGTCGTGAGCGCGGGAATGATGGTGCTGGGTCTCCTGATGGGGAGAGAGAATATCGAGGAGGGGTTGGACGGAATCTTCCCCATCCTGGTCCCCGGCCAGGACCTGGTCGCACGCCTCGAGAAGCGCCTCGGATCGACCTCGTGCCAGGAGATCTCCGGCGTGGACTTCAGAGATCTCGGACAGGCGATGCAGTTCATGTCCTCGGGCGAGAGCGCCAAGTGCTTCGAGCACGTGGCCAATGGAGCGGAGGAGATCGCGCGGTTCCTGCAGGAGCTCAGCGAGAAGGGCGAGCTGTTCCGCACCGGTGCCGCATCGAAGCAGTCTGAGGTCGAGATCGGGTAGAGAACCGCATCGGGTCGTCGAATCACCCATCTGGGAGATGGGATACCCTCCGTAGATGACACACCGCGAGGTCTACTACGGTTGGTGGATCGTAGCGGCCTCGTTCTCGATCCTGCTCGTCACCGTCGGGGTCGGACTGTACGCGCCCCCGATATTCCTCGTACCCCTGCAGAATCACTTCGGCTGGAGCCGAGCTGCCATTGCCGGCGGCAGCGCGGTGGCTGCCCTGACGGTGGGGGCGGTCTCGCCGCTGGTCGGAGTGTCGATCGACCGGTACGGCTCGCGAAAGGTCATGACCGCCGGCGCGCTCGTGATGGGATGCACCTTCTGCCTCTTCGGCGCGATCCAGTCACTCTGGCAGCTCTACGCCCTCAACGTGATCGCGGCCATCGGAATCGCGTCCGTCGCCTGGCTCCCCAACCAGACGCTGATCTCCAACTGGTTCAACCGGATACGGGGTCGGGCCATGGGGATCGCCCTGGCGGGAATCGGCTTCGGAGGCTTCGCCATGCCTCCGCTCGCCGACTTCCTGATCACCAGGTTCGGCTGGCGTACCGCCTTCGCCACCCTCGGGTCTCTGGTTCTGCTGATCGTCGTCACGGTGGCGCTGACTCTGGTGAGAAGCAAGCCCGAGGACATGGGGCTGCTCCCGGACGGCGAGGCGAGCGTCTCGGAGGGACCCACCGGGGATTCGATTCACGAGGCCCGGGAAGAAGCGGCAACCTACGGGCTGAGCCTGGCGGAGTCCATCCGAACCAGCGCCTTCTGGGTCCTGTCTCTCGGCCACGTCCTCTGGAGCTTCGGCTCGATGTCGATCATCGGTCACCTTCCCGCCTTCCTGACCGATCAGGGATTCGAGAAGATGGCCGCCGGCGCCCTTTCGCTGGCGATCGGGTGCAGCATCGTCGGACGGCTGAGCTTCGGGATGTTCGCCGACCGCTTCGGCAAGAAGGGGCTCATGAGCCTGGCATTGATCCTCCACGCCCTGGCGGTGCTCTGCCTCTTCCGGGTTCACTGGTTCGGGGCGCTACCCGCCTTCGTGATCGTTTTCGGCCTCGCACTGGGCGGAGGCGCGGTGGTGGTGCCACTGCTGATCGGCGAGTGCTTCGGACTCCGCGCCTTCGGCAAGATCCTCGGCGTCATCACCATTTCAGCGACTCTGGGAGCCGCGACGGGCCCGGTGCTGACCGGACGGATCTTCGATGTGATGGGCAGCTACGATCTGGCCTTCACCCTCCACATCGCCTCATTCACGGCTGCGGGTCTGGCCATCTGCTTTCTCCGGAAGCCCAGAACTGCGCCGGTCTAAGCGGAGCTGGATCACCGACGACGCGCTTCGAGGGCGGCCTTGACTCGACCGTGTTCCTCGCGGTTCAGAGCGAAGCGGGAGAGCAGGAGCGCACCGCACCAGAGCGAGACCAGCGGGAAGAGGGCGAAGAGGCTCTTGATGGCGAGCTTGACCGTCTCGGTCTGCTCCACGTTGGGCTCGAAGCCCGAGAACTGGAGCACGAAGCCCGTGAACATCAACGTGAGACCGGCGGATCCCTTGAAGGCGAAGCTGAAGGCCGCGAAGTAGGCGCCCTCCTTGCGCTCGCCCGTCATGTACTCATCGTAGTCGATGATGTCCGACTGGATGGAAGGCGCGACGATCGGACCGCAGCCCCCTCCCACGCCCCCCAGCGCCGAGAGCAGGACGAGCGGGAGCCAGTTCCCCTCGCCGACGAGGAACATGCCGCCAAACGCCAGGCCCGTGAGCATCATCGAGAACATCCAGAGCCGCCTCTTGTCGTAGAGCTTGGCCAGCCGGACCCAGAAGAGAGCCGTCGAGACGGCGGCCACCAGGTAGCAGAGAACGAAGACCGGGGTCAGCTGCGGGGTGCCGAATACGTACTGCGCCGCGTAGGGCGTCAGGATGGTCATGTTGGCCGATCCCAGGTGCTCGATCAGGGCCACGATCAGGAGCCGGCGGGCGTGCGGGTTCTTGAGGACGTCGCGGAAGGCCCGGAAGGGAGTATCGGCTCCACGCCCCAGGTGCTCCGGCCGCTCGCGCACCCGAGCCACACAGAAGAGCATCGCCACGACGGTCAGCAGGGACGCCACCAGTGCGAGGCTGCTGGCTGTAGCACGCGGTGTATCGGAGACGATCAGCAGACGCATCCCGCCAATGGCCAGGAAGGCGCCGCTGGTGAAGGAGATGTGCCGCCAGCCGAAGACGCGGTTCCGGTCGTCGTAGCTCATGGACAGCTCTGCCCCCAGGGAGGCGTGCGGGACACCGAAGATCGTCATCGCCGTGTAGAAGCCGATCACGCCCACCGCCATCCATACCACCAGCGCGGTTCCAGTGACGGTCTGCGGCGGACTCCACATCATCAGGAAGACCGCCACGATCGGCACCAGCGAGGCGAGCAGCCAGGGGCGCCGGCGCCCGATTCGCGTGTTGGTCCGGTCGGAGAAGTACCCGGCCAGCGGGTCCGAGATGCCGTCCCAGATTCTCGAGATCCCGAAGATCAGCCCCATCACACCGGGAGCAATCATGAGCACGTCGGTCGAGAACTTCATCAGGTACATGCTGACCAGGAAGAACATGAACCCGATGCACGGGGCGGGCGATGCGTAGATCAGGATGGCCGAGAGAGGGGTCCGCTCGTCGGAGACGCTCACACCCCTCGCGCCTCCCGCCACTCCCGGTACTCGCACATGGCCGCCAGCGCCCGCGCGGCGTTCTGGGGCGTCGCCATCACCGGGGCGCGAGGGCCGAAGAATCCCTTGACGGTCTTGACCCAGTCGGGATGCCCCATGGAGAAGACCAGGACCGTGCGCTCGGCCGCCTCGTCGAGGAGAGCGGGGTCGATGTATCTCTGCCCGATCATCGCCTCGGGGTCCTTTTCGAGGAGGGGCTCGATCACCTTCCAGGGAGCGATGGGCACGGAGATGACCGCGTCGAACTGGGAATCGGTCATTGCGAGCCTCATCCCGAGGGCGAAGAGACCCGAGGGGCCAATGTCGAGAGGATTGCCCACGTTCATCCAGCCGGGTGCCTGCTCCCGGAGCTCGGCCACCGAATTCGCCGTCATCTCGGGCAGCTCCATGCCGCATTGGACGAGCCGGTCGGCGGCCATCGCGCCCTGGGAGCCAGAGCCCGTCACCACCAGGACTCTTCGCCCCCTCGGAAGCGGGCACGCCTCGAAGGCCCGGGCCATGTCGAAGAGCTCGAGGAGGTCGCGTGCCCGGATGACACCGGCCTGCCGGCAGGCACCGTCGAAGATCGCATCGGCTCCGGAGAGGCTACCCGTGTGGCTCATGGTGGCCTTCTTCCCGGCTTCGGTCTCGCCGCTCTTGTAGACCAGGACCGGCTTCTCGAGGCTCGCTTTGCGAGCCGCCTCGACGAAGCGCCGGCCGTTCTTGACGCTCTCCAGATACATGACGATGACCCTCGTGGCAGGGTCCTGGCTCAGGTACTCGAGCATGTCGGTCTCGTCGATGTCGGCGCGATTGCCGATGGTCGCAAGCTTGCCGAGGGCAATGTCCTGGGAGGGCGCCCAGTCCATCAGCACATTGCCGAAGACACCGCTCTGGGCCACGACCGAGATGCCTCCGGGCCGGATCGCATCGAGATCCACCTCGCAGGTGGCAAAATGGCCGGGCACGTTCACCACGCCCACACAGTTGGGTCCGATGATGCGGATGCCCGATTCCCTGGCCAGCCGGCCCATCTCTTCCTGCGCCTTTGCCCCCTCGGCATCCACCTCGGCGAAGCCCGCGCTCTGAAGGTTGACCACCTCGACGCCCTTCTCGACGCAGTCTCCGAGTACGCCCAGGACGGCGGGCGCGGGAACGATGACGATGGCGAGATCGACATCGGCAGGCACGTCCTTCACCGTCGGGTAGACGGGGAGCCCCTCGATCTCCTTCTCCCTCGGGTTGACCAGGTGCAAGCACTCGGCGGCGAATCCGATCTCGAGAAGGAACCTGGGGAGGCTGGCGCCGAAGCCAAAAGCGCGTTTCTTCGCGCCGATGATGGCGATGCTCTTCGGTTGGTAGAGCACGTCGATCGGGTTTCTCTTGCTCATCGGGACTCCCGGTTCGAACCGGGGAGTAGGGAATCTGGCGCCCTTTTTCCACTTCCGAGGCCCGATTCGATTTTTCTCGGAAACCGGAGCACGACTGGCGTAGACTGCGGGTCCGACATTCAGGAGGATCCCCCATGAGCAGTTTCTGCGAAGATCGCGTCGTGATCGTGACCGGCGCAGCCCGCGGTCTCGGCCGCGAATACGCCCTGATGCTTGCGGCGCACGGCGCGAAGGTGATCGTCAACGACCTCGGTGGGGCTCGCGACGGAACCGGAGCGGATGCCGGTCCCGCCGAGCAGGTGGTCGCGGAGATCAAGGCCGCTGGCGGCGAAGCCATGGTCAACGATGCCGATGTCAGCGATTTCAACGCGGCCCAGGCCATGATCCAGCAGGCGATCGACAGCTACGGCCGTCTCGACGTGCTGATCAACAACGCCGGCATCCTGCGCGACCGGATGCTCGTCAACATGACCGAGGAGGAATGGGACGCGGTCATCAAGGTGCACCTGAAGGGCACCTTTGCGCCGTCGAAGCACGCGGCAGCCTACTGGCGCGAGCAGTCGAAGGCGGGCCAGCCAGTGGATGCCCGCCTTATCAACACCACCTCGGTCTCGGGCATCTACGGCAACGCGGGTCAGACCAACTACGGTGCCGCCAAGATGGGCACCGCGGCCTTCACCATCATCGCCGCGCGCGAGCTGGGCCGTTACGGCGTCACCGTGAACGCCATCGCTCCGGCAGCGCTCACCCGCCTGACCGAAGACCTCGCTCCGGGCCCGCTGTCCGAGGAGCAGAAGAAGCAGAGGGACCCGCGCTGGGTCGCGCCGCTGGCCACCTGGCTCGCGAGCACCGAGTCGAAGGGAATCACGGGCCGCATCTTCGAAGGGTCCGGCCAGGTGTTCGCTGTCGCCGAGGGCTGGCACCGCGGCCCGGCGGTCGATCCGATCGAGGATCCGACCAAGCTCGGCCCCGTTCTCAGGGACATGGTGAAGCGCGCCCGGAAGAACGCCGGGATGAATGGCCAGGACCTCGACGGCGGGCTCGACGAGTAGAGCCCACCCGAGTCGCTCGACCGAGAGCCTCCCGATAGGGAAGGCGGGCTACGCCTCCCCGTGGCGCTCTCTCACCGTCTGGCGGAGCATCTTCCCCACAGGCGAGCGAGGCAGCTCGTCGACGAGGACCACCGTGCGCGGAATCTTGTAGCTGGCCAGCTCACCCCGGCAGAAGTCACGAATCTCCTGTCCTTCCAGCTCTTCGCCCGCCTTGAGCTGGACCACCGCCCGGATCGTGTTGCCCCATTCTTCGTCGGGCACGCCGATGATGCAGACGTCGTCCACTTTCGGATGCTGGTTGATGATCTCTTCGACTTCGAGGGGGAAGACCTTCTCTCCTCCGGTGTTGATGCACTCCTTCTTGCGGTCCACCACTCGGATCTCGCCGTTCTCGTCGAGGTAGCCCACGTCCCCGCTCTTGAACCACCCGTCCTGCATCACCTCCTGGGTCTTCTCCTCGTCCTTGTAGTACCCCTTCATCACGGTGTTGGACCGGTACAGGATCTCCCCGGCCTCGCCCTGGGGCAGGTCGTCGCCCTTCTCGTCGACGACCTTGACCTCGACGATCGACTTGCCGACCGAGCGGTCCTGAATGTTGCTCGGGTCCGCGTCGACCCGGAAGGAGGTGACCGGTGTCATCTCGGTCTGGCCGAAGGCGTCGATGATCATGGCGTTGGGAAAGAGCTCCAGGATCTGTTTCTTGAGGGGCACCGGACAGAGCCCACCGCCGGTGGTGGCGAAGCGGAGCGAGGAGAGATCGAATCGCTCCGCATCCGGGTAGGAAACCAGCTTCTTCCACCCGGTGGGCACATTGGACATGTTGAGGATCTTCTCCTTCTCGACCAGGCCGAGGACCAGGGCGGGATCGAAATGGACCGAGTCGGGCAGGACGATGCTGATGCTGCCCGAGAGCACCGCCATCATGATGTTCGCGTAGGAAGCATCGTGGAAGAACGGCATGGACGGATACATGTACTTGCCGGCGCTGCGGTAGCCCGCCTTGGCGAGGTTGGGATCGGAGAGCAACCTGGAGGACTGTTTCTTCAAGAACGCCGCAGTCCCCGACCACCCCAGGAGCTTCTTGGCCAGTCTGGTGCGAAGGACCGGGCCGAGCAGAGGGTTGCTGGGCAGGGGCAGGCCGTCCAAGATCCGCTGGTGCCGCTCGGGCGAGAGATCCAGGGTCAAGGCGCGTACCAGGAGCTGGGGCAGGAGAGTGGAGAACATGTCCAGGTGCGCCTGGTAGGTGAGCATGACGCCCTTGGGCAGGCCCGTGGTGCCGCCGGTGTAGATCATCACCGCCACGTCTTCCCAGTCGGTTTCCACCTGCGGATCCGTGTCCTTGGCCGAGGCGATCATCGCGTCGTAGTTTCGCGCTCGCTCGAGCCCGCTCCCGCCCCGGCAGATGAAGTGCTCGACGCGCGTCAAGCCGGGGGCCGCGGCCTCGACCGACTCCTTCCAGATCGAGTCATAGAGGAACACCTGGGCATCGCAGTGGTTGCCCTGGTGGTCCACCTCGCGCGGAATGAAGCGGTAGTTCATCGGCGCCGGAACCCCGCCCGCCACCTGGATGCCGAAGTTGATCTCCAGGAACTCCGGGGTGTTGTGGAACATGAACGCCACCTTGTCGCCCCGCTCCACCCCCAGCTCGACCAGGGTATTCGCCACCTGGAAGGCTCGAGATGAGAACTCCTTCCAGGTGATACGGCGGTCGCCGAAGATGATGAACTCGCCGTCGCCGTTGTGGACGGCGCAGGAAGTCAAGCTGTTCGCGATGATGTTCGGTGAATGGGCTCCCAACGCGGTCTCCTCCCGAGCCGGCATTATGCGCGAAAGCCTGCACGCACTGGCTGACAAACGCGGCGCCGATTCTCGAATCCCCTAGGGAGCCGCGGAGAACAGGCGCTTCCCCCTGCGTCTCCCCGCGGGGCGACCAGGCTCGAGAGACCCGCGCAGCGATGGTCGCCGCTATCCTCGAGGTGGGAGAGAGGGCTCCAACGCAGCCATGAAGCACGCCGTCCGGAACATCTTCGCCCCGACACTCGCCGCGCTGGCAGTCGCACTGGTCCTCCTGGCCGCATCGGGCTCCGAGGCCTCGCACTACCTGAGCCTTCGGATCCTCGTCGTGGTCTACCCCCACACCTTCGCCGATCTCGCAGGGACCGAGAAGGATGCGCAGGTCTGGGAGGCGGTAGACCAGGCGGTGGACAGCTTCTGGCGAGGCAGCCGAATGAGACTTCACCTGGCTGTGGACCGCGTGGTGATCGGGCGGTACCTGGCCGAGGATCAGTTCCGGGAGGTCGAACCGCGACGATACTGGCTGACCGGCAGGGCTCTCGATGGCGTCAACAGTGTGGAGGAGGACCTCGAGGACCTCGGATACGCGTCCGACAGCTACGACGTCGTCGCGGTCTTCTACGCCTTCGAGAACCGCCAAGGCCACGGGAGCCGGTTCGGCGGTGCCTCGTACGGGGTGAACCGCATCCTCGGCAAGGCCGCCTATCTGGCGATTCCAATGGCTTGGAGCCCAGAGAGCCTGAGCTCCATCTTGCAGCACGAGCTTCTCCACACACTGGCCTCGATCTTCCGGAACAGCGGCTACGAGGCGTTTCCGCATGTGCACAACGGTGGATTCTTCAAGCTCGCCAACGGGCGGGACGCGGACTGGCAAGCTTGGGTGCTTCGGAACATCCCAGACCAGCGCTACCGCGAGCCGACTGGCGTCTGGGGGAGGGTCCGCGAGTTCGCCGACAAGGACGGCGACGGCCTTCCCGATTACTCCCCGCCCTGGGACCAGCTCGCCATCACGGAGACGAACTTCGGAACCTCACGCCTGCTCCCGGACAGCGACGGTGACGGAGTCAGCGACCTCGACGAGGCGATCCGGGACGGGCTTCCCAGCACGGCCAGACGGGGCGGCACCGACGCGAAGGCGGAGGAAGGAGAAGGGAAACCGTGACCGAGGCCAGCCGGCTTCGGAACCGATGAGCGCCCGGGATTCCGCCTTCTGTGCGGTTCTTCTCTTGAACGGTCCTGGATTCACCTGTAAAAGACAGATCCAGGAACTCAAGCGGGTCTGACTCGACACGAAGGAGCTCTGCCATGGGGGGTGTATTTGGCGTCGTCTCGAAGGAGGATTGCGTCCTCGACCTCTTCTACGGGACCGATTTTCACTCCCATCTCGGGACCCGGCGCGGTGGATTGGCGGTGCGGAATGGGAAGAATTTCAGCCGCTTCATCCACAACATCGAGAACGCCCAGTTTCGGTCCAAGTTCGACGACGACATCGCCAAGATGCAGGGCCACATGGGGATCGGGTGCATCAGCGATACCGAGGACCAGCCCCTGATCATCGGCTCCCACCTCGGCAGCTACGCCATCGTCACAGTGGGCCGGATCAACAACATCAGCGAAATCGTGGAGAGAGCCTTCGAGAAGCGCACCGCGCACTTTGCGGAGACGACGGGAGAGGGCTTCAACCCGACCGAGGTCACCGCCTCGATCATCGACACGGGTGAGTCCATCGTGGAGGGAATCCGCCGTGCTCAGGAGGTGATCGATGGCTCCTGCTCGCTCCTGCTCTTGACCGAGGAGGGGATCTACGCGGGAAGGGATCGTCTGGGACGGACGCCGCTCATCATCGGCGAGAAGGACGGCGCCTACTGCGTGACGGTCGAGACCAGCGCCTTTCCGAACCTGGGCTACCGATTCAAGTACGAACTCGGCCCGGGTGAGATCGTCCTGATCTCGCCCGACGGGATCGAGCTGAAAGCCCCGGCCGGCGATGAGCTGCGCATCTGCTCCTTTCTGTGGATCTACTTCGGGTATCCCTCCTCGACCTACGAGGGCCAGAACGTGGAGGAGGTCCGCAACCGCTGTGGCGCGGCTCTGGCCAGGAACGACGACGTGGAAGTCGACTGCGTGGCCGGCATTCCCGATTCGGGAACGGCCCATGCGATCGGGTATGCCAATCAATCTCAGCTCCCGTACCTGAGACCCTTCGTCAAGTACACACCCACCTGGCCGCGGAGCTTCATGCCGCAGAGCCAGGACGTGCGCGACCTGGTCGCCCGCATGAAGCTGATCCCGATCCGCGAACTCATTCACGGAAAGAGGCTGCTCTTCTGCGAGGATTCCATCGTCCGCGGAACCCAGCTGGCCGACACCATCCAGCGTCTCTTCGATTACGGTGCCAGGGAAGTCCACATGCGCCCCGCATGCCCGCCGCTGATCCACGGATGCCGCTTCCTGAACTTCTCGAGATCCAAGTCGGAGCTCGACCTGGCGGGCCGGCGGTCGATCAGCGAGCTCGTCGGCCATCAGGAAGAGGTTCCCCTGAAAGAGTACGCCGACCATACCTCGGACGGGTACTGCGCGATGGTGGAACGGATCCGCAACCGCCTCAATCTCACGACCCTCCGGTATCAGACCCTTCCCGACATGGTCGAAGCGCTCGATATGCCCAAGGACAGGGTCTGCACCTACTGCTGGGACGGTCGAGGTTGACGATCTACAGGTTCTGCCCCGTCTGCCGCTCGGAGTACACGCAGGTCGCCGCGCGCTGCATCGACTGCGACGTCGACCTGGTCGATGCCGACGCCCTGGCCGCTGAAAACGAGGAACTCCAGGTGTTCCCGCCCGCGTCGGAGCTCGAGTGCGTGCGAGTGGCTCCCATCGAGTGGATCCGCGCTCTCTCTGGGGCGCTCCAGCAGGGCGGCGTCGCCCATCGCGTCGAACCCGCCACCTCCGAGGACGCTCCCGAGGGTCAGCGTCCCGACGTCTTCGGTGGCGCGCAGCTCTTCGGCCTCTACGTGGAGAGCGCGCACGCGCCGCCGGCCCGAGAGCTCGACGGCACCATCGCGGCCCGGCTGCTCCCCGAGGAAGCTCCGCCCCTCGCCGAAGGCGAGGAGGAGAACTGCCCGGCCTGTGGCACCGCACTCACGCCGGACGCGATCGAGTGCCCGGAGTGCGGGCTGAGCTTCGGGTAGGAGGCTCACTCTCGTCCGCGGTAAAGATCGCGGTGATGGTATCGACCAGGCCTTCCAGTGTGTCGGAGCGTTCGGGCTCCTTCCGGAGTCGTTCGAACCGCTGCTCGAGCTCGGAACGGTGATTCTTCGAGAGGGGAGGCAGCACCTCGTCGGGGTGCTCGGTCAAGGCGAGCTCACCGCGGAGGGAGTGGTTGCGGCGAGCGACCAGGAAATGGTGGTAGCGGGCGCGGTTGAAGACCACGTGGGGGAAGCTCCGGTTGCGGGTGGGGCCCGCGACGAGCTTCTTGCCTCCGAGGGGAACGTCGAGGACCTTGACCTTGACCAGGCGATCGGCGGTCCACCAGCCGAGGGCCGCACCGACTCCGGCGCCGACCACGGCGCCGAGCAGAAACGACATGCCGCCGAGCTGGGCATCCACCACGGCGCCCGTTGCAGCCCCGCCCATGGCGCCAGTCGCCATCAGCTCGCTCCTGCGCAGACCGAACACGAGCCACGTCTTCTCCGCGAAGAGGTCCTCGTCCAGCAGCGTCAGCGCCGCTTCACGACGCTCGATCCGACGATGACTGTAGACCGCTTCGACCTCGTCACGGCAGCGTTGCTCGAGCGAGCGAAGACCGTCTTGAAGTCGGGTCTCGATTTCCGACCGCAGGGCATCGAGCTTGTCGCCAGAGCTCAGCTTCTCCTCGACCTGGAGGCCCAGCATGCTGCCCAGACCACCGGCGATGGCGCGGGCGGCGAGACGGCGCTGTCGCTCCCGGTCGTGTTGCAGAGACGCGACGGCTCGTTCCAGTGATTCGCGCCATTCCTCACGCAGCTGGCCAAAGGCGCGCAGGAGCTCGATCCGTTTGTCGAACTCGGCCATCACCGCATCGAAGACGCGAACCACCTTGAAGTACTGGCCGAGAGCTGCCTTCCAGGGCCCGACGAAGTCGGCCGTGCCGATCGGATTGATCAGGGCCATGCTGGGCTGGCCGGTCCATCGGAGGATCTCCATCTCCGGCTCGTATTCCTCTCCGAAAGGGACGGAGCCGTCGACCACGTAGAGGATTCCCGCGCCATCGATGATCGGCTGGAGAAGCTCGCATTCTTCGGCGAAGACGTCTTCTCGGCGGTGCGTCTCGACGAACCGACGTACGACTTCCTCGTGCCGATCGGCGGTGGTCTCGTGGTGGCGCATCCAATCGAGTGCGCGACGAGCGCGCTGGAAGCCGGGCGTGTCCACCAGGGCATAGAGTTCTTCACCGTCGACGGTCATGGGAAAGCGCCGACAATGGGTGGTGGTGCCCGGCTCGGCGCTGATCGAGACCGAGTCGTCCGAGGCCAGGGTGGAGACGATGCTCGACTTGCCCTTGTTGGGATGACCGACGACGGCGAAGGCCGGAACGCTCATCGAGTTCCTCCTTCCGACCAGGGACGGACGGCGAGAGCCGGGTCCTGGAGACTTCGCAGTCGCTTCTCCCACTGGACCAGATCGGCCGGTTGCGGCGGAGTGAGCTGGCCCGCGGCCTGGATCCCGGCGGGAGCGACGATGATCAGGCGGCGCGATCCGACAGACTGGCGGAGCTCGCGGATGAAATCGAGCAGCTCCATCACCGGCGGCTCCCACGCCTTCACCACCAGGGCGATCCCGCCCGACGCCGGTGAGGCGGCGAGGGCGGCGATCGTCTCTTCATCGGCGGAGATCGACCTGCGACCGCCGGCGTGGTGAACGCCGGTGATCTGGCGATTCCAGGCGGTCTGACATTGCAGGGTGAGGGATTCATCCGTGACGTCGAGACCGCTCCAATTGACGACGCCGAGCTCGCCGGCATCGAGGGGAGCGAGGGGGATCGATACCAGGGTCGGGTCCGCCGAGGTGGCGCTTGCAGAAGCTTCCGGTGAAGTCGCCTGCGTGGAAACCAGCTCGCAGTTCAGACGATCGAGGACCACGGTGACTCCGGGCAATTCGTCAAAGGCGCAGCGAAGAGAGCGATGCAGCCGACCACCCGCCAGCGCGAGGAGAAACAGGCGCGGCATCAGTCCGTAGGTGATCATGCTGGCGACCAGGAACGGCCACCACTCCCCCCAGCGGCCGGGATCCGCGAGCCCCGAAACGCCCGTCTGGCGGTAGTAGAGCGTCTCGCGGATCAGTTCGAGCGACGGCGCCGCATCGGGGACGAACGCGACCCAGGGTGAGGACAGGATCCCCGTCAGACGATGGACCCCTTCGGGATTCGGCTCGAGCGTCGTGCTCCATGCGAAGGCCAGGTCGGAGAAGGTGATGAGATAGAGGCAGCCGGCCAGCGCGCCGAGGTTGAATGCGACCGCGAACGCCTGGGAGGAAAAGAGGATCGCCCACTTCTGGACCCGACCGAGCTGGCGACTCTGGAGCGAGCCGGATTGCGTGACATCGGTCAGCGGTTGGCGAATCCTCTCCGGGAGCCATCGCGTCAGCAGGCGGATCAGTTGACCGGGCGAGAACCACGCCAAGGCCTCCTGGACCGCGACGAAGCCGGGCACCAGACGGGTCCAGCGCTGGGGAAGCATGACGATCCCCAAGGGCAGCAGCAGGAGCAGCTGCGCTCCGACGAAGACCGCCAGGACCTGGACGACGTTCACCGGGCGGGAGCCGTCATAGCTGTAGACCGCCGCTGCGGCGCCCCAGCCCACCGCCAGACCGAGGAGCACGAGGAGTACGATCTGGAGGCGGTAGACCGCGCTGAGGGCGTGTCCGGGGAGATCGGCTTCGGTCCGGCGGAGGGCACCGAGCCACGCCGTCAGCAAGGCGCGGGGCTCGCGGGCGTGGGTTCGCAGTGAACCGACCAGCGCGCGATCGCGTCGGTGGACAGCGACCTCGGGACGTCCGGCGTCACGCTGGGTCTGAACGACCAGGTCGATCAGGTCAGCGAGCATCGAAGCTCTCTCGCAGCGTGAAGCCGCGTCGACGCAGCTCCTCGACGTACAGCGCCGGCGGCACCGCGATCTCGGCCGGGTGCACACCGCGCGGGGTGTCACCGCGCACGGTCATGACGGCCTTGATGGCAGCGTCCCAGCCGGTGGTGCGCTCCATCGCGGTGAAGCCGGTCTCCGGATCGTAGTGGTCGATCAGCTCGGTCAGCACCTGACAGCGCTTTCCATCCTTGTTTCCCTTGGCGACGACACGCACCACCACGAAGTCGCGCTCCTCCGGGCGTGCCGTGATCTTTGGCTCCAGGAGGGTGTGCAGCACCTGGCGCGGCGAGACGCGGATCCCATCCACCTCGATCGCCCGCTCCTCCAACAGGCCCGCGTCCATGTAGGCCTTCCACTGGGCGAAGTGGCCGGGCCAACGCAACGTCTTGTTCCACAGAGTCTCGAGCTTCCCTTCGAAGGTCCAGGGCATGGTCGAAGTCCCGCCACCGGCGACGAATGCCTCCATCTCACCAATGGAATCCGGAAGCTGGATGGTTTCGTAGTCTTCCGCGAGAAAGGTCGGCACCTCCACGCGCCTGCCACCACGAATGAAGTGAGCCACGCCGTAGTACTCGTTGGTCAGCCCGGCGATGTTGAAGGTGAGGATGTAGTTGAAGGGGGGCTTCGGCTCCGCCGGGTTCCCGCCGTCCCACATCATGATCTCGTCCGTGCGGTCGAGCTTGCTCATGCAGTAGGTGATCAGGCTGGTGCCCATGCCGGGAACCTGACCGCAGTCGGGGATGACCGCGATGCCCGCTTCCTCGGCTTGCGGGCTCTGCAGCAGCTGCTGCCGCACCAGCTCGGTGTTGCCGCCCAGATCGGTCATGGATGCCCTGGCGCGAATCGCGGCGGTGGTGATCAGCGGGTTGTTCCAGTAGGGGACCGCCGACACGAACGCGTCGACCTCACGCAGGAGGATCTCGAGCTGTTGCGGCTCCGTGACGTCCACGCGACAGGCGTGCGCAACTTCCCTGTCGAGCAACCGGTTGACGCGCGCGGCCGATCTCTCGGCAACGCCCAGATCCAGGTCGGCGAGAACGACCTGCTTTGCCTCCCCGAAGCGCGCCATGTCGTAGGCCGCAGCGGTGCCCTGCCTCCCGCTACCGAGGACCGCGTACACGTGACTCATTGCTCACTCCCTGCTCCATCAAGGGGTGTCTCGTCCGGGCTTGACCAGGGCACCTGACCTGAAGCTAGCACCGTGCAGTGGCCCCACCTCGGGCGGGCGATCGAGGCCCCCGGCCACCCCGTGGCGTTTCGCCCGGGGCAGCGGATCTCGAGGGCGAAGGGGCGCGAATGCGCTACACCAGCCCGACGCGAGATCCGAGATCGACGTGAGGAGAGAGGCCCTGAGCAGCGACTCCGACAGACATCCGCTCCCCCCTCTGCCGCCGCAGCCCGGCGACGTTCCGTGGCCGACGGAGGTCTGGCCCCGGGCGGAGCTCGACGGCCGGGTGGACCGCGACCTCCTGGATCGCAGCCTCGACCACGCCTTCGCCCAGCCGGAGAGCCTCGGCACGACGAACGCCATGGTCATCGTGCACCGGGGCGCGATCGTGAGAGAGCGTTACGCCGACGGCCTCGACGCGACCACGACGCACGTCTCATGGTCGATGGCGAAGAGCATGTTGCACGCCACCATCGGCATCCTGGTGCGCGAGGGGCGCCTCGACGTCGCGGCGATCGCCGACGACCCGGCGTGGAGAGCAGCGGGCGATCCGCGCGGGAGCATCACCATCGACCAGCTGCTGAAGATGCGAAGCGGCCTTCTCTTCCACGAGGACTACGTCGACGAGCACACCTCGCACGTGATCGAGATGCTCTTCGGCGCGGGCAAGCCGGATTCGGCAGCCTATGCGGCGGCATTGCCGCTCGAGCACGAGCCGGACTCCGTCTTCCACTACTCGAGCGGCACCTCGAACATCCTCTCGGCGATGGTGGCTCGCCTGCTTGGAGTGCGCGGCGACGCCTACCGCGCATTCCTCCGCCGCGAGCTCTGGGATCCACTTGGCATGAAGTCGGCGGAGCCGCGCTTCGACGAGGCCGGCCACTGGATCGCCTCCTCCTTCGTGTTCGCCACCGCCCAGGACTTCGCGCGGTTCGGGCTGCTCTACCTGCGCGACGGGGTCTGGGCAGGTCGGCGGATCCTGCCGGAGGGCTGGGTCGACTACGCGCGCACCTACACCGGAACCGACGAGGAGACCGGCCTGGGCTATGGCGCGCACTGGTGGCTGGTCCCCAGCGACCTGGGGATCTTTCGCTGCTCGGGCTACAACGGCCAGCGCATCATCGTCGTGCCGCCCCTGGATCTGGTGGTGGTGCGGCTCGGTGTCTCACCCGTGGACCTCGCGCCGGAGCTGGAGCGCTTCCACATGCAGGTGATCGACGCCTTCCGGCCGCTCCTGGACGAATCGTAGGGGGCCTCCGCGATCTGCAGGGTTTCGCGGGCCAATGGAGGGCAGGCCAGCGCCGGGGTGGCGCGCCCCCAACCCGGTCCGTAGCATGATGGGTCCCTGGCACGACACCCCATCCAAGGAGACCCCCCAATGTCCGAGATCACCGTTGGCGAGTTGCTGGTCCGCTGCCTGGCCGCCGAGGGCATCGAGCTCATCACCGGCATCATCGATGGAGCCCACATCCCGATCGTGGTGCACACCGAGAAGTACGGGATTCGCTACGTGAACGCGCACCACGAGGAGGCCGCGGTGCACATCGCCGAGGGCTACTCGCGGATCGCGCGCAAGCCCGGCGTGGTAATCGGGAACCCGGCCTGCGGCACCGGGAACATGCTGGCCGGCGTGGTCAGCGCGCACGGAGAGGGGCATCCGATTGTGGCGATCGGCACGCTGCGGTCGCCCCTCAAGAGCGATCCGAACCGCGGGGGGGCCTGGCAGTCGGCGGACACGGAGAGCATGGCTCGCCCGATCACCAAGTACGCGGCGACCGTGCGCCTGTGGGAAAGACTCCCCGAGATGATGCGGGCGGCATTCCGCGCGGCGATGACCGGGCGGCCCGGCCCCTCCTATCTGGCGATCCCGGACGACCTGCTGCTCCAGAAGATCGACGCGGACCGCCTCCCCCCGATCCACGAGGCGTCGCGCTATCGGGTCATCGACATGGGGGCGGGAGACCCGGCGGCGATCGAGCGCGCAGCCGACCTCCTCGCCAACGCAAAGCGGATCTACCTGCACGCCGGCAAGGGCGTTCTCTGGGCGGATGGCGCCAAGGAGCTCCTCGCGCTCGGCGAGCACCTCGGTGCCTGCATGGGCGCGAGCCTCGGCGCCCGCGGCGTGATCCCCGAGGACCACCCGCATTACTTCCACCCCTTCGACATCGGCGGCGCCGGTCTCGCCCGCGCCGAGGCGGAGGTGGTGCTGGTGGTGGGCGGCCGGCTCGGCGAGTACGACGGCTGGGGCGGACCGCCGATGTGGGGCGATCCCGCCGCGCAGACCACCATCCAGATCGACGGGGACCCGATGTCGATCGGCCTGAACCGCCCGGTCGAACTCGGGATCGTGGCCGACGCCAAGGCGGCGCTCGGCGCGCTGCTCGAGGCGGTGCGCAGCCGCACCAGCCCCCGCGCCGAGCCGCCGGGCCTGGCGAGCTATCGCGAGAAGACCAACGAGACCATGAAGACTGGGATCGGGTACCTCGGAACCGAGTGTACGACGGGCGTCAACCCGGGGCAGATGGTGATGGCGGTGCGCCAGAAGTTCCCGCCCGAGTCGATCACGGTTCTCGACGGTGGCAACACGACGCTCACCGGCGTCGCCTTCCACCCGATCCTCTCCTCGCCGAGCTTCATCTACTCGGTGAAGATGGGCTATCTGGGAACCGGGCTCCCCTTCGCGATGGGCGCCAAGCTCGCGGCGCCCGGCCGTCCCGTCTGCCTGATCAGCGGCGACGGTGCCTTCGGCTTCAACGTGATGGAGCTCGAGACCGCGGCCCGCGAGAATCTACCGATCGTGGTGCTCGTCGCGGTGGACGCGGCCTGGGGCATGGAGAAGACCGCCTACCTGGCGCAGGGCTACAGCGCCGCCGACTGGGAGAACCGCGGGATCGAGCTGGCGAACGTCTCCTACGACGTAGTGGCGAAGGGCCTCGGCTGCCACGGAGAGCGGGTGGAACGCATGGAGGAGCTGGAGCCCGCGCTGGATCGCTCGCTGGCGTCGGGCAAGCCCGCCGTGATCCACGTGCAGGTGGACCGCGATCTCAACACCAAGCCCCCGGGCTGGGAGCAGTTCCGCGCGGCGCGTAGCGTGCAGGGGTATTGAGCTCGGGATCGCTTTCTCGCGTCTCAAGAAGCCCTCGAGCGACTGCACTGCTGCACAGCAGTGCAACCTCGCTGCTGCAGCCCGAGCCCTTTCTGCGGCGTCTCGGAGCCGTAGGCGGCGCTCGTGCGCACGCCGCGCTGGCACGTTTGTTGCTGCGGGAGCCGTCATCGTTCGACTCCCGGCCGCAAAGGAGAGAGGTGTGAGCGAAGACGGCAAGCTGTACTTCAACTCCAGGCTGGGCATAGTCTACACTGCGGCCATGTGGGGCGTCGCGGTATCGAGCCTGCTGTCCTTCCTGATACTGACCGGCTGTAGCTCCCCGGAGATTCCCGTGGGCGGGCCGACCGCCGACTGGCCGGTCTATGGAGGCGCACCCGGCGGGGCGCGCTACTCCCCGCTGACGCAGATCGATCCGGGAAACGTCAGCCGCCTCGAGGTCGCCTGGACCTACCACACGGGTGACGTCTCCGAGGGGGGACCGGGGGCACCGGCCCGCAACCGGAGCTCCTTCCAGGCGACGCCAATTGTTGTCGATGGGACGCTCTACTTTCCCACCGCCTTCTCCCGCGTCATCGCGCTCGACCCCGAGACGGGCCGCGAGCGCTGGAGCTTCGACCCCGGGCTGGACCTGTCCGCCGACTACGCGGAGATCGCGGCGCGCGGAGTCACCACCTGGCTCGATCCGGAGAGGAGCACGGGCGACGAGTGTCGGCGACGCATCTTCCTCGCGCACCGCGGCGCGCGGTTGCACGCCCTCGACGCAGAAACGGGTCGCCCCTGCTCCGACTTCGGAACCGCGGGAGAGGTCGACCTCACGCTCGGTGTAGCACGGGTCCGTGACCCGGACTACCACAGGCCAAACTACGGGGTGACGTCGCCGCCCGTCACGATCGGCGACCTCGTCGTGGTCGGGTCGGCCATCGGGGACAACCAGTGGGTCGAGGACGCGCCCGGAACCGTGCGCGCCTACGACGCGCGCAGCGGAGCGCTGCGCTGGGGCTGGGATCCGATCCCGCGGGAAGAGGGGGATCCCGCCTGGCGGGAATGGACGCCGGAGGCCCGGCGCAAGAACGGGGGTGCGAACGCCTGGTCCATCCTCTCGGTCGATCCCGAGCGGGACCTGGTGTTCGTACCGACGGGCAGCGCCAGCCCCGACTTCTACGGCGGCGAGCGGACCGGCGACAACCGCTGGGCCAACTCTGTCGTCGCGCTCCGGGGCTCCACCGGCGAGCTGGTCTGGGGCTATCAGCTGGTGCATCACGACCTCTGGGACTACGACGTGCCGGCGCAGCCGACGCTCGTCACGGTGCGGCGAGGCGGCGAGGAGATCCCGGCCGTCACCCAGGCCTCGAAGATGGGCCTGGTCTTCGTCTTGCACCGGGAGACGGGCGAACCGCTCTTCCCCGTCGAGGAGCGGCCCGTGCCGCAGTCCAACGTCCCGGGGGAGCGGAGCTCGCCCACACAGCCCTTCCCGAAGCTGCCTCCGCCGTTGGTCCCGCATCGGTTCACGCCGGAGGACGCCTGGGGACTGACGCCATGGGACCGCGGCCGCTGTCGCGAGCTTCTCCAGAGCCTGCGCTACGACGGGATCTTCACGCCGCCGAGCCTGCAGGGAACGCTGCTCTTTCCGGGCGCGGCAGGCGGAACGAACTGGGGCAGCGTAGCCTTCGGGCCGTCGAGCGGCCTGCTGGTCCTGAACACCAGCAGCGTCCCCCACAGCGTCAGGCTGATCCCGCAGGCGGACCTCGCGGAGACGCGCCGCGCCAATCCCGGGAAGGAGGTCTCCCCACAGGCCGGTACCCCCTATGGGATGATCCGAGACACCGTCATCTCTCCGTTTGGCGTCCCCTGCAACCCGCCGCCCTGGGGCCAGCTGCACGCGATCGACCTCTCGACCGGGAAGATCCGCTGGCAGGTAACGCTGGGGACCACGCGCGACCTCGCGCCGGTGCCGATCCCCATGGGCTGGGGCACGCCCAACATGGGCGGGCCCATCATCACGGCGACGGGGCTCGTCTTCATCGGGGCCGCGATGGACGACTACCTGCGGGCTTTCGATCTCGAGAGCGGTGCCGAGCTCTGGAAGGGGCGGCTGCCCGCGGGCGGCCAGGCGACACCGATGACGTATCGCCTCGGCGAGGACCGGAGACAATACGTCGTCATCGCCGCCGGTGGCCACGGGAAGCTGGGAAATCGCCTCGGCGACGCGCTCGTCGCCTTTGCCCTGCCGCAGTAGGGTCGCGCGAACCTCGGCCCTCCAGGCCAGCGGTGCAGCTCGTTTGCTGCAGCCGGAGCCCTTCTTCCCGCGTCTCGGAGCCGCACGCGACGCTCGAGCTCGAATTCCTCCGGCACGTTTGTTGCTAAAGCAGCCGTCATCGGGCGGACGCCCGAGCCGAAAGGGAGAGAGGCGTGAGCGAAGGCGGCGAGCAGCGAAAGCGAACCCAGTCCCTCGGGGAAGAGATCGCCAACAGCGTGAGCCACGGCGTGGGTCTTCTGGCGGCCCTGATCGCGGCACCGGTTCTCGTCATCGACGCGATCCATCGCGGTGACACGGCCGGGCTCATCGGCGCCTCCGTCTTCGCGGCAACCATGGTGCTGCTGTACATCACCTCCACGCTGTATCACGCGCTGCCCCCGAGCCGGGCCAAGGCGATCTTCCGAGTCCTCGATCACTCGGCGATCTACCTGTTCATCGCCGGCACCTACACGCCCTTCGCACTCGGTGTGCTTCGGGGTCCCTGGGGCTCGAGCCTGGTGATCCTGGTCTGGACACTTGCCCTGGTCGGGATCGGACTAAAGGCCGCTGGCGGAGTGGGGCATCCGAAGCTCTCGACGGGAGTCTATCTGGCCATGGGCTGGCTGGTTCTCGTCGCGGCCAAGCCACTGGTGGCCGCGATCCCGACGTGGGGACTGTTCTGGCTCCTGTCGGGCGGTCTGGTCTACACGGCTGGGGTCGCCTTCTTCGCCGCGCCCCGCGTTCGCTATACCCATTTCGTCTGGCACCTGTTCGTGGCGGCAGGTACCACCTGTCACTTCGTCGCGGTCTTGCGGTACGCCGGTTGAGGAGCGCACTCGCCTGGTGACGCAATCTCTTGCTTCCAGAATGAACCGCTCTGGTTCTTCGCGCACATGGCTGCGCTCGATCCGGTCCGCCACAAACGTGCTGTGGATCGGTCCAATCCTGGGCCTCGCTGGCGTGGCCGCGGCCACCGACCCGCAGCCGGCGGGAGACGACGACAGCTCCCTCGGCCCCGTCACTGTCACCACCCGACGCATCACCGAGGACCGCGACAAGGCACCGGCGGCCATCGGCGTCGTTCAGGGAGACGACATCCAGGGTGGCCGCCAGCAGCTCGGCCTCGGCGAATCGCTGGTCCGGATCCCGGGGCTCTTTCCCCAGAACCAGTTCAACTTCGCCCAGGATCTGCGCCTCTCGAGCCGGGGCTTCGGCGCCCGCTCGAGCTTTGGGATCCGCGGCCTCAAGGTCTACGTGGATGGGATCCCGGCCACACTCGCCGATGGCCAGACCCAGGTGGACAGCATCGACCCCGGCAGCATCGGGCGGATCGAGGTGATGCGCGGCCCGGCCTCCTCCCTCTATGGTCCGGCGGCCGGCGGCGTGATCCACATCGCTACCGAAGACGCGCCGGAAGATCCCTTCCTGGCGGGGAAGGCGAGCTTCGGCTCGTACGGCTTCCAAAGGTACCAGCTGAAGGCCGGGGGACGGACGAAGTCACTTGGGTCCATCGCCAGCCTCTCGCACCTCCGGCTCGACGGCTACCGCGACCACAGCGGAACGCACAGCTCGATCTTGAATTCGCGCTTCTCGTGGGCGATCGACGACAGCTCGGATCTTTCCGTGGTCTTGAACGCCGTCGATTCTCCCAAGGCAGACGATCCCGGCGGCCTCACCCGCGAGCAGGTGCGCCGGGACCGCCGCCAGGCGAGCCCGAGCAACCTCCTCTTCGACGCGGGGGAGGAGCTGGACCAGCAGAAGCTGGGCCTCGTCTACCGCCGCTCTTTCGGCGAGAAGCACGAGATCAGCGCTCGCAACTACTATGTCCTGCGGGACCTCGACAACCGCCTTCCCTTCGTCGAGGGGGGCTCGGTCGAGCTGGACCGCTTCTTCGCAGGGGGCGGCCTGCAGTACAACTACACCGACACCCTGCTCGGCAACCGCACCTGGCTCGTCGCCGGTCTCGACGTCGACGCTCAGCGCGACGACCGCCGGCGCTTCGACAACCTCTTCGGGAGCCGTGGCGCCCTCACTCTCGATCAGGACGAGGACGTCACGGCCTACGGCGCCTACGCGCAGACTCGCGGCCAGCTGCCCTGGAACCTGGAGCTGAGCGGCGGCCTGCGATACGACCGCGTCGTCTTCCAGGTGGACGACCACTTCCTTGGCGATGGAAACCAGTCGGATCGCATCTACTTCGACCAGCTGAGCCCGGCGGTCGCGCTGGTCTGGAGCCCGATTCCGGAGCTGAATGTCTACGCCAACGTGTCCACCTCCTTCGAGACGCCAACGACCACGGAGCTGGCCAACCCCTTCGGCACCGGCGGCTTCAACCCCGATCTCGACTCCCAGACAGCCATCAACTATGAGGTCGGCGTGAAGGGACTCGTGCCGGGGCGCCTGCGCTACGACCTGGCTCTGTTCCGGGTCGAGGTCGACGACGAGCTGGTGCCCTTCGAGCAGCCCGATCAGCCTGAGCGCAGCTTCTTCCGCAACGCCGGTCGCTCGACCCGCAACGGCCTGGAGGCGAGTCTCGGGGTGGAACCGCTCCCCGGTCTGGTCGCCGAGCTAGCCTACACCTTCTCGGACTTCAGCTACGACCGCTACGAGACGCCGGCCGGCATCTTCGACGGCAACGAAATCCCGGGCATTCCGCACAACCAGCTCTTCGGAGAGATCAGCTACCTCCACCGGTCGGGATTCTTCGCCGCCTGGGATGTCCTCTACGTGGACGACTTCTTCGCCGACGATGCCAACACGGTCCAGAGCGGCGCCTACTGGCTCTCCAACCTGCGCGTCGGCCACCGCTTCCGGCTGGGCCGCTTCGCGATCACGCCCTTCGCCGGAGTGAACAATCTCTTCGACCGGGAGTACAACGGAAACGTTCGGATCAACGCAGCCCGCGAGCGCTACTTCGAACCGGCCCCGGGCCGGAATCTCTACGGGGGCCTCGGCGTCCGCTACGACTTCGGCGGCTGAACGGCGGCCCCAACCTGCGGGAATCGCCTCTCAGCTCCTGCTTGCCGCCAGCTCCGCACCCGCGCTCGCGGCCTTCAGATTGAGCTCGGCGATCTTCCCACGCTGGAACGACTCGATTGCCGTGGCGAAGGCCTCTCGCGGAAAGATCCCGCTCTCCTCGAGCAATGCCGCCAGGGCCGCCGTCGCCAGGTAGGGCCTGCCGACGCGTTTGCCCAGCTCGGCAAAGGGAAATCGGCGAACCTGCGCCTTCGTCGCCGGGAGCTCCAGGGCCTCCTCCGCGTAGAGGATGCAGCCCGTGGAGAGCTTCCCGATCCTGGCGCGGACCCGCGTCAGGCCGTCCGCCGAGAGCACCACGAAGAAGTCCGGGGAATCGATGCCGGTGTAGTCGATGCGTTCGGGGCTGACGATGATCTCGGAGACGGAGTGGCCGGTCTGCACCGTGATCGGGTAGTCGTCCTTCTGGGTGGCGCTGAGGCCGGCGAAGATCGATGCCTCCGCGAACAGAGTCGCCGTCGACCGGATCTTCTGGCCGGCGCTACCCGCAATCACGATGCCCGTCTGTTTCGCAAGCGCGCTGGAATGGGAGGGCTCGATGGGAGGCCTGGCTCCGATGACGCGCCCATCCGTCTGGCAGGCTGCGTGGTAGCGGGCGCTGTATTCGGGGCGCGGCCGGTTCACCTGAAGACCGAGATCGAGACCGTGCTGACCAAGCAGGCCGAGAACGTCACTCTTCTTGAGCTGGTTGCGCGGCATGTAGTAGGCCGTGCAGAGCTCCCAGACATCGATCATCGCAAAGCCGGGCTGCTCGATGGCAGTGGCGATCGTATCGGACAGGTCTCCGTCGAAGGCGGTGGCACGGTAGACCCAGGCCGCCCCGGCGGCCACCGCGACCCCGCAGAGATCCATCGGCCCTTCGATGTTTCCCCAGGGAGTGGTGGAGGTGACGCCGTCGGTCGGCGTCGTCACCGAGTGCTGCCCCCCGGTCATGCCGTAGTTGAAGTTGTTGGCGACGATGAGAGTGATCCCGATGTTGCGCCGAGCCACATTGAGGAGATGTGTGCCACCGATGCCGCAGCCGCCGTCTCCCTTGAGCGCGATCACGGTCAGCTCGGGCCGCGCCAGCTTGAGACCGCAGGCATAGGTGATCGAGCGGCCGTGAAGACCGTGGAAGGCGCTGGTGGCGAAATACCTGTCGGAGAGTCCGATGCATCCGATGTCAGTGACGATCACCACGTCCTTCGGGTCGGGTTGGAGCTTCACCAGCGCCTTGTCCAGAGCCTTGACCAGGGGCTCGTGGCCACAGCCGGGGCAGTAGGGAAGCGGCCCGATCTGATCGGTCATGTAGGTCGTATATCGGGTCTCGCTCACAAGAGGCCCCCTCGCTCCAGGATCTCGGCTGGAGAGACCAGGGTGGTGTCCATCTTGCATACGCCCACCACCTCCACCTCGGGCGCCGCCAGCCGTTCGATCTCGACGAGGTACTGCCCCATGTTCATCTCGGGGACGACGACCTTCTTCACCCCCGCCATCGCCGACGCGATGCTCTTCTCCGGCACCGGCCAGAGCGTCTGCAGCACCAGGGAGGAGACCTTCCGCCCCCTAGAGCGGGCCTCCCTGATCGCCACCGCCGCAGATCTCGAGACGATGCCGTAGCTGACGACGAGGGTGTCCGCTCCCTCCTCGAAGTCTTCTTTCACCAGGGTGATGTCGTCGACGGCGTTCTCGATCTTCGCCGCGTAGTGGTCGACCATCTCCTGAATCAGCTCGGGTTTCGTGGTCAGATACCCGCTCTTGTCATGCGTGGAGGTGGTGTACCTCGCCACGTATGCACCGCCGAAATCCGAGATGGCCGGAACCTCCTCGGGACTGTCGAAGAAATGGGGCAGGTACCGGCTCTGGCCCGGGGGCACCCGCTTGCGCTCGATGAGCGGCGGTAGCTCGATCGCCTCGAGATCCACCGACTCCTTCGTCATCCCGATCTCCTTGTTGCTGAGAAGAAAGACGGGTGTGCGGTACTTCTCGGCAAAGTTGAAGGCCAGGTAGGTGAGCTGGTACGCCTCGCCGACACTCGCCGGGCTGAGCGCAATGACCGGCAATCCCCCGGAGGTTCCCCAGCGGACGAACTGGATGTCGCCTTCGGCGCCCTGGGTAGCCGACCCGGTGGCGGGGCCCTGCCGCTGAACATCGACGATGACCATCGGCGTCTCCCCGATGATGGCCAGGCCGACGTTCTCGCTGTAGAGGCTCATTCCCGGACCGCTGGTGGAGGTGAGCACCTTCCGCCCGGCCATGGCGGCGCCGATACAGAACCCCATCGAGGCAATCTCGTCCTCGGCCTGGATGGCGATGCCCCCCGATTCGGGCAGCAGCCGAAGCATGTGATCCAGGATCGAGGAGGCGGGTGTGATCGGGTAGCTGGCAAAGAAGCCGCAGCTGGCGCGCGTTGCTCCCCGCGCGATTGCCTCGTTTCCTTCGATGAATGCCAATCCCATCGGGAGCTCCCATCGCTGCCAGAGCGGCGCATCGACTCGATGCAGAGCGGAGATGAGCCGGATTATAGGAGCGGTTGCAGGGCTCCGAAACGGCTGAGCTACACTGCCGCGCATGATCAGGGTACTCCTGCTCGGTGCGGGCAACATCGGCGTCGCCATCGCGGACCTCCTCTCCGCCTCCGGTGACTACCACGTCACTGTGGCCGATCTGGACGATTCCCGGCTGAACGACCTGGCGGAGCAGGTCTACACCAAGCGGATGGATCTGGCTGACGACCGCTCACTCAGGGAGGCGATGAGCGGCATGGACGTCGTGGTGAGCGCCTGTCCCTTCAACTTGAGCGTGCCGATCGCGCAGGCCGCGCGCGACCTCTCGGTCCACTACTTCGACCTCACGGAAGACGTGAAGACGGCGCGCCAGATTCGCGAGATCGCGGACGGCGCCGACACCGCATTCATGCCCCAGTGCGGGCTGGCGCCGGGCTTCGTCTCCATCGCCGCCTACGAGCTGGTGAAGCGCTTCGATTCGCTCCGCCGCGTCCGCATGCGTGTCGGCGCCCTCCCCCTCTTCCCGTCCAACGCGCTCAAGTACAACCTCACCTGGAGCACGGCGGGGCTGATCAACGAGTACTGCAATCCGTGCCAGGTGATCTACGACGGGGAGCTGCGCGAGGTCCTTCCGCTCGAGGGATACGAGCAGTTCTCGCTCGATGGCGTGACCTACGAAGCCTTCAACACCTCTGGCGGGCTCGGCACGCTCTGTGAGACGCTGAAGAGCAGGGTCGACAATCTCAACTACAAGACGATCCGCTACCCCGGGCACTGCGAACTCATCAAGTTCCTCTGCAACGACCTGCGGCTCGGCAAACGGCGCGAGCTCTTCCGCGATGTCCTCGAGCACGCGGTTCCGGTGACGACCCAGGACGTGGTGCTGATCTTCATCACCGTGAGCGGCGGCAGAGGAGAAAAGCTGGTTCAGGAGAGCTACTCCAAGAAGGTCTACCACGGAAGAGTCGGCCGTCTCGATCTGGCGGCGATCCAGATCACCACTGCTGCCGCGCTCTGCGCGGTCGTCGATCTGCAGTGCAAGGGAAAGCTGCCGAGGAAGGGCTTCGTGAAGCAGGAGGACGTGTCACTCGCGGACTTCCTCGAGAACCGTTTCGGCAAGCACTACCAGTAGGGAGCCGAAGATGGACATCGGCGCGCTGCGCGAGAAGCTGGGAGTAGAAGAGCGAAGCGTCAGCGAAGGCGACCTGGAGGTCGTGAGCCCGATCGACGGCAGCGCGATCGCATCCGTTACCTGCAGCGGCGCGAGGCAGGCCGCCGCTGCGGTGGACCGGGCCCAGGAGGCGTTTGCCACCTGGCGATCCGTGCCCGCTCCCAGGCGCGGCGAGCTGATCCGGCGCTTTGGCCAGGTGCTGCGCGAGCACAAGGACCCGCTGGGCGAGCTGCTGACCATCGAGTGCGGCAAGATTCGCGAGGAGGGTCTCGGCGAAGTCCAGGAGATGATCGACATCTGCGACTTTGCCGTAGGTCTGTCGCGGCAGCTCTACGGACGGACCATCGCCTCGGAGCGACCCGGGCACAGGATGCTGGAGACCTGGCATCCGCTCGGCCCGGTGGGCGTGATCAGCGCCTTCAACTTCCCGGTCGCCGTCTGGTCATGGAACTTCGCCATCGCCGTCGTCTGCGGTGACCCGGTGCTGTGGAAGCCCTCGGAGAAGACGCCGGTGACCGCGCTGGCCTGTCAGCGGCTCTTCGAAGAGGCAGCTCGACGCCATGGCGACGCGCCAGATCACCTTTCCCAGCTGCTCCTGGGGGGACGCGAAGTGGGAGGCGCCCTGGTCACGGATCCACGAGTGCCGCTGATCAGCGCCACCGGAAGCTGCCGGATGGGGCGCGAGGTCGCCCCGCGCGTGGCAGAGCGCTTCGGCCGCTGTCTGCTGGAGCTGGGTGGCAACAACGCCATGATCGTGACCGGGAGCGCCGACCTCGAGCTCGCCCTGCGCGCCATCCTCTTCAGCGCGATGGGCACGGCCGGCCAGCGCTGCACCACGCTGCGCCGCCTGATCGCCCACGAAGACGTGTTCGAAGAGCTGATGGGACGACTGCAGCGGGCACACGCGGGGATTCGCGTCGGCGACCCGCTCGAGCCCGAGACCCTGGTCGGCCCCCTGATCGACAGGGCCGCCTATGAGCAGATGCAGGCGGCCCTCGAGCAGGCCCGGGGCGACGGCGGCCAGGTTCTCGGCGGCGAGCGCGTACGCGACGCAATCCACCCGGACGCCTACTACGTGAAGCCCGCCATCGTCCAGATGCCGTCACAGACCCAGATCGTTCGGGAAGAGACCTTCGCCCCGATTCTCTACGCGATGCGCTACCGGGAGCTGGAAGAAGCGATCGCCATGCACAACGACGTGGAGCAGGGTCTCTCTTCCTGCATCCTGACCACCGATCTGCGCGAAGCGGAGACGTTCCTGTCGTCCGAGGGCAGCGATTGCGGCATTGCCAACGTGAACATCGGCCCGAGCGGCGCCGAAATCGGAGGGGCCTTCGGCGGCGAGAAGGCCACCGGCGGCGGCAGAGAGGCTGGCTCGGACGCCTGGAAGAGCTACATGCGCCGCGCCACCAACACCATCAACTACAGTCGCGAGCTGCCCCTGGCCCAGGGGATTCGCTTCGGCGACGAGTAGCTGGCTAGGCCTGGTCGCCGCCGGTTTCCGGATTCGCGGGCGTCGCCAGAGGCGCTGTCTGGGCGGGCACGCGTTCGCGCTCCTCCACCGCGTGAGGCGCCGTCACGAATGCGAGGACACCTCCCGCGGTGAGGAGCATGCCCACCGCCTGACCGAGTGTCGGCACCTCGCCGACCACGAGGAAGCTCGCCCCCAGGGAGAGCAGGGGAATCGACGGCACGATGATGGACGTGGCCCGGGCGAGATCGAGCCGCGCGATGGTCAGGTACCAGAGCATGGTGCCCAGATAACTGAGGCCGATCCCCTGTACCGCGAGGAGCGGAAGCTGCTCCACGACCAGGTTGGCCGCCGGTACCCAATCCGGACCGCCGAATGCCCACGCAGCCAGTGCCATTAGCGCCCCGCCGTACACGTAGCGAGCGCCGGTGAGGAGGTACGGTTCTACGTTCGGCATCCCCTTGAGCGTCAACAGGTGGCAGATCTGCCAGGAGAGCGGGGCGAGGAGCAGAAGCGTCACGCCGAGTGGATCGCTCAGCCCTCCCGCTCCCACAGCGAGGACGATTCCCGTCGCGAGCACCAGAGCTGCGCCGACACGGCGCACGGTGAGGCGATGGCCCAGGAACAGCCAGGCCACGAGCAGCGAGTAGACCGGCTCCGTCTGCAGACACAGCACCGCCTCGATGGCGGAGGTGCGCTGCGTTCCCACGAAGAACAGGATGAAGGGGATCGTGGTTCCGAGAGCGCCGAGCAGGATCAGCAGTGGCGCGGTCTCGCGCTGCACCAGCCGCGAGAGCTCACCCCGAGCTACCAGCATCAGCGCCGCGGCCAGCCCGGCGAAGAACGTGGTCACCGCCGCGACGAAGAGGGGATCGGCGCGACCGGTGGTGAACTTCGCCACCGCGGGAACGAAGGCACCGTTCAGGGCGCAAAGGCCGGCAAAGAGGAGCCCGCTTCGCTGGGTCGTCTCGGGGATCGACACGGACGTCTCCATGAAGCAGCGGCTGCCGAGGGCCGGCCAGGCTCGTTGGCGCGGGAGCATACCCGCCGGTGGATCTCAGTGGAAGCTCGATGGGGCCAGTTCGCCGTCAGCAGATCGGCGGGCTCACTCGTAGAAGGTGCGGGCGATCGTCTGGTCGTAGAAGGCGAGCTTCTCCAGCGACATGCCCCAAGCCGGCGGTGTGAGCCACATGGAGTCGGCGATGGTCCAGGCGCGCTCGACCTGATCGCGCACCTCGTCGGCGTCTCCGCACAGCGCGAAGGTGCGAACCATCTGATCCGGAACGAACTCGGCCGTATTGACGCTCTCCCCTCGCTCGGCCCGCTCGTACAGGCGCCGAACCTCCTCTCCGAAGCCGTGCGCTTCGAAGAAGGGCTCGTACTCCCGCGCACTCGCGTAGAAGGCGACGGTGGTGCGCGCGTCCTCGATCGCCTCGCGCCGGTCGGGATTGATGGCGACGAAGAACGCGAGGTTCACGTGGACGTCCTCGCGCCGCCTTCCCCCCTTCTCCAGGCCCGCCCTGACGTCCGTCTGCACCCGTTCCAGCGCCCAGTCGACGGACCAGATGGGATGGCCCATCACGCCGTCGGCGATCTCGGCGGCCAGTCGGATGGCGGCTCCGCGCAGCCCGGCGATCCAGATCGGGATCTCCTCGCGCAGCGGCGGCTCGCCCGGCTGCAGACCCGCGAAATCCGCGCTGTACCAGCGGCCCTCGAACGGAGTCAGACCGCGGTGGGCGCCCCGGATGATGTGGCGCACCGCAGCCACCGTCTCGCGCAGATGCGCCATCGGCTTGTCCTGGGGTGAGCCGAAGAAGCCGCGCGTGACGGCAACCACGCTGCTCCCGAGCCCCAGGATGAAGCGGCCCTCCGAGACGCGATCCAGATCGATCGCGGCCGTCGCCGTCTCGAAGGGGCTGCGAGCGGCTGCGATCGCGATTCCGCTGGCCAGCTGGATGCGCTGGGTCGCGCCGGCGGCAGTGGCGAGGGGAACCCAGGGCGGCCCCCATACCTGTGCGGCGAAGAGACCGTAGAGACCCCTATCCTCCGCCAGCCTGGCCAGGGCGGTGATCCCTCCGGCGGCGACGGGCGGGACGAAACCCCAGTAGCGTCGTTCCTTGGCGGGCATCGGACACTCCTCCTCGAAGGAACATAGCGCCGGCGATCAGCCGGTGACGGCGAGCCCGAAGGCTTCGAGCGCCGCCCGCGCCACCTGGTCGCCCCATTCCTGGACGAAGTGGTTCGCCTCGGGAATTTCGAAGGGCGGCGGGCATCCGCGAATCGTCGAACGCACCTCTTCCATCACGGGGGGACCGAGAACGACGTCCTGCATGCCCACGGCCATGAAGGTCTCGCCATCCCAATGGTTGGCGAGGAACTCGCGAGCCCGCTCGCCGTGCTCGATGCCCGCCATGCCCGGCTCGACCGGAACCATCTGGGGGAAGCGGCGCACACCGGCCTGGTAGCGCTCGTCGGGGAAGGGCGCGTGGTAGGCGGCGAGGTCCAAGGGCGACATGTTCGAGCCCTGAGAAGTCAGCGCCAGCAGACCGGCGACCGGGATGTCCCGGAAGATCCCGGCGAAGGTTTTCCACATCACGAAGCCCTCGCTGACGGGTTTTCCGATCGGAATCGCCGTGTTCATCACCAGCAGCCGAGCGAAGCGCTCGGGCATCTCCGCGGGAATCGTGAGACCGATGATCCCACCCCAGTCCTGGCATACCAGGGCGATGCGCTGGAGGTCGAGCCGTTCCACGAAGCGCATCGCCGTGTTGCGATGGAAGTCGAAGGTGTAGACCTCGTCGCGCACCGGCTTGTCCGAGCGTCCGAAGCCGAAGAAGTCCGGCGCCACCACGCGGCACCCCGCGCCCGTAAAGATCGGGATCATCTTCCGAAACAGGTACGCCCAGGTGGGCTCGCCGTGGAGGCACAGAAATACATTCTCGGCGTCGGGAGGTCCTTCGTCCACGTAGTGGAGCCGGAGCCCTTCGAATCCCGGCAGGTCTTCGATGTAGCGGGGCCGGTAGGGAAAGTTGGGGAGAACGGCGAAGCGCTCCTCCGGAGTGCGCAGCGCCTCGATCTCGGCCGTCATCGTGCTCTCTCCTCGCGGTGAAGCTCGAAGATACTCTCGTCGCCGGAGGGTGGCTAGAATCGAGATCGGAAAGAGGAGGCCGAGGATTCATGACGCGTCCGGGACTCGAAAATCACGTAGCTCTGGTGACGGGTGGCTCACGCGGCATCGGTCGCGCGATCTGCCTGCGGCTGGCCGAAGCCGGGGCTGCGGTAGCCGTCAACTACAATCAGAACCAGAACGCGGCCGACGAGGTCGTCGGCCGGATCGAAGTGGGAGGTGGCCGTGCGCTGGCTCTGCAGGCGGACGTGTCCGAGAAGGCAGCCGTCGACGCCATGCTGGACCGCATTCGAGAATGCCTCGGAACCGTGGACATCCTGGTCAACAACGCTGGAATCATGCGCTCCGGCCGGCTGCTCGATCACCGAGAAGAAGATTTCGACGCCATGTGGCGCACCAACGTCAAGGGAGTGCTCTACTGTGCGGCCGTCTTCGCGCCCGGCATGATCGATCTCGGGTGGGGCCGGGTGATCAACGTGTCTTCGAACGCCGGAGTCGGAACGGCTCTTCCCGGTACCACCTTCTACGCCGCCACCAAAGCCGCGGTCCTGGCTTTGACCAGGAGACTGGCGTTCGAGCTGGGACCAAACGGCATCACGGTCAACGCAGTGCTGCCCGGATTCATCAAGACAGAGATGACCACAGGGCATCTGACTCCGGAGGGGATCGCCGGGGTAACCGACGCTTTGAATCAGCGGTCGGTGCTGGGACGGGGGGTCGGTGAGGCGGAGGAGATCGCCCACGTCGTCGAGTTCCTGGGCTCCGAGAGATCGAGCTTCATGACCGGACAGCTCCTCCTCGCCGACGGTGGGCGAACCGATTACCTTTCCCATACCTAGTCAGCCGGCAGACGCGGGGATCGAATTCGCGCTTCAGCGGCGTAAGTCCCCGAAAAACAAGAAGTCCAGCCGATGCGATCCGGTCGATGGGGAGACGCCTTCCGGATCTGAAAGCACGGATCGTGGCCGGCCGGCGGCCTTTTGGTAACACTCGGAGAACATTGGTTTTTTTTTGGCAATACTCGGCAAACACAGGGGGCACCAGGAAATGAGCCGACTTCTGATCTCGATGCTGCTGAGCGGCCTTGCGTTGTTGATCGTGGCGCCGATGAGCTTCGCGGAACCGAACCTGGAAAACGGGAAGACCAAATTCGTGGTCTGCGAGGCCTGCCACATGCCAACCGGATCGGGCAGCAAGGAAATCGGCGCCCCGCGAATCGCGGGGCAGAATCCCTGGTACGAACAGCGCCAGCTCCAGAACTTCAAAGCGGGAATCCGCGGCACGAAGCCGGAAGATACCTTCGGCGCCGTGATGCGGCCGATGGCGCTGACGCTCCCCACCGACCAGGACATCGTGGACGTCATCGCCTACTTCGACACCCTCAAGCCGGAGATCCTCCCCCAGACCATCCAGGGCGGGGACGCCGCCAAAGGAAAGGAAACCTACGCGATCTGCGCCGCCTGCCACGGCGATGACGGCACTGGGATCGAGGTCCTGAGCGCTCCCCGCGTCGCCGGGATCCCCGATTGGTACCTCGACCGGCAAATTCGCAACTTCGACTCGGGCATCCGAGGCACGCACGCGGAAGACATCTTTGGCCGCCAGATGGGCGTCATCCAGAAGCTCATGCTTCCCGACGACAAGGCCATCCTCGACGTGATCGCCTACATCAACACGCTGCCGAAGGAATAGCTGCGATATAGGAGAAACGACCATGCAGGTTCGTTACATCCCCCGCCTCGAGGTCGACACGATCCTCGAGCCCGACGCTGCGCCCTGGCAAGCCGCTGAGTTCGAGACCGTCAAACTCAAGGGAACCCCACTCGACATGCAGCCGACCGCTGCGATCAAGGTCAGCTGGGTGGAGAAGAAGATCGGCGCCGTGGAAGTCGTGCAGGTCGCCGCGGTCCACGACGGAGAGCGGATCGCCTTCCGCGTGGAGTGGAGCGACCCGACCGAGAACGGCGAGATCACCGACACCACGGGCTTTCCCGACGGCTGCGGAATTCTCCTTCCCACCGTCCAGTACGCGCCGATGGCCGTCATGGGCGCCATTGGGATGGCGGTGAACGCGTGGTACTGGCGCGCCGACGAGAATGGCCGCGGGCGCCACGTGCTGGCCGAGGGCCTCGGCACCACGCGCACCATCGACTACGAACTCGTGCGAGGCAACGGTGTCTACAAGAACGGGCGTTGGCACGTGGTCATCACGCGGGCAATGAAGGTAGAGAGCCCCGACAACCCGGCTCAGCTCGAGCCCGGCCAGAGCACCGGCTTCGCGGTGGCCATCTGGGAGGGTGGTCACGGCGAGCGAGCGGGAATCAAGGCGATCTCGGGCGACGACTGGATCAAGCTCGACATCGAGGCCGCAGCCGGCGGCTGATCGCGATCTCCACTGCCGGGGTTTCGTTCGCGGGGTCACCTTGCCAGAAGACGCCGTCAGAGGAGATGCGATGGACTTCGAGATTCCGACCGAGCTGGCCGACTACCTGAAGCAACTCGACGAGTTCATCGAGCGGGAGATCAAGCCCCTCGAGCAGGCCGACGACAACATTCGCTTCTTCGATCACCGACGCGAGAACGCGCGCACCGACTGGGATCGGGGAGGGCTCCCCAATCAGGATTGGGAGGAGCTGCTCGCCGAGGCGAGGCGCCGCGCCGACGCGGCCGGCCACTATCGCTACCCCTATCCCAAGGAGTACGGCGGCCAGGGTGGAAGCAATCTCGGAATGGCGATCATCCGGGAGCACCTCGCCGCCAAGGGGCTCGGGTTGCACAACGATCTGCAGAACGAGCATTCGATCGTCGGCAACAACGTCGGACTGCTGCTGGTCCTCGACTACGGATCCGAGGCCCAGAAGGCCGAGTGGATCGACGCCCTGCTCGAGGGTCGCAAGAGCTTCGCGTTCGCGATCACCGAGTCCGCGCACGGATCGGACGCCACGCACATGGAGACGAGCGCCGAGCGCGACGGCGACGGCTGGCGAATCGACGGCGAGAAGACCTGGAACACCGGCATCCACCGGGCTCCCTACAACCTGGTCTTCGCCCGAACCTCTGGCAAGGCGGGAGATGGAAACGGAATCACCGCATTCCTGGTGCCGATGGATGCCCCCGGTGTGAAGATCGAAGAGATGCTCTGGACCTTCAACATGCCGACCGATCACGGCCGCGTGTCGTTCACCGACGTGCGGGTCGGCGACGACGCGATCTTCGGCGAAGAAGGGCGGGGGCTTCAAGTCGTGCAGCACTTCTTCAACGAGAACCGCATCCGCCAGGCGGCCTCGAGCCTGGGCGCTGCGCAGTTCTGCATCGACGAGTCGGTCGCGTACGCGAAGGTGCGGGCGCCCTTCGGCAAGCCGCTGGCCGTCAACCAGGCAATCCAGTTCCCGCTCGTCGAGCTGCAGACGCAGTGCGAGATGGTACGCGCGCTGATCCACAAGACCGCATGGATGATGGATACCTACGGCGCCTTCACGGTCTCCGACAAGGTCTCGATGTGCAACTACTGGGCGAACAGGCTCTGCTGCGACGCCGCGGATCGCGCCATGCAGGTGCACGGCGGGCTGGGCTACTCGCGCCACAAGCCCTTCGAGCACATCTACCGGCACCACCGGCGCTACCGGATCACGGAAGGCGCCGAGGAGATCCAGATGCGCCGGGTGGCGGGCTACATGTTCGGCTTCATGAAGCAGCGGGCGCCCAAGGGGGTGGACGAGGTCTGAGCCGGCACCGCCCCCGGGCCGGAAGCCCTCCTGGAGCGACCGGCGGCTGCAGCTAGGCAGTGATGGCGAATTCGGGCTAGGCTCGAAATTGAGCCGATGTCGACCGAATCCCCCGGCACCGGCGGCGGATCCCCCCGCCGCATCCGCAAGGTCTGGATCGTCCTCGCCGTGCTGGTGGGCGTGGCGGTGGGGGTGCGCGTGGCGCTCCCCTACCTGATCCCGTGGGCGGTCGGTTGGGGCGCCGTGCGCCAGGCCGGCCTCGCCGCCCACCTGGAGAACGTCGACCTCTGGTTCTTCAAAGGGGCCATCGCTCTCGAAGGCTTGACCGTGGCCCAGGGTGACGACCCGCCGCCCGACGGCCAGACACCCAACCCGGACACCGCTCTCCTGGCTCTGGATCAGGCGTACCTGGATTTCGCGTGGCTCGATCTCTTCAAGGGAATGCTCCACGTCACGGAGATCGACCTGAAGCGGCCGCGCGTGAAGCTGGAGCGGCTCGGCGACGGGCGGATCGACCCGCTGGGCCAGGGCCCCGGACCGCCCGGGAAGCAGGACGAGCCGGACGGTTCGGAAACGAGCCGGAACCGGCGGCCGACGCCGAGCAAGAGGGGGCGAAAGAGCCGGGCTGGCCGATCGTGGTAGACCGCCTCGGAATCCGCGGCGTGGAGCTCCGGATCCTCGACAAGCTGGATGGGGAAGAGCTGGCCGCCTTCGACCTGCAGGAGCTGGGCCTGCAGGAAGTCCGGGTGCACGGCACCTCGTTCGGCTTGGGGGGACTCGCGGTCACCCAGCCTGAGATCCGGGTGAAGCGCAAGTTCGCCCTCGACCCGACCGGCGGGCGCTCGCCGGCGGCTCCCGAAGAGTCCGCCGGTGCGGAGGGCGCCGAGGCCGAGACACCGGCTGGAACGGCGCGAAGCGCTTTGCGCGTCGACAACCTCGACATCAAGCGCGCCGCCTTCAGTCTGCTGGTCGGCGAGCAGACCCTGGACCTGGCGCTGCGCGTGAAGGCAGACGACGTGACCCTCGACCCGGGCGCTACCTTCCCGCTCGAGGTGGGGCTCGAGGTGGAGGACGGCCGCCTCGACATCGACGGGATGGCCGGGGCCATCCCCCCCTTCTTCGACGGGACGGTGAAGTGGCAGAACATCCCCGTTCCACCGCTCACTCTGATCGCGCTGCCCGATGCGGCCGATTGGTTCAAGTCGTGCCGGGCCGGCGGAGACCTGAAGGTGTTGGTGCGGCTCGGCGTGATCGAGGGCTCGGGGGAGAGCCCGGGAGTCCGCGCCAGCGGCACTGTCCAGGTCTCCGACGTGGAGGTCTCCGATCCGTCGGGCGAGGAGATCCACTTCGCCTGGAAGTCCTTCGACGCGGATCTCCGCGAGGTCGCGATTCCCATGGGCGACGCCGCCGCGACGACACCGCCGCGTATCGCGCTCGCCAAGGTGGGTTTGACCGGGCCGTCCATCCTCTACACGCAGCCGAGCCCGGCGCTCCAGGATCTGCTCGCCGGGCAGCAGCCCGAAGAGGACGCGACTGCGGAAGAGGAAGAAGCCGCTGAGGAGGAGGCGCCACCCGAAGAGCCGGCGCCCGCCGGCCCGAAGCCCGAGGTCACCATCGAGCGCTTCGAGCTCCGCGAGGGCGACGTTCGTTTCAATGACAACGCGGTGGAGCCGCCTTATCGGGGCGTCATCGAGGGCCTCGAAGTGACCGCTCAGGGTATCGACGCCATGGCGCCGAGCGCAGAGAAGGTCGTGGTGGACGCCAAGCTTCCCGGCGGGGCGCGCCTGGACGTGGACGGCAAGGTGGACGCCACCGACGGCGCTCTGCGCCTCGACGTGAAGCGCATGGACCTTCCGCCCGTCAACCCGTACGCGGCCGCCGCTGGCGTCGAGGTGGCCCGTGGCTCGCTCAGCCTCGGCGCGGACATCCAGGCCAAAGACAACCAGTGGAACATCGACAGCGACGTCACGCTCCACCAGCTGCGCCTGGACTCCGAAGGCTCGAAGAGCTTCGTCGAGAAGCTCGACATGCCGGTGGACCTGATCCTCTCCGTCCTGCGCTCAACCGACGGCGACATCGCGATCCCCGTCACCGTCGCGTTCGAAGAGGGCAAGGCGGGAGTCAACGTGATGGAGATCATCATGGGCGCGCTCCGCCAGGCGCTGGTCGGCGCGGCGACGATCCCCCTGAAGGCGCTGGGAGGCGTCTTCGGCGGAGGCGGCGTCGACTTCGATCCAATCCACGCGCTCCCGGGAGCAGTGCAGCCCGGGGAGGGCGCGGAGGCCAAGGTGGCCGACCTGATCAATCTCCTGGAATCGCGGCCGGGACTCGCCGTGAAGCTCACCGGACTGGCCGGCGACGAGGACCGCCTCTTCCTGGCGGAGGCGGAGCTCGCCGATCGAGTCGCGGCCGGCGGCGATCTTCCCGAGCTGCCCGAAGGTGAGGGCGCCGGTCTCCTGGAGCGCGGCCGCATCAAGGGCGCTCTGAAGAAGCGCGCCAAGGGTGAGCCGCTCTCCCTCTCCGATGACGACCAGGTCCATCTGCGCCGCTACCTGGCCCGGGTGGAAGTTCCGGACGAGCGCTACGACGAGCTGGCCCGCGACCGCGCCCGCGTCGTCCAGCGCGTCATCCTCGAAACCGAGCGCATCGACGCGTCCCGCGTCGAGCTCGCTGACCCCGGCCGTGGCACCCCCGGCGTCGACTTCGGCTTCGACGCCATTCCCCTCCCCGATTGAGAAGCCGAAACGGCATCATCAGGCCCGTCATTCCACTGATTCCACTTCCCGCTCGGCTCTCCGCACCTCGACGATCATGCCCGTCTGATGCGCCATTCCAGAGAGGCGCTCCAGGTTCTCGGGTCCGTCGGCCGTCAGCAGGTTCGCGTTCACGCCTCTGGTCTTCCTGGCGATGCCCAGGCCCGTTGCCTTCTGGTGCCCCCAACCGTGCGGAAGCGCGACCACCCCGGGCATCAGCTCGTCTGTTCTGACGACAGGAACGCACACGCTGCCCGTGCACGAGGAAACCTGGGCCAGCTCGAGGTTCTCGAGACCCAGGCGATGGGCATCTTGCGGATGCATGTAGAGATAGTTGGTGCGTCGCCTGCCCTTCACGAAGAACTCGCTGTTGTGCATCCACGAATTGAGACTCAGGTGCTCGCGTTTGGTGATGAGTTTGAACGCGTCCTTCCTCTGGAGCTCCAGCTCGAAATCGGCTTCGAGCTTCCTGGCTGCATCGAGCAGGCAACCGGGTGCGAGATCGATCCTGCGATGGCCCGTCAGAACTCTCTTGCCCAGGAAGCTCCCCGGTTGGTTTGCCGCGAGAAGTCTGCCGTGCGGATGGCGGCGCAGGGAACGCACACCTCCCAGGCCAAGCGCCAGCGCCACCAGATCGAAGAGACGCTCGGGGCCGATGCCGAAGACAGACCGAGAACGACTGCTCTGGAGCAGCCACTGGACCGGCCTCAGACCAAAGGTGGATACCCCCGCAGCACGGGCCAGATCCAGAAGGATCTGACACTCGTCGCGCTGTTCGCCGTCGGGCTCTACGACCCTGTCCGTGTACTGGATGTAGGGAACTGGCTGGAGGCGAAGGACGCTCGGAAACAGGAACGGAAGATCGGTACGCTGCAGAAACGAGAGACCGGGCAACACATAGTGAGCGAGATTGCCCGTCTCGTTGCGGAAGATGTCGATCGCAACCAGGAGCTCGAGCTCTCCGAAGGCCTTCTCGAGGCGTGCCGTATTTGGACAGGACAGCAGCGGGTTCCCACCCACGACGACCAGCGCCCGAACCTGTCTCTCTCCCGGAGTCAAGATCTCATCGGCGAGGGTGCCGGACGGGAAGCTGTCGACGACCGAACGAAAATCGCCCACTCGTGACCGATTTCCCCGGATGGCAAGCCCGGCCTTCCTTGCGAGACGAGGAAAGAGTGGAATGCCCTCGCCGACGAGGGTCCCACCTCGCCGATCGAGGTTGCCGGAGACCGCGTTGATCGTCTCCTGTACCCAGAAGGCCAGCGATCCATTCGTTCCCTGGCTCACTCCCGTTGCGCTATACAGGGCTGCGCCCGAAGCGCGGCGATAGACTGCAACCATCTCTCGCAGCTTCTCCGGCGCGATCCGCGTGACTTCAGCCGTTCGTTCGGCCGTGAAGGGTCGTGCCATCCTCACGAGCTCTTCGTAGCCAGTCATGAAGCGTCCGAGGCGTTCCCGGTCCACCCCGTCGGTAGCGACGAGCTCGTTCAGAAAGGAGAGCAGGAAGAAGACGTCGGTATCGGGACGGACAGGGACATGTTCGCCTACGGCGCGCGCCGTCTCCGTCAGCCGCGGGTTGATGTAGAAGACCCGACCTCCCCGCTTCTCGATCGCCTTGAGCCGCTCGAGCGGCCGAGGGAGATTGATGAACGGCATCCCAGAGACGACGGGATTCGCCCCGATCAGAACCAGGCACTCGGTATGGTCCACGTCTGGATAGGGCTGCAGGAGGGGAGACCCATACATATGCTCCGCGACGACGAACTTGTTGCTGCAATCCAGGGATGCCACCTGGTAGCTGGCACGACTTCCGACGCCCTGCAGGAGACCAGCGACGAAAAAGGGTTGCAGAAAGGAGAGGCCCGCTGCGCTTCCCATGTACGTCGCGATCGAGTCAGGGCCGACCTGGCTTCGCAGGGAGCGCAGCTTCTCCCCGATCTCTGCGAGCGCTTGCTCCCATGAGATCCGGTGGAACCCATCGGCAGCTCGCTTGAGTGGGTATTGCAGACGATCCTCGGAGTGATGAATTTCTCCGAAGCGAACGCCCTTGGCACAGGCGTAGCCGCGGCTCACGACATGTTTCTTGTCCGGCCGAATCTCGACCACACGATTGCCCTCGACCGTGACCGTGAGTCCGCAGAGGGCTTCGCAAAGCCGGCAGAAAGTCGAATGGATCTCAGCCATCGTTCAGCTACACAGCGCGCTATCGATGGTAGCGCCCGGGTTCAGGTGATCGAGTCAGGTTTCCAGGTGATACGGTTTTCTTCTACTCTTCGAATCGGGGTGAGCCGACCGTTGCACGGCCCTGGGGGATCAGCCGCAGCGAGCACCCGACCGGCGGCATCATCTCGGACGTCGTCGATCAGCTGCGCTACGCCCGCTTCCACCTGGGCGATGGCACGACTTCCGAGGGCGAGCGGTTGCTCTCTGCCGAGACGATGGCCGACATGCAGTCCGTCCACGCACCCGCCATTGGCGTGCGCGATGCCGTCGGCCTCCCGTGGCTACTCGGCAGTGTCGGCGGGCTGCGAACGGTCGGCCACAGCGGCGGCGTGAACGGTCAGATGTCCGCATTCACGCTGGCTCCCGAGCGCGGCTTCGCCATCTCGATCTTCACCAATGCGAGCAGCGGTGGGCTCCTCTGCGGAGACATCGAGCGGTGGAGCTTCGACCATCTCCTCGGCGTCAAGGACGACTTGCCGAGCGCACTCCGACTTTCCTCGGAGCAGCTCGACGAGCCCCAGGACGCCGGCTCTCGGGGCAGGTTCCTGCGCGACGCCGAGGGCCGGATCCGGCACCTGCACTACGGCGGGAGGCTCACGCCTCGGTTCGAGGGGGGTGAATCCCTGGAGCCCTGCTGGCCAGCGCTTCCGAGCCGAGCGGAAAAGAGTGACAAGCGGGAAGACGAGCCTTCATCCGCTGTAAAGGCCGACAGATTACCGTTAGGACGAAGTTCCCTTCTGCCTTTGGAATTCTTCCCCGAGGGGACCCCGGGAGGTTTTGCCTTCACCGCAGTCTGCGGTCCGGTATCCTGCACCGAGACGTGTCCCCCTGGAGGTCAGCGATGCAGGCTGAAACCCGGAGACCTCCGAGCTTCATGCGATGGGAAGAGCTGACCTCCCTGGTGGGCTCCACCCGAACGCGCTCCCTCGTCGCCCGCCCCAGGACGATCGAGCAGTGCCGCGAGGCGCTGGACTACTGCCGGCAGCACGACATGACCATCTGCGCGCGGGGCGCCGGCCGCGGCTACGGGGACCTGGCGCTCAACGACGGCCACGCCCTCCTCGACATGAGCACCATGAACCGGATCCTCGAGTTCGACGAGAAGAACATGCAGATCACCGTCGAGGCCGGCACGCGACTCATCGACATCTTTCAGGCGGTCCACCACCGCCTGCTCACTCTCCCCGCCAGCCCGACCGAATCGCACTCCAGTGTCGCCGGCGCGATCTGTGCCAACGTGAACGGCAAGGAAGCCTGGCATAACGGGAGCTTCGCCCACCAGATCGTCCGCATCACCCTCCTGCTCGCCAACGGCGAAACGGTCGAGATCGACCGGTCGCACGAGGTCTTCAAGGCCGTCGTGGGAGGCATCGGCCTGCTCGGCGTCATCCTGGACGCGACGCTCCAGCTCCGGCCCATCCCATCCCCCTTCGTCGAGATCGACCGCATCCCAGTGCCCGACGTCGATGCGCTGCTCGAGACGATGGCCGAGGTCGAGAAATCCCGCGACGCGGCCGTCGTGTGGATGGACGCCTATGCCCGTGGCCGCCGAACCGGACGCTCCGTGATCCACACCGCAAAGTGGATCGAGCACCCCGACACGGAATCGGAACGCCGGGAGATCCTCGAGGCGGGCTACCAGCGCCTCGACAAGCATCGCCGATTCGGCCTCGCACTTCACGAGAAATTCGGTCCCGTACTGTCGCTCATGCTGCAGGCCCAGCGGCCCATGATGTATTCGTTCAATCAGCTCTACTACGCCATGTCCCGGTTGATGTCGTGGGCGGGACGTTCCTCGAACACGGAGCTCTTCCTCCGGTTCAACTTCGAGGCCAGCTTCACCGTGCCGCCGGCCCACCTCGTCTGCGGCCCGCACGGCTACACCGTCCAGCTCACCTTCCCGCGCTCCAGCGCACGCGAGGCGATCGTCGAGCTACTGGGGATCTGCCAGTCATCGCCCTGCCCGCCGGTCACGACCATCCTGCGCGCGCACAAGGCGGACGAATGCCTGATCTCGTTCTCCGACGACGGCTACAGCCTCAACTTCGAGTTCCACCCGAAGAAGCGCCACGAGGCCGCCAGCCGCGAGGCCGTCGACCGTCTGATCGATGCGACGGTCCGGCGGGGCGGCAAGGTGCACCTCGCCAAGGACCAGGTCCTGACGCCCGAGCAGTTCTACCGCGTCTATCCTCGCTACCAGGACCTGCTGACGGTCAAGCGGCGGCTCGATCCGGAAGGCCTGTTCACTTCCGACCTGGCGCGCCGCGTCGGCATCGATCCGGTCCTGAACCCTCAGCCGCCGGTGTAGCCTGCATTTCTCACCAGCTCGCTACTACAGCCGCCGAGAGTGCAGTGATCGTCGCCTGGCTCCGGATTCAGTCCCGGCGCCGACCCGCCAGGCCGAGCCCGAACAGGCCAGCGAGCAGCAGTGCGGCGGTCCCTGGCTCGGGGATCGACTGCGTCGCGATCTGGATGCTTTCGAGCTCGAAGGCCGACGGGACGAAAATCTTCACGACCTCCCAGTCGGGATTCGGGAACATCTCCCAGGCCTCGGTCACGAGCTCCGGGGCCGCATCACGGCTGACCCGGCTGCCAAATACCGGGAAAGACGGGCCAGGGCTCTCGTAGGGCGAGTCTGCGCCGATGATCAAGAGCACACGCGGAAGCTCCCCGCCGCGCTCGCGTTCGAACCCACCATGGTGATGTCGACGGTCTTCTTGGGCAGCGGGTCGTAGAAGTTCGGAATCACGAAAGCGTAGAACGTACCTTCGATGGGCAGACATCCGGGGAAGCTGATTTCATGCTGGAAGAGCCCGACCTCGGTGTTCACGATCTCATACTGCGAGCTCTGGTCCCATTCGAACAGGAGCTGCTGGCTGTCCACGTCGAAGTTGGTGACGGTGCCGTTCATCGGGAGCGAAGAGATCGCCTGGGCGCCCGCGGCGATCAGCAACACGGCGAGCACAGACAGAATCGAGGTACAGCGGCCTCTAGTGAGCATCGTCACCTCCACGGAGCCCCGGGAGCACGAGCCTCCCCAAAGAGCTGTCCCTATACGCTTAAGTGGTCTGAAAGGGGCCTTTGTGTCAGGGAAAGGTGGAGGGAAGGGGCACTTCGCTACCCATGGGCATCTCTACACCCGGCCATGTCCCGCGGGGAGAAATCGAGCTGAGATAGCCGCTCGGCGGGCTCCTGATCGGGCTCGCGGCCGCGCTGGTACAGGGTATCGCCGCCGTCTACGCCTTCGATGCTGGCCATGCTCGCAGGAATGGCTCTGCACGGGCTCTGCGACACCCATCGCGTTGAGCGTGTGACGAGGCGGGTTCGACAACGCGCAGGTCCAGACGTGGCCGCTGCGCTCGATCTCCAGGTGGGTATAGGTCATCGGCACGGGCCGCCGCCCCCGAAATTGCTCATCTTTTCCGAGAAGCCCCCCCTTCGGGAAGCCGCGTGAATGCGGCCGAGCCCGGGCGCGTCCTATACTCGTGGCGCCAGGAGGCGCTCAAGCCGGAGGGCCGAACCATGCGCACCGCCGTACTCGCACTGGCCGCACTTCTCCTCACCGCCGCGGCCGCGCCGGCCACACCGATCGGCGTCCTCGACGAGGCCGACCAGGCGGCGGTCGAGGCGCTGGCCCTCTACGACGAGGCGACCACGCTCCACGCCCTCCAGGCCGTGACCGAGGCGGACGTGCTTTCCGACGTGGTGTTTCAGCAGGAGCGCTCTCGCGAGCGCTTCCGCCAGCTCCTATCGCCCTACCCGCGCGAGGTGCAGGAGCAGCTCTTCGAGATCACTCGCTACCCCGAGCTGATCGCCGGGATCGTCGAGGGAGGACCGAAGAGCGACTACGAGCTGGAGGCGATCGCAGCGCCATACCCCGAGGAGACGCGCGCCGCTGCGCTCGCCGCGGGGAGCAGCCACTGGAAGGTGCTCGCACGGATCGATGCGTTGCTGCGCGATGAGTCGTCCTGGCTCGAGGCGCGGATCGCGCATCTTCCCGAGGCGAAGCGCGAGGCGTTCCGCGCGCTGGTCGCGACCCCTGAGCTGCTGGCGCTCCTGGCGGAGAACGCGACGCTGGCGGTCCTGCTGGGCGACGCCTACGAGCGGGAGCCCGAGGCCGTGATCGCGTGGCTCGCCGGCGTACGCTACGAGGCGCAGGAACGAAGCGCCGAGGAGGCGCGGGCGTTCGCCCAGGGTGTCGAAGACAACCCCGAGCTCGCACGCGAGGTCGCGGCGGCGACGATCGCCTACCAGCAGGAGACCGGCTACTCCGCCTACCAGCCGACTGTCGTCCACCAGACCCACGTCTACGTGCGCCCCTACTCCTACTGGGTGGGATACCCGTGGTGGTACGACGTGAGCTACGCCTATTACTCGCCCTGGTACTACTGGTACCCGCGGAGCTACTGGGCCTTCGGCAGCTTCTACTTCGGCCCGCGGCTGGTCGTCTCCTTCGGCGTGCCCCACGGCGGCTTCTGGGGCTGGTTCTTCCACCGGCCCATCCACCACCACCACTATCCGCGCGTGACGCACCACGTGGTCCAGCACTACGACCGCAACCACGGTCCCCGCCACCATGGCTACAGCCACGACCGCGTGCGCTACAACCACGCGGCCGTCCACGCCGTTTCCCGGTTCCGCCGCGACGCGGAGCGACCGAAGCACGAGCGGGGCGAGAGGCGCCCGGGGAAGCTCGCGGAGAGGAAGCCGCGCGCTACCGGTGGCGGATTCGCCCGCCGCGCCCCGCCGCAGCGCGTGGCGATGGCAGAGCGGCAGCTGGACCGACCGAAGCCCCAGCGCGCCGAGCGGCGGCAGCCCGCCGAGCGCGTGGCAAATGCAGAGCGGCGGCTGGACCGACCGAAGCCCCAGCGCGCCGAGCCGCGGCAGCCCGCCGAGCGCGCTGCAAATGCAGAGCGGCGGCTGGACCGACCGAAGCCCCAACGCACCGAGCCGCGGCAGCCCGCCGAGCGCGTGCGCGCGACGCACATCGCACGAGCCAAGCCGGCGGTGCGAACCCCCTCACCGCAGCTCCGCGGCGAGACGGTGCGACGAACCGCACCGCAGCAGCAGCCGCGGCAACAGGCCCGGCCTGCTCCGCGTGCCCCGGAGCCGCACCCCATGCAGCCCAAGCGCCCGCAGCGGATTCAGAAGGAGAAGGAGCAGGCTCAGCCGAAGACACGCCGTCAGGTCGATAGGGAACCGCGCAAGACCGTGAATAGGATCAATACGAGGAGAGGGGGCTCGCGCCGATCGGCCCGCTGAACGTGTCAACGCGTAGAGGGTCCAGCGAGGCCTCGGCAACCCCAGCATTCATCGGTCGGTCATCATCGCTCCGGCTCTCCCGCTGATCCCTCGGTTGGCCCTTTCCCAGCCGCCCCTGGTATGCTGCTATCCGGCATGAGTCTCTCCGGCTTCATCCGGCGTGCGCGCATCGCGGCCCTGCTCGCGGCTGCGCTCTGGATTCCCGCGGCCGCGCTCTCCCAGGAGACGCCTACGGAGGAGCCTGCGCTCGAGCCGCCCGAGATCCAGGCGATCCCGCTGGAGGACGTGCAGGAGCAGGCCGAGGCCGTATCCACGGAGCTCGAGACCATGCTTCCCGGGGAGACTCTGCGCCAGTCGCTCGAGAAGATCAGCAGCAAGCTCGAGCGCCTGAAGGAGGACACCGCTTCGCTCGTCGAGCTCACCACCTCCACCCTCGCCGCCGGAGCCGGCGTCGCGCGCCTCCAGGAAATGGAGCTGCAGCTCGCCGGCCTGCTGGAGACCCTGAAAAAGCCGGACGCGGCGCTCGACTCCCATCTCACCAGTCTGGGCGAAGCGCTCGATCGCATCGAAGCGCTCGCTCCAGTGTGGCAGGAGACGGAAAAGCAGGCGCGACGCGCCGGAACGTCCGCTTCCGCTCTTCGCCGCATCGCATCGACCCGGCGCGAGATCGATGGCGCGCGCGCGCAGCTCGTGGCCCGGCGCAACGAAGTCCTGACGCTTCGGGACCGACTCGTCGATCCGAAGACCTCGCTCGACCGCTCGCTCAGAGAGGTGCAGGGCGCGATCCAAGGCAACCTGACGAATCTCCTCTCCCCACTTCACCCGCCGATCTGGAGTTCCGGTGTGCGCGCGTCCATCCTCGGGGAGCTGAAGCAGAGCTGGACCGAGGACTTCGGCGAACGCCTTCGTCTCGTCGCCAAGTACGTGCGTGACCAGGCGAGTGTGCTGGCATTCCAGCTCGCGCTCCTGGTCGCCCTCGCCTTCGGTTTGCGCGCGCTCGGGGCGCGCGCAAAGGTCCGCGCCGAGGAGCGCTACGACCTGCGCGAAGCCGAGCGCTTATTCGAGCTCCCCATCTCGATGGCAGTCGTCCTCTCGATCGCCTTCACCCCTCGGCTCCACCCCCTGGCGCCGCCCCTCTTCACGCACCTCGGGGCCATGGTGCTCGCCGTACCGACCGTGCTGATCGTCCGCCGTCTCGCGCCGCCGGCCATGAACCCCTTCGTGATCGGGCTCCCGGTCTTCTTCGTGGTCGATCAAGGCCGCTACATCATGCAGAGCTCCACCTTGGCGCGCATGCTGTTCCTCCTGGAGCTCCTCTTCGCGCTCGGTTTCCTGCTCTGGCTGGCTCGCCCCAGCCGGCTCGCCCAGGTCTCCACCGAGATGCTGCGCCAGCCGTTCTTTCGAGTGGTCGGCGTGGCAGGTCGCGTCGCGATCGCCCTCTTCGCCGTGGCGATCGCGGCAGGGGCAGCCGGGCTCAGCAACCTCTCCGACCTGCTCGGGAACGGAACGCTGCGTAGCGCCTACGCGTCGCTCGTGATCTTCGGGATGCTCAAGGTGGCCCAGAGCCTGGTGGCCTACGCGCTGGTGCTGCGCCCGCTTCGGCTCCTCCGCATGGTCTCGGGGCGCAGGGTGCAGGTCCGGCGTCGCCTCGACAGAGGACTCGGGCTGCTGGCCGCCGCGGCATGGGTCTACGCCACGCTCAGGGTGTTTGGCATCGCCGAATGGCTGCGCGCCTTTCTCCTTGACCTGCTGGGCGCCGGGCTCGCGGTAGGCGCCCTCTCGATCTCCCTTGGCGACGTCCTGGCGTTCGTCCTGGTAGCCTGGCTCTCCTTCGCCCTCGCCCGCACCGTGAACTTCGTTCTCGAGGAGGACGTGTTCCCGAGAATGCATATGCCGAGAGGCGTGCCGTACGCCATCTCGAGCCTGGTGCGATACACGCTGATCTTCCTCGGCTTCCTGGTCGCGCTGGCGGCGGCGGGCATCGAGCTCGGCAAGCTGACGGTGGTCGCGGGCGGTCTCGGGGTGGGTATCGGCTTCGGCCTGCAGAACGTGGTGAACAACTTCGTCTCGGGTCTGATCCTGCTCTTCGAGCGGCCGGTCCAGGTAGGTGATGTGGTTCAGCTAATGAGCCAGAACTTGTGGGGAGAAGTCAAACGCATCGGGATCCGGGCCAGCGTGATCCACACCTTCGACGGCGCGGAGGTCATCGTGCCCAACGGGCAGCTGATCTCGGAAGCGGTCACCAACTGGACGCTCTCGGATCGACACCGGAGGGTCGAGGTGAACGTCGGCGTCGAGTACGGAACCGATGCCCAGCGCGTGATCGACCTGCTCCTCGAGGTAGCGCACAACCATCCGAGCGTGCTGGAGACCCCTCCGCCCCGCGCCTTCTTCCTGGGTTTCGGCGACAGCGCCCTCACCTTCGTGCTCCGGGGGTGGATCGCCGACTTCAACGACGGCTTTGCGGTCCGTAGCGACCTGGGCGTCGTCATCCAGCGCGCCCTCGCAGAAGCGGGAATCGGCGTGCCGTTCCCGCAGCGCGATCTCCACCTGCGCACGGTGAGTCCGACCGCGGTGTCGGAGCTGGGCCTGGCGAACGCTCCTCGCCACGTCCCCGGAGACTCCGACCGCGAGAGCTGATCTATCTTCGCCCTGGCTCTAGCCCGCTTTTCTCACCAGATCGCGTAGCGAGGGCGCCAAGAGTGCCGCAGATTCGCGGCCCTCGGACCGGAGGGGGCCGAAGGCGTACTTGGCAGTACGTCGAGGCCGCCGGAGGGAGAAGGTCGCGAATCTGTGGTGCTATTGGCGGCCGCAGTAGCGAACTGGTGAGAAATGCGGGCTAGTCCTTGCGGAGTGCGCCTCCGATGCTCTCGAGGACCCCGCCGGCCTTCTCCTCGATGAGTTCCATCGCCTTTTTCCTGGCCGCCTGCTTGGCGATCTGCCCGCCCAGCTCACCAACGATGAGCTTGCCAAGCTCGCCCGGCGTCGCCCCGTTGCTGCCACCGACGTTGGCCTTCTCGATGGTGGGTAGCGCGCCCGACCGCGGCTCTCCCTCTTCCAGGGGGTTCGACTCGGTGAAGGTCACCCCCTCGATCCGCAGCTTGCGGACTGCGATGCGCATCGGTTCCCCCGAGTCCCCGGTCTCGGCCTTGGCATCCGCCTGCCCAGTGTTCTTCGACACGTTGTCGAGAATCTCTTTCAGGTTCGATCCGCCCCGCTGGTTGATTTCCATGTTGACGACCGGTGAGTCGATGATCAGTTCGTCGAGCACCAGCGGCTGCTTGCCGAGCGACTTCAGGTCGATATTCAGCCGCAAGAGCGACATCTCGAATGCGTTGGCTGCGGCATAGCCTTTGGGATTTCCGACTTTGAGGCCACGAATCTGGCCAGCACCGTCCTTGATGTCGATACCGACGCTTCCGACTCTGACGGGAACACCGGTCAGCTCGGTGCCTATGATTTCGATCTGATCCTTTACGATCTGGTCGAGCGATCCGAGCAGCCAGACCACCGCAGCCGCCACCAGCAGGACGACGACGGCGAGTCCAATGAATGCCTTCTTCATTGACGGTTCTCCAAACCTCGATGGAATTCGAACACAGAATAGCGCACAGGCTAGATGGCGTGGTACTTGTCGAGGATCGACTGGATCCGGCTTCGAACGGAATCCGGCAATGGCTCCGGGCGGTGAGTCGCCAGAATTCTCCGTAGATCTTCTTCGATGACGGACATCATCTCCCGTTTGTTCGGCGAAGTTTCCCCGCTCTTCTCCGCTGAAAACCTGAAGTACTTCGGATTCCAGAGCTCGGTCCTGCAGTGCTTCGCCGTGTGCTCCTCACCCAGGTAATGTCCACCGGGTCCGACGCTGCGCGTGACGTCGAGGGCCAACGTCTCTTCGTCGACACGGATCCCCTTCCAGATGCGACGGAGCCATCCGGCCACCTCGTTGCAGTAGAGAAGCGCCTCGAGCGAGAACGTCATCAGCGAGTCGATGGAACCGAGGCACCAGCAATAGCCCGGTTGACTGTAGGCCGTCTGCAGCATCGTAGCCGTCGCGACGCAAGCGTTGTACCTGTCGAATTCCCTTCTCCCGGCAGAAGTGCCGGCGATCCCTCCGCATGGCGGCATGCCCAGCGAACGCAAGATCTGGCTCTTGGCCCTCTCGGCCAGGAGCATTTCCGGGAACCCGCCCATCTCGGCCGTTGCCGGATCGATGAAGGCGGGAACGGAGCCACAGGTACAGAAGCTGCCCTCCTCGAGGAGCTGCGTGAGCACGAGGCCCGCGAAATCCGTGGCGAGGCAGTGCGTCAGGTTCCCCGCAATGGTGACAGGAGCGGCGGCCCCTCCGACGCTCGTGGTGCATGGGAAGAGCGGAATCCCATTCTCGACGCAGAGAAAGATGTGGTCCGTGTTCTCGTCGAGATAGTTGAGAGGCAGCGGTGTGACCATGAAGCAGAAGTAGGGTCGCTCCCTGAGTTCATCCGGCCCACCTCGGATCGCGGCAGCAATCTCGATGGCGGCTTCCAGAGCGAGGCTGTCGTTGCACAGATACGTGAGAGGCTTGGTCGTATTCGAGACCACCGTCACGAACTCTTCGATTTCGCCGTCGAACGCCGGTCTGTCTGCGATCTTGCAGGGGAGACACACTCCATCGATATCGCCGAGGGCGTCCGCCACGCGCGTGATCGTGGCGAGGTCTTCGCTGGTTGCGGGTCTCGGAGTCCCGCTCTCCAGATCCAGCACATTGAGACAGGTGACTCCGGCCATCAGGATCGTGTTGCCGTCGCTGAACTCGATATGGTCCGTCCCCGACCGATCCCAGAGCTTGACCCTCCGTCCGGCTGAATCGATGGCCTCTTGCACGAGATCCCGGGAAAACCGGACGATCCCATCGGAGGAGATGGTGCATCCCGCATCAGAGAATGGATCCATCGCGCGACTCTTCGGGTCGAACTTCACGCCCACTTCGCCCAGAAGCTGGAAAGTGGCATCGATCACCTTTTCGACATCGGATTCCCGGAGCACGTCGTGCGGAGTGGCGCCACCGTGATAGGTCCTGGGTTCGGCCATCGGAAATTCTCCTCCCGTCCCTCGATCCTACTACACCCACAGCTGAGGAGAGGAGAAGAAGCCTCTGTTCGAAGTCACCGACTCCGGCTCAACCCCGCGAAGTGGCGTCCCTTACCAGCGCCCCCTTTGCCACGCTCCCCCGTACGTGGGATCATCGTGCCAGACGGAGGTCAGATCGATGGAACAGGCTCCTCGCAAAGGAAAGCTCACCAAGGACAGATTCGGTGCGTCCATGCCGGTCGATGCGCCCTACTACCAGAGCCCGCCCTTCTACTATCGAGACGCGCGGTCCCTGACTGTCACCTTCGAGACGGATCCCGATGCGGCCGCCGAGATCCTGCCCGAGGGGCTCGAGGTGCCGGTTCCATCCCACGCGGCGCTGATGGTCGTGTACTACCCCACATCCACCTTCGGACCCTACAACGAGGCGATCCTTGGCGTTCCGTGTCTCTGGCAGGGCGAGGATCAGTTCTACGTCGCCCAGATCGTCGTCGACACGGTGCCTCCGCTCGTGGGCGGGCGGGAGATCTGGGGCTACCCCAAGAAGATCGCGGGCATCGAGCTCAGCGAGGAAGACGAGTTCGTCCGCGGCGCGGTGGAACGCCCCGCGGGCATTCGACTGGTGAGCGTGGCGATGCGGCCGGAACGACCCGTCCCGCCCGCCAGCGGTGACGGTCCCTCGGTGGTGTCCCTGCGGGTCATCCCCAGCGCGGAGGCGAATCAGCCTCCCGCCGTCGCCGAGCTGGTCCAGGTGCTCTACACCGACCGCCGGGTTCACGAAGCCTGGTCGGGGCCGGCGACGCTCCAGTTCGAGGCCGAGTCCGCCCTGGATCCCTGGCACGTGCTCCCGATCCAGAAGGTGCTGTTCGGCGTCTACAGCCGCTTCGACTTCACGCTCCCGCACGGCCGCGTGCTGCGTCGCTACTGAGCCCGGGGCGAGCAGACTCCGGCGACGCACGGCACCTCGGCGGATGCGGCCGCAAGGAAGGGGATTCGGAGATGTGGTTGAGGTTGAGGCAGATCTGTCTGGTGGCCCGCGAGCTCGAGCCGGTCGTCGACGACCTCCAGGCCGTCTTCGGCCTGGAGGTCGCGTACCGGGACCCGGCTGTCGGGTATTTCGGGCTGGAGAATGCGCTCCTGCCGGTGGGAAACCAGTTCCTCGAGGTCGTGGCACCGATTCAGGAGCAGACGGCGGCCGGGCGCTACCTCGAGAAGCGCGGCGGAGACGGTGGCTACATGGTCATCACGCAGTGTGACGACCACGCACCCCGCCGGCGCCGCGTCGAGGAGCTGGGGATCCGCCTCGCCATCCAGTTCGAGCGCGAGGGCTTCCAGAACATGCAGCTTCACCCGAAGGACACCGGCGGCTCCTTCTTCGAGATCGACTGCCAGTCCGACGGCCCGGAGCCCGACGGACCCTGGGAGCCGGCCGGTCCCGACTGGTGGCCGGCGCGCCGGCTCGACGTGGTGCGCGCGATCAGCGCGGCGGAGATCCAGAGCCCCGCGGCGAGGCGGGTCGCCGAGCGCTGGAGCGAGATCTCGGAGATCCCGCTCGAAGCCGACGACCGCGGCCGGATCTCGCTGCCCCTGGAGAACGCCCGCCTGCGCTTCGTGGAGCCGCGCGACGGTCGTCCGGAGGGACTCGGAGGAGTCGACCTGGCCGCGGTCGACCCCCAGCGCGCCCTCGCGGCGGCGGCAGAGCGCGGGATCAGGTCACAGGACGACGTGATCCTGATCGGCGGTACGCGCTTCCGGCTCGGCGACTGAGGTTGTAGCCGTCGCGCCGCGCGTCACGAATCGGACTCGAGCGTTCTCGATCGGTGCAGTGCGCGACAGGATCGCGGTTCAGCGACCTTCCAATGCATTGCGCATCCGCTGGCCCATTCCTCGTACCAGCGCCAAGGCTCGTCCGGGAGCGCGTCCTTGCGCTTCAGGTCACGCCGGTGCGCGCGGCGCTCGCGCCAGCTGCCGAAGAGGGCCCAGACGGCGGCGGTGCAGAAGGTCGAGCCGAACGCCGCGAACAGGAGCATGTTGTCTGTGTCACCCTCCTGGGCCGACCAGACGGCGAAGACCAGCAGGAGCGCTCCGATCGCGAGGAAGAGCAGCATGAACGCAGTCGCGAAGAGCGTCGCGGTGCGCGATTGAGCCACGGGGCTTCGGCGGAATCGCATGCGCATGAGCGTTCCTCCGTCCAACCCCCTGGATCGGATGAACGGAAGGCTTGATTGAGGCGCACCCGGTACGTTTCGAAGCTGCGGCCTACCGGTCCGCGGCAGGTTCCCCCTCCGCGAGCCGAGCAGCTAAGCTCGGGGGTTGGGAGCGCGTTGGGCGCCGCGACCGGTGAGAGGAGAACCTACGTGAGCGAGCTATTGGTCGAGAAGGATGGTGCCATCGGCACCCTCACCCTGAACCGTCCCGAACGGCTGAACGCGATTTCCGTCCCGATGCTCGAGCTGCTCTCCGAGAAGCTCCTCGAGTTCGAGGCGGACCCCGAGGTGCGCGTCATCGTGCTGACCGGCGCCGGCCGCGGCTTCTGCTCGGGGCTCGATCTCCAGGAGGCCACCGCGGGCACGGGAATCGGCAGCAGCAGCACGGGGACGCCACCCACGCTCGACATCCGCAACGCTCCGCCCGTGGTGCTCCACGGCATCGACACCCCGACCCTCTGCTCTTTGAACGGTGGCGCGGCGGGCTACGGCATGGACCTCGCCCTCGGCTGCGACATCCGGATCGCAAGCGACAAGGCAAAGCTCGCCGCCGCCTTCACGCGCCGCGGCGTGCTCCCGGAAAGCGGCGGCACCTGGCTGCTACCCCGCCTGCTGGGGTGGGCGAAGGCGGCAGAGATCATCTTCACGGGCCGCACGCTCTCGGCCGAACAGTGCCTGGAGCTGGGGCTCGTGAACCAGGTCGTGCCCGCCGCCTCGCTGCCCGAGGAGACGCGCGCGCTGGCGCAAGAGATCGCCGACAACGCACCGCTCGCGGTGCAGGCGGCCAAGCGCATGATGCGCGCCGGGCTCTCGGAGCCCTTCGACGATCACGTGCATCACGTCTTCCTGCAGCTCATGCCGCTGTTCCGGACCAAGGATTTCCGGGAGGGAATGATGTCCTTCCTCGAGAAGCGCAAGCCGAAGTTCGAGGGCCAGTAGGCAGCAACCAGACGAAGCTCTGCGTCTAGTCGGAGCCCTCGCGGCCTTTGTTCCAGGCGGCCTGGCAGGTGGCCACGCCGTCTGCCGGCAGCCCGCCAACAAAGATGCGTTGGATCGGCACGACCACGATGCTGGTCACGAAGCGGATGAAGGTGCGCAGCACGTCCTCCGGGGCCACGCCGATCTTGAAGTCCTGGAAGCTTCCCTTGACTGCAACCGGCGTCTGGAGCGCAAGCAGCGCCGGTTTCTTCGACTGGGGGCCGAAGACGGCCTCCAGCTGCCTCTCCTTGAAGTCGATGGTGGCGGCGCCTCGCACCACCATCCCCGTCGTGTCCAGTAGCAGCGCCCGCTCCTGCATCAGCCCGTCGTCGAGATCGAAGCGCGCCACCACACAGTTGATCATTGATCTCGACTGGGAATCGATGCGCGGCAGCAGTGCCCAGAGGACACTCGTGGCCCAGAGGTCGATCGTCCCGGCGCTCCTGTTCTTGGGAAACGCCACGAAGTCGAGCCGGCCGCTGGCGTGGGCGAGTAGATCCTCGCCGACTGGCGCCCTGCCCTCGATGTCGAGATCGAGGGTCAGCAAGCCCCCCACCTCGGCCTCGGGATCTGTCCGTCGCACCAGAATGCCGTATTCGAGTCGCTCCGCGAGAGCGCGGATGCGCGCCGAGATGTCGGAGCCGGAATACGCGTAATCCATCTGGAGCAGGAAATCGCCACCGGGAAGGGCGAGTTTCAGCGGGTCGACGCTCAGCCTGCCGTCTTCGAGGGTGACGACGAGCTCGCCGCGCCCGAGCTCGTCCTTCCCCGACAGCACGTGGTCGACACGAGCTACGAGCCGGCCGTCGACACTCAGCAAGCCCTCGGGGCTGAGAAACGGCACCGGTTCCTCGGGCCCTTCCGGGGCCTCCACGTGTACGTCGACACCGTCGAGATCCAGGTCGGACTGCATCCGCGGCTGCTCGGCGGCGGCCGCTTCGGGCGACTCCGGGGGCTCCGCCGTGGCCGCGAAGTCGTCGGTCTGGATCTGGTCGCTGGAGAGCTCGACGTCGATGCGGGGCCGGACTCCACCGGTGTGAAGACTCCCCTTTCCCTTCAGCCGGCTGTTCGCCACGCGGAGGTCCAGGTCCGAAAGCAGGTAGGCCGAAGGCGTCACCTGCGCGCGGGCGCCGAGGCGATAGGGGCCGATGGGTGGCAGCTCGTAGCGCAGCAGTGAGGCCAACCGGTCGAGCCGCTCGCCCGAGAGGCTGAGGATTCCTTCGAAGCGCTGGTCCCGGATGGGAAGCGCGACGGAGGTCTCCACCTCGAGGGTGGCACCCGCCGCCTCGGCTCGCAGATGGAATGGCAAGTGGTCGGGCGGATCGCGAAAGAGCGAGAGGTGCCCGATCTGGATCTCCAGGGCCAGCGGGTTGCCCTCGACGGAGCCGCCGGCGACGAGCCGGATAGGTTCTTCGCCCCGGGAGCGCAGCTCCGCGCGATCGAGAAGCAGGGGCAGCTCGGCGCCCGAGGCGGCGTCGGTGAGCGTCCACTGAGCGTCCTCGATGCGAGCCACCAGCTCCGACCCAGCCATCACTTCGGCGAGCGTGCCGCCGCGACCCGTGACCTCGACCTCGACGAGGCTCGCGCTCGCCTTCAGATCCTTCGCGATGCCGAGGCGCTCGAACATCCCTCCGACGTCGAGATCCCGCGCCCCGAACTCGAAGCTGGCCTTGTGGGGCGCTTCGCGCAGGTCCATGGAGAGCGCGCCTGCGAACGCTGCGTCGGCCGTGTGAAAGCCGAAGGGTGCGCGTTCCAGGTGGCCTTCGCGAATCGCCCCTTGGAAGCGGAAGTCGCTGAGCTCGATGCGCGCGAGCCTGAGTTGGTCGAAGGCGAGGGAGAGGTCCGCATTTTGAAGATGGATTCCGCCAGGCAGGATGGGGGCGTCCCAGGCAACCCCTCGACCGGCAGCGCCCGAATCGGGTGGAGCCGCCTCACCGGCGTCGGCCGACTCCGGAGCCTCCTTCAGGAGCTTCGACAAGTCGAACTTTCCGACGTGGAGATCGACCCACGCCAGGCGCTCCTCTCCCTCACGCTTGACACCGAGGTCGCCGGTCAGGCTCGTCTCGCCGAGGCGCACCTCCTCGAGGGTGGTTCGAAAGAGTTCGGGCGTGCGCTCGACGCGGGCGCGGAGCGCGTAGGAGGCATTGGCGACCGGAAGCGCCCCCAGCCAGGGCTCGAGCCGGGAGAGCCGCTCACCTTCGACGCGAAGCTGCGCGTCGGCCTCGAACGTGCCCAGGGCCAGGCTGCCCCGAGCCTGGCCGCTGAGCTCGATTTCGGCGCCGGCGCCGGCGGCCTCGAGACGCAGAGGCCATCCCTTACCGCCCAGCCACGCCTCCACGGTTCCCGCAGAGAGGTCCAGGCGAAGCGCCTCGCCCAGCAGCTCGGTTCGCGCGCGCACGGTCAATGGACCGCGCTCCTCGAGCGCCACCTCGATACGCTCGACTCCCACCGGCACCGGGGACTCGAAGCCGTAGGTGAGCTCGGCTCCGCGAGCGACGAGGTCGGCGCGCAGAGAGACCAGAAACTCGCGCAGCGACTCTCCAGTGCCCTCTACGTCGGCGCGCAGCTCCTGGAAATCGCCCTGCAAGTTGAGCTCGGGTGCCAGGTGGCCGCCGAGTTCGTCGACGCGGAAGGGACCTGAGGAGCCCAGTGCGAAGGCAGCATGAGGCTTCCCTTCGCGGCGGTCGAGGCCCAGCGTGCCCTCCAGCGGAACGCCGGCAGCCGTTAGAGAAATCGGGAAGTCGAGCTCCCCCCCGGCGACATTGAGCTCGATCGCCACGTCCTCCAAGGGCGGACCCGCACCACTGAGCCGCTCGAGAGAGAGCTTCAGGTCGGTGTCGAATGTCTCGAGCAGGTCGAGAAGAGCCACCGCGGGTCCCAGCCCTTCAGCAGACGCGCTGCGGGCGGGGATCGCCGCTTCGGCTGGCGCGTCGGGATCCGGCACTTCGGAAGGTTCTGGATCGGGCGAGAGATCGATCGCTCCCACGCGCAGGTCGCCGCGGATGCTCGGCCGGCCGTCGGTATTCTCCAGCGCCAGCCAGCCGGTCAGCTCCGCCCCTTCTCCCCCGCGACCCTCGATGTCGTTCAGCTGCAGCGAGCCCGGCCGGGCCGCGAGCTGCAGGCCGAGCCGGGCTTCGGACTCCGCAAACCGCAGCCCCAGGGAGAGGGGCCACGCATCGGGCTTGGCGAGCAGCCGCGCGATCGATCCGGCTTCGACCTCCAGAGCGAGCGGAACCGCCTGGTACTCACCTTGCGCGCGAATCTCCGTGGATTCATCCCAGCGAAGAGCGGCGGTGAGCGCATCGAGACGGGCGCGAGCGATCTCGCCGTCGGGGTTCTCGTAAGTAACGTCGACGGCGTCGACCGAGAGGGAGTCGACGTCGAGGCTCCAGCCTCGCATCGGATCCGCGGAGGTCTCGGACGCCGGCACCTCGGTCCGGGTCTCGGGCTCTGCCACGGGGATCGCCTCGGGATCCAGCCGCAGCACCGCGCCTCGCGCCGCGATCTCCTTCAGGTGGAGGCGCTTGCGCAACAGCGCAGTCAGCCCGAACTTCACCTCGAGTCGCTCGAGCGTCAGGACCTCCGGACGCGAGGGCTCCGGGTGTCCGACGCGCAGGTCCTCCACCCGGAGACCGGGATGGAACCCCAGCACGAGTCTGAGGGAGCCGAACTCGACCGAGCGCCCCAGTGAATCGCTGGCGCGCCCCTCCAGCAGAGATCGCACCGGGCCCAGCGGCACGGGGATGCCCAGCACGAGCAGCAGCAGAGCGATGGCAGCGAGCGCTCCGACGGCAACGAGCGCCCGGTGCAGCCGGCTACGGGGCTTCGCTGGATTGGCTTGCTCCTGCACCCATACATTATAGAAGCGCTGGCTCGAACCGCCTCAATTGGATGCGTCCGCTCGCCTGGTCTTCGGGCGGGAGGCGCCGCGCAGATCCGTTGGACTTCCTCCGTTGACGAGCGCACATCCGTATCGAGGGGTTTCTACTCGCAGGAGCAACCGGACGGCGTCGCTGTCGTTCATCCTCGATCCGCCTCGACAAAACCCTTCTCGCGCTCGAAGACGTCGATCACGTCTGCGTACATCTGGCGCTTTATGGCGGCGATCGTGTCGCGATCCTTGCCCGCCAGACCCTGTGCGATCTCGATGGCCCTGGGGAGTAGCTCCATCTCGGAGACGGCGTGATCGACGATCTGGCGATCTGCTGCTTCGGAGCCACCGTAACGCCTGGCGGTGCACATCGCTTCGTGAGCGACCACCTTGGGGAGACGCGCGCGAATCAGTACATCCATCTGCTTGGTGAAGGGGATCTTGATATCCACTTCGGGTAGACAGAAGAAGCCCCGGTCGGCGCGCATCACCCGATAGTCGTGGGCCAACGCGATCATGGCGCCAGCCGCAAACACGTGCCCATTGAGAGCAGCCACTGTGATCATGGGAAACGTCAGCATGCGTATGAAGGTGTCGTGGACATTGTCCACATGCTGTCGGACCTCCTCCGCACCAAGGCTGCCCATCCATTCCAGGTCAAGGCCGTTCGAGTAGAACTTCCCCGTCCCGCTGGTCACCAGAGCAGCCGGTCCTGTGGAGCCCTCGACCTCGTCCAAAGCCTGATTCAGCGCCGTCATGAATCTGGCGTTGAAGCGATTTTCCTCGGCGATCATGCGAAGCAGATGGACGTCGCCATCTCTTTCCAGCTCTATCATGCGAACATCCTCATCCACTGACACGCCTGTTGAGCTTGGTATACCACATGTTGAATCGAGTTGACCCGCTCCCCGGGAATGTCTGAGAATCGCGAGACGGGAGGAAATCCCGATGCGCTTTCAAGCCGTGATCCGATCCCGTCCGCGGTCCACGTGGATCATCGCCATCGCAGCGTTGGCTGTCGCCGCTCCGGTGACCGTGGGCGATGTCGGACCTGCGCCGATCGAAGCTCTAAGAGCGGCAACCGTGCAGGGACTCGAGCGGTCGCAGGTGCGGGGCGCCAGCCTGGCGCTGATTCGCGGCGGGCGCCTGGTGTGGACCGAATCCTTTGGCGTCGTCGACGAGGGAAGCGGCGAGCCGGTCGACACCCGAACCGTCTTCGAGGCAGCATCCCTCGGAAAAGTCGTATCCGCGGTCGCCGCCCTCACCCTCGTGGCGGAGGGGCGCTGGCGCCTCGAAATGCCAGTTCGGTCCCCGTCCCTGGAAGTACCGGAGGGCTGCTCCACGCCGACACTGGCGCACTTGCTCAGCCATAGCGCGGGGCTCTCGAACGATCTCGGCGCCACCCGCTTCCGCGCGAGCTGTCGACCCGGGATCGACTTCTCCTATGCGGGACAGGGGTACAGCGTGCTTCAGGAGATGCTCGAGGACGAGACTGGAGAGCCCGCCGAACGATTCATCGAGCGCCGGGTCTTCCGCCCACTCGGCATGGAGCACTCCACCTTCTTCCCCGGTTTCGCGGTCGATCGCGCGACCGGCTACGTCGACCTGGTCTTCGCACTTCTCACCGGCACGGCGCGGGGACCGGTGCTGCCGATGGGAGCGCTGGTGCTCCTGCTGGCGGGGGTCGGCTGTGCGTGGCTCAACCGGCGGAGCTGGCGACGACGGACCGGGCGTCGAGTCATTGGTGTGCTCGCGCTCCAGTGGATCGCCCTCGTCGTCGTACTGCTCGCCCTGGGTTCGCGTATCATCGTTCCCATCGAGTCCCGGTCGAGCCGCGTCCTCCTGGCCTCGAGCCTCCACACCAACGTCGAGGACCTGGCCCGCTTTGCGCTCGAACTACTCCGCCCGCAACGGATCGATCTGAGGGCGCGGGACATGCTCTTCGAGCCGCAGATCGAAGTGGGGCGGGGTATCGCCTGGGGAGCCGGAATTGGTATCGACCGTTCGGTCGAGCCCACGACCTGGTGGCACTGGGGCAGCAATCCGGGCTTCCAGAGTCTCGTCGTCCTCGAGCCAGAACGAGGGGACGCGATCGTCGTTCTGACCAATACCGGTGGAGGCCTGGACGGTCTGATCGGAGGTCTCGGCGGCTACAGCCTGTCCAAGGAGATCGCGCGACAGGCCCTGGGCATCCGGGGTACCTGGGATCTGCGCCGCGACGCCCCGGAGTGAGCCACAGGTACGCATCTTTGCCGACAAAGTCCCGCCAAAAGTACTGCTCTGCCCGTCGTGACACGGCTCACGCTCTTCGCCTCGACCATGCCGATATGACCTGTGATGAGTGGACATCGCCGCGACGACTGGGGCCTGCGTTCGCACCCTCGACCCGCATTGCGAGCACCGGCCGCGAATCTACACCGACATCGCGGGCGGATCGGGGCAACGATCTTTGCCGCTTTCGCGCTCCTATTGGCCCCGCCCGCCAGCGCCCTCGTGGAAATCGTCGGGCAGGAACAAGCGACCTTCGAGTGGTCCCCCGCGAGCGGTCCCGTGGCTGGCTACCGGGTGTTCGTGTCGGCCAACGGTGATCCCGAGACCCACTACGGATCCGTCTACGCCACGACCCAGGCTACGATCCATGCGAGCTTCGGTGACACCGTCGCCGTTACAGTCGCCGCCTTTGATGCGGAGGGACAGGAGGGGCCCCGATCCGATCCGTCGGAACCCTTGCGCTTCGTAGCACCTACGCCGGAACCGACGCCGAAGCCGACTCCCAAGCCGACACTAGAGCCGACTCCCAAGCCGACACCAGAGCCGACTCCCAAGCCGACACCGGAGCCGACTCCCAAGCCGACACCAGAGCCGACTCCCAAGCCGACACCAGAGCCGACTCCCAAGCCGACACCAGAGCCGACTCCCAAGCCGACACTAGAGCCGACTCCCAAGCCGACACCGGAGCCGACTCCCAAGCCGACACTAGAGCCGACTCCCAAGCCGACACCGGAGCCGACTCCCAAGCCCTCGCCGGAGCCAACTCCCACGCCTACGCCGGAGCCGATACACGAGGAGCCCCCTCTTGCCGAGCCGGCTCCCCTTGACTTCGACGGCAATGGACAATCGGACCTGCTGCTCCGCAACAGAGTAACGGGAGAAACCCAGCTCTGGTTGATGAACGGAAGCTCCGTCGTATCGGAGCTGGCGCTTCCCCACCTTCCAGAAGAGGTCAGAGTGATCGGCAACGGCGACTACAATGGGGACGGGTTTGCCGACCTGTTGTGTCGCGAGAGCAGGACGGGACGGCTCGAGATGTGGATCATCCAGTCCGCTGCCCTGGTCGAACGGATCTCGCTTACCCAGACGGTCGGGCATGGCTGGAGCGTGGCTGGCTCCGGCGACTTCGATGGCGATGGGCGCAGTGACTTGGTGCTTCGCAACCAGAATCAGCGCCGCGTCGAGATCTGGTACCTGAACGGCGGTGAAGTGCTGGAGGTCCTCGAGATCGCCGACGCACCGCATAAGGCCTGGAAAGTCGCTGGCACGCGCGACTTCGACTCCGACGGAGTCGCCGAGATTCTATGGCACCTACGCGAGAGCGGAGAGACGCTCCTCTGGCGCTTCGACACCGAGGGTGTCGAAGAGATCGGCTTCGGCTCGGTGCCTCCTGGTGCCCGAATGCAGGCAACCGGGGACCTCGATGGCGACGGCCGGGCGGACGCTTTCTTGACAATCGATGACCAGCCGAGCGTCGCCCTCATCGGATCCACTGGCGTCGGCCTACCCCAGCGCCTACCCACCGGTCGGAGAGGCAGGAAGGATACGATGACGGTCTCCGGCGACTACGACGGCGATGGCCTCGCGGACCTGATCCTGACAAGTTGGTGGGGAGGACGGCTCGAGGTGTACTTCATGGACGGCCCCGCAGTCGCAGCAATCGAGAGCCTTCCGCGCCTGCCTCGCTTCTGGTACCAGGCCGGAATATCCGACTAGAGCGCGCAAATGCCGGCTCCACTACGCGCCCAAGGATCTCCGCGACCCGCACCACGCATCATGGCTGCTCTCGCTCGGTGTCCAGCTTCCCTCTCTCGAGCGCGAGCGAAAAACGGATCCGCTCTGCGTTCTCCAGAATCGTTCCTTCGCGCACCACCCCATCGAAGCACTTGCCACCCTAGAAACCGCTCGTGAACTCAGCCTCCCGCGCGTGTTCGATGGCGTCCGACCCCGTCAGTCTGACGACGATGTCATCGCCCCAGATGACCAGGATGTTGGGCTTCTCTGCGGCCTGCGTGGAGAGCGCGGCGCCGAGAGCCAGCAACGGCAGGAGTAGGCGATATCCGAACTTCATGATTCGATTCCCCTTGTCTGTCGAGAGCTACCTGGGAAACAGGAACCGGAGCGTCCACTGGATCGACCAGTCGGCGCTTCTGGTGGGTCGCTCGACGTTGTAGTAGGCCACCAGCCGGGTGTTGATGTTCTGGCTGCCGATGCAGAAGACCTTGCCGGCCCCGCCCCCGACGGGCACACGCCACTCCTCCCCGCTCTTGGCCTTCCAGTTGGCGCTCACCAGCGGTGAGCTGGTCAGGTACCAGCCCCGAGGGAGATTGTAGTTCACGAAGGGCTGGACGTAGAAGGTGCTGACGTCCCGGCGGTCGTCGTCGTCGGTGCCGTTCTCGAAGTTGAAGTTGCTCTCGAAGGGCAGGCTGATCAGGCTGCCGATCGGATTCTGGACCTTCTTGGCGAGCTCGGTGGCATCCTCGGCCCGTGCACCAACGGGGCCGAGGAGTGCGGCCAACGTCGCCCCGAGCACCACCACGCGTCCGATGCGATCCACGGTCATCCGGGTCCCCCTCCGAAAATTGTCGAGAATCTAGAGACATATGCCGACGTCGGGGAAAGGGGGATCCCCGATAGCGCATTGAGTGTTTGGCACGTCTCGAGTCCCCGTGCTATCCGAAATGCGAACTGCGTACCCGTCTGGCAGCCACTCTTGACCGAGATCACCAGCTTCGAGTTCCGCGACTTCGACTCCTTCCGGGAGCATTTGCACGGATGGGATACGGATCCCGTCCAGCTGGACGCGGGATCCCTCAGCCTGTGCTGGGACCAGCTCCGGCTCGCGGACTTCGGACTCGCGCGCCTCCAGGTAAATCGCCGCATCGCAGACACCGCGGCGATGGAGCCGGGCGCTCTTGGCTTCGTGATTGCCCTCGAGCCAGCGCTGTGGTGCGGGCTCGAGGTGCCCGCCGGGGCCCTCCTCGTCGTTTCTCCGGGGCGTGACCAGCGCTCGACCCTGCGGCCGGGCTTCCGCTCCATCGAGATCACCGCCTCGGAGACGCTCCTTTACGAGGCCGGTCTTCTGGCGGACGCGATCGATCCGCGCCTGTTCCCCCCGGAGCGCTGCGTCGTGCCCCTGGGACCCGGGCTCGTCGGCGCCTTCGAAGAGCTCGGGAGGCGCCTGCACCGCTCGGGCGGCGATGGCCTTTCGCCCTACGGAGCCGCCGCGGTGCGGCGTCTCACCCTCGATCTGCTGCGGAGCGCCCTGCCGGAGCGCAGATTCCCGGGCGTTCGCCCCGTCCCCCGCTACGACCTCGCGTCGGCCGCGCTACGGCTGGTCGAAGCCAACCCGGGAGATCGGCTCTCGGTCCAGGAGCTCGTCCAGACTCTCGGAGTCACACGACGGGCGCTCGAGTATGCGTCCAGCAGCGCGCTGGAAGTCTCCCCCGCGCAATACCTCCGCGCGCGCCGTCTCAACCAGGTTCGGCGCGACCTCCACGCGTCGGCACCCCTGAACGTCACGACTGCGGCTCTGCGCCACGGGTTCGCACACCTGGGACACTTCTCGAGACAGTACCGGCGGCTCTTCGGCGAGCTCCCCTCGCAGACGCGGCGAAGCGAGTCGCCGCCATCTCGGATGAGCGAGTCAGCGAGCCAATAGAGTCCGAAGGGAGCTTGCCAGCATGTCAGGGCACGTCCGGATCGAGGAGAACGAGAGCGGTGAGCCCGTGTATCGCGTGACCTCTCACCGACGAACAATCACGGAAACCGACATCGTCAACTTCGTGAATCTGGTTGGGCTTCACGAACCGCCGTTCATCGACATGGAGTGGGTGGAGCAGATGCCGGGCATCCACAACAGGCGGTTTGCGCCTGCGCCTCTCCTGATCTCCCTGGGAATGGGATTGGTCGCGACCTCGATCATGGAGGTGGTAGAGGCCATCACCGCGAGAGAGGGGCTCGGACGCTTTCACGGCATGGTGGGCGTCGAAGCGGCTGTGAAGAGTCCCGCGTTTCCCGGTGACACCTTGAGCGTGGAGCTGGAAGCTCGCATCGATCGCAGGACGAAGCGCGGGCAGACTCTGGTCGCTCTGAAGCACGTCGTGAACAACCAGCGGGACGAGATCGTCCTGACCTTCACGGAGACGGTCGTCTTCGACCCCCCGGATTGCTGAAGAGGAGCGCGCCGTCCTCGAGCGGAGCGTGGCGGATCATCTTCTTGTCGACGGCGTAGTTCTGGGTATTCAGCCAGGGCTCGTGATCGCCCTGCTTCGGGAAGAGGTGCATCACGCGCTGCATATAGCCCGCCGAGAAGTCGTCGACCCACGGGCGCCTGGTCATCTGTCGGTCTTCCTCCCGCAGCCTCGGCGTGCACTGGCGCATTCCGAGCTCGTCCATGCGGTTGAGGAGCCGGCACGCGTACTCGGCCGTCAGGTCGGCGCGCAGGGTCCAGGAGGCATTGATGTAGCCGAAGGTCTGCACCAGATTGGGGACGTCCGAGTACATCATGCCCTTGTAGGTCCAGGTCTCCGGGAACTGGACGGGAGCACCGTCGACGCTGAAGTCCACGCCGCCCAGGACCTTCAGGTTGAGTCCGGTGGCCACGACGATGATGTCGGCCTCGAGATCCTCGCCCGACACCAGCCGGACACCCTTCTTGGTGATACGGTCGATGTGGTCGGTGACCACCGAAGCCTTGCCCACCTTGATGGCCTCGAACAGATCGGCATTGGGGATCAGGCACAGCCGCTGGTCCCACGGGTTGTAGCGAGGCGTGAAGTGCTTCTCGACGTCGTAGTCGGGGCCCAGATGCTTGCGCACCTCGCGGAGCAGGAAGTTCCTCACCTTCTGCGGGTCGGTACGGGTCTTCTCGTAGACGCGCCGCTGGAGCTGGATGTTCTTGAAGCGGGTGATCCCGTACGCGAGCCTGTCGCCGAGGAGCTTCCGCAGCGTGTTGGCGATGACGTCCTTGTCGGGCCGCGACATCACGTAGGTGGGCGAGCGTTGCAGCATGGTGATGTGCTCGGCCTCGTCCGCCATGGCGGGGACGATGGTCATGGCCGTCGCACCGCTGCCGATCACCACCACCCGCTTGCCCGCGTAGTCCAGATCCTGGGGCCATAGCTGCGGGTGGAACATCCGACCTTCGAAGTCCTCCTCCCCCTCGAAATGGGGCCGGTAGGGCTCGTCGTAGCTGTAGTAGCCGTTGCACATCAGGAGGACGTTGCAGCTGATCCGTTCCGGCGCATCGTCGTTGGTGCAGGCGACGTCGAAGACCCAGCGCGCCTCCTGGCTCGACCAGGCCGCCTTCTCCAGTCGGCGGTTGAAGCGGATGTTCTTGCGGATGCCGTACTCGTCTGCCGTCTCGTTGATGTACGCGAGAATGGAAGGACCGTCCGCAATCGCCTTCTCCGCGCGCCAGGGCTTGAAGTCGTAGCCCAGGGTGTGCATGTCGCTGTCCGAGCGAATGCCCGGGTAGCGGTAGAGGTCCCAGGTGCCGCCGATGGCGTCCCGGCTCTCCAGGATGGCGTAGCTCTTCTTCGGGCAGTGCTTCTGGAGGCGAACCGCGGCGCCGATGCCGGAAAGGCCCGCGCCCACGATCAACACGTCGAAATGACTCATCGGGAAGCTCTCGTCACGCGCCGAGTAAAGGTAGCACGGCTGGGAGCGGAGCCCTGGCAGGCGCCGGCGCCTAGAACTCCATCTGCTTTGGCGGCCGAACCACCACCTCGGCGATGTTGACCTGAATCGGCGCCGTCACTGCGAACAGGACCGCGGCGGCCACGTCGTCGGGGCTGCCCAGCAGCTGCTGCAGCTTCGGCTGCACCTGGTCGAGCACTTCGTCCGGGAGCTTCTCGCCCTTCTGCAAGTCGAGCTCGACGCCCACCATCTTTCCGATGCCGGCCAGAAATTCGGGGTCGAAGTTGCGCGCGAAGTTGGTGGCGATGGCGCCGGGCATCACGTTGACCATGCGGATCGGGTCGTCCTCCAGCTCCTTGCGCAGGGTGTTGGTGATGCAGTTGACCGCGTGCTTGGTCGCGCCGTAGACGCCCGACTCGCGATTCAGGGCCGCGACGGACGAGATGTTGACGATGTGGCCCTGGAACTTGCACTCGCGCATGGCGCGGATGGCGGCCTGGCAGCCGACCAACAGCGCGAAGACGTTCACCTCGAGCATCTCGCGCCACTCCTCGGGCTCCTGCTCGGCTATGGCGCCCGGGTAGCTGAGCCCGGCGTTGTTGACCATGACGTCGAGACGCCCGGTCTCACGGACGGCCCGCGCGACCAGCTCCTGGACCTGAGCCACATCACGCACGTCGAGCACCACGGCGTGAGCCGTTCCGCCGGCCTCGCCGATGCGCCTGGCCAGCTCGTCCATCGGGCCCTGGCTGCGCCCCACCAGGTACACGCAAGCGCCAGCGCCGCCCAGGCGCTCGGCGATGGCGCGCCCAATGCCGCTCGAGGCGCCGGTCACGATGGCGGTCTTTCCGGAGAGGGACGAGGACTCGGACATGGGGACAGCTCCTGGTGGCACGGGGTGATAGGACGAGTCTATCGGAGATTCAGCGCGGCGATTGGCGTTCGCACCGGCCCTAACGTGGACGACGAGAGTGACGAAGTCACTGGGACAAGGCGATTGTGGTATCAATCATGTCAATGTGTTCCCATCGTCCTGCGACGTCCCCCGGGGTCGAAACGGGCTCGCCCTCGACTCGACGGAGGTACCATGAAACGCATCCTGCTGGGACTTCTCGGCGCTCTTCTCGTGCTTCTGCTGGTTGGATTCTTCTTTCGCACGACCATTGCGCTACGGGTGATGGAGCGGGTCGTAGCCACGAATCTCGGCAGCGACTGGGTGAGCGAGCTCCCCGACGGGCTTCACGTCGTGCTATGCGGGGCGGGCTCGCCCCTGCCCGACCCGAAGCGCTCCGGGCCCTGCGTGGCCGTGATCGCGGGGCAGCAGGTCTTCGTCGTCGATGCGGGGTCGGGCGCCTCGCGTCGGCTCAGTGACCTCCGTATCTCCCAGGGGCGGATCGACGCGATCCTGCTCACGCACTTCCACTCGGATCACATCGACGGACTCGGCGAGCTTCTGATGCAGCGCTGGGTCAATCGGGGGGCGCGGGCGCCCGTGCCGATCCATGGCCCTACCGGTGTCGAAGAGGTGGTGGATGGCGTGAACAGGGCCTATCGCCTCGACAGCACCTATCGGGTCGCTCATCACGGCGAGGCAATCGTGCCCCCGTCAGGCGCCGGTGGGGCGGCGCACCCGTTTGCTGCACCTGCCGAGGGGCGGGGAGAAGTCGTCATCGACGAGGGCGGAGTGAAGGTGACGGCCTTCCGGGTCGATCATGCGCCGGTCGAGCCCGCCGTCGGCTATCGCTTCGACTACCGGGAGCGATCGCTCGTCATCAGCGGGGACACCATCAAGTCCCAAAACCTCCAGCGGTTCGCAGAGGGCGTCGATCTCCTGCTCCACGACGCTCTCGCACCGCACCTGGTTGCCGTAATTACCCGCGGCGCGCAGGCAGCGGGTCGGGAGAACATCGCAAAGATCACGCGGGACATCCTGGACTACCACGCCTCACCGGTGGACGCGGCCGAGGTGGCGCGTGACGCCGGTGTCGGCTTCCTCCTCTACTACCACGTCGTTCCCCCGCTTCCCCTCGCTCCACTCGAGGCCGCGTTTCTCGAGGGGGTGGATGCCGTCTACGACGGTCCTCTCGCGGTCGGCCGCGACGGCACCACCGTCCACCTCCCGGCCGGCAGCGATGCGATCGACGTCGAGCAGCGCCTCTGAGGGGGATGGGCAAGATCAGCCCAGCTCCCGGGGCCAGCCCAGGAACCAGCCTGGACCCTGCTCAGCGATCCGCGAAGAAGGCCCTGAGGTCGCGCGCCAGGGCGGAAGCGATCACCCGATTGCCGTAGGGGGATGGATGCCCCTTGAAGGGCCCGACGTTGAACTCGGGTCGGGAGAACTCCTGCTCGGCGACGTCGACAACCGTCATCTTCGGGTGGCGCTGGCGGATCTCCGCTGCGAAACCCGCATAGCCCGGTGCGATCTCCCTGAACAGCGTAGCGGCGGACGGCATGAAGAGCAGCACCGGTTCGGAACCCTTGTTGCGGACCTGAGCGACGAAGCGATCCACGAGATCGTTCATGATCGCGCGTCCCTCGACGCTGTCCCACATTTGCTGTCTTTTCGTATCCGGACTTTCGATCAGACGCATCTTCACCATGCGAGCCACCTGATAGCTGAAGGGAAAAGCGAAGTTCCCCATCTGCTCGGCGTAGAAATCCTTCTGGGCGGCCTCTGTCGCAAGCTGCTCCAGCTCCCGAAGGCTTAGATCCGGGTCGGTCCAGAAGCTCGGGAAGAATTCGATGAAGCCGTTCCGGTAGCGCTGAAACGGCTTGAATCCCAGCACGGCGGCGGATTCAGGTAGTAGCAGGGGCCGGAACGAATTGACGACCCGCTCCAGGTTGCTCTCGTAGATCCCAAGGATCGTCATTGGCGCGACGTATCCATCTGCCAGATGACGCTCCATGCGCATCACTGCCTGCAAGGTGCCGTAGGCGGCAATCCCGAAATTGACGACCGCACCGCCGAGTTCCGCTGCCAGGTAGGTCTGCCAGGTCTCGTCGTTCTGCACCTCCACACCCGCGGTGAAGGAATCTCCGTACGTCGCGACCAGTAGCGTGCCCTGGTTCCCGGGGCCGCTCCGCGCGCCACTTTCGTTGGTCGAGTAGGTCCATTCCCTGCCGTTGCTCGCCGTCGAGTTCTTCTCGAAGCCTGGCGGGACCACCCAACCCAGATCACGGTCGAAGGTCTTCCGGACGATCTTCTCCTTCTTCGCGGTCGTGACCCGCTTCGCGAAGTGGTTCGCCAGGAAGATCTCCACCACGCTGCCCGGAGCCCTCAATTCCATCAGATGGAGGCTCGCACAGCTCAGGGTCTCGATCGCCGTGACCACGACCAACACCAGAAACGCCTGGAAGACCGGGCGCAGGCGGCTGGGGTCGGACATGGCTCGATCACCAGCGATGGGAGTTCTCGAGCGGCGCACTGCTACCAGGGTCGGACGCGAACCGGCAGCTGCTCGTAGCCCCTGATGAAGCTGGAGCCCACGCGAATCGGCTCTCCGACCACCTCCACCGCACGGAAACGTTCGAGGATTTCTTCCCACAGAATGCGGAGCTGCATCTCTGCGAGGCGACTGCCCATGCAGAAGTGGACACCGATTCCGAAGGACAGATGCTTTCGAGCATCCTCACGATCGATCAGGAACTCGTTGGCGCGTTCGATCGCGCTCTCGTCCCGATTGGCTGACACGTACCACATGACGACCTTGTCGCCCTTCTTGATCTTCTTTCCTGCCAGCTCCGTGTCGCGCGTCGCCGTCCGACGCATATACGCCAAAGGCGTCTGCCAACGGATGATCTCGCTGACCATGTTCGGGATGAGATCCGGGGCGTCGCGCAGCTTCTGATATTCCTTCGGATATTGGTTCAGGGCCACGACGCCCCCGGAGATGGAGTTCCGGGTGGTGTCATTGCCTCCGATGATCAGCAGCAGCAGCGTTCCAAGATACTCGAGTTGTTGCATGTCCTTGGTGGCGGCTCCGTGGATCAGCGCGGTGACGAAATCCAGACGGTCACCCTGGGGCTTGTTCTCTCGCTCCTTCCAGAGCGCTGTGAACACGTCGAGACACTCCATGAGAGTCGCTCGACCTTCTTCTTGGGTGATGCCCATGCTGGCTATCCCTCCACCAGCGCCAAGCGCCGCCACATCCGACCAGTGAGTGAGCTTCCGTCGCTGCTCGTAGGGGAAATCGAAGAGGGTCGCGAGCATTCCGGTAGTCAGCTCGATGGAGACTCGATCGACCCAATCAAAGCTGTCAGCGGTCGGCAGGCCGTCCAGAATCTCGATCACCCGCTCACGGATCAGCGGCTCCAGCGTCTTCAGGTTTCGAGGGGCCACCACGGGCTGGACCACCTTGCGCTGGACGTCGTGCTTGGGCCCATCCATCGTGATGAACCCGCCCTCCAGCGGGAAATCAGGCTCGGGGTCGCTCAGGAAGATGCTGCGCGCGGACGAATAGATCTCGGGATTCTTCTCGACGTGGACAATGTCATCGAACCGCGTCACGGACCAGTACGGGCCGAACTCACTCTCGGCACAGTAGTGGACGGGATCTTCGTTGCGCAGGCGCTCGAAATATCCCCAGAGCGTATCGGTCACAAAAATCTCCGGATCCGAGACATCGATCTCCTCGAGAGGAATCGAGTAAGGGTCGGCGCCAGCCTGTCCCTTCGAAGAAATCGGATGTTCTTTGTCTGTCTGGCTCATGGGGACTCCGTGTGAGTAGGTGATCGTTTGAATGACTTGAGTAGGAGAGAAACCGGCGGCTCGGTGGATCGCTCAGTCTTCTCTGACGGAACGCGTGAGGTCAAATAGCTCCGAGGCCGAAATTGCCTGCCCGCTCGCGGGTGTGCGCTCGAGTCTGGGCTCTATTCTCACCTGCGCGCGGCTGCCGATCTCCCCGAAGGGATTGAGCAGAGCCCCTTTCATGATGTCACTCGTATTATATCTGCTCCTGACGGAGGCCGTTGGAGCCCTCGCTCCAATCGCTGGCCACGTCCTCGCAGAACTCCTGCTGCGCAACGAGTATCTCCCCACTCACCGGCCAATGAGAGGAGAGAAAGCTCAATGAATTCAAGGACGTCGTAGCTGGAAGGCCTCCACTTCGGAATGTCCCGAAACGCAGCAGCGCAGGCGCCCTTCCGGATCTGTTTCTTCATGGCGCCGGGGGCACGCGCCTGACATGCCCCGTGCGGCTAGATCGGGTTGTCGGCCATTAGCCTGAGCGTCGCCTGGGCCAGCTCCTCCGGCGCCTGTTCCTGCAGGAAGTGCCCCGCGCCTTTGATGGTGATGTGTGGCTGGCCCTGGGCACCGGGAACGGTCTCCTGGAACCGCACATGCCCGCCCGCCGTGACCGGATCCGAGTCGCTGAATGCGGTGAGAAACGGCTTCTGCCACTGTTTTAATACCGCCCAGGCTGCCCGATTGGCTTGGATGGACGGGTCGTCCGGGATGATGGGCACCAGTGACGGGAATTTCCGCGCTCCGGCGAGATAGGACTCGTCGGGGAACGGTGCGCCATAGGCCCGTTGCTCGCCCGCGGAGAGCGCGCCGCCGCAGCTCAGAGTCAGCAGGTCACGCGGAGAGAATCCGTCCGACTCGGCGCAGAACTTGGCCCAGTGCAGGAAACCCATTCCGGAGTTGTCGCCCCTCATCGCCATCGCCATTTCCACCGCATTGCCATGCACCGGCAGGGTCTCATAGTAGGCGCGCATGCGGTCGCTCACCTCGGCAATCTGTTCGTCCTCGATGCCTTGGGCATCGGGCAGCCCGGTGTTGGCGGTCACGATTCGCGCAAATCGATCGGGAGTTTCAGCCGCCGCGCGGAGCCCGATCAGGCCACCCCAGTCCTGACACACCAGCGTGATGTCGGAGAGATCGAGATTCTCGAGCAGCGCCTTCAACCAGGCGACGTGATTCGCGTAGGTGTAGTTGTCCATCGAAGTGGGTTTGTCCGACCTGCCGAAGCCGATGAAATCGGGGGCCACCACGCGACGACCCGCTTCGAGGAAGATCGGGACCATCTTCCGGTACAGGTAGGACCACGAAGGCTGACCGTGGAGACAGAGGATGACCTCTCCCTCCCTCTCGTCGAGATAGTGCATCCTGAGCGTGCCCCCTTCGAGGTCGGGCACCTCCGAGTAGTGGGGTTCGAACGGATAGCCTGGCAGATTATCGAACCTGCTCTCGTCAGTTGTCAGGTATTCCATCTCTCGTCGTTCCTATAGGAGTCTGAATGACTGTTCGCTGATGGGAGTGAGGGGGCAGCCTACTACATCATGGTCAGGGACGGCTCGGTCTCTTGTGGTGATGGAGCTCGAAACCTACGACCGCTGGAGAGCGGCCATGGCCCTGCTCAAAGCGCTGGCATAGGGAGAGGCGGACTTCGCGCGGGACCGTACGGTGAAGCAGGCGGAGACCTTCCGCCCAGCTGCGTTTCAGGACATTCTGAAGTGGAGGCGTTGCAGCTGCAGTGGGCGGAGTGCGGAATGTCCTGAGATGCAGCAACGACGAGCCGCATGGTGGTCGAGGTCTACGACTCGTTCCTCGACCCCGTGAACTGGCCCGACCTGGCACCCCCTCAGCACCCACGGGTGCAGGTGGGCCAGAGGCACCAGACCCCGCCGATGCAACGCACCAACGGGGCAAGGGAATCTGGCGCGCCCGGCACGACTCGAACGTGCGGCCTCCAGGTCCGCAACCTAGCGCTCTATCCAACTGAGCTACGGGCGCGTGAAAATAGAAGTCAGGGTCGAAATCTAGCGCATCCCCCGAAACCGGGAAGCGTGACGGAGCGGGCAGTCTAGCGCGAACGGCGCCGATTCGGAGATTGGCGCTCGCCTGGGGGTGATCTGGGGGCATCGGTGCTCCTGAAGCTGGCGCCGCCAGGAGCCGCATCCTCCACCGGATGGGAGCCCGAGGGCTCCCCATCGGCTCCCGCTCTTGGGGCATGCCAGGCTCCTGTCAGCTCGCTGGGAGAAGCGTCTCTTCGGTCAACACCCCGAACGTCTATTCGCTCTATGCGCCAGCCCGGAGCTCGCTCGCGAGGCCGTCGATGAGTCGCCGAACGACTGCAGCGTAGAGGTCGCGGGCGTCCCCCTCCTGGGTGACGAGGTAGGGAACAGTCAATTCCGCTTCGGCGCGCTCTTCTTCCGGGGTCTTCGCGAGTGCGGCGGCGAGCTGGTCCGAGGGTGAGTCCTCTCGTGGACAGCGTAGCGGAAGGCCTGCGATGAAGACGAAGCCGAGCGCGACCCAGAGCATCCCCTGTGCGGCACGCACCGCCGCCGGCCGGTCGAATTCCACCTTGAGAAGGATCCGGATCGGAGCTCGGATCGCTCGCAGCAGTGCGGGCGAGTCGTTTTGCTGGCTCGCAATCAGCTCGGCCAGCTCGGGATGCTCGAGCAGGCGTTGCTCGAGGGAGTGCATCCACGACTCCAGTTGCTCGGTCCAGGTACCCCCCTCGCGGCCCTCGACGTCCAGCTCGTCGAGGGCCAGGGCGCCCACCGCGTCGAGCAGCTCCGCCTTGTCGCGCACGTGGCTGTAGAGGCTCATCGGACCGCAGCCAAGCTCCTCGGCGAGGGCGCGCATCGTGAGGGATTCCCGGCCCCTGTGGCGCACGAGAGCCAGCGCTTCCCGGACGATCTCGCTGCGGGAGAGCCTCGGCGGGCGTCCACGGGCTCGAGTCCGTACCGGGCTGGCCAGAGTTTCCTTTCTTGACTTCATATTTCGTACAGTGTACCATATATATTATCGTACAACGTACAAATATTCAGGAAGGTCTCGGATGAAGCTCGAGGACCGTGTCGCGATCGTGACGGGAGCCAGTCGGGGAATGGGTCGCGAGATCGCACTGGCCCTGGCTCGGGAAGGGGCGAATCTGGTCCTGGCCGCCAGAACCGTGACAGACGACGAGGTCGCCTCGGAGACCAGGCCAGGCACAATCACGGCGGTCGCCGACGAGATCCGAGCCCTGGGTAGGCGGGTACTGGCAGTCAAGACCGACGTCAGCGTTCGAAGCGACATCGAGCGACTGGTTCAGAGGACGATCGACGAGTTCGGCCAGATCGACATCGTCGTCAATTCGGCCTGGGCCGTGATGTTCAAGCCCGACCCGCTCGACGACCTGATGCGGCCCGAGGTCTCCGATGCCACGATCGGCACCTTCCGGGGCATCGTCGATATGACGCGCGCGGTCTTGCCCCACATGCGGAGCCGCGGGTACGGGAGAATCATCAACATCACCAGCATGGCCGAGAAGAAGATGGTGCCCAATGCGCCGGTCTACGCGGGGCTGAAGGCGGGCGTCGCGCATTTCTCCAGGTCGGTCTCGTCGGTCGTGGCCGGTGAGGGCATCACCATCAACTGTGTCGCGCCGGGGATCATCAACACCCCCAGCACCTTCGACTCCTATCCCGGTCTGGAGCAGGTCTTCAAGTCGATGATCCCTGCCGGTCGACTCGGCGAGGAGAGCGAGGTCGCCCACGCGACGCTGTTCCTTGCAGACGACGACTCGTCCTACATCACGGGAGTCACGCTCTCCGTAGATGGAGGCGTCACCGACTCCTAGAACGAACCCAACCATCGAGAGGAGCTCACCATGGTCGATTTCGCATTGACCCCCGACCAACTGCAACTCCAGCAGGTCGCCCGCGAGTTTGCCCAGAAGGAGATCCGCCCTCTCGCTGCGGACTACGACCGCAAGACCAACCCGGACGAGACATTCCCCTGGGAGATCTACGAGAAGGGGAACGAACTCGGGTTCAACAAGGCGCTGGTCCCGGAAGCGTTCGGAGGCTCCGGCCTCGGCGACCTCGACTTCGCGATCATCATGGAGGAGCTGGCCTGGGGCGACGTGGGCGTCGCGCTCACCTACCTCGCCCACTGGCTCACGCTTCGGCCGCTGATCAACGGCGGCACCGACGATCAGCGGAGCCGATTCCTGGCGCCGCTCGTCGCTGACGGCGACAGGCGCCAGCTGGCCGCCATCTGCGCGACGGAGCATGGGACCGCCGGAGACCTCTCGCCGCGCGACCACTTCCAGCAGGCAGTAGACCGCCGCACCGGCATCGACCCCACCGACTTCGCCGCCAACTACACGGTTCCGGCGGCCGAGCGGCGGGAGGTCACGACGACCGCCAGGCCCGACGGCGACCACTTCGTGATCAACGGGACCAAGCGTTTCATCACCAACGGCCCCGCGGCGAGCGTCTATCTGGTCATTGTCTCGATGGACCCCTCGAAGCCCGACTTCGGGACCATGGGCGCCTTCATGGTCGCAGCAGACGCTCCGGGGATCTCGATCGGCACCATCGAGGACAAGATGGGGCACCGTCTCAGCAAGATGTCCGAGGTCATCTTCGACGACGTTCGCGTTCCCCTCTCGGACTCTCTCCCCCCGCCGGCGCTGGCTCACGGACTCGCCAGCTCGACGACGAACGTGGGAGCGCTCTGCGTCGGGCTTGCCCGGGCCGCGTACGAGGAGGCGCTGGCGTACGCCAAGACGCGCTACAAGGGCGGGAACAAGATCATCTTCCACCAGGCGATCGGCATGAAGCTGACCGAGATGGCGATCGGCATAAAGACGGGGCGCCTCCTCACCTATCAGGCGGCCTGGGAGAACGACCAGGGACGCGGCCTCGGCGCCATTCAACCCATGGCCAAGGTATACTGCTCGGAGATGGCCCTCAAGGTCACGCTCGAGGCGCAGCAGATTCTCGGCGGCTACGGCTACCTGCGAGACATGCCGGTCGAGAAGTGGGTGCGCGACGCCTGTGTGGGCCCCATCTACGACTACACCAACGAGATGCTGAAGGTGAACCACATTCTTCCGGCGCTCGCCTTTGCACCGGATGTTTGAGCTCCGGGTTCCGGGAGGAGTGATGGCAGCCGGCGAACGTTGGCGCGCGGATCGGAGCTGCCGAAACCGCTCCGGCTGCTTCCCATATGCTTCCCAGCGAGTTCGGGCTTCGCGAGGGAAGCGCGTAAGTGCTTGAAATCATTGCAGCCGACAGGCGTTGGCAAATCTGGACACCATGCGGCGTTATCGAGCGGATTGGTGCAGTCCGAGAAAGTTGACTAGAGGCCCTCGCCAAAGCCAGCTCAGATGCCATCTTCTTGGTCTCACGGGAGAACCGAGATGTTCGGCGTCATTCGAACACGGGACATCATCGCTCACCCGCTCGTGACCGTTCACTGCTTCGGATGGCCGCTCTTCTTCAGGGCACTGATTGCCGGCCGGCGCAAGACCTTCCTCTCACTCCTGGCGGGAAGCGACGCGCTGCGGTCTCCGACGGCCGAGGTTCCCGAGCTCCTCGGGCGCTGTCTCGATCTGGAATCTCGGGCGCGACGGATCTACGAATTGCTGGCGGCTCGATTCAGCCATCGTTCACCGGTGAGGCGATTCTTCGAGACCCTTGCCCAGCAGGAGCAAGAGCACTTCGAGCTGCTCGCGCTGTGCCGGCAGCTGGCCAGCCGGGAGGGCTGGCTGGAAGAGCACTTCGCCCCTTGGCGAGACGCCGTGCCGCAGCTCGAGCGGCAGATGGACGATCTAGAAGACTCGCTGGATGATCTCGATCGCCTCGCCGACGCCCTTCGCCTGGTGATCCGGCTCGAGGGCTCGGAGATCAATCACGTCTTCCGCGGCGCCGTCTCCGCAACCGATTCGGAATTCGTCAGAACTCTCCAGGCATTCCGGACCGCTGAAGCGAAGCACATCGCCTACGCCTGTGACCAGATCCCGAAGTTCGAGCCCGAGCTGGCAGGCGAGTGCAGAGAGCTGAGAGTCGCCCACTTGAGCGATGCCAACGCGCAGGCGAGCCCCAACAAGTAGGCTGCCGGCTGTCTCTTGTTCGCCTGTCCGCCTTGGCCACAAGGCCTCAGCCTCACCGGCAGGAGTTCTCGGGACTCA
>CAVXZE010000031.1:0-122745 GCA_963766175.1 uncultured delta proteobacterium
TGGCTGCGGCCGATGTCAGGATCCAGCGGAAGGCCCTCGACGACGCCACCCTCCGCGCCCCCTTCGACGGCATCATGTCCCGCAAGCTGGTGGAGGACTTCGCCAACGTGCAGGCCAAGGAGCCGGTGCTGATCTTCGAGGACGACTCGCTGCTCGAGATCAAGGTGTCGGTGCCGGAGCGGGACATGGCCGGAAGGCGGCCGTCGCGGGAGGATCTGGACGAGGTGAACGAGCGTCTGCAGCCGAAGGTGGTGGTGACCTCCCTGCCGGACGATCCCTTCCCGGCCCGCTTGAAGGAGCTGGCCACCACGGCGGACCCGACCACGCGCACCTTCGAGGCCACCTTCGAGTTCCAGCAGCCCGAGGACATCGTGGTGCTGCCGGGCATGACTGCCAAGGTGAGCATCCAGATCGGCGACTTCGCGAGCGCGTCGGATGTGTCGCTCCCCGCGCGCGCGGTCGTGGACGACGGGAAGAGCCAGCCCATGGTCTGGATCGTGGCTCCCGACACGGGCGTGGTGGAGAGCCGGCCGGTGACCCTGGGCGAGCTCGGGGGCGACCAGGTGCTCGTCACCGATGGCCTGCGGGACGGGGACACGGTGGTCATCTCGGGGATGGCGCAGCTGCGCCCTGGAATGAAGGTCCGGCGCTGGGAGCGCTGAGGAGTAGAGCCGCAAGATGAACCTGGCCGCCTGGGCGCTCAACAACCGGGTCACCGTCCTGGTCCTGACCGTCGTCACGTTGGTCGGCGGGATCCAGGCCTACGGCGGCCTGGCCCGCCTCGAGGATCCCGAGTTCACCATCAAGGACGGCTCTGGTGAACACGCCCTACCCGGGCGCCACCGCCGCCGAGGTGGAGGAGGAGGTCAGCGACAAGATCGAGAAGGCCGTCCAGCAGCTGGGCCAGCTCGACTGGATCGAGTCCACCTCCTACTGGGGGGCCTCCCAGATCAAGGCCCACATCAAGGACAAGTACGACAAGTTCGCCCTGCCCCAGGTGTGGGACGAGCTGCGGCGCAAGGTCGGCGACGTCCAGGGCCAGCTCCCGCCCGGTGCCGGCCCCTCGGTGGTGAACGACGACTTCGGCGACGTGTGGGGCGTCTTCATCGCCATCTACGGCGACGACTACACCGACGCCGAGCTGCGCGACGTGGCCAAGCTCTACCAGAAGGAGCTGCTGCTGGTCAAGGACGTGGCCAAGATCGCCTTCTGGGGTGAGCGCAACGAGGCGATCTACGTCGAGCCCGACCGCGATCGCCTCTCCCAGCTCGGGCTCAGTCCCGCCACCATCCAGCAGGCCCTGCGCCAGAAGAACGTGGTCGCGGACTCGGGGCGCGTGGAGGTCGGCCCCGAGTTCATCTCGATCCAGCCGAGCGGAGAGATCGAGACCGTCGAGGACTTCGAGAAACTGCTGTTGAGCGAAGAGGGCGCGGACCAGCAGATCTACCTGCGCGACGTGGCCAGCGTACGGCGCGGCTACGTGGAGCCGCCCAGCACGCTGCTTCGCTACGACGGGCACCGCGCCATCGGCCTCGGCATCTCGACACCTGAAGGGCGGCAACGTGGTCGAGATGGGCGAGGCGGTGGGGGCCCGCGCCCGGGAGCTGCTGGACGAGATCCCCCTGGGCGTCGAGGCCGGCATCATCTCCCTCCAGTCCGAGGCCACCACCGTGGCCATCAACGCCTTCCTGGTCAACCTGATCGAGGCGGTGGTGATCGTGGTGGGCGTGCTGGTCCTCTTCATGGGACTCCGCAGCAGCCTGATCATCGGCTTCGTGCTGGCGCTCACCATCTGCGGGACCTTCATCTTCATGGGCCCCTGGGACGTGGCCCTGGAGCGCATCTCGCTGGGCGCCCTGGTCATCGCCCTCGGCATGCTGGTGGACAACGCCATCGTGGTGGTCGACGGCATCATGGTGCGCCAGCAGAAGGGCATGCGGCGCCGAGGACGCCGCCGTGGAGGTGGTGGGCCAGACGTCCGTGCCGCTGCTCGGCGCCACCGCGGTGGCGGTGATGGCCTTCGGCGCCATCGGGCTCTCCAACGACGGCACCGGCGAGTACTGCCGCTCTCTCTTCAAGGTGGTCCTGATCTCGCTCTCCCTCTCCTGGGTCACGGCGGTCACCGTCACGCCCGTGCTCGGGGTGATGTTCCTGAAGCCGCCGAAGCAGACGGAGGGCGAGGCGGACGATCCCTACGGCGGCGGCCTCTACGCAGCGCTATCGCGGCCTGCTGCGCACCTGCATCCGCAACCGCTGGGTCACCGTCGGGGTCGTGCTGGCGGTCTTCGCCAGCGCCGTCTACGGCTTCCGCTACGTGGACAACAGCTTCTTCCCCGACTCGACGCGCCCGCAGTTCATGCTGGACATGTGGATGCCCCAGGGCTTCCACATCCAGGAGACCGCCCGCGAGGCGGCGGAGGTGGAGGAGTACCTGCTGGGGCTCCCGGGCGTGACCCACGTCAGCTCGCTGGTGGGCGCAGGCGGCATGCGCTTCCTGCTCACCTACGACCCGGAGAAGCCCAACACCTCCTACGTCCAGTTCCTGGTGGACGTGGAGGACTACAAGCTCATCGCGGGATTGGTGGACCAGGTGGAGGGGCACCTGGATGCGGCCCACCCCGACGCCATGAGCTACGTGCGGCTCTTCCGGCTGGGACCCGGGGGCGGCGGGCGCATCCAGGCCAAGTTCATGGGCACGGACCGCAACGTCCTGCGCGAGGCCGCGACCCAGGCCCGCGACATCCTGAGGGAAGACGGCGGCGCCAAGGGCATCCGCATGGACTGGCGGCAGCGGGTGAAGGTGGTGACGCCCAGCATCGCCGACGAGGAGGCCAACATCGCGGGCATCACGCGGCCGGCCATCGCCGAGACGCTCCGGGCTTCCTTCCAGGGGAGACCAGGTCGGCGTCTACCGGGAGCAAGACGAGCTGCTGCCCATCACCGTCCGCCAGGGGGAGCCGGACCGGAGCGACGTGGCCAACATCCAGAACCTGCCCATCTGGAGCCCGGCCGCCGGCCAGTACATCCCGCTGCGCCAGGTGGTGTCGGATTTCGAGACGCAGCTTCGACGACGACATCATCTACCGGATGAACCGCAAGCGCGCGCTCACCGTGCACGCAGATCCCAAGAGTGGCCCGCTCGAGCGTGTTGCTGGAGCGGGTGAAGCCGAAGATCGATGCGATCCCGCTGCCGCCGGGCCACACACTCGAGTGGTGGGGCGAGTACCGCGACTCCGGCCGCGCCCAGCGGGCCATCGCCGGGAGCATCCCGCTCTTCCTGGTCGCGATGGTCCTGATCGTGATCGCGCTCTTCAACGACCTGCGCCAACCGGCAGTCATCTGGGCCACGGTGCCGCTGGCCCTGATCGGCATCACCCTCGGCCTGCTGCTCACCCGCCAGCCCTTCGGTTTCATGGCGATGCTCGGCGCCCTGAGTCTCTCGGGCATGATGATCAAGAACGCCATCGTGCTGATCGACGAGATGGAGCTGCAGAAGAAGCAGGGAAGCGAGCCCCTCCAGGCCATCATCGAATCGGGGGTGAGCCGGCTGCGGCCGGTGGCGATGGCGGCGTTGACCACGGCGCTCGGCATGCTCCCGCTGCTCCAGGACGCCTTCTTCATCGCCATGGCCGTGACCATCGTCTTCGGCCTGATGATCGCCACCATGCTGACCATGGTGTTCGTGCCGGTCCTCTACGCCATCTTCTTCCGCGTGGAGAGCCCGGAGTAGGCCAGCTCTACGGCTGCCAGTTGGGCTGGCCGGTGGTGGCCGGCACTGCGGCCGCCGAGAGCTGGTTCAACTGACGGAAGCGGCATGGCAGCGAAGCGGTGGTCTCGAGGTGACCGACCTTCACACAGCTGTTACACCTTCTTTCTGAGTCCGGGGGCTGACCATGGTGCTTGCGACGATTGTCGTGCTGGCCATCTTCCTGGCGTTGGGCATTGCCGCCAACGCGTGGGTGCGGCCGTTTGCGAAGACCGAAGTGCAGGGCGTGAAGCTGGAGCTCCTCGTCTCGCCGCTCCTCACGCTGACCGCCCTCCTGCTCGCCTTCTTCCTGGTCCAGGTCTTCTCCTCGTACCAACGCGCTCGGCTGAGTGCGGGAGACGAGGCCGGACGGGTGATCGCCGAGTACAGGATCTTCGGATACCTGCCCGACCAGTACGCACTGCGCGGCCAGGCAGCCCTGCTCTGCTACGCACGCGCCGTGGCGGAGCTCGAGTGGCCAGCTCTCCGGGACGAGCTGAAGGTAGCGCCCGAGCCCTCCTACTGGGTCGACCGGCTCGGCGAGGTCCTGCGGGAGCTGGCCGAAGTTCGCAACGGACAGCCGTACGGCACCCTCGTGGCGACCGATCGGGATCGGGTGGACGCCCGGCGCAGGCGCGTCCTCGAGAACCGCCCGGCTGTGCCGAAACCCCTGTCCTGGCTGATGCTGGGGGTCAGCGCCGTCGCCGTGCTGTCCATCGCCACCTTCACGCTTCCCTACGTGCGGCGACGCGTCCAGATCGGGGCGCTCACGCTTCTCACGCTGGTGTTCGCCGCGGTGCAGATCGCCATCCTCGAGATCGACGGCAAGTTCGACGGCGTGATCCGGCTCGAGCCCCAGGAGATGCGTCTCGCCGTGCGACTGATGGAAGAGAAGCTGGACGGGCTGGCACCCCCTTGCGACGCGGAGGGCCGACCCCTGTAAGTGTTGGTGCCGGCCGCAACACAGCGCTCCGCGAGCCTCTGGACTAGCTTCGAACGCCTCACTGGAGAAGACCGGAAGGAGGGAGTTGGGAATGAAGGCCATCGGGATGATCCTGATCGTGAGTCTGTGCCTCGCCTGCGGGGCGACCCTGGGGGCGCGCGATGTGAAGAAGGCCAAGGCGGGCTTCCTGGACGACTACTCCGTCCTGGAGGAGAACCCCGGGCCGGGTGCGCGGCTCCGCTACCTCCGCAAGGGGGTGGACTGGAAGCGCTACGACAAGATGCTGCTCGACCCGGTGCAGTTCTGGAGGGGCGCGGACGTGAAGGCGGGCCTGGACGAGGCGGAGAAGCAGGGCCTGGCCAACTACTTCCACTCGACCTTCTACGAGCGGATGTCCCGAGACTACGAGATGGTGAGCCTTCCCCAGCCGGGAACGATGCGGGTGTCCATCGCCTTCACGCGCCTGGGCGACCGCAACGTGACGCTGGACACCGTCTCCACCTACGTGCCCCAGATGCTGCTCCTGTCGGAGATCAAGACCGTCTTCACGGGCAAGCCCTCGTTCGTAGGCGAAGCGGCCTTTGAGGCCAAGTTCACCGACGCCCACAACGGAGAGCTGCTGGCGGCGGCGGTGGACAAGCGCGTGGGCGGCAAGACCATCAAGAACATGGACGACTGGGCGGACGTGAAAAGTGCCATCGACTACTGGGTCGAGAGCTTGGCGTACAACGCCTGCACGTTGCGCGAGGGCGCCGACTGCAAGGCCCCCTGAGCGGATAGACCGCACCAAGAGCGATTGCCAGCCCCCGACCCTACCAGTGCCTCGATTCAGGAATCGCATCTCCTCGAAGCAGAGGATCTCTTCCACCCGGAGCGACAGGATCTCGGGGTCGGTGACCACGGTGTGGTGTTTCACGTTGCGGAAATGCGTGGTCCCCGGGATCTGGCCCGCGATCGCCACGTGCGGCCTCGAGGTGCTCTGTGGAGGTGGAGGAAGATCGACAGCGCCACGCCCTCCACCAGCCGGCTTTTCACTGCGCCCGCGGCGGCAACAGGTACGGATTGTGTCGGATTTCCCGGAGCAGAGGCATCATGTTGACGGCACCTTCTCGAGATCTTCGCGGAACGCCGCCGCGGCGTGTCGATTGGTCGGGTAGAAACGCCTCTGGTCAATCAGCTCCATCAGCTCGTATTTCTCCAGCCATGAGCGGAAGGACCGATCGGCGCGGCTGACGGCCAAGGTGACGTTGCGTTCGGCCAGCATGGTGATCGCCTGCCGCAGGACTTCCGCGCCGGTGGTGTCGACGTCGACCATCGCTTCCGTGTCCAGCACGAACCAGCGGACAGGGGTGGGCGCCCGGGCGAGGAGCTGCTCGACCTCGTCGAGAAAGAGGGTCGCGTTGGCAAAGTAGAGCGGGGCGCCGAATCGATAGACGACCAGGCCCGAAGAGCTGACGGCGTCGCCGTCGCCCGCGGGAGCGAAATGGCTGCCGTCAGGGGCTTCCAGCAGGGCCGATGTGTCCGGACGGGACGCCCGCCGGATGACGTCGATGGTGGACAGGAGGAAGGCGATGAGGACGGCGCGCAGCGGACCCAGGGCCAGCACGCTGAGAAGACAGGTGGCGGCGATCCAAAAGTCCGAACGGCGCATCCGCCACAGCTCGCGGAGCTCGTGGATCTCGATCAGCGACAGCACCGCATTGGCGACGATCCCGGCCAGGGCCGCATTGGGCAGAAACGCCAACACGTCGGTGAAGAAGAGCATCACCACCGCGATCGTCCCGGCCGCCACCAGGCTGGGCAGCTGGCTCTTCGCACCCGAGGCATCCATCGCCGCCGAGCGTGACGGGCTGTTGCCGGTCACCAGCGAGCCGGTGAAGCCGGCTGCGAGGTTGGCCGCGCCGTAGGCGAACAACATCTGATCGCCGTCCACCTTGTATCCGTACTTGCTGCTGTAGCTGCGGACCACGAGGAGACCTTCGCAGAGGAGAATGGCCACGATCGCCAGGGCGCTGGGCAGCAGCCGCAGATAGTCGGCCGCAGGGATGGCGGGCAAGGTCAGCGCCGGGGGGCCCGACGGCATCGCACCGAGCACGCCGACCCCCTTGGCCGCGAGGTCGAACACCGCGACGATGACCGTCAGCAGCACCAGGGCGACCAGCGCCCCGGGGATCTTGGGCGCGTACCGCTTCATCAGACGGACGATCAGGAAGGCGCTGACCCCGATCGCCACCGAGTACAGGTTGGCGCGGGGGATCGAGTGGACCAGGGCGATGACCTCGACGAAGTAGCCCTCGGTGTTCACCGAGCTCGCCATGGCCTCCTTGAGCCGTTCCGCCGCCATCAGCACGCCCGAGCTCGCGTCGACCACGTGGGGCGCGGCGAGGATCTTCCGCACCTGGTTGGTGAACACCTCGATGCCGAGGCCGGTGATGAATCCCGCCATCACGGCGCGCGACAGGAAGTTGGCGAGAAATGCCAGCCGGAAGATCCAGAAGACGAAGAACACCAGCCCGCAGATCACGGCCAGGGCGAGGGCGTACTGCAGACGCAGCGGGTCCCCGGGCGCGGCAAAGGCGACCAGGGCGGCCCCGACCAGCCCGGCCATGGAGGCATCGGGGCTGGTCACCAGGTGGCGCGAGCTCGTGAGCAGGGCGAACACCGCCAACGGGATGATGGCCGCATAGAGGCCGGCCACGGGGGGCAGGCCGGCCACCTGCGCGTAGCCGATGTTGAGCGGGATCATCAGGGCGGCCAGGGTGATACCCGCCGAGACCTCGCGGGGGACGTCGGCCCGCGTGACACCTCGCAGCCCCGCCAACGGGCGTGGCCATCGGATCTTGGCGAGCACGCTGGAAGCGTCCTCACTCATGATCTCACTCCTTCTTCTCGCGGCCCCCAGCATCCGGTTTCGTTGTGGCCACCGTCGGGTCCGCAGCGCCGCGCCTGCGCCGGGCAGGGCGTACACGAGGCGCGTGACCGGACCGCGGATCAGGAAGTACGGGACGATGGCGCACGCCACGGCCACGATCAGCATCTGCACCGGGTAGAACGCCCGCAAGACCAGGATCTGGTACGTGGTGTCGAGCACGCACGCGACGACGAAGACTCTGCCGAAGTCCTTGAGCCCGGAGCGGAAAAGCCGTCGCCGCTCGGTCGGGTTGGTGAGGAAGGCCCCCAGGTAGATCGGCCTTCCCTCCCGCACATCCCTCAGGTGGGCTCGGATCGCGAGGACGGTGACCACGATCGGCATCATCACGAGCCGAAAGTGCAGCGGGCCGCTCGCTCGACCGAGGAGCTGCTCGACGCCACTGGAGAGCAGGTCCAGAATCGTGTCCATGGTTCACCTGATCCCTACTTCTTCACGAACTGAGTGTTGAACCCGACGAAGATCTGCAGCTCCGGCTTTGGTGCCTTCAGCCTCCGCCTCCCGCGCCGGTGATCATCGCCCGCGCCAGCGTGCCGCCGGAGAGGTTGCGTGCCGCAAAACCGTTCTGCAGCAGGATGCGCGTCGCGTAGTAGGCGCGCTGGGCGGAGCGGCAGATGATCTGGATCTCGCGGTCCTTCGGCAACTCGCCGAGGCGCGCGCGGAGCTGCGGCAGCGGGATGTTGACCGCGCCGGGCACCGACTCGACGACGAGCTCCACCGGCTGGCGCACGTCGAGCAGGAAGGCGCCGTCGAGGGCGTCCCAGTGGGCGAGCGGCATGTCACCGCGGAGGACGTCGGCGGCGACCATGCCGGCGTAGTTGACGGCGTCCTTGGCGCTGCCGAACTGGGGCGCGTAGCAGAGCTCGGCCTCCTCGAGGTCGTAGATCGTCGCACCCATCTGAAGGGCCACGGCCAGAGCGCTGATGCGCTTGTCCACCGCCGGTCCGTCGTGGCCGAGCGCTTGCGCCCCGAGGAGACGGCCGTCGGACTTGCGGAAGATGACCTTCATCCCGATCATCTTGGCGCCCGGGTAGTAACCGGCGTGGGAGTTCGGGAAGATGTAGACCTTCTCGTAGTCGTCATCGCCGAGCCGCTCGAGCGTCCTTTCGTTGACTCCCGTCCAGGCGGCGGCGCCGCCAAAGAGTCCGATGATCGCGGTGCCCTGAGTGCCGCGGTAGCGGGAGTCGCGCCCGACGATCACGTCGGCCGCGATCCGGCCCTGCCGGTTCGCGGGCCCGGCCAGCGCCACCAGGCTCCACTCGCCGGTGACGAAGTCCTTGACCTCGATGGCGTCGCCGACCGCGAAGATGTCCGGGTCGCAGGTGCGCATGTGCTCGTCGACGCGGATCCCGCCGCGCTCGCCGATCTCGAGGCCGGCCGCCTTGGCCAGGGTGGTATCCGGGCGCACGCCGATGGCGAGAATGACGAGGTCCGCCGGGTACGTCTTCCCGGACAGGGTCTTGACCTCGATCGCCCCGCGCTCCAGCTGGGCGAACTCCGCCGCGCCGTCGTTGAGGACGATGCGGACGCCATTCCTCTTCACATGTTCCTCGACCAGGCGCGCGACCTCCGGGTCCAGCGGGCCCAGAACCTGGGGCAGCTTCTGGATGAGGGTCACCTCGAATCCGAGGTGGACCAGGTTCTCGGCCGTCTCGAGGCCGATGAACCCGCCGCCGACGACGACGGCGCGCGTCGTCGGCTTGACGAACTGGATCCCCGAGTACTTGTACATCCCCGCCAGGAACTCGGTGCCCTGCTCGACCCACTCGCGGATCGCCCGCGCGTCCGGCACGGTCCTCACGTGGAAGATCCCGGGCAGGTCGATGCCGGGCAGGGGCGGACGGACCGAAGGCGCCCCGGGCGAGAGTACGAGCTTGTCGTACGGCTCCGTCGTCACCTCGCCGGTCGTGACGTTCTTCAGGTCGACGGTCTTCTTCTTCCGGTCGATGGCGACCGCTTCGCAATTCGTCCGCACGTCGATGCCGTAGAGGCCGCGGAACACCTGCTCGTTGGCGACGAGAAGGCTCGACTCCTGCGGGATCACTCCCCCGACGTGGTACGGCAGCCCGCAGTTGGCGTACGACACGTACGGCCCGCGCTCCACCATCAGGATCTCGGCCTTCTCATCCAGCCTGCGCAGGCGCGCCGCACACGACGCCCCACCGGCCACTCCGCCAACGATGATGACCTTCATGCTTCGTCTCCTCTTCCGCTACGGCCGTCGATCGCGCTGCCCGAATGGCCGTGTTGATCGAACTATTTTGTTGGCTTGGATGCACCTTCTTCAAGGATGATCTTCTCGGGATCAAAGCCGTAAACCCAGGGTGCCGAGTTCTTCCAGCCGTTCCTCATCCTTTTCCCGACAAAGACGCTTCCGGGATCCTCCACTTTGTCCCCTTCCACTCCATCAACAATGCTGTATGCGTTGGTGAACCCGGCTGCCGCGAGTGCGTTGACTGCCATGGCACTGCGGTCACCTGACCGGCACGTGACCAGCAAAATGTCGGTCGGCCCGGCCATCCCTTTGACCTCGGCGACAAAGTCCGGATTCATCTTCACGTCGTATTCGGTTTTGCCATCCTTTCTCCGATAGGTCACAAAGGCCAAGGGTATGTTCCAGGCCATCTCCGGGTGGCCGACGAAGGCGTACTCTTCCGGCGTGCGCACGTCGATGACCCTCACCTTGTCCGGTGCGGCTTTCCACATTTCGTAGGCCTGCGCGGCGGTCACATAAAGACCAAGGGCGGTTTGTTTCCCTTTGGGAAGCTGCATGTCCTCGGCCACGGAAGCGGACTTCCCGGTATCCGCTCCAACGAAGCTCGCAGTAAGCCCGCAGAGCATCGCGACCATCACGGTGCAAAGGAAAATTCGACGCAACATCGTTGGTCTCCCTTCGTTCTGTCGCACACCACCGGGCCCGCGGTGACGGTGAGCCCCCCTGCGTGCCAGGTTCGGCTGCCCCAGTGACCTAACCTTTGTGTCGCCAGGACAGCCGTTCCATCTCCCGCCGCCGGGTGACGCTTCGCGGGTCGCACGGTTCACGCCGCCGCCGCCTCGCTTCGTTCTTTCCAGGTCCCCGATGGCGCAGCTGGGCGCATCGCCCCGTGTTCGCTGTTCGCTCCGCAAGCGTGCCTTCCTCCGTCCGGTCGGTCTCGTGCATCAGAAGTCCGGGTCCTGAAACGTCGGCTCCCGGTCCTCGTTGAAAGCACGAATTCCCTCGACGCGGTCGGGATGGACGACCGAGCGCCAGTGCGCCTCCATCATGATCGCGGCTGCCTGCTCTATGGGCTCGCCCTCTCCCATGAGAACGGCGCGCTTGACGGCCTGGACGGCCGTCGGTGAGTTGCTCGCGATCTTCTCAGCGATGCGCAGCGCCGCACCCATGAGCTCGGCCCTGGGGTGAAGCTCGTTGACCATTCCAAGCCGGTGCGCTTCCCGTGCGGTGACTGGGTCCCCGGTCATCAGCATCTGCATGGCCTTCGCCGGGGGGAGCACGCGGGGGAGCAGGACCGGTGAGCCGCCGCCGGCGGAAAGGCCGACCATCGCCTCAGGCTGACCGAAGACGGCGTCGTCGGACGCGATGATGAAATCGGTGCTTATCGCGATCTCGCAGCCACCGCCGTAGGCCATTCCGTGGACCGCGGCGAAGATCGGCCTGCGCAGCTGGCGCAGCGTGTAGAGAACGCGATCGAAGACCTGGCGCTGACGCAGCCAATCCTCCTTGGTCATGCTCTTGCGCTGACGCAGGTCGCCGCCCACGGAGAAGGCTCTGTCACCGGCGCCGGTGATGATGGCGACCCGCACGGTGACGCGGGCCGCGATGGCCTCGAGGATCTCGATCAGGAGCGCTGCCAGCTCCGTCGTGATGGCGTTGTCGGCATGCGGCCGGTTAAGGGTGATGAGCGCCACGGTTCCGCCGGAGAGGTACTCGACGAGCACCGGCTGATCGGGCTCCGCGACATCGGCCGGCGGGCGGTAGCCAAGTCGCTTCATGCGCGTGTCGTTGTTGTCGGCCACACCGTTCTCCTCTGCACTTTTCTCACGCGGTCCGCTGGAGCCGAGCGACGCTCATAGCCATGTCACGTCCACGGGTCTTCGCACCGGGATCCGCAGGTACCTCTCGGCCGGGTACCCGATCACGAACGTCCCGTGCGGGACATGTCCCTCCGGCAGCCCGAACATTTCGACCAGGGGCGGGTAGGACTGACCGGCCGTGTTGATGCTGCCGGTGAAGGTGGTCCCAAGGCCGAGAGCGGGCGCCGCGAGCTGAATCTGGTGGATCGCAATCATGGCTGCCGGGGGCGCCGTCCTCTCGTCCTTCGGCGCATAGGCCACGATCACGCATGGCGCCCCCCTCGAGATGCGGTCCTGTCCCAGCTCCCACGGTTCGACGAATAGCTCGAGCTTGGCCTCCTGGTAGAGCGCGGGGTTCTTCTCCCTGACGATCTTCATCCAGTCGATCGTCATCTCGGCAATCCGGTGCACCTTCGCCGGGTCGTTGATCACGAGCCAGCGCACCACCTGCCGGTTCGCCCCGTTCGGAGCCCAGCGGGCGACGTCAAGGACCTCCAGGATCTTCTCGCGCTCTATGGGCTTCTTGACGTAGCCGCGAACCGAACGTCTCGAGATCAGGTACTGCCTGACCCGATCCCACCTGGGGATGAGGTGGATGTCGATCGGCTGGCAGTCCTCGGGCCCCATCGAGCGCTGGTGCATTGCCTCGGTGGGACAGATGGCCACGCAGTGGCCGCAGTCGATGCAGAGGCCCCACCCGTTGTCGATGGGAACGGGATAGTCCTGCTTGGTGATCAGGCCGCCCGGGCAGGCCCGGATGCAGCTGCCGCAGCCAATGCACAGGCTCTCGTCGACCCTGATCATGGTGTCGAGCTTGTAGGAGACGGCCATACCTTCCTCCGTGGCCCGTCTTCATGTTGCCGGCGGCATTCCCCGGCGTGCCGCACGGGCACGCCGGGGAATTCGCTCCGAGCCGTCTTTTGCGCTGTCTCCCACAGACTAGCCGAGACGTGTACCTTCAACCTCGAGACCGCCTCCTTGAGGAAGTTTGCTCCAGCTCCTTTTCTCCCATTCCTCCTTAAGTACTTCCGTCGCCGCCTGCTCCAGGAACTCCGGGGCCGCCCACGCGTTCACATCGAAGTCGCTCTTGATGTATCCGTGACTGAACATGAAATCCTTGCCGATATTGATGCATTCCAGGTTCTGGGCGCTCAGGCTCGGCACCATGTCGACGTGCTTGATCCCTTCGTAGGTGTGCTCCGCATCCAGATAGAAGGTCTGGCGGTTGAGGATCACCGCCGCGGCGTGCTTGTGCTCGTTGGCCCAGCGTCCGACCTTAATCATGGCCTTCATGTAGGCGATGACCAGCTCAGGGTGCTCCTTGGCCATCACGTCTGTGCAGGTGATGACGGCGGGGGTGTTGGCAACTTGAATCGTCCAGTCCGGGAGCTTGGACAGGTCGAAGATCGCCTTGATTTCGCCCGTAGCCTCCGAGAGCTGCCCTAACTGTCCCATCTGGTTGTAGATGGCATCGACGGTCCCGTCGAGCAGTGCCTTCTCCAATGGTCGGAAGGCGTAGTCGTGCTTATGGTCACGGCGCATCCACAGCTCAGACGGGTTGTTCATCGGCGGGGTCAGCATCTCAGGCTTGTCATACCAGTCATCCGGGTAGGGGAACTCGACCAGTTCTATGTCGTCCATGGTCATGTCGTTCAGCATCAGGATATTTTCGATGCCCATATGTTCCTGAATCCGCCACCAGTCGTTTTTGATGGTGTTGAGGCTCTTGGTGATGCCGATCTTCTTGCCTTTCAGGTCCTTCACGCGGAAGATCTTGTCGCGGGCGCGCACCTGCATCACCCCACCCTCGTAGACCCACGTCGCGCCCAGCAGCACGGTGCGGCGGAGGTCCGCGTGGACGTGGATTGCGGGATTGAGGCCGCCAAACCGGATCAGGTTGTCGAGATTATGGATGTAATGCGGGTACCAGTTGTTCTCGGGTGCAGAGCGGAAGTAAGCGTATTCGACGCCGATCTTTTTGTACTCCTCGCGGCACCAACCCAATTCCTGGTCCACATTGTTGGCGGATATCATGGGGCAATTGGTGAACCACACCTCTTTCCAGTTTAACGGCACCGTGGTGGATACTCTTTCTGCGGTCATGAATAGATCCTTTCTTGTGAGGCTTCCGGTCTGCAGCCGCAAACGGATCCTGCCTCGTTGGCTTTGGCTGTGTTCGCCGTCATTTCGTTCCGCAGCTCATCCGGTCGCTCATCATCGAATCGGCCGTGATGGCGGTCTCTCGACGTCCCTCGTCTATCCTTTTGCGATCACGGTTGGGCTCCCTTCGTCGGTGAACGCCCCCTGGCTCCGGCCGCGACGGAGGGCGTCGACGGTGGCCAGCAGGTCGGTTGCGATCGCGCGCTTGAGCACGAAGGCGTCGGCACCGGCCTCCATCGCCGCGCGGCGCACGGTATCCTCGTCGTGGACGCTGAGGACGATCACCTTGAGGTCGGGAGAGCAGGCGCGCACCGCTCGCAACCAGCCCAGCCCGCTGTCCCGGGCCAGGGACAGATCGACGACCGCCACGTCAGGCTGGAGTCGGTCCGCGCCTGCGAGCAACGACGCCTCGTCGGCAACCATGACCACCGTATCGAACGCCGTCTCGAGCAACCCGCGGACGCCTTCCGTGAGACCGTGGTGGCGGTCCGCCACCAGAACGCAGCTCAGAGGCTTCTCGGGCATCGAGGCACTCTCTCCCTGCGGCGCGCACCCGTCGCGATGCGTGTTGGCACCCGACTTCGAAGCGACGTTAGGCGGGCTTCGGAGGGCTGTGACCTCGTAAAACTACGGGGCTCGTCGCCGGAAAATACGGGGCTCCCGCTGGGAAAGGTCAGAGGTCGACGAGACCGTGCTTGATGGCGAAGCGGATCAGCTCGGCGTTGGTGCGTATGCCCAGCGTCTCCATCATCTGATACTTGTGGAACTCCACCGTCCGGACCGAGAGCGAGAGGCTCGAGGCGATTTCCTTCGCTGAAAGCCCCTGCGCCAGGAGCTGGAGCACCTCCCGCTGCCGCGGCGTGATGGAGGCGACCGGATTGCCGGCCTGGTCCGGCCCCTGTTTCATGGCTTCGAGGACCTCTCCCGCGAGGAGCGGCGTCAGGTAGGTCCTGCCCTGGAGCGCGGCGCGGAGGGCCGTCAGCAGCTCGGCGGGGGCCGAGTGCTTGAGCACGAAGCCCGACGCCCCGGCTTCGAGCGCGCGCCGCGCAAAGGTCACATCCCGGTGCATGGTGAGAAACACCACGGGCACGGGATCGCCGCCTTGCCTCAAGCGGACCAGGGCGTCGATTCCGTTGAGGTGAGGCATGGTGACGTCGGCGACGATCACGTCCGGCCGAAGCGTCCTGGCCGCCTCGACCAACTCGCGCCCGTCTTCCACCACACCCACCAGATCGAACTCGGGGGTGAGCAGGCTCTTCAGCGCCTCGGCCACCAGGAGATGGTCGTCGGCAAGGAGCACGCGCGGACGGTCCGGAGAGCTCATCGCGCCTCTCCGTCCGCGGGTACCCAGGCGACGATCGTCGTGCCCCGGCCGGGCGCGCTCTCGATGTCGAGCGTGCCGTTCGCCAGCCGCACCCGTTCGCGCATGCCCACCAGGCCGAGGCGTCTTCCCGCTCCCGGATTCTCCGGATCGAAGCCGACGCCGTCGTCACCGACGGCGAGGAGCAGCCCGCCGTCCATCTGCCGTAGCGCGACACTCGCGGAGCGCGCACTGGAGTGGCGGGCCAGGTTGTTGAGCGCCTCCTGCGCCACGCGAAACAGGCAGAGCGCCGCATCCCTCCCGACGCCGGCGGGAAGCGGGTCGAGCTCCACCGAGAGGACGATCTGGCCCTGGCGACCCCGCCGTTCGCATTCCGCCCGAAGCGCCTCGGCCAGGCCGAGCTCCTCCAGGACCGACGGGTGCAGGTGATACGCCAGCGAGTGGATGTCCTCGCTGAGGCGTACGAGCTCCTCGCGAACCGACCGCATCGCCTGTGACTGGACTCCGTCCGGCGCGGCGAGCTCGGCACGGCCGACTTCGATCGCCAGCACGGCGAGCCGCTGCGTCACGTCGTCGTGCAGCTCGCGCGCGAGCAGCGCGCGCTCCTCCTCGTGGGCTCGGATCAGGCGCCCGCTCAAGTCGCGCAGCTCGTCCTCGACTCGCTTACGCGCCGTGATGTCGCGGAGGACACCGAACGCGACGAGCGCGCGTCCGGTAGCGTCGCGTTTGGCGACGCCGGCGAGGTGCTGGATCCACACCAGCCCACGAGCTGGATTCAGGAAGCGATACTCGATGGAGAGCCGGGCCAGCCGCCCGTCGTGCAATTGCTCGCGCAGGTGCAACACGCGTTGGCGATCGTCATGATGCAGATGCTCCATCCAGAACTCCAGGGCCTGGAGGTCCCGTCCTCCTGGGTCGGGGAGACCGCAGATATCGCGAAACCGTTCGTCGACGAAGGCGATACCTTCGCCGAAGTCCACCTCGTAGAACGCGAGTCCGGCGAGCTCGGCCCCTGCCGCCAGGCGGGCCTCGCTCGCGTGCAACGCCTCTTCGGCATGCTTCCGCTCGGTGACGTCGATGGAGACGCCCATCAGGCGCTCCGGCTCTCCCACGGACGTGGACTGGGGCCGCCCACGGGAAGCGATCCACCGCACACGATCATCGCCTGGGACGATGATCCGGTACTCCATGTCGACGGGGCCTCCCTCGCGCGCGGACCGCTCGATGGCGCCCCGAACCAGATCCCAGTCTTCGGGATGAACCGAGGCCTCGAAACGCTCCATGCTGATGACCTCGTCGCGCGAATACCCGAAGATCGCCCGAGCCATCTCCGTGGCCCAGAGGACGCCGGTGCCGTAGTCCAGAGTCCAGAGCCCCGCGTCGGCGGAGTCGGCGGCCAGGCTCAGACGCGCTTCACTCTCCCGCAGCTCCTCGTCGGCACGCTTGCGAGTCAGCGCGTTGGCGAACACCTGCGCGACCAGTTGCAGCCGCTTCACCAGCGCGTCCGGCCAGTCGCGCTCCACTCGCGTGGTATTGAAGCCCACGGCGCCAAAGGGAGACGCGCCTCCCACCGAGAGCGGGATGGTCAGGTTCGACTGGACCCCGAACAGGCGGAGGTTCTCACGGTCGAGGGCGGCCGCCTCCGGGAGATCCTCGAGCGAAGAAGCCGCAACGCTGCGGCCGGCCAGCATTTCCTGCTGGAGCCAGGGAAAGTGCTCCTGAGCGCTCATCCCCCGCGTGGGAGACAGCAGATCCTCCCGGGAGCTGTAGAAGTGGGTGAGCGTCAAGGGATCTCGGACCGCATCCGTCCCCTCCCAGAGCGTCGAGAGATCGACGCCGAGAACCTCGCAGACGCGACGGTGCGCGTCTGCAATCCCCCGGTCCACCTCGCCGGGAGGCAGGTTGATGAAGCTCGACGAGAGGTCGGAGATCAGCATCTCGAACTCGAGACGGATCTCGGGACGGTCCGCAGAAGGGTGCGCGTGCTTCGCCATGAGCGTTCCGCGTAATCATAACCAAGATGAGCGATTCTCATCCGTGGCCAGGTGGCAGGCCACTGTGCCGGTCAACAACGTCATCTCGGCCCGAAGCCATCTCCCAGCTGCGTCTCAGGGCATTCGAAACGCAGCAGGGTTGGGAGGTGATGGGATGAAGCTCGTCGCCAGGCGATCCGGCGCTCGTCGCTGGTCCGGCGAGGGTACGGATCAGTCGGCTTCGCGCCAGCTCTCGTCGGGGGCGTACTCGCGGATCCCCGCGGCGAGCTTCGCGGATTCGGGGCCGAGGTCCTTCTGGTACACCGTGCCGTAGTGATTGACGAGGAACGTCATCACCCCGGTGTGGCCGTACTCGGCGGGCCAGGCGACGGCAGCGAAGCCGGCAACGAGGTTTCCGTTGATCACGTAGTCGTAGGCACCCCCCGGTGCCGCGGCTCCCTGGCGGGTCAGGATACGGTAGTGGTAGCCGTAGTAGGGCGCCTCCCGGTCCGCCTGGCCGCGCGCCTCGAAGGCGGGTCCGAAGGGGCTCGGCTCCTCCCCCTCGCCGGCTTCCCAGTAGAGGCCGTCTCGCTTGCCCGGCGTGCTCAGGACGCGAGTCGCGAACTTTCGCACGCCGCTTCCGTCGCGGGGCTCCGAGGCATAGCGTTGCTGCGCGTCGACGTAGTCGCCCAGCACGGAGATCGCCATCAGCTCGTTCATTCCGACGATGCGATCGATGATCTCCTCGGCGCCGGCAGCGCCGTCGAATTGCCAACCGCGCTCCGAGCGCACGAGGGGCAACGGGAAAGGATAGGCCCGGAACCCGACCACGAGCGTCACCCGATCGGGTCCGTCCTCGCGGTAGACGAGGAGGTCGTCTGCGCCCTCGGCGAATCGCTGGCGGCGCTCACCGATGCCGGGGTCGTCCGAGTCGAGCACGAGCTCGGCATACTCGTCGTCGACGAGACGGCGAAGGGCGGCCTCGTCGTTGGCGCGAGACGCCTCGATCAGCGCCCGAGCAGCCTCCTGCGGCGTGGTGAACGCCTGCGCCTCCGCCCGCGCACCCCGAGCGGAGACCACCAGCGCTAGCAGCAGGAGCAGCGCGCCCGCGAGCCAGCGGGGGTCGGATCGCTTCGAACGCATGGGGCTCCTCTCTAGCGAGGCGAGGGCAGCGCGACCGGCGCGGGTCATCGGCGCCCACCCCCGCGGCCGCCGCCGCCGCGGCTGCGACCACCACCTCGGCTGGAGCCGCCGCCTCGGGAACCGCTGTAGCTCCCGCTTCGGCTCGCCTTTCCGCGCGAGCTGTACGAGCCGACGTCGCGCGACGAGCCGTAGCCGCTGTAGCTGCCGCTCCGCGCCGCGGATCCGCCGCCGGAGGGCCGGGTCGAGGGGCGCGCGCCGGCGCTGGTAGAGGGCCGGCTGCTCGTGCCACGGCCGGCCCCGGAACCCGCGGGCCCACCAGAAGGATACGTGCTGGGTCGGGTGCTCGATCCGCCGAGGCCTTTCGACGGAAGCGTGCTGGGGCGGCCCGCGCCAGCCGCGCCGGCGCCACCGGCGGGCCGCGCGGGTTGCGTCGACGGCCGATAGCCGGCGTCGCCCGGTCGAGCGCTCGGACGGGTCGAGGGAAGCTGCGTCGGACGGTTCGCGGCGCCCCCACCGCTACCCGGCTTCCAGGCGCCGCCGCCACCGGGGCGATCGCTCGGCAGCTGCGATGGTCGCCCGGGGCGCGCGCCCTCGCCGCCGCCCGGCTTCCCGGGGCGCTGTCCCTCCCCACCGCCAGGCCTCTGCCCATCTCCCGGACGCTCGCCCTTTCCGCCCTCGAACTTGTTCTTGACACTGTTGTCGATGTTGATGTCGCCGCGGTCGATGTTGATGTCGCCGCGGTCGATGTCGTCCCAGTCGACGTCGTGCCAGATCTCGTTGTGCGCCCAGCCCATCGCCCAGGCGGTCGAGGCGCCGAAGAAGACGCCCGCAGTCACGGCCGCGCCCGCGCCATAGGGGTAGTAATACCAGGGGTAGGGCGTCGGGTAGTAGCTCACGACGGGCGCCGGCGCGGGCACCACCACGACCGTCGGGTTGTAGGTCGGGACGTAGACGATCTGGGGATCGGCGCTCTGGATCACGACCACGTCGTTCTCGGAGGTCACCGTCTGCTTGTCGTCGGAGACGAGGTTCCCGGCCGCCTCGGTCCGCCGGCGGAAGCGCTGGATCGCGTCCATCACCTCGCCCGGATCGGCCGCGACCCGCTCGCCCAGCTGGATCGTCCACTCGAGGTTGGAGGCCATCATGCGGACCACGTCCGGCGTGTTCAACAGGTTGCGCACGCTCTCGTGCCAGGCCGGGTCGGGCTGGAGGGTCTGGTCCTGGGCGAGCCGGTCGAGGAAGCGGTCTGCCTGGACGACGTCGAGGGGATACGTCGACGCCGGGAGCACGATCGCAAGGAGCCCGTCCGGGTAGAGCGCGATCGGCGCGACCAGGTCCTCGACAGAGGCGTCCGGCGCGACCGGGAGCGAAGCCGGGGCGGCCGCGGCCGGCAGCGGTGCCGCAGCGGGCACCTGCGGCGTTCCCTCCTCGGTTGCGCACCCGAGCGCGGCGGCGACGGCCAGCGCGACCGCCCACCACCCCCTCGTCGTTCCGCCTCTTCTCACGGCGTCCCCTTCGTCGATCCAGTGACTCTAGCGTCGCACCGGAGTGTCCGCCTCGGACCGGCCCAGAGCGGGCTCTGCACCAGGAGCACCTCGAGCAGGTTGGCCCGGAGCTCGAGGGCCCACTCGGTGCGGATCGCGGGTTACTCTCCTACGCTTTCTCTCCATGGAGATCGAGCTCAAAAGCCTTCTGATGGAGAATCCGATCCTGCTGACCTTCGTGGTCATCGGGCTCGGCTACCTGCTCGGCAAGCTGCGCATCGCCGGCGTGGACTTGGGCGCCACGGCGGGCGTCCTGTTGGTGGGCCTGGTGCTCGGCCACCTGGGCTTCCCGGACCGTCCCGAGGCCGCGACCTTCGGTTTCGCGCTCTTCATCTTCTCCGTCGGGGTCCAGGCGGGGCCGAGCTTCTTCGGCGCGCTGCGCGAGGACGGCAGGCGCTACGTCCTGCTCGCCCTGGTCGTGGCCGCGACGGCGGCGACCCTCGCCGTCGTGCTGTCGCGGGTGCTGGGTCTCGAGCACGGCCTCGGCGCGGGGCTCCTCGCCGGTGCGCTCACCAGCACCCCGACGCTCGCCGGCGCCCAGGACGCGGTGAGGACCGGGCTCGCGCGCCTGCCCGAGGGCATGGACGCCGCGCGCGCCACCACCAACGTGAGCGTCGGCTATGCGATCACCTACCTCTTCGGAACCGTCGGCCTGATTACCTGCGTGCGCTTCCTCCCCCGCGTCCTGGGGATCGACCTGCCGGCGGAGGCCCGCCGGATCGCCCAGGAGCGTGGGCTCGGAGTCCGCAGGCGAGTCGTCGGCTCGGCCGCGGCGCTGCCCATCGTCCGAGCCTACCGCGTGTCGGGGGAGGCCGTGGGCCAGACGATCGAGCAGCGCCGCATCGCGCTGGACCGCAAGCTGCTGCCGCTCCGCGTGCGCCGAGGGAGGGAGCTCCTCGATGCGGAGCCGTCCCTCGAGTTCGAGGAGGGCGACGTCGTCTCCGTGGTTGCGACCGTGGTCGAGCACCGGCAGGCCCGCGAGCAGCTGGGCGAGGAGATCCTCGACCCCGAGCTGATCGACTTTGCGATCGTCACCCGGGAGATCGTGGTCAGCCAGGCCGCCGCCACCGGCAAGCCGCTCTCCGAGCTCGGGCTGCCCGAGGAATACGGTTGCCTCCCCGTGCGGCTCACCCGGGCCACGATCGATCTCGCCGTCGAGCCCGGTACCGTTCTGCAACGCGGGGATCAGCTCCAGGTGACGGGCGAGGAGTCCCGGGTGGAGAAGCTGGCCGAGGAGCTCGGCTACCTCGAGGGCGCGGTGGAGGACACCGACCTCCTGACCTTCGCCTTCGGGATGGTGGCCGGCATCCTGCTCGGGCTGGTCGTGGTGAAGCTCGGGGGAATTTCGATCGGTCTCGGCACCGCGGGGGGACTCCTGCTGGTCGGCATCCTGGTCGGCTTCCTCGGCTCCGTCAATCCGACCTTCGGGCTGATGCCGGCACCCACGCGCTCCTTCCTGATGGACTTCGGTCTCGTCTTGTTCATGGCAGAGGTGGGTCTCAAGGCGGGCGCGGGCGTGGTCGAGGCGCTGACCTCGGTCGGGCCCGCGATGATCGCGGCGGGCGTCCTGGTGACCCTGGTCCCGGTGGGCGTGGGCTTCGCCGTGGGCCGCTACGCCTTCGGAATGAACCCCGCACTCCTGCTCGGCTCGATCACGGGTGCCATGACCAGCACACCATCGCTCAAAGTCCTGACCGAACTCTCCCGCAGCTCGGTGCCCGCCCTCGGCTACGCGGGGACCTACACCTTCGCGAACGTGCTCCTCACCTTCGCGGGCACCCTGCTGATGATGCTGTAGCGCCGCGGACCGGCTCGATCTCCCTCAGCTTGGCCCCGGGGCCTGCCCGGGGACAAGCTACGCTACGGTCGTAGAGCCAAGGATGCAGCAATGAAAGTCGGCCTTCTCAAACTGAATTACATTCTTTTTGGCTTTTATACGGGGTACCTGTTTCTCTTCCTGGTGCCGGCGTATCTCGTCAAGGACCAGCTGCAGGAGACTCCCGCAGAGATTCTCCGCTCGAGCCACCAAACCCGGATCGAGCCAGCCCAGCAACAGGAGATTCGCCGGCTTCTCGCCGAGGGGTACGTCTACCTCTACATCGACATTGACAGCCTCAAACGATTCAACAGCGAAAGCGGTGAGAAGGTTCAGGCCTCTCTTTGGTTCAATCAGATCGGCGACAAACATCTCGAGAGGATATTTCCAGCGGCCATTCCATCGAACAGCGACCTAGATCATAAGTACGAAGAAGAAGGACAACTGACAGAAGCACACGGCCTGCTCAGTCACTACAAGAAGATCACCGCAACCTATGATGTCGACGTGGATTACTCTCGATTTCCGCGTGAGATTCTCGATTTCAAGTTCGTCGTGGCGGGGGTCGAAAGCACCGAAACCATCCGTGGCTTCAAGCTTCTGCCTCCTGGGGTCGCATTCTTTCAGAGGTTCAAGATGCCTGGATGGGACTACCTTGGGCACCATGCACGCTTCTACACCAGCAGCTTTCACGGTACCTATGGAAGCAAGGAGTTCCTGAAGACCTTCAATAACAGCGACGCCACTCCCTGGCCTCGAATGGATCTTCACATTCAGTTTCGGAAAGAGATATTCAGTGGCTTCGTCACCGTGATTCTGCCGACGCTGATCATCACGGTCGTCGCTCTCCTGGCAAACTACTTTCCGCACGGCTCCGAGTCGTTTACGGTCGGCCGCGCCTTTCCGCTCCTGGCCAGCTGCATGTTTTCGCTGATCGCGCTCAAGTTCGTATTCAACGGAATGGTGCCGAATATCAGCTACTTCATCCGTTACGACCTGCTCTACTTCTACGCCCTGGTTGCTATTCTGACAGGTTTGCTCGCCAACCTCGTCGACACCATCGCCCTGGCCAACAATACGAGGCTCAGACACTTGACGAGCTATGTGGCATTCGCGATGACGTCGATCGGCATCGTCATCAATACGTATTTCTTCCTGTTCTGACGTTCCTCTGGCTGACCTGTCCCCCTTCCGCGTACGGATCACGGTGAGATGCGGTGATCAGTGCGGGTTTGGCGATGGCTCGAGAGCGTCTTCCAGCAGCCTGCTAAGCGTCAGGCTGCCAGTTGGGCTGGCCGGTGGTGGCCAGCACGGCGTTCCACAGATCGTCGTCGAGAGACATCCGCTTCTTCTGGGTGACCGCGATCGAGATGGGGACGTGGATGATGGACTGGTTCCACCATCCGATCATCACGTCCGTCTTTCCGGCCATGGCGGCGTGGACGGCGCTGCGAGCCATGCGGTCGGTCAGGGTCCGATCCCAGGCGGAGGCCGGGATGCTGCGGATGCTGTAGCTGGGATCGATGTACTTGAGGTTGATCTCGATGTCCCGCTCGGCGAAGTGGGTCTTGATCTGGTCGCGCAGGAAGATGCCGATATCCTCGTAGCGGACGTTTCCCGAGGCGTCGCGCGTCACCTTCTCCCGCTCGAAGAGGTGCTGGCCGGCGCCTTCGGCGACCACCACCAGGGCGTGGCCGCGCTTCAGGATGCGGCGCTCGAGGGAGCGGAGGAAGCCGTCCTCTCCCTCGAGGGGGAAGGGGACCTCGGGCACCAGGACGAAGTTGGCCTCCTGGTTGGCGAGTGCGGCGCCGGCCGCGATGAAGCCCGCATCCCGTCCCATCAGCTTCACCAGCCCGATCCCGTTGGGCGCTCCGACCGCCTCTACGTGGGCGCCGCGCAGCACCTCGTTGGCGACTCCGAGAGCGGTCTGGTAGCCGAAGCTCATCCAGACATAGGGCACGTCGTTGTCGATCGTCTTGGGGATTCCGACCACCGACTTGGTGAGCCCTCTCCTCTCGATCTCCTTCTGGATCGCGTGTGCGCCGTGCTGGGTGCCGTCGCCCCCGATGCAGAAGAGGATGTCGATCTCCTGCTCATCCAGGAAGTCCACCATGATCGAGGGATCCTGGGCGCCCCGGGAGCTCCCGAGCACGGTTCCGCCCAGGTGGTGGATGTCGTGGACGAAGCGGTGGGTCAGTGTGATGGGATCGAAGCCCGAGTCGGGGTTCAGCCCGGCGTAGCCGTGGCGGATCCCGAGGATGCGTCGGACGCCGTAGTTGTGGGTGAGCTCGAGGAATCCCGAGCGGATCACGTTGTTGAGTCCCGGCGAGAGCCCGCCGCAGGTGACGAAGGCGGCGGTGGTTCCCTCCGGATCGAAGAAGATCTTCTCACGCGCGCCGCCCTTCTCGAAGGAGAGGGGCTCCGCCTCGGACGGATCACCGCCGACCTCGTTCTCGAAGCGCACGCGGACCGCCTCGTCCAGGAAGGTCCGCCCCTTGGCTTTGAGGGGAGACTCGATCTTGCAGGGGCCCAGAGTCGGGACGATCAGGTCGCGCTGGGTGGGCATGGTACGGCTCCTGGGTCGGCGGTTTCGATTGTCAGCAACTGGCCATGGTGTACTTTACTCCATCATGGCGGATCCGAAGCACCCGGCCGATATCGCCTGGGAGCGATACGACGCGGTGCTCTTCGACCTCGACGGCGTGCTCACAGACACCGCCGGGGTCCATGCCGACTGCTGGAAGCGCACCTTCGACGAGTTCCTGCGCCGCCGCGCCGACCGGACCGGCGACTCGTTGCAGCCGTTCGACATCGAGAGCGACTACCGGCTCTACGTGGACGGAAAACGCCGCTACGACGGGGTTCGGGACTTCCTCCACTCGCGGGGAATCGATCTCCCGGAAGGCTCGCCCGGAGATCCTCCCGACGCCGAGACGGTCTGCGGGGTGGGCAACCGGAAGAACGTGCTGGTGAGCCAGGCCCTGGAGGAGGGCGGGGTCGAGGTCTACCAGGGCTCGGTGGCGCTGGTGCGCGCGCTGAGGGAAGCAGGCAAGAAGACGGGCGTGGTCTCGTCCAGCGCCAACTGCGACGCCGTGCTGCGGGCAGCGGAGATCGAGGATCTCTTCGAGGTCCGGGTGGACGGGAAGCTGGCAGCGCAGCTCGACCTGCCCGGCAAGCCGGCGCCGGACACCTTCCTGGAGGCCGCCCGCCAGCTCGGCGCCGACGCCAAGCGGACGGTGGTGGTGGAGGACGCGATCTCGGGGGTGCAGGCGGGCCGGGGCGGTGGCTTCGGCCTGGTGATCGGGATCGCGCGCCACGACGAGCCGGGCGTCCTGCGCGAGCAGGGTGCGGACCTGGTGGTCTCCGACCTCGGCGAGCTCTCGAGACCCGCGAAAGGAGGTTGAGCCCCGATGCTCCAGCGCGAGCTCGAGCTTCCCCCGCGGCACGTCTATCCGCCCGACCCCTGGCGGCTGGTGGAGCGGCGCTTCTATCCGCGCCGGCTTGCCCAGTTCGAGACGCTCTTCGCTGTCTCCAACGGCTACCTCGGCCTGCGGGGCAACTTCGAGGAGGGGGCCCCCGCGTTCCAGAACGCGACGATGGTGAACGGCTTCCACGAGACCTGGCCCATCGTCTACGGGGAGGAAGCCCATGGCTTCGCCAAGACCGGCCAGACCATCCTCAACGTCACCGACGCCAAGATCATCAAGCTCTACGTCGACGACGAGCCGTTCTATCTGCCCACCGCCAGCCTGCTCGAGTACGAGCGGGCGCTGGACATGCGCGCGGGCACCCTCGACCGGACCATCCTATGGGAGACAGCGGCGGGAAAGAGGGTGTCCATCAAGTCGCGCCGGCTGGTCTCCTTGGAGCACCGGCACCTGGCCGCGATCGAGTACGAGGTCACCGTCGTCAATGCGGAGGCGCCGGTGATCATCTCGTCGAAGCTGATCTACGAACCCGAAGACGAAGCCGTGAACGACGACGATCCGCGAGTGGCTCGGGGCTTTACTGGCCGTGTCCTTCTGCCGCGCTACGGCTTCGAGAAGGGCCATCGCATCGCGCTGGGCCACCGGGCCCGCCGCAGCGGGATGACGCTCGGCTGCGCGGTCGACCACGCGATCGAGACCGAGTGCCCTCACAGCTGTGAAGTCAGCCGTTCGGAGGACGAGGGGAAGCTCGTCGTGATCGCGCAGGCGAAGCCGGGGGAGCCGATTCGCCTGATCAAGTACATGAGCTACCACACCTCCCGGCGGGCTGGGGCCAAGGAGCTCTGCGAGCGGGCCGGGCGCACCCTCGACCGGGCCGTGAACGAAGGCTTCCCGGCCCTGCTCGAGGGCCAGCAGAGGTATCTGGACGATTTCTGGCGGTGCGCCGACGTGGAGATCGACGCGGAGCCGGATCCGAGCGGCCGCGGGCTGCGCAGCGCGGAACAGGTGCAGCAAGTACTGCGCCTCAATCTCTTTCACATCCTCCAGGCCAGCGCGCGAGCCGAGGGGGCCGGGGTTCCGGCCAAGGGTCTCACCGGGCTCGGCTACGAGGGCCACTACTTCTGGGACACCGAGATGTACGTGGCGCCGTTCCTGATCTACACCGCTCCCCGGGTGGCCAAGAACCTGCTCAAGTTCCGCTTCAGCATGCTCGAAGCGGCGCGGCAACGCGCGCGCGAGGTGAACCAGAAGGGGGCGCTGTTCGCCTGGCGGACCATCAACGGCGAGGAGGCCTCCGCCTACTACGCCGCCGGAACGGCCCAGTACCACATCAACGCCGACATCGTCTACGCGCTGCGCAAGTACGCCGAGGCCACCGGCGACGAGGAGTTCCTCTTCGAGGAGGGCGCCGAGGTCCTGGTCGAGACGGCCCGGCTCTGGCGAGACCTCGGCTTCTTCGCGGAGAGCCACGACGGTCGCTTCTCGATCGTCGGCGTCACCGGACCCGACGAGTACAACACGGTCGTGAACGACAACGCCTTCACCAACCTGATGGCGCGCGAGAATCTCTGGTTCGCCGCCAGACACCGTCGAGCGGCTGCGGCGCGAGCGCCCCGATGCCTACGAGGGCCTGAAGCACCGAACCGGGCTCGAGGAGGCGGAGCCCCGCGCCTGGCGCGATGCGGCCGACGCCATGTATCTCCCTTACGACGAGGAGGAGGGGATCCACCTCCAGGACGACGAGTTCCTGGACCGGAAGCCCTGGGACTTCGAGAACACGCCGCCCGAGAAGTATCCGCTTCTCCTGCACTTCCATCCGCTGGTGATCTACCGCCACCGGGTGATCAAGCAGGCGGACATCGCGCTGGCGATGTTCCTGCTCGGCGACGAGTTCTCGCTGGAGCAGAAGCAGCGCAACTTCGACTTCTACGATCCGCTCACCACCGGCGACTCCTCGCTGTCGGTCTCGATCCAGAGCATCCTCGCCTCCGAGATCGGCTACCAGGAGAAGGCGATGGAGTACTTCCGCTACGCCGCACTGATGGACTACGCCGACCTGGGCGGGAACGTGAAGGACGGACTCCACATCGCCTCCATGGGTGGCACCTGGATGACGGCCATCTACGGAACGGCGGGCTTTCGGGACTACGACGGCCGCTTCAGCTTCTCGCCCCGGCTTCCGCCCGGCGTGAACTGCATGCGCTTCCGCCTCGACCTCCGCGGCCAGCAGCTCGAAGTGGAGATGACACAGAAACCGGTTACTTATTCACTACCCGAGGGCGAAGGGCTCGTCATCCACCACAAGGACCAGGAAGTGCGGGTCACGCCAGCGGCGCCGGTGACGATGCCGCTCGGCGAATAGCCGGCTTCGGAAGAAGGAGACGCCATGCAAGACCTCTCGTATCTCGGCATCCGTAATGTCGGGCAGATTCATCACAACCTCTCCACCCCCGCTCTCTACGAGGAGGCGGTCCGGCGCCGCGAGGGATGGATTTCGCACCTGGGGCCGTTGGTGGTGAGAACGGGCCAATACACCGGACGCTCTGCCGACGACAAGTTCGTGGTCCGCGAGCCGACCAGCGAAGGCCGGATCTGGTGGGGCAAGCACAACCGGCCCGTCGAGCCGGAGCGATTCGAGCAGCTGAAGGCCCGCCTCCAGGCCTACCTGCAGGGTCGCGACATCTACGTGCAGGACTGCTACGCGGGAGCGGATCCCGAGTATCGACTCAAGGTGCGGGTGATCAACGAGAGCGCGTGGCACAACCTCTTCGTGCGCAACATGTTCCTGCGCGAGCTGGACCGGGGGGTCCTGGCGAGCTTCAATCCCGAGTTCACCATCATCCACTGCCCCAACTTCCAGGCCATCCCCGATGTCGACGGTACGCGAAGCGAGGCGTTCGTGATGCCGCACTTCGGCCAGCGCCTGATCATCATCGGTGGCACCAGCTACGCCGGCGAGATGAAGAAGTCGATCTTCACGGCGATGAACTACCTGCTTCCGCAAGAGGGCGTGCTGAGCATGCACTGCTCGGCCAACCGCGGCCCCGACGGCGACACGGCGGTCTTCTTCGGGCTCTCGGGGACGGGCAAGACGACCCTCTCGGCGGAGCCCGGGCGGGCGCTGATCGGCGACGACGAGCACGGCTGGAGCGACCGCGGCGTCTTCAACTTCGAGGGCGGCTGCTACGCGAAGGTGATCCGTCTCGACCCCGAAGCGGAGCCGGAGATCTACGAGACCACCCGGCGCTTCGGCACCGTCCTCGAGAACGTGGCCCTCGACACCGACTCGCGACGGCTCGACCTCGACGATGCGGCTCTCACCGAGAACACGCGTGCCGCCTATCCGATCACCCATCTGCCCGACATCGTTCGCGACGGCATGGGCGATCACCCGCGAAACGTGGTGATGCTGACGGCGGACGCCTTCGGCGTGCTGCCGCCCATCGCGCGTCTCTCGCCGGCCCAGGCGATGTACCACTTCCTCTCGGGCTACACGGCCAAGGTGGCCGGCACCGAGCGCGGCGTCACCGAGCCGACTGCGACGTTCTCGGCGCTCTTCGGCGCGCCCTTCATGGCGCTCCACCCCACTGTCTACGCCGAGCTGCTGGGTCAGAAGATCGCCAAGCACGAGGTTCGCTGCTGGCTGGTCAACACGGGCTGGACGGGCGGACCCTACGGCGTCGGTGAGCGCATCAAGATCGCCTACTCACGGGCCGTGATCCGCGGGGCGATGTCGGGTGCGCTCGACGACGTTCCCTACCAGACCGATCCGGTCTTCGGTCTGGAAGTCCCCACCCGCTGTCCGGATGTACCGAGCGAGGTACTGAATGCGCGCGGCACCTGGAGCGATCCGAAGGCCTACGACGAGCAGGCCCGCAAGCTGGCCGGGCTCTTCGCGGAGAACTTCAAGGAGTTCGCGGACAACGCCGCGCCAGAGGTGATCGCGGCGGGACCGCGGATCGGCTGAGAGGACTGCCTGCAGATCGAGCGTCGCATCTCGACTATCCTGGAGAACCATGAGCACCTGGGTACTCGCGGGAGACGTCGGCGGCACCAAGACGAACCTGGCGATCTATCGCTTCGAGCAGCCGAGAAAGGCGACTCTGGCCCGCGAGGAGACTTTTCCCAGTCGGGAGTACCCGGGGCTCGAGGAGATCGTGCACGAGTTCCTGGGGAAGCAGCGGGAGCCCCTGGCCGCCGCCGCCTTCGGCATCGCGGGCCCCGTCCTGGACGGGGAGGTGAAGGCCACCAACCTGCCGTGGAGGCTGCAAGAGAAGCGGCTCGCCGAGGAGTTCGGCTCCGAGCGGCTGCGGTTGCTGAACGATCTGGAGACCACCGCCTACGGCGCTCTATTCCTCGAGCCCGAGGAGCTTCACACGCTGAACGCCGGCGCGCCCCGGCAGACCCACCGCGCCGTGATCGCCGCCGGGACCGGGCTGGGCCAGGCGATCCTCTTCTGGGATGGCTCGCGCTACCGCCCCGCGGCGACGGAAGGCGGCCACGCCTCCTTCGCGCCGCGCGACGAGCGCGAGGTGGAGCTGCTGCGCTTCCTGCTCCAGCGTCACTCGCGCGTCTCCTGGGAGCGCGTGGTGTCCGGTCCGGGTCTCCACGCCATCTTCGAGTTCCTGCGGGCCGGGGGAGCCCCGGTGGGTGCCGAGGTGGAGGAGCGACTCGAGAGCGAGGACCCCAGCGCGGTGATCGGCGACGCCGGCGTGCGGGGCGCCTGCCCCACCTGCGAGGAGGCCGTCGATCTCTTCGTGAGCCTCTACGGCGCCCAGGCGGGCAATCTGGCGCTCACTGCGATGGCGCTGGGCGGCGTCTACGTCGGGGGAGGCATCGTCACCAAGCTCCTGCCCAAGGTGACGAGCGGCCTCTTCATGGACGCCTTCTGTGACGTCGGACGCTTCGAGCCGCTGCTTCGCAATACGCCGGTGCAGGTGATCGCCAACCCCAAGACCGCGCTGCTGGGGGCCGCGGAAGTCGCCCTGGACCTGGCCACCCTCTGAGCGGCGGCTGAGCCTTCATTTCTGACTCGCGCGCGTCTTGTACCAGTTGATCAAGCCGTTGGTGGAGCCGTCGTGACCCTCCACCGGCCCCTCCTCGGTCAGCTCCGGAAGGATCACCTTCGCCAGCTGCTTGCCGAGCTCGACCCCCCACTGGTCGAAGCTGTTGATGTTCCAGATCGCGCCCTGCACGAAGATCTTGTGCTCGTAGAGTGCGATCAGTCGACCGAGGGTGCGGGGATCGAGCCGATCGAAGAGGATCGAATTGGTGGGCCGATTCCCCTCGAAGCAGCGGTGTGGCAGGATCGCTCGGATCTCCTGGGGCGACAGGCCCGCGGCATCGAGCTCCGCCTCCACTGTCTCGGCGCTCTTCCCGACCATCAGCGCTTCGGTCTGGGCGAAGAAGTTTGCGAGCAGCTTCTGGTGGTGGTCGCCGATCGGGTTCTGGCTCCGGATCGGGGCGATGAAGTCCGCGGGAACCTGGCGCGTTCCCTGATGGATCAGCTGAAAGAAGGCGTGCTGACCGTTGGTGCCGGGCTCGCCCCAGATCACCGGACCGGTGGTGTAGTCGCGAATCGCCCGTCCGTCGCGATCGGTGCTCTTGCCGTTGCTCTCCATGTCGCACTGCTGGAGGTAGGCGGCAAAGCGATGCAGGTACTGATCGTAGGGAAGGATGGCGTGGGTGTGGGCGCCCAGGAAATTGTGATACCAGATGCCCAGCATCGCCATCACTACCGGGATGTTCTGCTCGAAGGGGGCCTCGCGGAAGTGTTCGTCCACGTCGTGAGCGCCCTGGAGCAACTCCTCGAAGGCCTCGAAGCCGATCACACACGCCACCGGCAGGCCGATCGCCGACCAGAGCGAGTAGCGCCCGCCGACCCAGTCCCAGAACTGGAAGATGTTCTCCGGATCGATCCCGAACTCGACCACCGCCTCGGTGTTGGTCGAGAGGGCGACGAAGTGGCGTCTCACGGCCTCGGGGTCGCCGAGCGTCCGCGAGCAGCCAGTCGCGGGCGGAGCGGGCATTGGTCATCGTCTCCTGGGTGGTGAAGGTCTTGGATGCGACGAAGAAGAGTGTCGTCGCCGGATCGAGGCCGCGGAGCGTCTCCGCCAGATGTGTTCCATCGACGTTGGAGACGAAGTGGGCGCGCAATCCCTCCTTCCAGTAGGGGCGCAGGGCCTCGCTCACCATCTTGGGACCCAGATCGGAGCCCCCGATGCCCAGGTTGACCAGGTCGGTGATCGGCTTGCCGGTGTGGCCCTTGAAGCGTCCACTGCGGACCGACTCGGAGAACTCGCGCATCTGCTGGAGGACCCGATTGACGTCCGGCATGACGTCGCTGCCGTCCACCTCGATCGGCTGGTTCGAGCGGTTGCGAAGCGCCACGTGAAGCACGGACCGGCCTTCGGTGCAGTTGATGGGTGCGCCGGAGAACATCTTCTCGATGAACTCTCCGAGTCGCGCTTCCCTCGCCAGCTCCATCAGGAGACGCATCGTCTCCGCGGTGACCCGGTTCTTCGAGTAGTCGAAGAGAAGATCGCCGAGGCGAAGAGACATCCGCTCGAAGCGGTCCGGCTCCGATGCGAAGAGGTCGCGCATCTGCAGGGGCTCGACTTCGCGCCGGTGCGCGTGAAGCTTCTTCCGCGCGGGCAGCTCACAAAAAGGTGTCATCGGACGGTCCCCACTTCTGCTCCGCCGTCGAACTCGAGGATTCCGCGGTCCCACGCCTCGGGGGCTTGGTATCCCAGCAGATTGACGATGGTCGCAGCGAGGTTGCTGAGCCCGAGATCCGGATCCGGACGGACGATCAGTGAATCCCGGCTCTGGTTGTCGTAGAAGATGCACGGCACCGGGTTCAGCGTGTGGCTGGTCTTGGCCGCGAAGCTGCCGTCCGGATTCTTCTTCGACTCGCCGGTCTTCGCGTCGATCTCGTACATCTCGTCGGCGTTCCCGTGGTCGGCGGTGATGATGGCGATGCCCCCAGCGGCGTCGACGACGGGAAGCAGGCGGGCCAGCGCCAGATCCACGGCTTCGACGGCGATGATGGCCGCGTCGAAGTTTCCGGTGTGGCCGACCATGTCACCATTCGCGTAGTTGACCCGGACGGCGCGGTACTTCCCGGTCTGGATCTGGCGGATCAGCTCGTCGGTGACTTCGGCGGACTTCATCCAGGGACGCTGCTCGAAGGGAACCACGTCGGATGGAATCTCCAGGTAGGTCTCGAGCTGGTCGTCGAACTTGCCGCTTCGGTTGCCGTTCCAGAAATAGGTCACGTGCCCGTACTTCTGTGTCTCGGCGATCGCGAGCTGAGGGATCCCCGCCGAGGCCAGATACTCGCCCATGGTGTCGGCGATGGCGGGTGGCGCGACCAGGAAGCGCTCGGGGAGCTTCAGATCGCCGTCGTACTGGAGCATTCCCGCGTAGACGACCTCCGGGAAGCGCACCCGATCGAAGACGTCGAAGCTCTGCTCGGTGAAGGCGCGGGAGATCTCGATCGCCCGGTCGCCGCGGAAGTTGAAGAAGACGACGCTGTCTCCGTCGCAGATCGGCCCGATCGGCTCGCCCGCCTCGGCGATCACGAAGGGAGGGAGATCCTGGTCGATGACTCCCGGGGACTCCTCCCGGAGGGTCGCGATGGCCTGGGAGGCCGAATCGAAGTGACGCCCCTCGCCGAGCACGTGGATGTGCCATCCCCGCTCCACCATGCTCCAGTCGGCCTCGTATCGATCCATGGTGATGTTCATCCGGCCGCCGCCACTGGCGATCCGCGGGTCGAAGCCGTCGCCGCGGAGTTCGGCGAGGAATTGCTCGAAGGGCTCGACGTAGTCCAGGGCCGACGTCTCGGGTACGTCGCGGCCGTCCAGCAGGATGTGGAGGCGGACCCGTCGCTGCCCCTCCTGCTTGGCGCGCACGGACCAGCGCCCGGAGGTGGTCGAGGTGGGAGTGGACGTTGCCATCCGAGAACAGCCCCAGGAAGTGCAGCGTCGAGCCGCGGTCTCTGGTGTTCTCGATGATCTCGCGCCAAGCGTGGCCCCGAAACAGCTCTTCGGAGGCGATGGCCTGGTTCACCAGAGCAGCCCCCTGCTCGTAGACCTGGCCGGCGCCGATGGCGTTGTGACCGACTTCCGAGTTGCCCATGTCGTCGTCGCTCGGCATCCCGACGGCGATTCCATGGGCTCTCAGGGTGGTGTGGGGATAACCGAGAGCAGCCGGTCGAGGACGGGCGTTCGCGCGTGGAAGATCGCATTCCCTTCCCGTCGCGAACTCACCCCAACTCCGTCGAGTACGACCGTCACGACGGGGCCGCGGATTCCGGGGAAGCTCGGATGTTTCTTCAGCACGATTGACCTCGCCGCCTGTCCTCGGGGTGCCCATCCAGAATACCCCTTCTTTCTGCCTCGCCCCTTTGCGCTTCTCCTCGCCGGCCCCGCTCGGGTATGCTCGGCGCAGGAGGACTGCGTCATGACTACCCCTTCGCTCGCCGACAGCATCAAGGCCAATGCTACGGGGATGACCCTGCTCGGCATCGCCATGCTGATCCTGGGCGCGCTGGCCCTGTCCGCGCCGCTCTGGACCGGAGTCGCGGTGGCCCTGATGGTGGGCTGCCTGGTGCTGGCCGCCGGTATCGCCCAGTGCGCCTTCTCGTTTCAGGCCGGCTCCTTCAGCCAGACGCTGCTGGGCCTGCTGCTCGGCCTGCTCACCGCGATCTGCGGCGTCGTCATGATCGCCCACCCGCTGCTCCAGCTGAGCTTCCTCACCCTGGCGATGGCCGTCTACTTCGTGATGGCGGGCATCTTCGAGGCGATCTCCGCCCTTCGCGTGCGCCCCCTCCGCGGCTGGGGCTGGATCCTGGTGGGCGGGCTGCTGTCGGTGCTGCTGGGCGGCCTGATCTGGACCCAGTGGCCGCTCTCGGGAGAGTGGGCCATCGGCGTGCTGGTCGGCATCAAGGTGATGTTCCTCGGCGCGACCATGATCACCCTGGGCAGCGCGGCGCGGGCGCTGGCAGCGGGGGCCGGTCGCGCCGCCTGATCGTCAGGGCTTCCGGTCTCTGGCGACGCGGGAACCGTCCAGGCCGTTCAGCTCGCCGACCACCTCGAAGAGGTCACCGCTTCGGTAGAAGTCCACCGCCAGAAGGTTCGGAAGCTGGCCGCGCTCGCGCTGGCACTGGCGCGCGCGGGAGAGCAGGAAATCGTGGGCGTTCACTACTTCGGCGTTCGAGGGCCGGGGCGCGGGCGTGGTCTCGATCCAGTGGTTGATCTGGAAGAGCGACCCCGCCGTGCCGCCGCGATTCGCCCGGCACGAGAACTCCTCGGGTGCGTGGAAGGTGTAGGGCGTCTCTTGAATGTGTTGGAAGGCCGGCCGCAGCCAGGAGACGCCGGGATGTCCCGACTCGAGGAAGACCAGCAGGTTCTGGCCCGAAGCGACCAGCTCGTATAGCTCCGGCCAGGGTGGTCCGGCGGGTCCGCGGTAGACGAAGTCCTCGAGGTGGCTGTCGGCAAACGCCCGCGCCAGATCATCGGGCGTGACGTAGTCCTCCACGACCACCAGCAGCACCTCGCCGGGGTTTTGGACCAGGAAGGAACGGATACCGCGGAGGGTGGGCACCAGCTCGTAGGCGCCGATCTCGCAGAACCCGTGACAGAGGTAGAGCCCGCGGCTTCCTTCGTCGGCACCGACCAGGCGAGCCCGGATGCGCATGGCGGCCTCCAGGCCCTCCGTGCCCAGCGCCTCCTCCAGGATCTCCCGGGTGGGGCGGTCGCCGCTCAGGTCGGTCTTGATGCGCGACGCACCAGGGAAGCCGTAGTGGACGTCGATCAGGAGCGCCCGCACGCCGTCGCGAAGCTGGTGCGGGATGTCGCGTTGGTGGTGTGGGAACATCCAGTCGGAGATCTCGGCATTCGACATGGCGTTGTGCGCCCCGGGGAACACCACCTCCTCGACGCGCCGGTCGCAGAGCGCTTGCTGGCCGTTGCAGGCCCGGACCGAGGTCGGCGCCGGGGCCGAGAGCGGATTGCCGAGCGCGAGCCAGAGGGTCGCCAGACCCAGGGCGAGGCCCACCACGAAGACCGTCCGCACCAGGGAGCGCTGCGCTCCGCCGGTTCGCGCCAGCACTTGACTGGTCTCCACCGACTCGAGCAGGAGGCGAAAGATTTCCCGCGCGCCGACGAGTGCGATTGCGGTGCCCGCCACGACGACGACCCCCGAGAGCACCGTGTGCGGGGCGAGGGCGGCGAGCAGACCGGCACCGAAGACGCCGAGACCCCAGGCCAGCCGGCCTCGCCCCGAGAGGGGAGGCGCGGCCATCGCGTGGCCGGCGCGGCGCAGCCAGCCGAGGGGCTCGAAGTTGTCGAGAAGCGAGGTGGCCGCGGCGGCGAAGAGCAGTCCGAGACCCCCGAAAAGTATTCCCCACGCGGTGAGCCCGGCGAGGCAGGCGTCCCAGAGCCCTGCCAGCGCTCCCGCGGTGAGCGGATCCTCGGCGAGGCGCGAGACCGCGATGCTCCCGAGCGGCAGCGCAGCGGTCACCAGGAGGCCGGCTCCGAGCAGGACGACACCGGCCCCCACCAGCCCGTGGCGGCGATCCTCGGCCAGGGCGATCCCCAGCCCGAGCAGCAGGGGGCCGACCGCGAGAAGGACCCTCACCAGCCAGGTCAGCTCATCGCGAAGCTCCCATGCGTCGATGACGATCTGGGTACCCCGGCTGGCGTCGAGCGACGCGGCAACCGTCTGGATCTGATCGGGGATCCGCTCGGCGAGCCTCGGGCTCGCCCGCTCGAATGCGGCCCGTAGCAGGATGCCGACGTCCGGCACCGAGAGGACGATCTGCCGGGTGCCTTCGGCGAAGAAGGTCCGGTGCGCCGAGCGTGCCGCGGTGCGGACCAGCCCGCGCATCGACTCGGAGGCGGTCAGTCCTTCGGTCACCCCGAGGATCAGCGGGCGTACCGCCGTCAGGTCGGGGCTCTGCTCGAGCACCGCGTTGGTGATCTTATTGGCGGCGAAGGCCGCGACGCGGGGATCGGAGAGGCTCGCCGCCGCGCGGTCGCCAAAGGCCACCGGGTCGAAGACGCTCCGCGAGAGGGTAGAGCCGACTGCGCCGAAAGCCGTGCAGGCCGCGCCGGCCAGCAGGACACTCCCGTAGAGGAGGCGGCGGACTCGGGATTGCGAGGTCAAGTGGGACAGTCGCTCCTTCGCCGAACCGTTGCCAGGCTAGCAGAGGGGTGACGGATTCCCCCGGGGCTGTCACTTCGAGGCAGTCTTCAGGCACCTACGAGGTGAGCTGCAGAGTCTACTGGAGAGGAGCTGCCCATGGGACGATTGATGGAGTCGCTGGAGCGCCGCAATCAGCCTCGCGTGCGGCGGGAGATTCCCTGCACACTGCTGGTCGAGGGCCGGCGCCAACGCGGGCTGGTGCGAGACATCTCGGCCTGGGGCCTCTACGTGCAGACCCCCGACCCGGTGCCGTCCGGGGCCGACGTCATCGTCGAGCTCCGGATTCCGGAGGGGAGGCGCTTCGTCCTAGAGGCCTTGGTGCCCTACCGACGCCCGGTCTCGCACAGTCTTGCCTCCCACGCCACCGAGGGCGTCGGGCTGCACATCCAGGATCCCTCCAGGGCCTACCGGCGTTGGGTCGAAGGCGTGGGTGCCGGCGAGTCGTAAGGCCGTGCCAGAGGCGCGCAGTAGCGGGCGGGTGAGGTATGCAGGCTAGACTGCGCGCATGGTAAAGGCGCGCGCGATCTACGCCTGCACCGAGTGCGGAGCGCAGCAGCCGCGCTGGCTGGGTCGCTGCCCGGGCTGCGGTGCCTGGGAGTCCCTGGTCGAGGAGAGCGTTGGAGCCGAGCAGCCCCGGCGCGGAGATCTGCTCCAGCTGGATCCGCAATCCGGTGCCGCGAAGCCGATTCCCCTTGCCGATGTCGATCCCTCGGCGGCGCCCCGGATCGTCACCGGTATCGCCGAGCTCGACCGGGTGCTGGGCGGCGGTCTGGTGCCGGGCTCCGTGGTGCTCCTGGGCGGAGAGCCGGGCATCGGCAAGTCGACCCTCTGTCTGCAGCTCGCCACCCAGCTCCAGCGGGGATCCGGGCGGGTGCTCTACGTGACCGGCGAGGAGAGTCTCGAGCAGCTCCGCCTGCGCGCCGAGCGAATCGGCGAGATCCCAGATTCGTTGCTGGTGCTCTCGGAGACCCGAGTCGAGCGCCTGGCCGAGCCCTGGCGCGAGCTGTCTCCGTCGCTGGTCCTGATCGACTCGATCCAGACCATGAGCACCGAGCGAGTGGAATCAGCACCGGGCTCGGTGGCACAGGTGCGGGAGAGCGCCGCTTTGCTGGCGGCGACCGCCAAGGCACACGGAACCGTCGTGGTGCTCGTCGGCCACGTGACCAAGGAGGGTTCCATTGCCGGTCCCCGTGTCCTCGAGCATCTGGTGGATGCGGTCCTCAACTTCGAGGGCGACCGGGGCCATCACTTCCGATTGCTCCGCGCCTCGAAGAATCGCTTCGGATCCACTCAGGAGGTGGGCGTCTTCAGCATGGGCGAGTCCGGGCTCTCGGCCGTCGAGAATCCGAGCGAGCTGTTCCTCGCCGAGCGGCACCCCGGTGCACCGGGCTCGGTCATCGTGCCGATCATCGAGGGCAGCCGCCCCATGCTGTTGGAGATCCAAGCCCTGGTGGCTCCGGCGGGCTACGGAACCGCCCGGCGCACCTGTCTCGGCATCGATGACGCGCGGGTTGCGTTGCTGCTCGCGGTGCTGGACCGCCGCTCGGAGGTGGATCTCCTCTCCTGCGACGTGTACGTCAACGTGACCGGTGGGGTGAGGGTGGCCGAGCCCGCGGCGGACCTGGGTGTGGCGCTCGCTCTGGCTTCGAGCCGTCTGGATCTCCCGATTCCGGCGGACGCGGCCGCGTGCGGCGAGGTGGGTCTGGGCGGCGAGATTCGACGAGTGGGACGGATCCCCCTGCGGCTTCGCGAGGCCGCCCGCCTGGGCTTCGAGCGGGTGCTGCTGCCCGCCGCGGCCGCCTCTCCGGGCGGCGGTGCGGAGGGGCCGTACGCCACCGGAATCCCGGTGGAAAACGTTGCCCAGGCGGTTGCCTGGATGCGCGCGTCAAGCTCAGGACACGGGGGCGAGAATACGGGTTAACTATCCGTTTTCTGGTCGTTTTTTGCTCCGTAGCCTTTGACATCCGGGGAGCCTGCGGCTAGTTTCGAGACAATGCTGGTGCGCTCTTCCCCCCCTCCTTCCCTGCGCGCTGCGCTGGATCGCATCGCCGAGGGTTTGGAACTCGTCGAGGGATCTCTCCGCGAGCAGCTGGTCTCGCAACAGGAGCTGATCGGTACCATCGGTGAGCACGTGCTCTCGTCGGGGGGCAAGCGGCTGCGTCCGGCGCTGCTCTTCCTCGCCGCGGAGCTGTGCGGCTACACGGGCCCGCGCCGGGTCCAAGTGGCTGCCGCCGTGGAGCTGCTTCACACCGCAAGCCTGCTCCACGACGACGTCGTCGATCTGGGAGAGGTGCGCCGGGGTCGGCCTTCGGCCAACGCGATCTGGGGCAACAGCCGCGCCGTCCTGGTGGGCGATTTCTGCCTGGCGCGCGCTTCGGGAATGATCGTCGAGGACGGGGATCTCGAGATCTTGTGGATCTTTGCGAACACCATTGGCCTGATGTCGGAGGGGGAGCTCTTTCAGCTTCAGCGCAGCTTCGATGCCTCGGTGACCGAGGCCCACTACTACGGAGTGATCGAACGCAAGAGCGCAGCGCTGATCTCGGCTGCCAGCGAGGCGGGGGCGATCCTCGGTGGTGTCACGCGTCCGGAGCGTCGTCGGCTGGCAGAATTCGGTCGCGAGATGGGGCTGGCTTTCCAGCTGCGCGACGACGCCCTCGACTACTCCGCCGACGAACAGGTGCTCGGCAAGCAGCCCTACACCGACCTGCGCGAAGGCAAGGTCACCCTGCCCCTGCTCTTGACGCTGAAGCGCTGCACCTCGGCGGAGCGCGACGCCGTCGGTGCGGTCCTCAAGGCGGCGTCGAATCGATTGGCGGAGCTCCAGGGCGAAGGCCACTTGACGCCGGAGGCGGTCATCGCTCCGCACGATCTCGAGCTGGTGCTGGAGCTGGTGGAGCGGCACCGGGGAGTCGAGGACACCAACCGGCGCGCTGAACAGCACGTGGGTCGCGCCGCCGCTGCCATCGCGCCCTTCCCCGATTGTCCCGCCAAGGAAGCCTTGCTCGCAGCGGCCGACTACGCCGTCGATCGCGCGTACTGAACGCTTCGCCCCACCCGGTCCCGCGGACCCTATCAATCCATGTCCATTTCCGTGATCCGAACAGTGAGGGTGTTCGCCCTCACCACACTGCTTCTCGTCAGCCTGGGGCTCGCTGGTTCGCCAGCGCTCGCCGCCGATGGAGGAGATCTCTCTGGGGTCGTGAACGTCAACACGGCCACCGCCGAGCAGCTGATGCTCCTCCCCGGCATCGGGGAGGCCAAGGCACGGGCGATCCTGGATCGCCGCAAGGAGCAGGGTGGCTACAAGACGGTCGATGAGCTGGTCGAGGTCAAGGGCATCGGCCCCTCCGCGCTGGAAAAGATCCGCCCATTCGTGGCGATCCAGGGCAAGACGAGCCTGAGCAGGCAGTAGCCCGCCGGGGTCGGGTGTCGGGCGCTGCGGCTTCGAAGGGGCAAGGACCTCGAGGTTCGGAGATGCCCGGCACCCGAGTTTTGCTATCCCCGGCAGCATGTGGGGACGCGTTTTCACCCTTGGCCTGGTGCTGCTTCTCTGCTCCCGGCCGTCAGCGGCGGAGCCGGCGCGGCGGGTCGTCTCGATGAATCCCTCTTTCACCGCGATCCTGGTGGCCATCGGAGCGCGGAGCTCGCTGGTCGGTGTCGACGAGTTCTCCGCCAGGGAGCAGCCGGCGGTCGCGGACCTTCCGAGAGTGGGAGGTCTCTACAACCCCGGGCTGGAAGCCGTCGTCGCCCTCGCGCCCGACCTGGTCGTGCTGGTGCCGAGCGCCGAGCAGCGCGATTTCCGCGCTCGCCTTGCGGACCTCGAGATCCCCTGCCTGGAGCTGAACCCGACGCGCTTCGACGAAGTGCTCGGGGCCATCGAGCAACTCGGCGCGCGCGTCGGCCGGCAAGCCGCCGCCGCGTCGCGGGTGCAGGAGATCCGCCGGGTGCGGAGCGGCGTCGAGGACGCGACGCGGGGGCTTCCGCGCGCCCGAACGCTGCTGGTGCTGCAACGGGATCCCCCCTTCGTGGTCGGCCGCGGGAACTTCGTCGGCGAGATGGTGAGGATGGCGGGCGCCGAGAACGTGGGAGCGGAGTTTGCCGAGCCGTATCCCCGCGTCACCCGGGAGTGGATCATCGATGCGGCGCCGACGGTCATCCTCGACTCCTCGGACTCACCCGGCGACGCGCTCGAGTACTGGGCGAAGTGGCCGTCGCTGCCCGCAGTGAAGCGCGGGCGGGTGATCTCTCTCTCACGCGGAATCGCCACGCTGCCCGGGCCCTATCTGGACCGCGCGCTGCTCGCCATCGCCGCGGCGATCCACGGCCCCGAAGTGGTGAGCCACCTGGCGGAGCCCGGTTCATGAGGGTGCTGACGCGTCGCCGGATGGGAGCGGTCCTGCTGGGCCTCACAGCTCTGCTCGTCTTTACCATGGCTCTCGGTCTCGCCGTCGGCCCGAGCCCGCTCTCCCTGGGCGAGGTGTGGAACGCGCTCACCGGGGAGGCCGAAGCGGCCACCGCCGACATCGTGCTCCGCGTCCGCCTGCCGCGGGTGGTGCTCGCCGCTCTGGTCGGCGCTTCCCTGGCGGTGGCGGGCACGCTCTTCCAGGCCCTGCTCCGCAACCCGCTCGCCGATCCCTACATCCTCGGTGTCTCGGGCGGTGCCGCCCTGGGCGGGATCTCGGTGCTGGCGTTCGGCGGCGCCCTCGGTCTCGGCTACGCCGCGGTGCCGCCCGCCGCCTTCGCCGGAGCCATCCTGACCATCCTTCTGCTCTTCGCCGTCTCCGGCGGGGCCGGGCGACTCTCGCCCACCACGCTGCTCCTCACCGGTGTCGTCTTCAACGCCTTCGCGTCGGCCGCAATCGTCTTCCTGGCTTCCGTGGCCGGTCTGGTGAAAGGGGCCGGCATCTTCCTCTGGCTGATCGGGAACCTCTCGGATGCGCGCTTCGAATTGGCGGGCTGGGTGGCGGCCTTCCTGGCGCTGGGCCTCGCCTGCGCCCTTCCCCTGGCGCGGGCGCTCAACCTGCTGGCGCTGGGTGAGGAGCCCGCGGCTCAGCTCGGCATCGAGGTAGAGCGGGTAAAGAAGGTGCTGCTCGGTGCGACCTCGCTGATGGTCGGCGCAGCGGTATCGGTATCCGGGCTGATCGGCTTCGTGGGTCTCATCATTCCCCACCTGCTGCGACTCCTGTTCGGCCCCGATCACCGTCTCCTGGTGCCCGCGGCGGCCCTGGGTGGCGCCGCCTTCCTGGTCCTGTGCGACACGCTGGCGCGGACGCTGCTGGTGGGCCGCGAGCTTCCAGTGGGCGCCATCACCGCCATGGCGGGCGGTCCCCTCTTCTTGATCCTGCTGCGTCGCCATCACCGGAGGGCCCTGGCGCGATGAGCGCCCTGCAATTCGACTCCGTCGCCGTCTCCCTGGCAGGTCGTCCGGTGCTCTGCGGCGTGGACTTCGAGCTGGCCGAGGGCGAGGTGCTGGTGCTGGCGGGACGCAACGGTGTCGGCAAGACCACGCTCCTGCGGATCGCGACCGGCATTCTCGGGCCGGATGCCGGAGAGGTTCGCGTCGGCGGCCGCCGCCTCGCCGACCACGGCCGCCGGGAGCTCGCCCGGGCGATGGCCCTGGTCCCCCAGGAGACCACGGTTCCCTTTCCGTTCAGCGTGGCCGAGGTGGTGTTGATGGGTCGGGCACCTCACCTGGGGCTCCTCGGCTTCGAGTCGAAGCGCGATCTCGGCATCGCCCGGACGGCGATGGAACGGCTGGGGATCGATCACCTGGCGGATCGATCCATCCTCGAGATATCCGGAGGCGAGCGACAGCTCGCCATGGTGGCTCGCGCCCTGGCCCAGGAGGCGCCAATCCTTCTCCTCGACGAGCCCACCGCTCACCTCGACGTGAGTCGTCGCCTGGAGGTCCTGGCGCTGGTCCGCGAGCTCGCCAGGGAAGGGCGCTCGGCCCTGGTCGTCTCCCACGATCTGGGAGTCGCCGCCCGGGAGTGCGACCGGGTGGCCCTTCTGAGCGAGGGACGCATCCTGGCCGTCGGACCGCCTGCCGAGACCCTGGAGCCGGTCCTGCTCCGCCGCGCCTTTGGGGTGGAGGCCGAGATCCTCCGCTGCGCCGACGGCTCGGCGGTGGTGGTGCCCCGCCGCGCCCCCGGCGGCTGATTTCACTCAATCGCTGCGCCTTCTGCTTCCGCGTCGAGTTGCTATGAATCTCCGCACCGCCCGGCAGGAGGAGGGGTTCCATGTACGGTGACGACATCGCCAGGATTCGCGCTCTCGAAATCCTGGACTCGCGGGGCAACCCGACCCTGGAAGTGGAGATCACCACATCCCAGGGCTACGTCGGCCGGGCGGCGGTGCCCTCCGGCGCGTCGACGGGATCCAGGGAGGCTCTGGAGCTCCGGGACGGCGACCCGAAGCGCTACGGCGGCAAGGGCGTGACGAAGGCGGTGGGCTTCGTGAACAGCGAGATCTCCCATGCGTTCACCGGCACAGCGCTGGGGGGGTTGGCGGAGCAGAAGGCTCTCGACGCGGCGTTGATCTCCTTCGACGGGACCGAGACGAAGTCGCGGCTCGGCGCCAATGCGATCCTCGGTGTCTCCCTCGCCGCAGCCCACGCTGCTGCCGCGGCGGCGGCACTGCCCCTCTACCGGCTGCTCGGGGGAGACGACGCCTGCCTGCTTCCCGCCCCGATGATGAACGTGCTCAACGGCGGGGTACACGCCGACAACAACGTGGACCTCCAGGAATTCATGATCTTCCCGGTGGGTGCACCCAGCTTCTCGGAGGCGCTCCGCTGGGGCGCCGAGGTCTTCCACAAGCTTGCGGCCGTCCTGCACACCAAGGGTTACGCCACGGCCGTCGGCGACGAGGGGGGATTCGCGCCGAACCTGGGCTCGAACCAGGAGGCCATCGAGCTGATCCTGACGGCGGTGGAACAGGCGGGCTATCGGTCCGGCGACGACATCTGCATCGCCCTGGATCCCGCCGCGAGCGAGTTCTACAAGGACGGCGTCTACGACCTGGCCGGCGAGGGGGTGCGCAAGAGCGCCGAAGAGATGAATGCCTACTGGGAAGACTGGGTCGACCGCTATCCCATCCTCTCGATCGAAGACGGGCTTGCCGAGCAGGACTGGGACGGCTGGGCGGCGTTGACCGCGAAGCTGGGCGATCGGGTGCAATTGGTCGGGGACGATCTCTTCGTCACCAACCCGGCGATTCTCCGCCAGGGGATCGAGCGGAAGGTGGCGAATTCGATTCTCATCAAGGTGAATCAGATCGGGACGCTGACTGAGACGCTGGACGCGATTCGCGTCGCCCGGGAGGCGGGCTACTCGGCGGTGGTCTCCCACCGCTCGGGCGAGACCGAGGACACCACCATCGCCGACCTGGCGGTGGCGACCGGTGCTGGACAGATCAAGACGGGCTCGCTCTGCCGCACCGATCGGGTCGCCAAGTACAATCGACTGCTCCGGATCGAGGCCGATCTGGGTGCGAATGCGCAGTACAGCGGTCGCGGTACGATCGTCGGAGCCTGATGCGAATACTTCTCTCCATCTCCGCGGCTCTGCTCTGGACGCTCCTGTCCTCCCTCCCGGCGCGGGCCTACATTCCGCCGCCGGAGAGGATCGCCGCTGCCGCGGCAACGGCGAATCAAAACGCCGGTCGGCTTCAGCTTCTCGAGGTGAAGCTGGCGCTGTACCTGGGGGATTCAGAGCAGCCAGTGGCGACCGGCGAGCTGCTCAGTGATCCCGGCGGGCTCTCACGGCTCGAGATCCGCAGTCCCGAAGGTGTCGTGGAGCGGCATCTGCTTCGCGGCGGAGAGCTTCTCGCCAGCCGGGACGGTCTCCCGCTCGACGCCCCCAGACCTTTTCTCCCACCTTTTTCTCTGCTGCAGGCGAAGACCGGCGGTGTGCTGATGGCATCACTTCGGACCCTGGGTGTGTCCGTCCAGGAGGTCGCACTCGGCTACGAGGGTGAGCACGACTGCTACGTGCTGGGGGGGCGGGCGCCCAGGTCTGGGATCGCGCTCCCGTACCCGCACCCTGCCCTCTGGGTGGACCAGGAGAGCCTGGAGCCCGTGCGTTTCGATCGTCGCGACGGAGTGCGCTTTCGCCTGGGTTCGTACGTCGCCTTCGGCTCGATTCGCCTGCCGTCCTGGATCGAGATCGGCGACTCGCGCGGCTTCCTGGCGCGGCTGGAAGTCCTGAGTGTGCAGCCGGTCTCCCCCTCGCCCGGGTCATTCCGTCGGGGCTGGCTCAGCGCACCCTGAGATTCCGCTCAAGTCGTTGCGCTGATAGTCGAATGGGTGTGGTGTGGGTAGAACCAGGCCACGGGGCTGTAGCTCTCAGTGCGGCTCCACGCGGGCGATCCCCCAAGGTCACTCGCCGGGTGTAGACCCTTCGATCGCACATCTCCCCCCAAGTGAGGTGAGAATCATGTCGAGCGCACAGCCGCTCAGCGTTCTCGTTGCGGATCCGGATGTCGAGACTCGCGATGCCCTGAGTGCCTTCTTGCTCGAGGAGGGCTTCGAGGCCACCAAGCTGGAGGATCCCTCCAAAGCGCCGGGGGCGATCAAGGATGGGCGATACCAGATGGTCTTGCTCGACCTGGGCGAGCCGGGGGCCAACGGCGTCGAGCTGCTCCAGAAGATCCGCTCGGTGGACGACGATCTCTGCGTGATCTGCATGACCGGGAAGCCGAGCGTCGAGACGGCCGTCGCCACCATGAAGCACCGCGCCTTCGACTACCTGGAGAAGCCCTTCGAGATTGGCCAGCTGCGGCCCGTTCTTCGCGATGCAATCCGCCAACACGGGCTGCTGGTGAACGTGGAGAAGCGGTTGAATGCCATGGTCGGCGAGCGGGCTCGCACCCGTCGTCACGAGATGGGGTTGACGCTAAAGCAGGTCGCCAACCGCACGGGTCTCTCGGTGAGCCTGATCTCGCAGATCGAGCTGGGGAAGAGCGCCGCTTCGGTGCTGACCCTGTACAAGCTCTCCACCGCGCTCGGGGTCAAGATGACCCACTTCTTCGAGACCATCTGAAGTCGAAGCCGAGCTCGCGAGGCTTTCTCCTACCCCCGGCCGCAGTAGCGACCTGGTGGAAAATGCAGGCTAGCTTCTCGCCGCCCGTCACCCGTGTCGAGGAGGAGCCCTTGCGGAGCGTCGAGGACACCCGCCCCAGGTCCGGCCTCTCGGTGCCCGTGATTACGGTGCTGGACGAGTCTGGAGCGCTCGTCGAAGAGGGCCAGCGAGCGGTGGTTCGCCACGTGATCCAGGATGGCTACGGTGCCGACGTGGTTTTCTCAGCCGGGACCACCGGCGAGTGGGATCGGGTCGAGCCGGCGGTCCAGAGGCGCGTCATCCAGCTCTGTGCCGAGGAGGTGGCCAAGGCCAACGCGGCGCTGACCCCGGAGCTGGGACGGGAGGTGGAGGCCTGGGCGGGGGTCACCGCGCGCACCCCCGAGGACACCCTCGAGAATCTCGACTTCGCCATCTCCGCCGGCGTGCAGGCCGCCGTCCTGGCGCCCCTTTCCATCCGTGGCCTGAAGGATCCCGTGCGCTTCGTCGCTCGGGACGTGGCAGACCTGCTGGATGCGCGCCCGCGCCGGATTCCCATCTACCTGTACGACAATGCCGACATCGCCGTGGATCCGAAGATCCCACACATCCGCACCCGGCAGGTGAAGGCCCTCTCCCGTCTCGATTTCGTGCGCGGCATCAAGGTGAGCGCATCGCGCAAGGTGCTCGGGAACTACACCAGGGCGGCGGCCAGCTTCCGGGAGCGAGGGGAGTTCGGCATCTACGTGGGCAACGCGATGCTGATCTTCGAGATCTTCCGGCCCCGCCCGGGCTGGCGAGGCGTGATCTCCGAGCACTGGCAGCGCCGCCGGCTGCGCGGCGGACTTCCCATTGGTGTGGTCGCCGGTCCCGCCAACGCGCTCCCGCGCGAGTGGGCCCGAGCCTGGCAGCTGTGCCGTGCCGGTGACGCGGAGCGGATGGATCGCGTCCAGCAGGTGCTCGAGGCGTTCTCGGTCGGGACCCACGCCGCGGGCGGCAAGCGAACCATCGCGTGTCTGAAGCGTGCGCTCCTTCGGCTCGGCGTGATCGCGAGCGATGCGGTGGCGGACGGTACCCCCGCCCTCGCCCGTCCCGATGCAGAGCGCTTCGACGAGGTCTTCGAGGAGGTGCGAGGAATGGCGAGCCGGCTGCTGGTTCCTACCTGGGTCACACGGTGAGCGGAGATCGCGACAGGGACGTCGCCGGAATCGGCAGCATGGTCGTGGACCGGCTGCACCGCATCCCCCGGGTTCTGGGCGCGGAGGAGAAGGGAATTCTGCGGCCGATGCCGGACGGCAAGCCCCAGCAGACCTTCGTCGGTGGCGTGGTCTTGAATCACCTGGGGTGGGCGGCTGCTCTCGGCCTGCGCACGGGGGTGTTCGGCAAGCAGGCCGAAGACGAGGATGGTCGCTTCCTGCGCGCGGCCATGGACCAGCTGGGCATCGAGCGGGATCTGGTTCTCGACGGCTCGGCCAGCTCCTTCGCCCATATCTTCGTGGACGACGAGGGGGGTCGGGCGATCTACATGGCTCCCGGTGCGACTTCCGAGACCACCTCGGAGCAGATTCGCACCCGCCATACCGAATTCATCACCGGATCCCACCGGGTGTCGACGGAGGTGTCCCAGCTCCCGTTGGCTGCGGTCCTCGAGGTGCTGCGGATTGCCGAGGAAGCCGGAGTTCCCAGCGTCGTCGATCTCGACGTGCCTCCCTCGGATGCGGTTCCGGGCCTCGGCGACCAGGAGACCCTGGATGCCGTGTTGCGCCGAGCCACCCTTCTAAAGCCGGCGAAAGCTGCGGCGCGGGAGCTGCTTCCCGAGCCGGGCGGGGACGCCCTGGCCATCGCGGAGGGCATGCGCGCGCGCTACGGCAACCAGGCCGTCCTGGTGACGGACGGCGAGGCCGGCTGCGCCATCGCGGCGGAAGGAGTCGCCCTCCGCGTCCCCGCCTTTCCAGCCAAGGAAGTGATCGATACCACCGGCGCTGGCGACGCCTTCCTGGGCGGCCTGCTGGCGGCTCTCGAGCTGGGCCTCGATTGGGCGGACGCTGGCAAGCTCGCCAACGCCTGCGGGACGGCCTGTGTCGAGAAGCTCGGGGCCTTTCCCGAGGATCCCCAGGCGGCTCGTGCCCGGGTCCTCGAGCTCTACGACGGCGCGCCGATCTCCCTGGCGCCGCTCCCCGCGAAGCCGGTGGCCCTGGCCGAGAGCGAGGCGATCGCCGCGTACGATGTGGCCCTCGCGGAGCTCTCTGCGCTTCGCGGGCGGATCGACCCGGCCGCCTTCGACGAGGCGGTCGCGCTGATCCGCGCTGCGGAGGCGGAAGGCGGCCGGGTTCACGTGACCGGTGTCGGCAAGCCCGAGCACGTGGCCCACTACGCGGCTTCGCTGCTCTCCTCGACGGGAACTCCGGCCACCTTTCTTCACGGCACCGAGGCCATCCACGGGAGCGTCGGCCAGCTGGTCTCCGGCGACGTGCTCATCGCCATCAGCAACAGCGGAGAGACCGAAGAGCTTCACCGGGCTGTGGAGGCCGCGCGCGGACTCGGGGCAAAGCTGATCGCGGTGACCGGTGCGCCTCGATCCCGTCTGGCCCAGAGCGCAGACGTCGTTCTGGATGCGGGCGTGGCGCAGGAGGGAGGGGGCTTGGGATTCGCGCCCCGCGCCAGCGTGGCGGCCGAGATCCTGGTGGTGGCGGCCCTCTCGGCGGCCCTCGAGTCGGAACACGGCCTCACCCGCGCCGACTACAACGCGCGTCATCCCGCCGGAAAGCTCGGCGAGGCGAGTCGGTGAAAGAGCCGGGCTAGCTCTCCTCGGAGTCGGGCAGCTTGACGGTGAGGACCGGGCAGGGGGCCTTCTGCACCACGCGCTCCGCGATGCTGCCGAGCAGCAGGTGCTTGATGCCGGAGAGGCCGCGCGTGCCGATGACGATGAGGTCGACGTTCTGGCGCGCCGCTTCCTCCTCGATCACCGTCGCGGGATAGCCCTCGCGAACCACTGTCTCCACCTCGATGCCCTTCCGGGAGATCTCCTCGGAGTACTTGGCGAGCTGCTGCTCGGCCTCCAGCTTGACGTTGGCCCAGAATTCCTGGGGCAGGTATGCCCCCTCGAGCTGTTGGAACTCGACGGGAAGATGGTAGGCGTGGAGCAGGATCAACCTGCTTCCATGCTCCTCTGCCAGATGGGTGCCCCACTCGAGGATGGGCTTCGCGTGCTCCGAGAAGTCCACAGCCACCAGGATTTGGCGTACTTCGATCGTCATACCGAGAGCCTGCCACTGAACCAGGTTGACTGTCCAGGGGCCTGGCCCTACCGTTTTGCGTCTCCGGGGCCGTAGCTCAATTGGGAGAGCGCCGCGTTCGCAACGCGGAGGTTGGCGGTTCGATCCCGCTCGGCTCCACCAGCTTTCCCGCGCGGCGAAGCTCCAGCACCGACGGCCGCTCTTTAGGGGCCGGAACGTCGCCAGTCGCGAACTCCCAAGTCGAGCCTGATCGTGAGGAAAAACACCCGCATGGGGTGTCTCTTGCGCGTGGCCGATCGCAGCGCAGCAGCGGCCAGCTGGGGATGGGTGTGGGCTCGGGCCCCGGCTCGGGATAAATTGACCGGGCGGGGCGTGTGAGGAGGAATCGAGTCAGGGCGGTGTTCTCCGAGGTGATGATCTCTACCCGTGATGACGAGCTCGAGTAGCGCCGTGCAGGTTCCGGCTGTGATTGCGGCGGGTGATGGACGTGCTGCGAAGGACATCTGCGGCCAGAGCAAGGTCTACCTCGAGATCGGCGGTCGGCCTTTGGTTTCGTTGGTCGTGTCGATCCTGCAGCGGGTGCCAGAGATTTCCGAGATCTGGGTCGTCGGGAACGCGCCGCGTCTCGAGAAGGTCCTCACCGATCCCTCGCTTTGCGCCGAGCTGCGCGTGCCCGTCACCATCGTCCCGCAGTTCCGGAATCTCTACGAGAATTGCTGGCAGACCTATCGGCGCCTGCTGCCGGCGGCAGGCCCCGAGGGACGGGATCCCAGCCCCGAAGAGGCCGAGCGCCCGGTCCTGTTCCTCTCGGCCGACCTCCCCTTCGCCACGCCCCAGGAGATCTCCGAGTTCACCCGGCGCGGTGCAGCGCTCGACTGCGACTACGCCGTCGGGCTCGTGACCGAGGCTGCCATGCGGCCCTTCTATCATACCGAGGACGGCGCGCCGGGAATCGAGATGGCCTACTTCAATCTGCGCGAGGGCCGCTTTCGTCAGAGCAATCTCCACCTGGTCAAGCCCGCCCTGCTGGGCCATCGGCACTATGTGGAGGAGATGTACGAGCACCGCTACCAGAAGCAGATCGGGAACATCATCTCCCTGGCCTGGCGGATCTTCTGGAGCAAAGGCGGAGGTCCGCGACTGGTCTACTACTACGCCATCATCCACGCCGCCGCGGTCGCGGACCGGCGGGGGTGGCTGCGGCTTGCCGACTGGCTGCGTCGCTGGATAGACCTCCCCAAGGTCGAAAGGGCATTGGGGGGCCTGCTTCGAACGCGCTTCCGCTTCGTTACCACAGAGGTCGGCGGCTGTGCCGTCGATATCGACAACGAAGAGGATTACGAGACCGCCAAGCTGCGTTTCCAGGAGTGGCGTAGACACCAGGAGGAGACCGCAGAGCGCCTCCACGGTCCGCTCCCCCTGGCCGCGGAAGCCTCCGACGGGAACAAGCCAGAGATTCGCGTCCTTCCGGGGCAGGCTCGCGAACCGCTTCCCTGAGAAAAGCAGGCTGGCTCAGGGGAAGGGGCTAGCGCCTTCCGGGGCTTCCGCGCCGTGGATCGATGCCGCTGCCGAAAAGCTCGGGACGATTTCGAGCTTCTCCATCTTCGTGTAGAGCGTCCGGCGCCCGATGCCCAGGAGCCGGGCCGCGGCGGTGCGATTGCCCCGGCACTCGCGCAGTGCGTGGCTGATGCGCCAGGCCTCGGCCAGATTCATCCAGTCCCGGAGCTTCGGGGCCGATCCCCCGCTTCGCGTGGCTGCCTGGCGCAGGAAGCCGTCGAAGAGCAGGTCCAGCGACGGCTCGCAGGTGACGGGAACCGTTCGTTCTCTCGAATCGATGGGCATGGGCGGCGAACTTTGCAGAAGACGTGCCAGTTCCGGAATCGAGCCGGGAGGAGTCTGGCGGCTGAGCGGGCAGTGCTCGAAGAACGCCTGCCCAATCCCTGGGCAGGCGGCGCCCTGGATCTGAGCAGGAATCCGCACAGATCGGGCTGGAACCGCCTATCTGGGCGTCCTCGAGCCCGGCTGGCGTTGGCACGTCCATTGCTTTGAGCTGCAGGACCGGATCGTGGCAGGGCCTCCACCCTGCTTGCCGCGGGAATGCAGCGATCCAAGAGAAAAATACGGAAGGGATCTGCCATGCGTAAGGTCGAGGCCATCATCAAGCCGTTCAAGCTGGATGAGGTCAAAGAGGCGCTCAGCGAGATCGGGATCCACGGGATGACGGTGACCGAGGTGAAGGGCTTCGGGCGCCAGAAGGGACACACCGAACTCTACCGGGGTGCCGAGTACGTGGTCGACTTCCTTCCCAAGATCAAGATCGAGATCACCGTGAGCGAGGAGATGGTGGAGAAGGTGGTCGAAGTGATCGTCGCGGCGGCCAACACCGGGCGGATTGGCGACGGAAAGATCTTCGTCCTCCCGCTGGACGAAGCCGTGCGCATCCGCACCGGCGAACGCGGTCCGGACGCGGTATGAGAACGCGACCTGGCCGCCATCCGATACACAGAGGAAGAAGCCGATGAATGGAAAAGAAGTACTCGAGTACGCAAAGAAGAACAACGTCGTGATGGTGGACCTCCGGTTCACCGACTGGCCCGGTACCTGGCAGCACTGTTCCTTCCCGATCAACGAGATCGCCGAGGAGCACTTCGAGGATGGCCTCGGCTTCGACGGCTCGTCGATCCGCGGATGGCAGTCGATCCACGAGAGCGACATGCTGATGGTTCCGGATTCCACGACCGCCTTCATCGATCCCTTCTACAAGCATCCGACCCTGGTGCTGCTCAGCAACATCATCGATCCGATCACCAAGGAGCCCTACTCGCGCGATCCGCGCTTCATCGCACGGAAGGCCGAGAACTACCTGATGCAGTCGGGGATCGGTGACACCGCCTACTTCGGACCCGAGGCCGAGTTCTTCATCTTCAACGACGCGCGCTTCAGCACCGGCACCAACCACGGCTTCTACGAGGTCGATTCGGTCGAGGGCTCCTGGAACTCGGGCCGCGACGAGGACGGGGCCAACCTGGCCTACAAGCCCCGCACCGGAGGGGGTTACTTTCCGGTGCCGCCCACCGACTCTCTGCAGGACGTCCGCACCGAGATGTGTCTGGTGATGCAGAAGCTCGGCATCACCATAGAGGCGCATCACCACGAGGTGGCGACGGGGGGACAGGCCGAGATCGACATGAAGTTCGAGACGCTCGTCCGGATGGCCGACCAGCTCCTCAAGTACAAGTACGTCGTGACGCAGGTGGCGCGCCAGCACGGCCTGACGGCGACCTTCATGCCCAAGCCGCTCTTCGAGGACAACGGCTCGGGCATGCACACCCACCAGTCGATCTGGAAGGACGGAAGGCCACTGATGGCCGGCGACGGCTACGCGGGCTTCTCCGAGCTGGGCCTCTACTACATCGGCGGCATCCTCGAGCATTCGAAGGCTCTGGCCGCGTTCACGAACCCGACCACGAACTCCTATAAGCGGCTGGTGCCACACTTCGAGGCGCCGGTGAACCTGGCGTACTCGAGCCGAAACCGCTCGGCGGCCTGCCGCATACCGATGTACTCGCCGAGCCCGAAGGCCAAGCGGGTGGAGGTCCGCTACCCGGACCCGTCCTGCAACCCCTACCTCGCCTTCTCGGCGATGCTGATGGCGGGGATCGACGGGATCGAGAACAAGATCGACCCCGGCGAGCCGCTGGACAAGAACATCTACGCTCTCACGCCGGAAGAGGCGGCCGGTGTTCCGACCTTGCCGGGCAGTCTGGACGAAGCGCTCGCAGCGCTCCACCTGGACCACGACTTCCTCCTCAAGGGCGACGTCTTCACCCGCGACGCCATCGAGAGGTGGATCGAATACAAGCGGGAGAACGAGGTGAATCCGATCCGGGTGCGCCCCCATCCCCACGAATTCGAGCTCTACTTCGACATCTAGAGGCACCGCTCCGCGGGTCTTCGAGGGCCCCGCCGGTCTCGGCCGGCGGGGCCCGATTCGTTGCACGATACAGTGCACGCGGTGCGCGGAAAGAGTTAGACTCGAGTGCCCCCTATGGCCGGTGTCGTCTTACGCAAAGGCTCGAAGCTCGGGAAGTACCGTCTCGATCGCCGAATCGGGAGGGGTGCCTACGCGGCGGTCTGGCGAGCGCGGGACACCGTCGAGAAGCGCTACGTGGCCCTCAAGGTGGCCTTCCCGGAGCTGCTCCGGGAGTACGGCCGGGAGGCTCTCGAGCACGAGGCCCGCATCGCCAGCCGGCTCTCCCACCCCAATATCGTGGCGGTCCGGAATGCCGACTGGATCGACGGCTACTTCGTCATCGCCTCGGACCTGGCCGACAAGAACCTCACCGACTACCGGGGAGCCCGGCGCTCCGCCCGCGTGGGTCTGGGGGTGGTCCGGGATGTGGCCGCGGGCCTGGCTTACGCCCATGCCCAGAAGGTCCTCCACCGCGACGTCAAGCCCGAGAACATCCTGATCTTTGCGGACCGTCGCGCCGCCCTCTGTGATTTCGGGGTGTCGCGGTTTGCCAAGCAGGCCAGCGCCACCTACACCGAGGCGGGAACGCTCGGCTACATGGCTCCGGAGCAGGCCTACGGCCGACCCAAGTTCACCTCGGACGTCTTCTCTCTGGGTCTGATCGCCTACCAGCTTCTGACTGGTGTTCTCCCCAGCTGGCCCTTCACCTGGCCGCCCGCGGAGTTCAGGCGCTTCCAGGAACGGGTGCCGGAGCCCCTGTGGCCGGTGCTCAAGAAGGCCGCCAGCTTCGATCCGCGGCGCCGCTACACCGACGCGGTCGCCTTTCACCGGGCCCTCGAGTCCGTCTTTCAGCGACTCGACGGGCGCCGCGCGCCGCGCCCGCGCACACCGCGCCGCCAATTGGCGCCCCGCCCCTCCCCGCTGGCGATCCAGTCCGAACTCTTCAGGCGCCGCCACGGCGGAGCGCTGGGGATGCGCTACCGCTGCTTCCGCTGTGACGGTCCCATCGCCGAGTCGATGCAGCACTGCCCCTGGTGCGGCACGGTCGACAATTCCTTCCGGCACATCAGCGCGTATCCGCTGGTCTGTCCCGAGTGCGAGCGGGGCGTTCGCCCCGAGTGGACCGCATGTCCCTGGTGCTATCCGGGCCGCCTCGCCGGCAACGGACGTCCGATCCGACCCGATGCCAAGGCCGAGCGCAACTGCAGCCGCCGCGGCTGCCCGGGGCGTCTGCAGCCCTTCATGCGCTACTGCCCGGTGTGCAAGCAGAAGCCGCGGCGGGTCTGGTCGCACCCCGAGCTCCACGACCGCTGCCCCCGCTGCCGCTGGCCCGTCTCGCGGGAGTTCTGGCGTTTTTGCGCCTGGTGCGGCCGCCGCGAGCCTGCCGCGGGCTGGTTCGTCGGCACGCCTAGGTGAGGCGAAACAGCAGGAAGGTGGCGTCGTCGGGCTTGGAGGGGTGGGGGCCCTCGGGCTCGCGCATCCGCTGCCCGCAGGTCCGCGCCAGACTCCGGACCACCGTCGCCAGCGGGCCGGTCCGGATTCCGTCCACGATCTCCTGAAGGCTCAGGTTGTCGAGGAGCCCGTCCGTCGCCAGCAGCACGGTGTCCCGGGGCGCGAGCCGGATCGGACTCCCCACCTCGATGCGCATCTCCGCCGAACCCACCATGTTGGAGATCAGGTGCCGCTCGTGGTGATGCAGGGCCTCCTCTTCCGCGAGGAGGCCCGACTCCAGCGCATACCCCACCGGGGAGTGCGAAACGGTCTGCAGCTTGATCTTGCCGCGCTGCCCTACCACGAGCATGGCGGAGTCCCCGACGTGGTAGGGGCGGAGGGTGCTCCCAGCGATCTCGGCTACCACCAAGGTGGTCGCCGCGCCGATCCCCAGGCCCCGCACCGCTTCGTTTCCCTCCTCCACGCCGTCGAGAATCGCCCCGCGCAGGGTCCGCGTAGAGAGATCCGCGGCTGCGACTGCGCTTTCGAGACGGCGCAATGCGATCTCCGCAGCGCTATCGCCTCCGGCCTGGCCACCGACGCCGTCCGCCACGGCAAACACGCCCTGCTCGGAGTCGATCAGGATCAGCGCCGCCGCATCCTCGTTCTTGCCTTCCTTCTCCGGCGAGCGCGCCGAGTAGATGGCCACCTCGCCGCGGGCGAAGGGAAGAAGCTCCCCCTCGGACATGTCTGCGTCGGTGAGGATGCGGGCCACCAGTCCGTGCTCGGTCGTCGCCTCCATTCTCGGGTCAGGCTCCGTCTTCTTTCACCACGGAGATGCGGACACTATTGGGATTCACGTCGTGCACCTGGAAGCCCTCTGGATGGGTCACCAGGTCCGGCGTCACCTGGAAGGTTCGTCTTCCCAGCTGCACGAGCAGCGCGTCGACTCGAACCTCGATGGCGTTCGCCTCGCCGAGGACCAGCGACCTCCGTGGTCCGGAGACCGTGACCTCCACCTCCCCCGGCTCGACGCCCTCGAGGGTGAAGCCCTCGGGCAGGTTCTCCACCACCACGGGGACACTGCGGACGGCCCGAACCACTCCCGAGCCCGGCACCACCAGCAGCCATAGCAGTGCGGCGGTGGCGAGGGCGCCGATCGCCTCGGGCCAGCGCCGAAGCAGGGCGGAAAGCTGTACCCGGGCCGGTCGCCTTCCGGGTGTCACCCGCTCGACGAAGCGGTGGATCTCGATTCCCAGCTCCTCGGGACGGTAGAGACCGCGGAGCACCCCTTCGGTGGCGATGGAGGTGACACCGCGCTCTTCGGAGACAGCCAGGCACAGGGCGTCTGTGCGCTCGGCCAGGCCCAGCGCTGCGGCGTGACGGGTGCCACCGTGTCCGACCTGGGCGTGATCCGTCGAGAGCGGGAGATGGACGCCAAACCGGTGGACGCGATTTCCGCTGACGATGACCGCGCCGTCGTGGCCCGGTGAGTGATCGTCGAGAATGCTGAGCAGCAACGGCTCGCTCAGCTCCGCGTCCACCTGTGTGCCCCCGGTGACGTGCCGGTCCAATGGCTCGCGACCGGGCAGCACGATCAGGGCGCCGGTTCGGTCTGCCGCGAGCATGGCGATACAGCGGATCAGGGTGTCGGTGGCTTCCGGTGTCGGGGCCCGTGCCCGCCTGCGCAGCCCGCGGACGGCGATCAGCTCGACCAGGCGACGCAGATCCTCCTGGAAGACGACCACCAGCACGATCACGAAGACGACGACGGAGCCCTGGAGGATCCAGGTCGTGAGCGTGAGGCTGAGCTGCCGGGCGAGCAGGAAGCAGCCACCCAGGATGGCGATCCCCAGAAGCGCCCAGCGGGCCCGGGTCCGTCGCAGCCACACGTAGGCGCCCCACAGCAGCGCCGCGACCAGAACGATGTCCACGAGATCTTGCCAGTGGAATTCCAGGTTCACCCTCCTCCCGTCCGAGGGCCGCGAATCTGCGTCACTCTCGGAGCCCGAGCTCAGCGCCCGGTGAGAAAAGCGGGCTAGGCGTTCGAGCCACGGTCGCCGCCGGCGGACAGGCCGAGGACCTGCTCCATGTCGTAGAAACCGGGCTCGCGCTCCAGGATCCAGACGGCTGCGCGGACAGCTCCCCGGGCGAAATGATCGCGCGTCGCCGAGCGGTGGATCAGCTCCAGGCGCTCGCCCTTGCCGATGAACATCACGGTGTGCTCACCGGGGTTGTCGCCGCCCCGCAGGGCCTGGATGCCGATGTCGCCCGCGGGCCGGGCTCCGGTCTCCCCTCTGCGCCCCAAGACCAGGTGCTTCTCCGGCGACTGGCCTCGCCCCTCGGCGACGGCGCGGCCGAGGTGGAGCGCGGTTCCACTCGGAGCGTCGATCTTCGCGGTGTGGTGGAGCTCGAAGATCTCCGCGTCGTAGTCCGGTCCCAGCAGCCGCGAGGTCTCGCGTGCCACGTGGAAGAGCACGTTCACCGCCACCGAGAAGTTGGCGGCGAGCAGGATCGGGGTCTTCCCCGCCAGCTGATGGATCTCGGCTCGCTGCTCGGCGTTGAACCCCGTCGTGCCGACCACGCAGGGAATCGCCGCATCCGCCGCCTCGCGCAGGAAGGACAGGGTGGCGTCGGGGATGGCGAAGACGATCGCCACCTCGCAGCTGGCGAGACAGGCTTTCGTGTCGTCACTGACCCGGACACCCTCTTCCAGAGCACTCCCCAGGCCGGGATGGCTCGGCGCCTCGAGGGCAGCTCCCAACCGCAGCGCCTTCTCCTCTGCCAGGACGGAGCGTACCCGCTCTCCCATCCGTCCGAGGGCGCCGACGACGAGAACACGCGGTTCGCTCACAGGAGGCCGAATTCCTTGAGCGCCACCTGGAGGCGCTCCCGGTTCGTTGCGGTGATCGGCGTCAGCGGCAGGCGGACGTCGTCGAGGATCGCGCCGCGCAGCGCGATGGCAGCCTTGATCGGGATCGGATTCGTCTCGCAGAAGAGCAGATCCATCAGCGGGAGCAGGCGATAGTAGGTCTCCTGAGCCCGGGCCAGGTCGCCGGCCCGGAAGGCGCGCACCAGCTCGACCATGTCCGCCGGAACCAGGTTCGAGCAGGTAGAGATCACTCCCTGGCCCCCGATCGCGAGCACCGGCAGCGTGGCCCAGTCGTCACCGGCGAGCAGCGCGAAGTCCGCCGGGGTGGCGGCCCTGGTCTGCGCCATCTGGTGGAGGTCCCCGCAGGCCTCTTTCACACCGACCACCTGCTCGATCTCCGCCAGCCGAGCCATCGTCTCGGGGAGGATGTTGGAGGCCGTGCGTCCAGGGATGTTGTAGGCCACCAGCGGAAGGGAGGCCTCGCGGCCGACCGCGGCGTAGTGCTCGACGATTCCGTCGGCGGTGGGCTTGTTGTAGTAGGGCGAGATCAGCAGCGCCCCGTCGGCGCCCGCCTCCTTGGCGTGCTGGGTCAGCTCGATCGCCTCCCGGGTCGAGTTCGAGCCGGTTCCCGCCACCACGGCCACCCGCCCGCGCGTCGCAGCCACGACCACCTCGATCACGCGACGGTGCTCGCCGTGGGAGAGGGTGGCCGCCTCGCCGGTGGAGCCGCAGGGCACCAGACCATCGACCCCGGCGGCGATCTGAATCTCGACCAACTCGTGGAGCGCGCGCTCATCGAGAGCGCCGTCACGAAACGGTGTAACCAGGGCTGTCAGGACTCCTTCGAACACGGCTACCTCCTCTAGATCTCGATCCGACCGGTGAAGACGTTCGCGGCGGGGCCCGTCATCGAGACGCCGGCGCCGACGCCCTCCCATTGTATCGACAGTTCACCGCCGCGAAGCGCCACGGTGACGCTGCGGTCCACCACTCCGCGAAGAATCGACACGACCACTACTGCACAGGCTCCGCTTCCGCAGGCGAGCGTCTCGCCGGTTCCCCGCTCCCAGGTGCGCTGACGCACCCGATCGCGGCTCACCAGCTCGGCGAATTCTACGTTGACGCGATTCGGAAAGGCGGGATGATTCTCGACCACTGGCCCCAGCTCCCCGACTGGCGCGTCATCGACGTCGTCCACGTAGATTACGACGTGGGGATTTCCCATCGAGACGGAGCTGACCTGCAGGGTTCCGCCGCCGACCTCCAGCCGGGCGTCGAGCACCGGGCCGTCTCCATCGGCGAGGAGGGTGGGAATCTTCGCCGGTGCGAGCACCGGCATGCCCATCTCCACCGTCACCATCCCCTCGCCGGCCCAACGAGGAACCACGACGCCACCGAGCGTTTCCACTCGGATGGAATCCGAGCCGGTGTAGCCCTGATCCCGCAGGAACTTGTAGAAGGCGCGGATTCCGTTCGCACACATCTCCACCTGGGAGCCGTCGGCGTTGTAGATCTCCATGCGGAAATCCGCGGCCTTGGAGCGGCGCACCACCAACATCTGATCGAAGCCCACCCCGAAGTGGCGATCGGCGAGACGGCGCGCCAGTGGCTCGAGGGGCGGGAGCTCCTGGGCGATCCCGTCGAGCACGACGAAGTCGTTTCCGGCGCCGTGCATCTTGGTGAACTCGAGCTCCCGGGTCACGGAATCAGCTCCTCGTCATCCTGGGCGTCGTCGAACTCGACGGGCTCCAAGATCTTCTCTTCCTGCACCTGCGGCTCGGGCTCGGTCGCCTGGGGCCCCGAGCGGGACTCCTTCGGGACGACCGTCCTTACCGGAGGGCCGTACTTCCCACACGCCGGGAGGCCGATCATCAGCATCCAAATGGCGGCAAACACGGCGCAGATCCTCATCGATTCTCTCCCCTGGCGTCCAACTCTCCGGTCTCCTGTTCGATCCGCGCCTCCGCTGCGTCGAGCGCCTCGATCACCCGCTCCCGGGCCGTTCCCCCGACGTGCGCGCGCTCCTCGAGGGCCCGGTCCAGACTCAGCAGCTCCCCCGCACCCGCTGTAAAGGCCGGGTGGAACTCTTGAAGATCTTCGCGCGAGAGGGAGCGTAGGTCGAGATCTTTCGCAAGGCAGTGCCGGACGATGCGTCCCACCGTCTGATGGGCCTCCCTGAAGGGCAGATTCGCCCGGACCAGCGCCTCGGCGAGATCGGTCGCCAGCAGCATTGGATCTTCGGCTGCGGAGGCCATCCTTTCCACATCTACGCGAAGGGTCGCCAGCGCTCCTGCGCTCATCTCGAGGCAGTCCCGCAGCGTCGCTGCGGTGTCGAAGATGGGCTCCTTGTCCTCCTGGAGATCCCGGTTGTAGGTGAGGGGAAGCCCCTTCATCACCGTCAACAGGGAGACCAGGTTTCCAATTGCCCGCCCGCTCTTTCCCCGCACCAGCTCCGCGACATCCGGGTTCTTCTTCTGGGGCATGAGGCTCGAGCCGGTGGAGTAGGCATCTGCCAGCTCGATGAAGCCGAACTCCGCGCTCGACCAGAGCACCAGCTCCTCGGCCAGACGCGAGAGATGCACCATGCAGATGGCGGCGGCAGCCAGGAACTCGAGGGCGCAATCTCGAGACGCCACCGCGTCCATACTGTTCGCTGCGGGAGCCTCGAAGCCCAGCGCCGCCGCGGTGTGCTCCCGGTCCAGCGGAAGGGTCGAGCCTGCCAGGGCCCCGGCGCCGAGGGGGGAGGCCCTGGAGAGCCGCGCGTGGAGCTCCCCGAAGCGCTCGTGGTCTCGGGAGTGCATCGCCACGAACGCGAGCCAATGGTGGGCCAGTCGCACCGGCTGGGCTCGCTGCAGATGGGTGTAGCCGGGAAGCACGGTGTCCAGGTGCTCCCGAGCGCGGGCGACGAGGACGCCCTGCAGCGCTAGGAGCCCGCGCTGGACTGCGTCGCAGGTGTCTCGCAGATAGAGGGCCAGGTCCGTGGCCACCTGATCGTTGCGACTGCGCCCGGTGTGGAGCCGTCCGGCCACGCTTCCCACTCGCTCGTGGAGCCGCGCCTCGATGTTCATGTGGATGTCTTCCAACGCGGGATCGAAATGGAAGGTCCCGGCCTCTATCTCCGCGCCCAGCGACTCCAGACCCTCGACCAGGGCTTCGACATCCGCCGCCGCGAGCAGCCCGACGCTCCCGAGCATCCGCGCGTGGGCGATGGAGCCGCGGATGTCGTAGCGGGCCAGCGCCTTGTCGAAAGAGACCGACGCACTGAAGCGCTCGACGGCCGGATCCGTTGCCTCGCCGAAGCGTTCACCCCAAGCTTTCCGAGTTCGCCCCATGGGGCAACTCTCGGAAAGAAAACGGAAATTTGCAAGCTGCGGACGGTATGCCAGCCTGTAGCCTGCACTTCTCACCACGTCGCTGAGCTCGGCGGCCGCAGCCGCGGGCGGGCGAGGGGTGCGGGCTTGGCCGGGGGGATCGGATTGGCCGCCGGAAAACGAACCAGAGGCAAGACCGGCAAGGGCGGAGCCCGGCGTCGAGCGTTCGAGGAGCGGCGGGCTCGCTGGCGGCGGGTCCTTCGCGTCAGCGCACTCGTCCTGGTCTGCGCCGGCTTCTTCGCCGGCTTCTTCGCCGCGCGCTATGCGATCCACCTCGATCGGATCGTCCGGGCGCGCTTCGAGGGCCGGCTGTTTCGGGTTCCCTCCCGGGTGATGTCGGCGCCAACCATTCTCTATCCAGGGCTCGACTGGAAGCGCATCGAGCTGCCCGCCACCCTGGCGCGCCTCGGCTATCGGGAGATCGAGCCAGGCGATGCCCCGCCCGTCGGCCACTTCAGCTGGGAGAGTCGGCGGGTCCGGCTCCACCGCCGCCCCTTCGATCACCCGAACCGCGCCGAGCCTTCCCGCGACATCGTCCTCCGGCTCAGCGGGACGACCATCGAGGAACTCCGCGACGCCCAGACCGGCCGCGAGCTCGGTGCTCTGCTGCTGGAGCCGGAGCTGGTAGGTTCCTACTACGGACCCGATCACGAGCAGCGGGAGCTGGTTCGCGTGGAGGGCGTCCCCCTTCACCTGGTCGATGCGATCCTCGCCGTCGAGGATCAGCGATTCCTCGAACACAGCGGGATCGACTTCCGACGCATCGTCGGGGCCCTGTGGGTCAATCTCCGCTCCGGTCGCGTTCGCCAGGGCGGCAGCACACTGACCCAGCAGCTGGTCAAGAACTTCTTCCTGACCCCGGAACGCAGTCTCAAGCGCAAGCTCCAGGAAGCCGCGATGGCGCTGATCGTGGAGGCCCGCTATGGGAAGGACGCGATCCTCGAGAGCTACCTCAACGAGATCTATCTCGGCCAGCGCGGCTCCACGGCGATCCACGGCGTGGGAGAGGCCTCCTGGTTCTACTTTGGCAAGGCGGCACACCGTCTCAGCCTTTCCGAGTCGGCCCTGCTCGCCGCCATCATCCAGAGTCCGAACGGTTTCTCGCCCCACCGAGAGGCGGAGCGCGCCACCGATCGACGGGACCTGGTGCTGCGACTCATGCACGAGCAGGGACGCATCACACAGGAGCAGCTGGAGGAGGCGAGTGCCGAGCCGGTCCGCGTCGCGAAGGTCACACCGGAGCCCAGGGATGCGCGCTTCTTCCTGGACGCGCTGCGCAGGCAGCTCCCCGGTTTCTACAGTCTGGAAACCCTCACCAGCCAGGGACTTCGCATCTACGCGACTCTGGATCTCCGTCTCCAGCGACTCGCGGCGCTCTCCCTGGGCGAGGAGCTGGCTGCGCTGGAGAAGCGCTATCCCGCTCTCGCCTCCGGAGATGGGCTGCCTCTGGAGGGATGTCTGGTGGCGCTACGGCCTCAGACTGGAGAGGTGCTCGCTCTGGTCGGTGGCCGCAACTACGCCGCCAGCCAGTTCGATCGCTGCACCCAGGCGCGGCGTCCCGCCGGGAGCGTCTTCAAGCCCTTCGTCTACATCGCCGCCCTGGAGCCGGTGTCGGGCGGACCGCGGATCACCCTCGGCAGTATGCTCGACGACGGTCCCCTCGAGGTCACCACGGCGACCGGTGTCTGGCGACCGGAGAACTACGACAAGAAGTTTCACGGCCAGGTCCGGGCTCGCGACGCGCTGGAGCGATCCCTGAACGTCGCCACCGCTCGCCTCGGCCAGCAGGTCGGCATCCCCCGCGTGGCGGAGGTAGCCGAACGGCTCGGAATCGAGAGCCCTCTGCCTCGGGTTCCGAGTCTTGCCATCGGCACCGCCGACCTCTCTCCGCTGGAGCTCGCCCGCGCCTATGCGACGATCGCCAATGGGGGAATCCGGCCGGAGATCCGCACCTTCGAAGATGTGGTGGATAGCTCCGGGAAAGCCGTGGAACGCCAACCGATCGGATTCGAGCGGGTCCTCGACGCGGGCACGGCCTATCTCGCCACATCGCTCCTGGAGGGCGTGATCGATCGAGGCACCGGCCGGGGTGTTCGGGCGGGGGGCATCCGGGGCCCCATCGCCGGCAAGACAGGGACCAGCGACGAGGAACGGGACGCCTGGTTCGTCGGCTTCTTGCCGGAGCTGGTGGTGGTCGTGTGGATCGGATTCGACGAGCCCCGCAGCCTCGGCCTACCCTCCAGCCAGGTCGCTCTCCCCGTGTGGACCCGCTTTGTCCGGGAGGCCACCGGAGGGCATGTTCGCGGTACCTTCATTCCCCCTGTGGAGGTGGTCGAGGTGGAGATCGATCCCGTCTCCGGCGCTCTGGCACTGGCGGGCTGCCCGCGGCGGGCTCCGGAGTACTTCCTGCGCGGCACCGAACCGGCGGCGACCTGCCCGGAGTGGGCTTCGAAAGGTGGCGAGCGCGGTCGGCCGGGCGGACGTGGGCCGACCTTTCTGGAGCGCCTCTTCGAAGACTGGCTGAATCGTCTGTGACGAATCGGTGGAGGGGAATCGTCGTGCTCGGCCTGCTCCTCGGGGGATGCAGCTTCTCCCTCGGAGGCAGGCCCGGCCCCGCGGGAGCCCCCCCCTTCAGCTTGACCGACGTCGCCGATCAGGGAGATCCGGCGAGACGGGCATCCATGCGGCTGGTCTTGGGGGGATTGGACGAAGATCAGGCTTTGCGGCCGGCCCAGGCGCTGGCCCTCTACGAGCGGGCACTCCAGGTCGATCCGAACAACCCCTTCGCCTATCTGGCTCTGGCCCGCCACCATGTCGACGGAGAGGATCCGAAGCGCGCCCTGGCGTTCTTGGACAAGGCCGAGGGTCTGCTCGCGCATTCGGATTGGCGATCCCCAGGCCTGGAGGCCGATCTGGTCGGAATTCGGGGATCGGCCCTCTACGCCTCGGGTCGCGTCAACAGCGCACTCCCGCTTCTCGAGCAGGCGCGCCGCCTCTCGCCGGCCGCGTGGGACGATGGACATCTCGACGCATGGGAGCTTCGGTGATAGCTTCGGCGCCCGGATGACACCGAAATTGAAAGTCTTTCTGGGCGCGCTGGCAGTCACGGTGCCCCTCGATCAGCTCACCAAGCTCGCCGTGGTCCAGTCGCTGACCTTCGCGGACCGGGCGCCGGTCATCGAAGGTTTCTTCTACCTGACTCACGTTCGCAATCCCGGATCTGCCTTCGGGCTGTTCGCGAGCAGCCCCGAGCCCTACCGGAGCATCTTCTTCATCGGGATCACCGGGGTCGCGATGCTCATGATCCTCTCGTTCTATCGGCGTCTCGCCCCGGGGGATCGGTTCCCCGCCCTGGCCCTCGGACTCGTCCTCGGGGGAGCGGCCGGCAACCTGATCGATCGCATTCGCGTCGGAGAAGTCATCGACTTCCTTCACTTTCGGCTGTGGGGGGGGTACTCGTGGCCGGACTTCAATCTGGCCGACAGCTTCATCGTCGTCGGTGTGGCGCTGCTGATCCTCGAGCTCCTCGCCACCGAGGGTGAGCGCCGCGCCGATCCCGCGGGTACCGGATCGCAACCATGATCGCGGGGCGCGAGCCCTGCTTCGACACACAGCTGAGTAGAGCGATTTGCGTGTAGTTTGCTTGACACTTGCGTGGAGACTGGGGTAGAAATCCGGGGTTGAAGTCTCTCGATCCACCATGCAAGAGCACGGATCGCTGCGCCCTCCCCCCAAACCGGTGCGAGCGGTGCGAGATTCGGGACATAAAGGCCCGGGACTCGGCATGAAATTTTTCATCGACACCGCTAGCGTCAGCGACATCCGCGAAGCTGCCGATCTCGGCCTTCTCGACGGAGTCACTACCAACCCCACACTTCTCTCCAGGGAAGAGGGAGATCCTCGGGAGATCCTCCGCGAGATCACCAAGATCGTCGAGGGTCCGGTGAGCGCGGAGGTGACCGCGCTCGATGCCGAGGGCATGGTGCGCGAAGGTCTCGAGCTCCGAAAGATCGCCGACAACATCGTCATCAAGATCCCGATGACGCTCCCGGGGATGAAGGCGATTCGCACCCTCTCGGGGCAGGGAATTCCGACCAATTGCACGCTGATCTTTCAGGCGGCTCAGGCGCTGATGGCCGCGAAGGCCGGTGCGACCTACGCCTCGCCCTTCGTCGGGCGTCTCGACGACATTTCGACCGACGGCATGGAGCTGATCGAGCAGATCTGCACCATCTATCGGAACTACGATTTCGAGACACAGGTTCTGGTCGCGAGCATCCGGCACCCGGTGCACGTGGTGCAGGCGGGCCTGCTCGGGGCTCACGTCGCCACGATGCCCCCCAAGGTCATCTCGCAGCTCGCGCGCCATCCGCTCACCGACATTGGCCTCGAGCAGTTCCTTGCCGATTGGGAAAAGGTAAAGAACCGTTCTTGACTGCGGCGCGCCGGCGGTCCTCCGGACCGCGCGGTGCGAGGAATCCCCCCATCTATGAGAAGGTCAAAGAGCGATTACGTCATCCAGACGGTGACGAACGCCCTCCGCGTTCTGGAAGCCTTTCGCGACAAGGAGGAGCTCGGGGTGACCGAGCTCTCCCGTCGCCTGGGCCTCCACAAGAACAATGTTTTTCGCCTGCTCGCTACCCTCGAAGACAAGGGATATGTCGAGCAGTGCGCGGACAGCGACCGCTACCAGCTGGGTGTGCGCTGTCTCGAGCTCGGATACACCTACGGGCGCAGCGGGGGGCTGCTGCGTCACGCCCGGGGCATCCTCGAGGATCTCGCGCGGGTCACCGGCGAGACCGCCCATCTCGGTACACTTCAGGATTTCGAGGTGGCGCACCTCGACGGGGAGCAGCCGGATCAACTGGTGCTGACGGGCCTGCGGATCGGGCGTCGCCTTCCGGTCCACTGCACGGCACTCGGGAAGGTGCTCCTGGGCTGCGGGGAGCGGCTCCTCCGGGAGAACTTCGATCGGCTCTGTGTCGCCAACGGGACGCTCCAAGCCCGGACCGAGGCGACCATCACGGATCGCGACAAGTTCTTCGAGCACCTGCGCGGCGTGGGAGGCCAGGGCTTCGCCCTGGATCTGGAGGAATCCGAGGCCGGGCTCTGCTGTGCGGCCGCTCCCGTCTTCGCCGCCAGCGGACGGCTGGTCGCAGCGGTCTCCGTCTCCGGCCCCGCCTTCCGCCTGGGCCGGGACACCTTGCTGGATCAGATCGTCCCGCCCCTGCTCTCGGCAGCCGACGAGCTCTCCAGGCAGCTCGGCCATCAGGGCTAACCGGACTCGCCTGCATTTCTCACCAGCTCGCTCCGGCGGCCGCCGATCTCGGCAGGGATCCAGCGATCTGATAAAATCGCGCCTTTCCCTTTTCACCATTCTGCAGGGGCACCCGAGCCCGCGAGAGCGCACTGCGCGAAAAGGCTCGAGCAGACGATCGCCGAGATCACCGGTCTCTGAGAAAGGTCGCAGGCGGCGGATTCTCCCACACATGTCGATCGATGCGAAGATCAAGAAGCTAGAGGAGTTGAACAGAGAGGCCGAGCTGGCCGGCGGCGAGGCCCGGATCGCGCGCCAGCACCAGAGCGGCCGGCTGACCGCCCGAGAGCGCGTCGAGATGCTCCTCGACCCGGGAAGCTTTGTCGAGATGGACAAGTTCGTGACCCACCGCTGCACGGACTTCGGCATCGAGACGACCAAGATCCCCGGCGACGGAGTCGTGACCGGTCACGGCAAGATCAACGGGCGTCTGGTCTTTCTGTTCGCGCAGGACTTCACCGTCTTCGGTGGCAGCCTCTCCGGAGCCTTCGCCGAGAAGGTCTGCAAGGTGATGGATCTCGCCGCCAAGGTCGGCGCGCCCTTCGTCGGGCTGAACGACGGAGCCGGTGCACGGATCCAGGAGGGCGTCGTCTCTCTGGGTGGCTACGGTGAAGTCTTCCTGCGCAACGTGATGAGTTCCGGAGTCATTCCGCAGATTTCGGCGGTGATGGGCCCCTGCGCCGGTGGCGCGGTCTACTCCCCGGCCATGACCGACTTCATCGTCATGGTGACGAAGACCAGCAACATGTTCATCACGGGACCGGACGTGGTGAAGACCGTCACCCACGAAGAGGTCACTCCCGAGGCCCTGGGCGGCGCGCTCACCCACGCCTCGAAGAGTGGAGTCGCGGTCCTGGCCGCCGCCAGCGAGGAGGAGGCGATTCGATACATCATCGACCTCCTGTCGTTCATTCCCCAGAACAACCTCGAGGATCCGCCCTTCGTTCCGACGGGGGACGATCCACGGCGGATGGATTCGCGACTCCGCGACTTGGTTCCCGACGATCCGAGCAAGTCCTACGACATCAAGGACCTGATCGGGCTGGTCGTCGACGACGGGAAGTTTCTCGAGATCCACGCCCTGTGGGCGAGGAACATCGTCTGCGGTTTCGCCCGCTTCGGGGGCCGCTCGGTGGGAATCGTGGCGAACCAGCCGGCATATCTGGCCGGGGTTCTCGACATCGATTCCTCCAAGAAGGCGGGCCGCTTCGTGCGCTTCTGCGATGCGTTCAACATCCCGATCGTGACCTTCGTCGACGTGCCAGGCTTCCTGCCGGGCGTGGACCAGGAGCACTACGGCATCATCACCCACGGGTCCAAGCTCCTCTTCGCCTATTGCGAGGCCACCGTGCCCAAGATCACGATCGTGACGCGGAAGGCATACGGCGGGGCCTATGTGGTCATGAGCAGCAAGCACATCCGCGCGGACGTGAACTTCGCCTACCCCACCTCCGAGTTCGCGGTGATGGGCCCCGAAGGCGCCGTGAACATCGTCTTCCGCAAGGAGCTGGCCGAGGCCGATGACCCGGTATCCCGCAAGGAGCAGCTCGTTGACGACTACCGGGAGAAGTTCGCGAATCCCTTCAAGGCCGCCGAGCTCGGCTACATCGACGAGGTGATCAAGCCGGAGGAGACCCGGCCCAAGATCATCGAGGCCCTGGAGATGCTCGCCACCAAGCGAGACACCAATCCGCCCAAGAAGCACGGCAACATCCCGCTCTAACCCTGTCGCAAGGAACGTCCCCGCTGGAGCGGTCAGGTCTTTCTTTGGCGAAAGCTGAAGATGTAGGCGACCGCGACGCCGAGCAGGTAGAGCACCACCAGCGGTCCAGCCAGCAAGACCTGGCTCACCACATCTGGCGGAGTCAGGATTGCGGCAAACACGAAGGCGAGAAGCACCGCGTACTTGAGACCGGAGATGAACTGCCGCGGTTCCACGATCCCGCTCATGGACAGGAAGAACACCACCACCGGGAGCTCGAACCCGACGCCGAAGGCGACGAACAGCCTCGTGGTCAGGGAGAAGACCTCGCGCATCGTCCACGCCGACGTCACGAAATCGCTGCTGAAGCTGGCGAAGAACTTGTAGACCAGCGGAAACACCATGAAGTAGCCGAAGCTGGCTCCGGCGGCGAAGAGCGCGGTGGAGACGACCACGAAGGGAACCGCCACCTTCTTCTCGTTCGCGTAGAGGCCCGGCGACACGAAGGCCCAGATCTGCCAGAACACCACCGGAAGGGCCAGCGCGAAGCCGGCCAGCAGGGAGGACTTCAGGTAGGTGAAGAAGATCTCCGTCGGAGCGATGGCCTGGAGGGTGCCCCCGTCCGCTCCGAGAGCTTCGGTGGCCGGCTGAAGCAGCCATCCGAAGATCAGCTCGTCGAAGTTCCAGCAGATGGCGAAGCCGATCGCCCAGGCGATCAGGATCTTGAAGATGCGGCTTCGGAGCTCGGCCAGGTGGCTCGTGAGCGGGAGCTGGGTGTCATCCACCGGAGGGCTTCTCTCCGGGATCGGTGCTGGCCTCCTGGGCTTTGCTCGGCTTCGCTGCGTCCGTTGCGTCACCGACCGCCGACGAGGCCGGCCGCGGCGCCTCGGGGGTGCCGGCGGCTGGAGGAGGGCCTCCGACCTCCTCGAGCTGATCCGCCTCTGGCTCGCCGGGCGCATCTTCGAGAGGAGCGCCGGGAGGCTTGGGCGGAGTCCTTTCGATTCGGGGCTCCTCGGTGGCCTCGGTAAAGCTCTGCCGCAGGTCGGAGGAGGCGCGGCGGAACTCGGCCAGCCCGCGGCCCAGGGAGCGGGCGAGCTCGGGAAGCTTGGTCGGGCCGAAGACGAGCAGCGCGACGACCAGGATGACCATGAGCTCGGGGAGGCCGATGCCGAACATCGCAGCGAATCTAGGCCAGAGATGGCGCTGCGGCTACGCGACCTCCAGGCGGCCGATCGCTCGGGGCCCGCGGCGCACCAGAACGGGCTGACGCCGCCCGGGTTCCAGCAGGGAGAGGCCCACCCAGTGGGCTCCGTCGATGGTGGGGCTCGACCAGGCGATCCGCGCGATGCTCTCGAGCCTGGGCTGTCCGTCCACCTCGCGAAGCGTGACCCGCAGCAGAGAGCCCACCCGCTCCGGTGTGTCGACGCGAACGCACATGCCCGAAGGGGAGATATCCCGGGTGAAGCCCACCCGCAGGCGTTGGTCCGATCTGGCGCGCGGGAAAGAGCAGTACTCTACGTGCCGCACCACGTCCTGCCGCGGCTCCCGGCGCGTTCCCTTGGCGGTGCTGGCGGCGATGGAACCGAGCAGGGGTTGCTGAATCTCGGCCGCACTCATCGATGCGCTCCCTGGCTGGCCGCTGCTCCGCCAGGTCCGACGGGTAACGGGATTCCTCGAAGCGCGGGCGCGGAGACCGCATCCGCGACGATCTGAAGGGCGGGGTCGCCCGACTCGAGAACCGGGAGGAATTCCTTTACCAGGGTGGGATCGAACTGGGACCCGGCGCCCAGTCTGAACTCGCTTCGCACCTCTTCCGGGGAAAGAGCCGGGCGGTAGGGTCGGCTGCTGCTCATGCCGTCGTAGGCGTCGGCCATCGCGACGACGCGAGCGACCAGGGGGATCTGCTCACCGTAGAGCCCGTCAGGGTAACCCCGACCGTCCCACCACTCATGGTGGTGGCGGATCACGGCGGAGATCTCGGTGGCAATGCCGAGGGGCTCGACCAGACGCGCCCCGATCTCGGGATGTCGCTCGACCAGGCGTCGCTCCTTCGCGTTCAGCCTGGCGGGGCGCATCAAGAGGTCGCTGGGGACGCCGATCTTGCCGATATCGTGTAGGAATCCCGAAATGCGAATCTGCTCTCGATCCCTCGTCGAGAGACACAGGCGATCGGCGAGCAGGCCTGCGTAGTAGGCGGTTCGCCGGGCGTGGCCCCGCATGAATTCGCACTGGCTCTCCACGGTGTCCGCCAGGACTTCGAGAAAGTCCATGGTGCGGATGCGTTCGGTCTTTTGCTGCTGGATCTTCGTGCTCCGTCCCGTCGCCGTGACGAGCTCGGCCACGCGGCGGTTCACCCGCGGATCGCGTTCCACGTGGTCGAGAATCTCGGCCACCTGGCTGTCGAGGCCGACGACCGCACCCAGAGTCTCGAGGAAGCCCACCAGCCGGGCGCGGCCGCGCCGCCGGGACAGTGCGCGAAACACCGACGCGCTCACCTGCACCACGTCAAAGGGCTTCTGCAGGTAGTCGCTCACGCCATAGCGCACGGCTTCGGCGGCGTTCTCCAGGGTGCCGTAGCCGGTGATCACGATCAGCTCGACGCCGGGGAACTCGCGCCGAATCGTTCGCATCATCTCCTCACCCTGGATCCCTGGCATGTTCAGGTCGAGGGTGACGAGATCGATGGCGTGGGTGCGCAGGATCTCGAGGGCCTCGAGGCCGTCTCGAGCACAGAGGACCTCGTAGGTGGGCCGGAGAATCATCCGGAGCGACTCGCGCGGCCCCCTCTCGTCATCCACCACCAGGATGGTGGCCTGCTCCTCGGGTCGGTCGTGGGGTGTGAGATCGTTCATCGAGCCTCGGCATCGCAAGTCCCATGCCAGACTCGGGTTTTGGGCGGTGTGGCCGTAAGTCCCCGTTTTGTCGAAGGTTTTGGCTAGAGAAGCTTTCCCCCTTGGGGAGATTTGCTCCGAGTGGTGTTCCGAATCGTACGCCTCCTCCCGCTCCGTCTCCGGAACTCTCTGGATTTCCAGTGTAATTTCGCTGTGTTCCATTTGGAACAGATGGAGCGAGGAGTCAAGAGTCCGAGCCCGGCATCCGATGCAGACGAACAGGAGCCCCCATGCGAACAGCCCTCGGACTCGGATTCGTACTCCTGCTGATCCTTCCCGTTCCGTTCTCCGCCGAGATCTATCGCTGGACCGATGCCGAGGGCCGGGTGCATTTCACCCAGGACCTCGCCCAGGTTCCGGTGGCCCATCGCGCCGCGGCCGAGGAGCGCGCGATGGCTCCCAGGTCCGACCGTCTCCAGACCTACTCGACCCCCGCGGCCAGCGATTCCACAACCGTCCGCCGGAGCGGCCGGAAGCCCCGTTCTGGAGAGATGCTGCGGATTCCCTTCGAGAAGCGGGGCGACGTGATGGTCGTCAACGTCACCTTGAACGACCGGGTCAGCGCCCCCTTCCTCGTCGACACCGGCGCCAGCGACGTCTCGATCCCCGCAGTGCTGGCGGATCGGCTGGGGATCCAGATCGGACCGGAGACGCCGTACCGTCGTTATTCGACCGCCAACGGGGTCATCGCCAAGCCGGTCATCACGCTGGATTCAGTTCAGGCCGGTGAAGCGCGGCTGGAGCAGGTTCGGGCGTCGGTCAGCTCGACCATGGAGGTGGGTCTGCTGGGGGGTGCCTTCTTCAACAACTTCACCTTCCAGATCGACCCCGCTGCGAATCTGATCGCCGTGGTGCTCAATGATCGGGTCCGCGCCGGACGCAGCGAAACCCAGTGGCGCCAGCAGTTCCAGCGCGCCCGCGGCGACCTCGCGCAGCTCGAGCGGTACATCGAGGAGAACCACTTCACCCGGGAGAGCCGCGTGGCCGGGTTGGAGCAGAAGCGGGTCGAGCTCGAGGGCGAGCTCCGGGACCTCGAGGAAGAGGCCGACCGGGCTCTGGTTCCCCAGGCCTGGAGGGATTGAAGGGATGCGGGGAGTCATGGCTGGTGCGTTCCTGCTGACCGCGGTTCTGGCGCTTGCCGCGTCGGAGGCGGGGCAGGCGGAGATCTACAAGTGCACCGGAGTGGACGGGAAGACGCTCTTCACCAGCGACCATTCCCAGTGCCCCGGCGCCGAGCGCCATCAGTCCAGCGGACGGGTGGAGAAGGTGCCCGTGCAGTCGCGGTCTTCGGTCCGACGCGCGCCGGCGCGGCTTCGCCGCGGGGTCGGGAGCGTGGCGGGCAACGAAGCTCTGTGGCGCGGCAAGAAGCTACGGGCCGAGGCGGAGCTGCAAGGCATCGAAGGGCGTCTCGAGTACATGCGGCAGGCCGTCGGCTGGTGCAACCGCGGTCATTCGCTCTACGCCGAGGACGAGATGGGCATTCGCCGCAGCTACGACTGCCAGGACGTCCAGAACGAGTTCGAGCAGCTGAAAGCGCGCATGTCGGGACTGCGCCTCTACCTCGACGAGGGTCTCGAGGACGAATGCCGCCGGTCCGGCTGCCTCCCCGGCTGGATCCGCTAGTCAGCGGGGACGTTCCTGCCCAGAGTCACTCGCGGGCCAGGGAGAGCTTGTCCATCTTCAGCTTGAGCATGCGCCGGGTGATTCCGAGCTGCTCGGCGGTGCGGGTCTGGTTCCAGCCGCAGCGCTCCAGCGCCTCGCGGATGATGTCCTGCTCGAAGGCGGCCACGGTCTCCTCGAAGGCGGTGTGGCCGCTTCGAATCGCTTCGCGAAGAGACTCCGTACGGTTCGCCTGGGCGATCTTCTCGGGCAGATCGCCGACGTCGATGAGATCGCTGTCGCTCAGGGCGACGGCCCGCTCGATGGCATTCTCCAGCTCGCGCACGTTGCCGGGCCAGTGGTAGCGCTCGAGGGCCGCCAGACTCTCCCGGGTGAAGCGCGCCGCCCCGAGGCCGGCCCGCTCTCGAGAGAGGGAGAGGAAGCGCTCCGCCAGCAGGCGGACGTCGTCGCGGCGCTGGCGCAGGGGCGGTAGCTCGAGCGGGACCACGTTGATGCGGTAGTAGAGATCGTCCCGGAAGCGCCCCTCTCCGACCTCCTTCTCCAGGTCGCGATTGGTCGCGGCGACGATTCGCGCGTTCACCTCGATCGGCTCGGTTCCCCCGACGCGCTCGATGACGCTTCCCTGAAGGGAGCGCAGCAGCTTCGCCTGGAGTGCCGGGGCCAGCTCGGCTATTTCGTCCAGGAACAGGGTGCCCCCTCCAGCCGCCTCGAACTTCCCGATCCGGCGCTCTCGGGCGTCCGTGAAGGCGCCCCGCTCGTGGCCGAAGAGCTCGGTCTCCATCAGGTTGGCCGGAATCGCCGCACAGTTGACGGCGACGAAGGGTTCGCTGCAGCGCGGACCCAGGTCGTGGATGGCGCGGGCAGCCAGCTCCTTTCCCGTGCCGCTCTCGCCGCGGATCAACACCGTCGCTGTCGAGCGCGCCACCCGCTCGATGGTCCGGAACACCTCGCGCATGCCATCGCTTCGGCCCACCAGGTCGCCGATCCGGCTGCGCTGATCGAGCTCGTCGGTCAGCCGGTCCACCTCTCGCGCCAGCTCCCGGTGCTCCAGGAGATGCCGGATCTTGATGCGCAGCGCGTCCGCCTCGAAGGGCTTGGTCACGTAGTCCGCCGCGCCTCGCTTCATGGCTTCGACGGCCGTGGCCACGGTGCGGGTCGCCGTCAGGACGACCACGGGTGGCGCCTCTCCGCGCTCCTCCAGCTCTGCGAGGAATTCGAGGCCGCTTCGTCCCGGCATCACCAGATCGAGAACCACCAGGTCGGGGGGCTTTTCGGCGAGCGCGCGGAGGCCGGCGTCGACACCGTCTGCGGTAACGACCTCGCAGTCCTCCTTGAGGAGCATGCGAAGCGACTCGCGCACCCCCGCCTCGTCATCCACCACCAGCACGCGCCGCATCCGGGAAATCTATCACGCGCGGCCAGGTTAGGGTCGCGACCTCTTCCCGGTGCGGGGCCTCCGCCGAGATTCCGCCCCGCTGCCCGGCTCAGGCTGGCGCCGGTAGATCCAGGAGGACGACGATTTCCTCGGCGTCGCTGGTGTCGACGGTCAGCGTCCCACCCTGGGATCGGATCACCAGCTCCAGCAGGACGATCTCGATCGAGGTGGAGGAAAGCGAGAGATCCTCACCGACGGCGGCGTCGACACCCTCCGCCCTGGCAGGCGAGGGGTTGTGGAAGCGGAGCAGGATGCGTACCGCAGGCCCCCCGCGGAGCCCAGTGGGATGGTGCTTCGATGCCAGGTAGAGATCTGTCCGCTCCGGCACCCACTCGAAGGCCTTGTCGAGCAGACATTCGAGGGCGAAGCGCAGCTGAGCTTCGCCGCAGAGGGCGAAGGGCGAGCGGCTGTCGATCTCCTTCAACACCAGCAGCCGCCGCGCCTGGATCCGAGAGCGTCGATCTTCAAGGAGCTGCTCGACCAGGGCCGCGACATTCACCGGAGCTCCCTCGCCGGACTCGAGGGCGGCGAAGCCGGAGAGCCGGTCGAGAATCCGCTCGACGCGACCCAGATCGCTTCCCACCACCTCGTGGAAGCGGCCCCGGAACTCCGGGTCCTCGAAGCGTTCCGGGAGCAGAGAGGCGAAGGTTCGGATCGCCACCAGGGGGTTGCGCATCTGGTGGGCCACCGAGTGGACCAGTCGCTGCAGGAGATTGTTCGCGGGTGCTGCCGGAGGCGCGGCCGCCGGCGCCGCTGGTTCCTGCTCCTCAGGGAGGGGCTCCGCTGCGGCAGGTTCCACGCGCGGGGCGGCCGCGGCGCGGCTCTCCGCAGCCGCCTCGTCAGGCTCTATTTGCTCCGACCAGCTGGTACTCTCCGCCGGCTTCTCCGCCTCGTCGAAACGCAGCTGCGCTGCTTCGATCGGATCCGCCAGCCCCGCGGAGAGGGAGCGGGTGATGACGGCTTCGAGCTCACGCAGATTGCCGGGCCAGGGGTAGTCGCGGAGCGCGTCGAGGGCGGCGGGGCTGAATCGGCGCGGCCGCTCGCCATGAGTCTTGCACCATTCGAGCACCGTCTCTGTCGCGAAGGTGCCAATCGCCAGCGGGCGCTCGCGGAGGGGCGGAATCCGAATCGCGATCCCGGCAAGGCTCTGAGCCAGGCTCCGATTCAGGCCTCCTCCACGGCCTCGGTTCGGGAGATCTCCGAGCGTGGCGACCCACCTGGTGCGCCGCGTGCCGGTCAGCCCCGGCGGCATCGCGATCTCGATCCAGGCCTGGAGCTCCCGCTGGAGCGAAGGCGGCAGTCGGTCCAGGTTCTCCAGGCAAACGGTCGAGGGCCTGCGGCCGGCAGGGCTCTCCGCCGCGTCGTGGATCGTCTCGCGGACCGCCTTCGCCGAGTCCATGGCCTCACAGGGCACCCTGACGAACCCGCCCCGTGAGCCGCCGCCGAAGGTGTGGATGTAGTGGGCCAGCAGCGTGCGTCCGCCGCCCGGCTCTCCCCGCACCAGGAGCGGCACTGCCGGAAGGCTCGGATCCAGGGCCCGAAGCAGCTCCGGGAGCTCGAGATCGGCGAAGAAGCGGGAGAAGCGGGCGGAGAGAGCGTCCCGCACCCGGCGCGCCGAGAGCGTCTCCGCGGGCCTCGCCGCCAGCGCATTGCGGATCCGCTGCCGCAGGCGCTCGGGGGTGGGCGGGAAGACCACGATCTCCGCCGACAGGGTGTCGAAGAGCCGCCGCACCTCGCCCTCGTCACCCGGCCTCGGCAGCAGGATCCAGCGGGCATCGGGAATCCGCGCGGCATGGCGGTGGGCGAACTCCAGCTCCGCCTCCAGATCCCTCTCCATGCCGAGCAGCACGATGCGCGGCGGAGCGGTCGTCTCGAAGGCGCGGTCTGAGGGCTCTCCCAGCAGCGCGTCGTTGCCAGCGGCCGAGAGGCGGGCAAGAGCTCCCCGAACCCTCTCGTCGCGATGGATGATCCAGAGCGTCGGCATGGTTCCCGTCGGTTGCGGGTCGAGAGCGAGCCAGCCGGACCCATCCGTCCCAGCTCGCACCCACCCGTTTCTCGTAAGGGGCAATCCCCGTGCCAACTGCGTTACTCCGGCAACCGGAAGGCAGATCTGGTGCGGATCCCCTGCCGCTCAAAGAAAAAATCGAAGCAATCCCCGGAGGGCGACGCCACCGCTGGGAAGCCCCGTAGGAACCTTCGTTCGCCCATACTGGGAAAACTTTAGCCACACCCGCTCCTGCAGTCGTTGCTCCGCTCGGTTCAACCTGCGAGATTAGTCATCGAGCCGGGAATTCCGGATTCTCGACGGAGTGGGTGGGTGGCCCTGATCGATCACGGACCCGAGGTCCAGCTTCGCAACTGGTTCGATCGACCCTACGACGACGCGATCGCGGCGGCCCGCACCTGCTACTCGTCGCGCGTCATCGGTGCCGACGAGGTCACGGATCGCCAGCGGCGGAGCATCGGGCCGCTGACCTACCGGGCTGGGCACCATACGGTGTATCAGCACGCCACCTTCGAGTTCGCGCTGTCGGGGATCTCCCGCCAGCTCGTCTGGTCCTTCCTGCACAGCTTCCCCTTCTACAACACCGAGCAGCAGAGCCAGCGCTTCGTGAGGCTCGACGAAGTGCGCGCGCATCTCCCGCCGGACCTCCAGGGAGAGGCCCGAGAGACGTTCGTGAGAACCGTCGAGGCGGCCTGGCGCGTCTACGCCGAGCTCAGCAGGCGGCTCGAGCCGGTGGTGCTGGACCTGCTCACGGAGCTCTGGCGGCTTCGGAAGCGGCAGTCCAAGGCCTTTGGCCGCAGCGTGGCGAAGGAGGCCGAGAAGAAGGCGATCGAGACCGCGCGCTACGTGATCCCCCTCGCCTGCCACACCGCCATGGTCTACACGGTCTCGGGACTCACCCTGCACCGTTTGCGACGCATGGCGGCGGCCTGTGACGCCTCCCGTGAGGCGCGGACCCTGGTGGACCGGATGGTCGCCGAGGTGGAGCGCATCGATTCCGCCTTCTTCCAGGAGATCGGCGACGACCCCCTCGAGCCGGCGGAGGTGATGGAATTCTCCCTGAGTCCGGCAGGGCTCGGCGACCCCGCGGCCCTCGAGGCCTTCGACAAGTCCCTCGACGGCCGCCGCGCAAGGCTGGTCGACTACGGTCTGCGCGGACCCGAGGTGATCGCCGACGCAGTGCGCCAGGTCATCGGCCGGTCGGACCTGGACGACGAATCCGCTCTCGACTGGGTGCTCGATCCGGCCCGAAACCGCCGCCGCCTCGAGCCGCTCGACGTCTCGGCACACTCGCCCCTGATGCGGACACTCCACCACGCCAACTACACCTTCAAGAAGAAGCTCTCTCACAGCGCCGACTCCCAGGACCAGCGCCATCGAATGGTTCCCGCCTCCCGACCGCTCCTGACGCGCACGGTGCCGGGCTTCGTGGACGTGGTGGAGCCCGAGCTGATCGCCTCGGATCCCGCCTGCCACGGCCTCTTCCGGGAGAGCGTCGAGGCAGCCTGGGCGGCGCGCAGCCGACTCCTGGAGCTGGGGACTCCTCCCGAGCTCGCGCTCTACGTGCTGCCCAATGCCCTCGCGGTGCGTTTTGAAGAATCGGGGAGCCTGGTGCATCTACTCCACAAGTGGAACATGCGAACCTGTCTCAACGCACAGCGCGAGATCTTCGAGGCCTCCCTCGACGAGATCGAGCAGGTCCGGGCGGTGCATCCCCAGCTGATGAAACACGTGGGGCCCCCCTGCTCGGTGCGCTCCGGGCTCGTGCGCCCTCGCTGCACCGAAGGCAGCCACTTCTGTGGCGTGCCCGTCTGGCGGAGCTTCCCCGATATCCAGCGGAGGATCTGATGGCAAGACTGCTTCTCGGAGCTCTGGCACTGCTGGTGGTGGCGATCCCGGTGAAGCCCGCCGAGGCGGTCGACCTGATCGGCACCTGGCACGTCCTGATCCACTACAAGGACTCGGTCACGGAACGTCCCGAGCGGGAGCGCTGGGAGGACCGCATCTGGGTATTCGAGCAGGAGGGAAGCCGTCTCCGCTGGACCGACTACCCGATCGTCGTCTTCTCGGATCAGAGCGGGCGCTTCGAGCAGCTCGGGGGCAGCCGCGCCAGCCGTGTGCTCCATTTCTGGGAGCCCAACGCCACCCAACTCGCCCAGATCCAGGAAGGGCTCGAGATCAACCCACGGGGATCCCGCTCCAAGACGCTGCGGGGCTCCGACGCCGAGGGCTGGAGCTCCGGCAAGAAGAAGGGAGGCTATCAGTCCGCGCGCTTCATCACCTTCGAGGAGATCTGGCAGATCAACGGGCTGCCCGACCGGCCGACCTTCATCCGGGACGACGTGCTGGGCTCGGCAGCAACGGAGGACGTGGAGGGCCGGACGATCTGGGAGGGCGAGTCCGTCGAGTCCGGCGGGGACGTGATCCGCGGACGCTACGACCGGGATGGGACCCGTATCGGGACCTTCCGGCTGATGCGCTCCGGCGAAGTGAGCACCGTGAAGGGGAGCGGAAAGTCGCAGAGCGAGCGCGCCCGCGACGCCCTCAGCGCGGCCTACACCTCCCAGCTCTTCGCAGGGGAGCTGCCGGGGGGCGCCACCGAAGCGGACCTTCGCAAGGCCATCGAGGCGGGAGAGTTTAGCGACGACGATCGCCAAGAGTTGCGCCGTGAGTTCGAGCGGTCCATCGCGGAGAGCTTCGAGGGACAGGGCAACGACCCGCGGCAGCTCCGGCCTCAGATTCAAAGCCTCGCTGAGAAGATGGTCGCCCTCTTCGTCGACGAGGGGAAGAGCATCGAGGACATCCAGAAGATGCTGGCGGACGGCAGCTTGCGGCCGTGAGCAATGCGGGCTGACGCTTTCCCGCTTCGCCGGGCCCGGGAGCGGGATCTGGAGCGTCTCGTCGCGCTCTTCTCGATGCTCCTCGAGTACCACGCAGAGCGTTCCCCGCGTCTGGCGCTGCGGGCTGGCGCCGAGGCCGAGGAGCAGGTGCGTCGCCTCCTGGCCGCGCGCCTCCGGCACGGGGAGAGCCGCGTCCTCGTCTGGGACGAGGACGGCGATCTCCGTGGGCTCTGCGTCGCCCGAGTGCTGGAGCGCCCCGCCATCTTCGCCGAGACCGAGCGCGGGGAGATCGAGCACCTGCTGGTCCGGGAGTCGTCCCGGCGCCGCGGCGTCGGCCGGGCGCTGGCCGAAGCCGCACTGGCCTGGATGGGCGAGCGGGGGATTCGGCGAGCCGAGGTTCAAGTGGTCGTGGAGAACGCCGGTGCGCGCGCCTTCTGGTGCGCCCTCGGATTCGGAGCGGCGATGGACGTTCTCGAGAGGCGCCTGTAGTGTCGGCTCCCCGAGGAGAGAACCTCGAATGACGAAGCCCCTCGACGGGATTCAGGTTCTCGATCTGTCGCGACTCTACCCGGGTCCCTACTGCTCGATGATCCTGGCCGACTTCGGTGCGGACGTGCTCTGCATCGAGGATCGGCGATACGCCTCCGAGCCCGCCATGCCCTCGGTGATGCGGAACAAGCGGCACATGAGTCTCGATCTCGCCTCTCCCAGCGGGCGCGAGATCTTCCTCCGCCTGGCGCGGGATGCGGATGTCCTGCTCGAGGGCTTCCGTCCGGAGACGATGAAGCGCCTCGGTGTCGACTACCCGGCGCTGCGCGAGGAGAATCCACGTCTGGTCTACTGCTCGATCACCGGTTTCGGGCAGACCGGTCCCTACCGCGACATGGTGGGGCACGACATCAACTACCTCGCCCTCGGTGGCGTGCTCGGCAACATCGGTACGGGCCCCGAGGCGCTGCCTGCGATTCCCGGCACCCAGATCGCCGACGTCGCCGCCGGGGGCATGAACGCTGCGATCGGCATCCTGCTGGCGCTGATGGCCCGGGAGCGCAGCGGCGAGGGTCAGTACATCGACGTGTCGATGACCGACGGAATCGTTGGCATGAATGGCTATGCGGCCGTCTTTCTCTGGGCCCTCGGTGAGTCGCAGGAGCCGGGGCGCTCGATGTTGACGGGGAAATACCCGTGGTATCGGGTCTACCGCTGCGCGGACGGGCGGGATCTCTCGATCGGGGCAGTGGAGATGCGCTTCTGGAGACGGCTCTGCGAGCACTTCGATGTCGCCGAGTGGGTTCCGCTGCAGCACGACGACGAGAAGGCGCCGGAGATGCACGCTTTCTTCGAAGCCCGCTTCGCGGAGAAGTCCCGGGACGCCTGGTTCGAGGAGCTTCGGCCCCTCGAGGTCTGCGTCGCCCCGGTTCTCGATCCCCGGGAGGCCTTCGAGTCCCAGCAGGTGAGGGCGCGGGATCTCGTCGTCGAAGTCGAAAAGGATGGCCTCCGCCAGAAGCTGCTCGGCATTCCCATCAAGCTCTCCGAGACTCCTGGCTCGGTCGAGTCGCCACCGCCGGATTTCGGCGAGCACACGGACCAGGTGCTCTTCTCTCTCGGCTACGACGCCGAAGCCATCGCCCGCCTGCGGCGCAGCAGGGACGTTTCCTGAGCTGGGCTAGTTGCCCAGCTCCTCGAGGATCTCGACCAGCGTATCGACGCCCAGCTCCAGGTTGTCGATGGAGACGCGTTCGTTCGGACCGTGGATCCCGCGGGTTTCGTGGGGGCGGAGGCGGCGCGGAACGAAGCCGTAGGCGACGATGCCGAGAGCCCGGAAGTAGTGGGCATCCGTGAATCCGGCGGTCATCTGGGGCACCACGATGCTCGGCGAATCGGCGCCGGCCGCCGCCGCCTCGATCGCCCGGAAGAGCTCGGTATCGACCGGTGAGCTTCCGGCTTCGAAGCTCAGAAGGGGTTCGAGCGCGATCTGCGGGTCGTCGACCAGGCGGCGAATCTCGGCGATGAACTCCTCGCAGCTCTCGCCTGGGAGCAGCCGCGCATCGAGCTCGGCGCGGGCCTCGGCCGGCACCACGTTGGTGCGTCTGCTTCCCTCCAACACGGTGATGGAGATGGTGTTGCGCACCAGGGCGTTTTGACGGGCCACGGAGAGGAAGCGCTCGCGGAAGCCGGGGTTCGTCCGGAGGGCGCCCTCCAGGTCCGCGAAGGCCGCACGGTCCTCGGGCGAGGCGAAGGGAGCCAGCGCCGCGAACATCTGCTCCGCCTCCGGTGTCACGCGGATCTCGCTCTCCATCCGGCGCACCCGGTCCAGCGCGGCGATCAGTCGCGGCACCGCCGCGTCAGTGGTCGCGCTGGAGCCGTGCCCCGGGGCCCCCTCTGCAATCAGCTCGATCCAGCAGGGACTCTTCTCCGTAAAGGTCACACCCCAGAGATCCGGGGTCTCGCCCTCGCCGGGCACGATTCCGCCGCCCTCGGTCAGCAGAAACTCCGCGCCCCCGAGCAGGTCATTTCGCTGCTGGGTCAGGTAGCGCGCCCCGTCGCGGCCGCCATTCTCCTCATCCGGTGTGGATAGGAAGATCAGGTCCCGGTCCAGAGCGACGCCCTGCCGTGCCAGCTTCACCAAGGCGAGGAGATGGATCACCGCGATCCCCTTGGCGTCCAGAGCGCCACGGCCGACCACGGTGTCGCCGGCGATGACCCCCTCGAAGGGTCCCGCCACCCACTGGCTCTCGTCCGCCGGAACCACGTCCATGTGCGAGAGCAGCACGATCGGACCGCGTCGTCCGCTGCCCGGATAGCGGGCCCAGGCCGCTGCCCGCTTCACACTCGGGTTGGCGGAGGGAGTCTCGATCACCTGTGCTTCGATCCCCTCCCTGCGAAGAATGTCGACCAGGTACTTCGCCAGGGCCCGCTCGTTGCCGGGCGGGTTGCTGGTATCGAACTGGATGGCCCGGGAGAGAATGGCGCCGGCTGCCTCGCCCGTGTTCGTTTCCGGGTTGGGATAGTCCGGTCCGCGAAGCCACCGCATGGGAGACGCCCCCCCCGGAGGGACTGCACATGCGACCATCGCGAGCAAGAATAGATAGCAAGCGCCGTTACGAGATGTGAAGAAGACCATTCAACTCAAGGAATTGTCTACGGTTCGGCGCCGCGGGCGGCCAACGCCTCGAAAAATTGTGATCTCGCGCACACAATGAAGCGAGAAAATGATCTATTTAGCACTGGCTTCTGTGTGCCGAACCAGAAGTAAATCTAGTGGTCCGTGCCCGGGTTTCCTTCAGTACGTTGCCCGGGTAGCAGGAGACGGCAATGATAGACGCTGATTGGCGAAAGCGCCTCAGGCGGCTGCTGCTCCGAGACGGTCAGGTCTGGACCGTCCTGGCGTTCGCTTTCGTCTTGTGCGCTGGCAGCGGCACGGTCTTCCTGACCAGCGGCAGCGAGACCGCAGCGCTTCCGGAACCCCCAGCAACAGCGTCCGTTTCTCCCGAGTCGGCTCCGGCGTCCGCGCACAGCCCCGATCGCCCAGCACCGGGCACCCCCGCGGCCCAGCCCGAAAAGGTGGCTCTGGTTCGGATCGTTACCGAGGGCGAGATCGGCCGAGGGCAGACCCTGGCCAGCTCACTGGGGGGCAACGGTGTCTCCGGCGCAGTCGTCCACCTGATCGCCACACAGATGGAACCCGTCTTCGACTTCCGCTACGCGCGCCCCGGAGACAGCTACCGGCTCAGCCAGGACGAGGAGGGTGACGTCCTCCGGTTCCGCTACACCCGCTCCGCCCTCGAGCACTACACGATCCAGCGCGCCGGGGACGACTACCTGGTTTCCCGGCACGAGCCGGATCTGGTTCGTCGCCGCGCACGGATCGCGGGCGTGGTCTCGAGCTCGCTCTATCAGGCCGTCCAAGCCCTGGGCGAGGAGGTCGAGCTGGCCAACGACCTGGCCGAGATCTTCGCCTGGGACATCGATTTCTCTCGCAGCGTTCAGCCCGGGGACGAGTTCTCGATCCTCTACGAGCGTCTCTTCCTGGTCGGCGAGGATGGGACCGAGACCTATGTGCGGCCCGGCCGGATCCTGGCGGGTCGCTACACCAACGGCCTCCATGAGTACAGGGCCGTGTACTTCGAGCAGGCGGAAGGCAGGGGCGGCTACTACCGGCCCGACGGCTCCTCTGTGAGGCGCCAGCTGCTGCGCACCCCCCTCAACTACCGGCGCATCAGCTCCCGGTTCTCGCGCTCCCGGCTTCACCCGATCCTCAAGGTACGTCGCCCGCACCTGGGCGTCGACTACGCCGCCCCTCGCGGCACACCGGTCTGGGCCGTCGCAGACGGGACGGTGATCTCCCGGGGATACTCGGGCGGGTTGGGCCACCTGGTCAAAGTGAGGCACGCGAACGGCTACGTGTCCTACTACGGACACCTGTCTCGCTACCCCCGGGGTCTCAAGGTCGGCCAGCGGGTGCAGCAGAAGGAAGTGATCGGCTACGTCGGATCCACCGGCATCTCGACCGGCCCCCACCTGCACTACCAGCTGATGAAGAACGGCAAGTCGGTCGATCCGGCGGCGGTGCGGACGCCCGCCGGCGAGCCGATCCCCGCAGCGAACCAGGAGACATTCGCTGGGCTTCGCGACGAGCTGCTCCGCCAGCTCGATCCCGCCCCGGTGGTGGTGGTCACCACCGAGGCCATGTAGAGCGGCCAAGCCCGGCTCTCTCACCTACTCGCTGCTTGGCCTCCCGATCTGTGCGACGATAGTGCCATGAGCGCTCCCGTCCCCGGCACCGTTCGCCAGTGGCGCGAAGTGCTCATCCGCGCCCTGGATGAGCGGTCGGCGGTGATTACGGTGAACGCGCTCTCCGAGCTTCGGCTGGTGCGCGTCGGTTCCACCAATGCTCTCAAGCTCCAGGGAGTTCGCGCGGCCCTGACCGCCTTTTCCCGCGATGTCACCATCGAGGGAATCGAGGTGGAGAGCGGGGTGTCCGACCAGCCGCTGGGATTCGAGGAGATTGTCGAAGGAGCCCGCAACCGGGCCGAGAGGGCGAAGCGCGGTGGCGAGTGTGATCTGGGGATCGGATACGAAGACGGGCTGGTGGCGATCCTCGGATCGCTCGAGAGCTGGTTCAACATCGGCTGCGCCGCGGTGAGCGACGGGGTCCGGATCTCTCTCGGCCTCTCCTCGGGATTCACCTATCCGCCGGCCTGCTCGCAGCGGGCGGTCGCGGAACGCGAACCCATCGGGGCGCTCTTCGATCGCTTCTGGGGACAGCACCGAGAGAGCTCCCCAGCCGCTGCGCCGCTCTCGATCGGAAACGTCGGGAAGCTCACCGGCGGCGCGTTGACGCGTGCCGAATACACGCGTCATGCGGTGGTCTGTGCTCTCGCCCCCCTCATCCACCCGGATCTCTACACCGGCGGGGGAAGCACGGATTGACCACCGAGACCCCGATCGCATCGATCTCCCAGCTCGTCGACCATGTGCGCGCGGGCGAGAAGCCGGTCGACCGCTTCCGGGTCGGGACCGAGCACGAGAAGATCGGCCTGCGGCGGGAGGACCTCGGGTCGGTTCCCTACGAGGGCGAGCGGGGCATCGGCGCGTTGCTGGAGCAGATCGCGCGAGAGGACGACTGGGCCCGGGTCTTCGAGGCAGAGAACCTGATCGCCCTGGAGAAGGACGGCGCCAACATCACCTTGGAGCCCGGCGGGCAGCTGGAGCTCTCAGGCGCGCCATTACGAACCATCTTCGAGACCTGCCAGGAGTTCAATCGCCATCTGGACCTGATCCGGGGGGTCTCCGAGCCCATGGGCCTGATCTGGCTGAGCCTCGGCTGCAATCCCCTCCACGAGGTGGCAAAAATCCCCCGCATGCCGAAGGCCCGCTATCGCATCATGAGCGACTATCTCCCCACTCGGGGCGACCTCTCCCTCCACATGATGCACCTGACCGCCACGGTCCAGGCCAATCTCGACTACTCCGACGAGGCCGACATGGTGGCAAAGATGCGCGCCGCCATGGGGCTGACTCCTGTCGTCTCCGCCATCTTCGCCAACTCCAGTCTCTCGGGGGGAAAGCCCAGCGGCTTCGTCTCACAGCGCATTCATTTCTGGCACCACACGGACCCCGACCGCTGCGGGCTGCTCCCCTTCGTCTTCGACCCGGACTTCGGGTACGCCCGGTACGTGGACTGGGCGGTCGACGTTCCGATGTTCTTCGTGGTCCGCGATGGGAAGTACCTGCCGGCCGGGGGAATGACCTTCCGGCAGTTCGTGAATACGGGTTTCGAGGGGCACAGGGCGACGCTCAGCGACTTCGATCGGCACTTGACCACTCTCTTCCCCGAGGTCCGTCTCAAGCAGGTGATCGAGGTGCGAGGCGCTGACGCGGTTCCCTCCCATCTGACCTGCGCCCTTCCCGCTCTCTGGAAGGGTATCCTCTACGACGCGGAGGCCCTCTCGGCGGCCTGGGAGCTGGTGGAGGATTGGAGCTTCGAGGAGCGGGAGGCGGCCCTGGATGCGGTCTCCCGGCAGGGACTGGCCGCCGAGGTCCCAGGCGGGCCGGTGCTGCCGCTTGCGAGGGAGATCGTCTCGATCGCTTTCGGAGGTCTGCGACGCATCGCTCACCCCGGTGAGTCGAGAGACGACGAACGCGGCTTCCTGGAGCCGCTGTTCGAGCAATTGGAGACCGGGAGAAGCCCGGGCCAGGTGATCCTGGATCGTTGGGAGGGCGAGTGGGGAGGCTCGTTCGACAACTTGATTGATTACGCGCGATACTGATAGAGTCCGCCGATTGGAGGAGACGCAATGGCTTCGAAGTCGTTCAAGGTGTCATTCACGCTGGATGAATCGGATGCCGCCTACTTCCGTAGGCTCTACCGCACTGCGAAACAGAACTCCTCACCGGAGGACCGCCCCAAGATCCTGAAGGAGGTGGGCGGCCTGATCGACCGGGTTCGCGCCACCAAGAAGGCCCCGAGCTTCGTCCTCGAGGCGATCCTGGTTCTCGAGGATCTGATCCAGATGCTCGACGACGAGGACTACGCCCTTCCCCAGCCGATCGCGGACAAGGCCCTGGCCGCCCTCGCCTACTTCGCCAATCCCGAGGATGTGATCCCCGACTACATCCCGGGGCTCGGGTTCCTGGACGACGCCATCATGATCAAGTTCGTCGAGGATGAGTTCAGGCACGAGCTCTGGGCCTACCGGAAGTTCCGGAAGTTCCGCGACGGTGCCGAGCAGCGTCCCTGGACGGCCGTGGCCCGGCAGCGGCTCCCGAAGCGCCTCAGCGACTTCCGCAAGGAGCTTCGTGCCAAGGTCAAGGCGAAGAACACCCAAGAGAAGGCCAAGCTCTCCCGGGCGGGAAGTCGCACCGCCGGCTGGTAGTTCGCCGATCGACGGGCCGTGGGGTGCGGAGCGCGCGACAACGAGTCATCCTCTGCGCCAACCATGACGGGCCTTGAACGCAGCCGGATCCTGGTCGTCGATGACGAGGAAGCGATCCTCGAGACGATGACCTACACCTTCGAGGACGACTACCAGGTCCTCACCGCCACCTCTGCAAGCCAGGCCCTGGACCTCCTGGAGAGGGACGGGCCGGTGGCGGTGGTGATCTCGGACCAGCGGATGCCGGAGATGACCGGCGTCGAGTTCCTCGCCAAGGTCTTCGAGATGGAACCGACCACCGCCCGCATCATCCTGACTGGCTTCGCCGACATGAACGCCATCATCCGGGCGATCAACGATGGCCACGTATACGCCTACATCACCAAGCCGTGGGAGCCCGCCGATCTCAAGCAGGTGGTGAGGCGCGCCGTGGACCACCACGTGCTGGCTGTCGAGAACGAACGCCTGCTGGGCGACCTGCACGACGCCAACGTGATCCTCGAGGCGATCATGGATCAGCTCGACACCGGAGCGATCGCCGTCGACGCCACCGGGGTCGTGCGCGCCGCCAACCGGCCGGCCCGGGAGTGGCTGGGCCTGGAAGGGGATCCGCGGGGACGCGGGCTCAAGGAGGTGCTCGAGACGGCAGGTCTCGAACACCTGGGAGGTGCGGCGGCTCGCATCTCGTTGGACGAGGAGGTCAACTACCAGGAGGTCGACCTCGACAGAGACAATCAGAGCGTGCGTCTGCGCATCACCGTCCAGAAACTGAACGATCCCGAGGGTCGCGACCTCGGCCAGGTCATTCTCGCCCGGGAGATCTCCCACGAGCCGCTAAGGCGGCGCTTCGACGAGCAGCTGGCTGCCATCGTGGAGTGTGCGGGGGATCTTCGAGGAGTGCTGGAGCAATCGCTGGTGGAGCTGCGCGCCCTGCGGGAGCAGGTGAGCGGATCGACGGTCGAGTCGCCTGGAATGGCCGAGCTCGCCGATCGGATCTCGCGCAGCCTCACGGCCATCGAGTACTGGCTCGAGGTCGACGATTCACTGGCGCGGGAAGACTACCCCGAAGCGCAGCTACTGCTGGAGCGGACGCGGATCGCCATGTCGCGTTGGCCGCTGCCGGATCAGCTGCCCGCGCGCATACGCGAACTGGCACGCAGTGTGGAGTCCTACTACGAGTCCGGAGAGAATCCGAAGCAGCGAACCCTCTGAAGCGCCCTCGCAGGGCGCCAGCGGTCTTCCCCGGCTCGAGTTCCGCATCGAGCGGCTTCGGACCAGCTTGCGCTTCACCTACGCGTTTCACGCCAGGGAGGTGCGCTTCGAGCGGGAATCCGACGGGGCCTTCATCGGCGTCTTCCCGGAGACCTTCTCCTTTCACTCCAACCGCCACGATCCTGCGGAGCTCTATCTTCGTCTCGAGGACCTCTGGTCGAACCCGGCGCGGATGGCGCCGGAAGCGAATCGGCGCGACGCCGAGGAAGCGATGATGCGCCTGCTGGCAGCGCTTCCCGGCTACCTCTGTGGGATCGTCGACCGTCTGGAGGCCAGCGGCGCTTCTGCTCCACTGGAGCGGGTCTGCGAGGATGTGGCGGTCTTCGGGCAGCTCACCTGCCGCTTCATCGCAGACAAGGGTCTCGAAAACCACCCGCGGCTTCGAATTCCCCGCTTCCACCTGCGCAAGCTGGTGCTGCGGACCCTGCTGGTGATCCTCCGGGAGCGCGTTCAGCCCCAGTTCATGGAAGCCTACGTCTCCGGCGAAGCCACCCCCGAGCTCTCGTCGGACGATCCGAACGACATCGGCTTCTTCTACGCCCTGGCCGAGGGCGATGCCTCGCTGATCGACAGCCGTGTGGTGGGGGCGGCGGAGCGAGCCTTCTACTGCTGGCTCGAGGACGTCTGCCTCGACGAGGAGAACCGGGCCTTCGAGACCGACCTCTCTCCCTTCGACGATCGCGAGGTCGAGGTGATGCACGCGGTCACCGTGAACGGTCGCGGCCCGGTGACCCGGGGCGCCGACCTCTCTCCCTTCCTGCGGCGTCCTGGAAACCGCGACTGCCGACGTCTGCTGAAGAAGCTCGAGACCTGGTTCTTGCATCAGTACGACATTCGCCACGCCGCCGCAGTGCTTCATCATCACGCTCACCTGGTCGCCGGTCGAGACGACGCGGAGAGGGTCCTCTCCATCCATACCACCCGCACCTACCTGGTCGCGCTGCTGCTGCTCGCCTCTCCCTTCCTGGCTGCGGTCTTCGCCTACCAACGCGCCCCGATCTTCTTCGACGCCCTCGCCTCCGCGGAGGTGATCGTGGTGGCCGCCGTCGCCTTCTGGTTCCTGGCCTACCGCTTCATGTGGAAGAAGGAGCTCACCTTCTTCCACGCGGCGGTGCCGCGCATCGGGGCGGGGATCATCGTCGGCTACCTGCCGGTCTTTCTGATCGACGAGGTCTGGGATCTGGCCGAGCAATCGCCATTCTACATCGCGACGGTGGCGGGCCTGCTCGGATCGACGACTCTCCTCTTCATCTATGTCGAGGTCCAGCGACGGATCGGCGATCCGCAGGAATCCTTCGCGCGGGCGGGGAGACTCTTCCTTCTCGGTCTGGTCGAGGCGGCCGGCTTCGGAATGCTGGTGACGAGCCTGCTCGGCCCGCTGATGGCGGTGCGCAACTGGGGCCCCCAGGTGGGTGTCGGCTCGATGGAACTGCTTCAGACCGCCCCGCCGATCTTCCTCGGAGAGCTTCCTCGGATCATCGGAATCGAGCCTTTTCTGGCCTTTCCGACCGCGGTGTTGCTGATGAGCTTCCTCTCCTTCTTCATCGGGACCTTCCTGCAGCTTCTCTGGGAGGAGCTCCCCATCACCGAGCCGCTCTGACCCGATGCTCTAGCGGCCAAGGCGTTGGAATCGGTACAGTCAGCGCCTTGGAAGGTCTGGCTTCATGTCCCTGATCGTGATGTACACGACCCCCGTCTGTCCCTACTGCATGATGGCGAAGCACCTGCTCACGGATAAGGGGCAGACCTGGACCGAGATCGACGTCGAGGCCGACCCGCGTCGGCGTGCCGAGATGATGGAGCGTTCGGGTCGCAGCTCGGTGCCGCAGATCTGGATCGGTGATCGGCACCTAGGTGGCTTCGACGAACTCGCGGAGCTCGAACGCAGGGGCGAGTTGGATGGACTGCTGGGCACCTCACACCGAGACGAGGGTACTGTGCACACTCGGGTCCTGATCGCGGGGAGCGGCCCCGCCGGATACACGGCGGCGATCTACACCGGCCGGGCAGAGCTCGAGCCGGTGATGCTGGCCGGGCTCCAGTTCGGCGGCCAGCTGATGCTCACCACCGAGGTCGAGAACTATCCGGGCTTCCCCGAAGGCGTGGCGGGGCCCGCGATGATGGAGATGTTCCAGAAGCAGGCCGAGCGATTCGGGACCCGGATTCTGATGGAGGACGCCACCGGGATCGATCTGAGCCGGCGTCCCTTTGCCGTCGAGAGCGAGGAGCACCGCTTCACCGCCGATGCGCTCATCATCGCCACCGGCGCCACCGCCCGATGGCTCGGGATCCCGTCCGAGCAGCGGCTCTTGAACCGCGGCGTCTCGGCCTGCGCCACCTGTGACGGCGCCCTCTACCGGAACAAGGAGATGGCCGTGGTGGGTGGCGGTGACACGGCGATGGAGGAAGCCCTCTTCCTCACCCGCTTCGCCACCAAGGTCACGGTCATCCACCGCCGCGACCAGCTGCGCGCCTCCAAGATCATGCAGGACCGCGCCTTCCGGAACGACAAGATCGAATTTCTCTGGGATTCGGTGGTGGACGAGGTTCTCGGAGAGGACTACGTCACCGGTGTCCGGGTCGAGAACCGGAAGACCGGAACCTCCCAGGAGCTTCCCGTCGAGGCCCTCTTCATGGCGATCGGTCACAAGCCCAGCACCGACGTGGTGCGGGGGCAGCTGGAACTGGACGAGGTCGGCTACGTCAAGGTCGAGCCCGGTTCGTCGCGGACCAGCGTCGCCGGCGTCTTTGCCTGCGGCGATGTGATGGATCCCACCTATCGCCAGGCGGTCACCGCCGCGGGGACGGGTTGTATGGCGGCCATCGATGCGGAACGATGGCTGGCGGAGCAGTCGGCAGAGTAGAACCATGGCGCTCACACGAGAGCGACTCGAGCAGCTGGTGGCGCGTTCGACCGACATCGTCGTCGGGACCGATGGCGACGGGACGGTGGTCTACTACAACGATGGGGCGAAGAAGAGCCTCGGCTACACCGCGGAGGAGATGCTCGGCACCTACGTCGGCAGGGTCTACCCCAGCCGCGACGAGGCCAGGCGGGTGATGAAGGCGATGCGGAGTCCGGACCACGGAGGAGAGGGAATCGTGGAGACCTTCCGCACCACCTTCCTCGCCAAGAGTGGTGAGCGAATTCCAGTCGCCATCTCGGGGACGATTCTCCGCGACGAGCACGGTCATGAGGACGGCTCCATCGGTTTCGCGAAGGATCTTCGCGAGATCCTTCTCAAGGATCAGCTGGCCACACTGGGCGAGGTCGCGGTCGGTCTCAGCCACGAGATCAACAACCCCCTCGCGGTGATCCTCAATCAGACGGAGCTTCTGGAGCGCGACATCACCCGGCTCGCAGGAGAGCGCGACGTGTCGGTGGAGCAGGAGCGGCTCGACGCCGTGCGACGGGAGATCTCGCGGATCTCGGAGATCCTGATACGCCTCGACGAGATGGTTCGCGAGGAGAGCTACGAGACCATCGACTACATCGGGCCGACCCGGATGATCGACCTTCGCACCGATCACAGGCGGAAGCGGGTGCCCGGGCAAGAGCTCCAGGGAGTACGGGTGCTGGTCGTCGACGACGACCTGGGGATCTGCCGCAGCCTCCGCGAGATCCTCGAGAGTGACGGCTGTCAGGTCGAGGTCGCGGGAGACGGCGTCGCGGCCCTCGCCGCGCTCCACCGCCTATCGTTCGACGTGGTGCTCACCGACGTGGTCATGCCCAACATGGACGGCTACGAGCTCTACACCGCCATCCGGGAGCGGCACCCGAAACTCCCGGTCTTGATGATGACCGCCTTTCACTACGACAAGGACCACATCATCAAGCGCAGTCGATTGGCGGGCCTGGAGACGGTGATCTTCAAGAAGCCGGTCGACCCCAACCGGTTGCGCCGGAGGTTGATCGATGCGGTCGCCGAGCGGCGGCGCGAGGCCTGATCCGCCAGAGAGAAGCGGGCTGGGATCGGCTTCAGCTGACCAGGTGGTCGTTCGGGATGTTGAAGTGCAAGCCGTCTTCGCTCTTGCAGAGGGAGCGGTCTTCCCACTCGTTCAGGACGGTGACCTCGTCACCCTCCGAGAACGCCACCTCCTGGGGATCCTCGCCGAGATTCGATTGATGCTTGAGGGTGATCGCCTTGGTGATGGTCGCCATTTCGGGGAGATCCTCCTGATCACTCCGCCGTTGTAGCCCCTAAGGGCTGGCGTTTCAACGAGTCTCGGGCGTGCGTGCGGCGCACACCCCCACGATCCGATGCGCCCCCGCTCGACGCAGGGTGCGAGCGGCCTCGCGCAGTGTGCTTCCCGTCGTCACCACATCGTCCACCAGCCAGATCCGACCCGGTAGTGTCCTTTTCCCGGCGCGGAAGGCTCCCGAGACGTTCGGAGCCCGCTCGGAGCGAGCGAGCCGGGTCTGGCTCGGCGTGTCGCGGATCCGGGTCAGTGCAGCGGGATCCACGGGAAGCTCGCGGCCGCGGCCGAGCGACGCCGCCAGCAGGCCCGCCGGATTGAATCCCCGCTGGCGCAGGCGCAGCGGATGAAGGGGCACCGGCACGATCAGGTCCGGCGGCGGTCCGGGAGCCCGGCGGCCGGCCTCCCCGATCAGCGCCGTCGCGACCGCCTCCGCCGCGGGGTCGAGACCGAACAGCCCTGGATACGGGTACTTGAAGCGGCGCAGCCAGCCGGCGGCCTCGCTCTCGAAGGACACCGCCGCGACCCAGCTCTCCAGGGGGGAGGGGGCCGCCGTCTCGAAGCCGGGTGCGAGTCGCAGTAGCTCCCGTCGGCAGCGAGGACAGAGCGCCTCCCGGCCGACGGTCGTCCCGCATCTCGCGCAGGCTCCCGGAAACAACAGATCGAGGACACCGCGCCACATCTCGGCGAACGGATCGCCTCCGCGGGACCCGGGGCTAGGGAGAACTTACGCGATCCGTGAGCGCTCCGTCATCGGACCGTCTCGCTCTCGAAGGGGTGTTCCGGTGGCTGTCCCAGTTCGATGGTGGGTGCGTCGCCCCAGAGTCGCTCCAGGTCATAGTACTCCCGCACCTCCTCCTGGAAGACGTGGACCACCACCTCGTTCAGGTCGATCAGCACCCAGCGCCCCTCGTCGTAGCCCTCCACGCCGAGGGGAGAGCTGCCCATCGCCTGGCTCGCCTCCAGTATCGCGTCCACCAGCGAGCGCACGTGTCGGTCCGAGGTTCCCGTCGCGAGCAGGAAGGCGTCCGTGAAGGAGGTGAGCCGGTGGACGTCCAGGGCCAACAGGTCCTGAGCCTTCTTCTCGGCCGCCGCCGCCGCCAGGCGTCTCACGGTCTGATCGGCGACAGACGTCACGCCCGGCTCCTCTCCGTATAGACCCCGCTGCCGATGACTTCGCGCCGCACCGCTGCGGGAAGCAGGTAACGCACCGAGCGGCCCTCCCGGATTCGCCTGCGGATGTCGGTCGAGGAGACCTCCAGGGCCGAGATCTGGATCCACCGTATCCAGGTTTCCGCGGTGCGGTGGCGGCCGAATTCAGCTTCGCGATCCAGATCGAACTGCTGCGCGAACCTCGCCGGGAGTTGCTCGGCCAGCGAGCTCCTACCCCCCGGCGGGCGGGTGATCACCGCGAAGTGAGCGAGGGTAAAGAGAGTCGAGGGATCCCGCCAGGTTTCGATCTCGGCAAAGGCATCCTGGCCGATCACGAAGACCGGCTTCTCCGGCGCCAGCCGCTCACCGAAGCTGCGGAGGGTGTCGACCGAGTAGGACGGCCCCAGGCGCTCGATCTCCAGCAGATCGAGAGCGAAGCGGGGGTTGTCCGCGATCGCGCGACGGACCCACTCGCAGCGGAGCTCCGCCGGGGCAATGACTTCATCGACGCCTTCCTTGTGAGGCGGCTCGGCACTTGGGACGAAGACCATGCGCTCGAGACCGAGGATCTCGGATACCTCCTCGGCGGCCCGCAAGTGGCCGAGGTGAACGGGATTGAAGGTTCCCCCGAGAACGCCGATTCCGCCTCCAGGGCTCATTCGCGAATCTGGCCGTCCCCGTAGAGAACGAACTTGAGGGTGGTGAGGCCCTCGAGACCCATGGGACCGAATGCGTGGAGCTTCGAGGTGGAAATACCGATCTCCGCGCCGAGGCCGAGGCGGTAGCCGTCCGCAAAGGCCGTCGAGCAGTTGATGCCCACCGTTCCTGAGTTGACACGACGCAGGAACTTCTGGCCGTTGGCATAGTCGTTGGTGACGATCACCTCCGTGTGATCCGAGCCGTAGCGCTGGATGTGGGCGATCGCCTCGTCGAGATCTTCCACCAGACGCACCGCCAGGATCTTGTCCAGGTACTCCTCGCTCCAGTCCGCCTCCGCCGCCGGGACCGCCTCGGGGAAGATCTCGCAGGTCCGCTCACAGCCGCGGATCTCGACCCCTTCCTCGTGGAGCGCCTTGAGTACGCCCGGCATCACCGTGTGCGAGGCGTCGGCGTGGACCAGCAGGGTCTCCAGTCCGTTGCACACCGCGACCTGCCGGATCTTCGAGTCGCGCACGACGGCGGTGGCCATCTCGCCGTCCGCGCTGGCGTCGATGAAGACGTGGCACACCCCTGCGTCGTGTTTGATCACCGGGATCGTGGAGGTCTCGGTGACCTTGCGGATCAGACCCGATCCGCCCCGCGGAATGATCAGGTCGATGAACTCGTCGGCGCGAAGCAGCACGTCGATGACGGAGCGATCGGTGACGGAGACGATGCCGATCGCATCGGCGGGGACGCCCGTCTCGCCGGCTGCCGCGCGCAGCTCCTCGGCCAGGGCCAGGTTCGAACGGATCGCCTCGGACCCCCCGCGAAGGACCACGGCGTTTCCCGCCTTTACGCACAGGGCAGCCGCGTCCACGGTCACGTTGGGCCGCGACTCGTAGATGATTCCGATCACACCCAGCGGAATGCGCATGCGACCCACGCGCAGGCCGTTGGGACGCAGCTTCGCGTCGACGATCTCGCCGACGGGATCCGGGAGGGTCGCGATGGCGCGCAGGCCGTCGACCATGTCCTCCCACTTGCCCCCCTCGAGAGCGAGTCGCCTCAGCATGGGGGCCGCCAGACCCTTGGCCTCGGCCTCCTCCATGTCCTTCCGGTTCTCGGCGAGGATCTGCTGCCTGGCAGCTTCCAGTCGCTCCGCCGAGCGCAGGAGCCAGGCGTTCTTCGCGCCGGTGCCGAGATCGGCCAGCGTGCGCGAGGCACTCCTCGCGCGGCTGGCGAGATCACGGATCTGAGCTTCCAGATTCATTTCGTCACTTCGGTTTCCACTCGGCTCGACTTCGATGACTCTCGGCTCGGGCATCCCCAACTGCGGAGGGCGGGGTCATCCCTGGACATCGCTGCCGAGAAGCACGAGGTCGTCGCGATGGATCACCTCGTCTCCGTTCGAATATCCTAGCAGCTGGGTGATCCTCCGCGTGGAGACGCCCTTGATGCGCTTCACGTCGGCGGAAGCATAGGCCGCGAGGCCCCGGGCGATCTCGCGTTCGCGCTCGTCCACGCAGGAGACCGGGTCTCCGATGCCAAAGCTCCCGTCGACGGCGACGATGCCCGCGGGGAGGAGACTCCGGCCCCCCTCCACCAGGGCGCGCGCCGCTCCCTCGTCCACTACCAGGCGTCCCCGCGGATGGGCCGTGAAGGCCAGCCAGTGCTTGCGGCTGGCCAGCCGGCTTCCGGAGGCGAAGAGGGTTCCGACGGGCTCTCCGGACGCCACCTGCGTGATCACGTTCCGCCTGGCTCCGTTGCACACAACGGTGGCAGCGCCCGAGCGGGCCGCGCTCTGCGCCGCGGCGAGCTTGGTGACCATGCCCCCGCGTCCGAAGGCGCTGGCGGAGCCGCCGGCGGCGCGCTCGATCTCCGGGGTGATCGACTCGATGACACCGTAGAGAGGCGGCTTGCGTCTCCTGGGCTCCGGGGGGCGGGTGTGCAGGCCGTCCACGTCCGTGAGGATCACCAGCAGGTCCGCCGCCACCAGGTTGACCACCGTCGCAGAGAGGCTGTCGTTGTCTCCGAAACGAATTTCTTCGGTGGCGACCGTGTCGTTCTCGTTCACGACCGGAACGACACCGAGAGACAGCAACGTCAGCAGGGTGCGGCGCGCGTTGAGGAACCGCTCGCGGTCGTCGAGTCCGCTCCGTGTCACGAGCACCTGGGCGACCTGCCTTCCATGGCTCGCGAACCGCCTCCGGTAGAGCTCCGAGAGTCCGATCTGGCCGACCGCGGCGGCGGCCTGCTTCTCGGGGATCGAGCGGCCCGGGTGGGACCAGCCGAGGGTGCGGCTCCCCATCGCGATCGACCCCGAGCTGACCAGCACCACCTGGCGCCCCGCATCCCAGAGCTCGGAAACCTGGCGGGCGATTTCCGTGAAGATTCGCCGCCGGAGCGCGCCCCGGTTCGAGAGCACACCGCTTCCGACCTTGACGACGATGCGCCGCGCGTTCTTCGCGGCCTTGCGAGCTTCAGCCATCGTTCTCCCTGGCCTCCGCATCGATCGCGCGCACGATGGAGCGCAGCAGATCGCCGATGCCTTCCCCGGTGGCGCCGGAGATCCGGACCACCTCCCGGCCTCGGGAGCGGAGCGCCGCCTCCGGCTCGCGGAGGACCTCGCGGTCGGCGATCAGGTCGATCTTGTTGAGCGCCACGATTTCCATGCGATCCCCGAGCGCTCCGTCGTAGGCTCCCAACTCGTGGCGGATCGAATCGTACTCCGCCAGCAGGTCGCGATCCTCTTGCGCCGGCGTGCCCACGTCCAGCAGGTGCACCAGGACCCGCGTCCTCTCGATGTGTCGGAGAAAGCGGTCGCCGAGCCCGACGCCCTCGCTCGCGCCCTCGACGAGCCCCGGAATGTCCGCGACGACGAATCGCCTGTCGTCGAGCGCGGCGACCCCGAGAGCGGGCACCAGGGTTGTGAAAGGATATTCCGCCACCCGGGGGCGGGCGGCCGAGACGCGGCGAAGCAGCGTCGACTTTCCGGCGTTTGGCGCTCCGACCAGCCCCACGTCGGCCAGCAGCTTCAGGGAGAGTCGCAGTCTGCGCCTCTCGCCGGGCCTTCCCGGCGTGGCGAAGTCGGGAGTCTGGCGGGTGGGGTTCTTGAAGCGCGCATTGCCGAGTCCTCCGCGCCCGCCGCGGGCGACGACGACGCGCTGGCCGTCCTCGACGAGATCCGCCAGGAGGGTGTCCGCAGCGTTCGGGTCGAGCTCGTAGACAGCCGTGCCTACCGGAACCCGGGAGACCGAGTCTTCGCCGCCGGCGCCGGTCCGATCGTTACCGCCGCCGCTGGCGCCGTCACCGGCCTTCAGCTTCGGCCGATACTTCTGGTCCCAGAGGGTGGCGAGACCCCGGTCGGCGACCAGCACGACGTTGCCACCGCGTCCCCCGTCGCCGCCGTTCGGCCCGCCCCTGGGAATGAACTTCTCGCGGCGGAAAGCGACGATCCCGTCGCCGCCGTCGCCCCCAATGGCGGTCAGGATCGTCTCGTCGATGAAGGAATCTCGTGACTTCATCGCTGTTCAGCCCGCATTTCTCACCAGCTCGCTACTGCGGCCGCCGATAGCACCGCAGATTCGCGACCTTCTCCCTCCGGTCGCCTCGACGTACTGGCAAGTACGCCTTCGGCCTCCTCCGGTCCGAGGGCCGCGAATCTGCGGCACTCTCGGCGCCCTCGCTACGCGACCTGGTGAGAAAAGCGGGCTGGAGCCGGGCCCCGGACAGCCGATCACGCGGAGACGGGTCCCAGGCTGCTCCTAATTCGGCGGCTCGATCCTGGCCACGACCTTGCCCCGCGAGCGGCCGTAGGTGACCGTGCCGTCGCAGAGCGCGAACAGGGTGTAGTCCTTGCCGAGACCCACGTTCGAGCCAGGATGGATCCGGGTCCCGAGCTGGCGAACCAGGATGTTGCCGGCACGGACGGCTTCACCGCCATAGCGCTTCATGCCGCGGCGCTGCCCGTTGCTGTCGCGACCGTTGCGCGAGCTTCCCTGTCCCTTCTTGTGCGACATCTGAGAGTCTCCGCTACCTGCGGCGGCCACCCCGAATTCGGTGGCGGTTCACCGCGGTGCCTGGTTCTCGATCCGCTAGGCCTCGATGGAGTCGACGCGGATCTCGGTGTAGTTCTGTCGATGTCCCATCTTGCGCCGGTAGCCTTTGCGGCGCTTCATCTTGAAGACGATGATCTTCGGCCCACGCCCCTGATCGGTAATCGTCCCGACGACCTTCACCCCTTCGACCAGGGGTGTGCCTACCCGGGTCTCGCCCTCGCCTCCCACCAGGAGCACCTGGTCGAGCTCGATGGATTCGCCCACCGCCCCGGGAAGCTTCTCGACGCGCACGGCGTAGCCGGGCGTCACGCGCACCTGCTTTCCGCCGGTGCGAACCACCGCGTACATCACGATTCCTCTCGTTCCAGGGAACGCTGCATTATCGGGGATTTAACCGTCTCGTCAAGCGAGGGCGAAGGAGTGGCGAGGCCGGGTTCCGGCTCCACCAGGGGAATCCTTGCCGGCTCGAGGGGCTCCGGGGGAGTCTCCGCTGCCACATCCACTTCGGGGATCGGGGTTTCGCTTCTGGCCGGCTCGAGGGTCTGGCCCTCGGGGGGCGTCGGCTCGGCATCGCCCACCGGTGGCTCGCCGGGCTCTTCCTCGGGAGATGTCGGCTCCGAATCGATCACCGGCGGCTCGACGGGCTTCTCCTCTGCGGATGCCGCCTGGGTCTCATCGGCCTCCTTCGCATCCGAGGGCTGCCCCTCCCCCTCGGCCTTGCTGGAGAGCCAGGGGAGGTCGAGCGCGACGGCGGCGCCCTCGTCGAGAGCGGTGATTTCGAACTGCTCTTGATGCATCTCGCCCCGGGCGTGGACCTCGATCTCGCGCCCCAGCTCGCGCTCGAGCGACTCCAGGGTTTCTCTCTCCGGCCCCAGGAGCTGCTCGGCGACCCGCCGGTTCACGCTCACCGCGATGCGCCGGCCGCAGAAGCGGGGCAGGTCCTTCTTGATCTCCCGCAACACCTTCTGGGCCACGCTGTCTTCGGAGAGCACGTAGCCCTTGCCGCCGCAGTAGGTGCAGGGCTCGCAGAGCATCTGAACCAGGTTCTCGCGAGTCCGCTTTCGTGTCATCTCCACCAGGCCGAGCTCGGAGATCTTGAGGATGTTGGTCCTCGCCTTGTCCTGGCGGATCGCGTCCTGAAGCGCCCGGAAGGTCTTCTCCCGGTTCTCGGCGGACTCCATGTCGATCAGGTCGATGATGATGAGCCCGCCGATGTTGCGGAAGCGGAGCTGCTGGACCACCTCCCGCACGGCCTCGAGGTTGGTCTTGAGGACGGTGTCCTCGAGATCGCGTCTCCCGACGTAGCGGCCCGTGTTCACGTCGATGGCGGTGAGGGCCTCGCTCTGGTCGATGATCAGATAGCCCCCGGACTTGAGCCAGACCTTGCGGCCCAGATTGGCGTCGATCTGGGACTCGGTGCCGAAGTGGTCGAAGATGGGCTCGATTTCTTCGTAGAGCTTGATGCGCGGCTTCGGGGCGGCGACGAAGCGGTCCACGAAGGACTTCATCTCGTCATAGGCCGGCCGGGAGTCGACGACGATGCGCTTCGTCTCGGAGTTGGCGAAATCCCTGATCACCCGCAACGGGAGCGAGGGCTCCGTGTAGAGCGCTTCCGGGGCTCGCACCTGGTCCTTGTGGATCTGCACGTCGTCCCAGACCGCGGTCAGATAGCGGACGTCCGCTTCCAGGTCGGCCTCCCGGGTTCCCTCGCCGGCCGTGCGAATGATGAAGCCCAGGTCCTGGGGCCGGATGCGGTTGACGATCTCTCGCAGCCTGCGTCGCTCCCGGTCCGATTCGATGCGTCGCGACACCCCCACCCGCTGCGCCCAGGGCGTGAGCACCAGGTGTCGGCCGGCGATGGACACATGGGAGGTGATCCGCGCTCCCTTGCTCCCAATTGGCTCCTTGGCGATCTGGACGACGATCTCCTGCCCCTCGCGGAGCAGGCTCTCGATGCTCGGGACGCGGCGTCCTCCCCCGTTGCGGCCGCGGTTTCGGCGTCCCCGGGGCTCTTCGTCATCCTCCTCGATGCTCTCGATGTTCTCCACGTAGTCGCCGGCGTAGAGGAAGGCGGCCTTCTCTAGTCCGACGTCGACGAAGGCCGCCTGCATGCCGGGAAGGACCCGGGTCACCCGACCTTTCACGATGCTTCCGGCGACGCTGCGGAGCCTCGCCCGCTCCAAGTGAAGCTCGACGAATTGGCCGTTCTCCAGGATCGCCACCCGGGTTTCGCCGGGTGTGGCGTTGATCAGGATCTCGTTCTGCACTGCGTTCTTCCGTTCCGGCGGCGGGCGTTCCCGGCCCCCTCGGCTTCTGCACTGGCCGCGATCGCGGCGCCTCCGGCATTGGCGAGCCGATTCGGGAGATCGTCGAGTTCAGAACCGCCGGATGGCGGGGCGGGGTCAGGCGGGAGCTGCAGTCCTCCGGGCGGGCTGCAGTTGGACGGGATCTCTGGCTAACATCCCGAAAAGACACTTGAAGTCGTAGACTCGCACAGGAACTGTCTCTACGGTCACGACCAGCTCGCCCGAGAGCCCCGTGAAGCACCCCGCCACACGCCCAGCTCACGACACCAGCCCCTGGACCTGCCCCGTCCCCGTCCGGCACACTGCACGACACACCGCACCTACGGAAACCCCGCGGGAAGGCCCGGGTCGGACCGTCAAATCTCTCTCCTAGGAGCATCATGGATCAGAGCAGCAAGGTCAACCCGTCATTTCGCCCCGATGATTCCAGTGAGACGAAGGACGACTCGAGACAGGTGGATCCCCGTCGGGGACTCCCCGGCGTGGACCGGCTGGCCCGGGAGATGACCCGTCGCGCCCCGGACCTGCCCGACTGGAGCCTCCTCGAGGGCGCCCGGCGGGCGGTGGCCGAGGCTCGGGAGCGGATTTCCCGGGGGGAGAACCCTTCGCTCGATCTCGCCGCTCGGGCTCTTCACCTAGCCGCGGCCCTGCACAGGCCCAGCCCCACCCGGGTGATCAATGCCACCGGTGTCGTCCTGCATACCAATCTGGGTCGGGCCGTCTTGGCTCCCGGGGCCGCTCGGGCAGCTGCAGAGGCCGCCGCCGCCTACTCGGACCTGGAGTTCGACCTCGAGAGCGGAGAGCGCGGCGATCGCCTGGCCCGGGTCGGGACGCTGCTCCGTCTGCTTTCCGGGGCGGAGGCCGCGATGGCGGTCAACAACAATGCGGCGGCGGTCCTCCTCGCTGTGAACAGCCTGGGAAGGGGGCGCGAGGTGGTGGTTTCCCGGGGCGAGCTGGTGGAGATCGGCGGCTCCTTCCGGGTGCCCGAGATCCTGGTCCAGGCGGGCGTGCGCCTGGTCGAGGTGGGAACCACGAACCGGACCCATCCAGAGGATTACCGCGGTGCGATCGGCGCGGAGACCGGACTCCTGCTGAAGGTGCACCGGAGCAACTTCGAGCAGCGGGGCTTCGTGACCGAGGTGGAGCTGCCCGCCCTGGTGGAGATCGGCCGGGAGGCCGGGATCCCCGTGGTGGAGGATCTGGGCAGCGGAACCCTGCTCGATTTTCGTGCAGAGGGCCTGCCGCCCGAGTCCTTCGCCCCGGCTCGCCTCGCCAGCGGTGTCGACCTGGTCTGCTTCTCCGGGGACAAGCTTCTCGGTGGACCCCAGGCGGGCATCGTTCTCGGGACCGAGGAGGCGGTGCGCAGTCTCCGGCGCAATCCCCTGGCGCGCGCACTTCGGCTCGACAAGATGAGCCTGGCGGCGCTCGACTGGACCCTTCGCGCGGTCGCCGAGGGGCGCGCAGCGCAGGAGATTCCGACGCTGCGCCAGCTCGGCGAGCCACTCGCCGCGGTGGAAAAGAGGGCGCGGGAGCTCCTGGCCCTGATCGACGAGGTGGCCGACGCCCGCATCACGGTGGAGCTGGAGGAGACCCGGGCACCGGTGGGAGGTGGTTCGGTTCCCGGCTTCGAGCTCCCGAGCCGCGCGGTGACGCTACGCGGAGCCATCGGCGCGGAGCAGCTCTGTTCCGCGCTCCGCCGCGGACCGGTTCCGGTGCTCGCTCGGGTCCGGGACGACCGCGTGCAGCTCGACGTGCGCACCCTCCTGCCGGGGGACGAGGCCGTCGTGGCGTCGGCGCTCCGGTGCGCCCTCGCGGATCTCTGAGCCCGCGCAGCGGGCCTTTCGAATGGAAAGGCGCCTCCCGTTCGGTTAGGGTTGAACTGGCCGGTCAGCATGTTGAACTCGAGCGTCCTCGTACTCAATCGTTCGTATCTTCCGATTCACGTCACCTCGGTGCGTCGGGCCTTCTCGCTTCTCTATCAGGGGATCGCACGAGCCGTCGACGCGGAGTACCAGACCTTCGATTTCGACGGCTGGCGCCAGCTCGCTGTAGCCCGGGACATGGACTCGATCGGGACGGCTGGCGGCCGCGTCCGGGTCCCGCGAGTGATCGTGCTGATCGCCTTCGATCGTCTGCCCAAGCGCCACGTGCGTTTCAGCCGCATCAATCTCATGGCTCGCGACAACTTCCGGTGTCAGTACTGTGGCAGCAGGCCATCCCGGTCGGAGCTGAATCTCGACCACGTGGTTCCCCGCTCCCTGGGAGGCCACAGCACCTGGGAGAACGTCGTCACCAGCTGCGTCGACTGCAACCGGCGCAAGGGTGGGCGAACGCCGAAACAGGCCCAGATGCTCCTGCGACGCCGCCCGGTTCGCCCGCGGTGGACACCCCTGGCAAATCTGATGCTCTCCACCGTGCGCTACCAAGAATGGCGCCCCTATCTGAATGTCGTCGACGCGTCCTACTGGAACGTCGAGCTCGCGGAATAGCAGCCTCACCGGAGTCACGGCCACGGAAATCAGAGCTGGAAAGAGGAAGAAAGGGACCGCTCCCGCCCCGCGGCTGATCGCCGTCGGGGGTGGCAAGGGAGGCGTCGGCAAGACCCTGCTGTGCGCGAACCTCTCCGCCGCCCTGGCGAAGAGCGGATACCGCGTAGTGGCCATCGACACCGATCTCGAGGGCGCCAACCTCCACACCTGCCTGGGCATCTCCTCGCCGCGGGTGAGCCTCGCCGACTTCGTCGCCGAGCGGGAGAGCGACCTGGCCAAGCTCGTCTTGGAGACGCCGATCGCGAATCTGCAGATGATCGCGGCGACCTACGGAAATCTCGCCTCCGCGCAGCCGGGAGCGACCCGGCGCATCGAGCTCCTGGCCGGGCTACGGCGCCTGGACTGCGATGTCGTCTTCGTGGACTGCGGCGCCGGCTCCCACCCCGCGACGATCGACTATTTCCTGGTCGGGGACGACGGTCTGCTGGTGCTGCACCCGGAGCCCACCTCGCTCGAGAACAGCTATTCATTCCTGCGCGCTGCCTTCTACCGGCGAATGCAGGTGGCGATGAAGAAGCACGAGGTGCGCGACCGGATCCGCGAAGCCATGGACCAGCGCAACCAGCGGGGCATTCGCACCCCCTTGGACCTGCTCCGCGAGGTCGAGTTGATGGACCCGGAAGAGGGGAAGCGATTCGTCGCGACCATGCGTCGTTTCCGCCCGCGGATCGTCGTCAACGAAGTGACCTCCGCCGAGGACGTCAAGCTCGGCTTCGCCGTTCGCAGCGTCTGCCGGAAGTTCTTCGGAATCGACGCCGACTACATCGGCTACATCAATCGCGACACGGCGGTGCGCGAGGCCATCCTGCGACGCCGTCTGGTCCTGGAAGAACGTCCCAAGAGCGATGTGGCCATCTATCTCCAGCGAATCGCGCGGAAGCTGATGGAGTCGCTCGGGCCACCGGGAGCAGGGGCGCACTCGGATCGAGGCGATCGATGAAGACGCTGGCGGAGATGACCCACTACGAGGTGCTCGAGGTTCTGCCGGACGTCGACTCCGAAGAGCTGGAGCGCGCCTACCGCCTGGCCCGGTCAGCCTATGCAGAAGACTCCCTCGCGCTCTACTCGGTCTTCAGTGCGGAGGAGTCGTCCGCTCTCAGCAGCCGGATCGAGCAGGCGTATCGCGTCCTGACGGATTCCGATCAGCGCAGGGAGTACGACGCTTCAATCGGCTCGGAGGTTGCTTGCGAGGACGAGATCAAGATCGCGCTCGATCTCGCCGTGGAGGATGCGCCAGTCCTCCAGGACCCCTTCGAGGCGATGCGAGAGGTCACCGAGTTCGATGGATTCGAAGAGGATGCAGAGGGCCCTTTCGATGGTGCGTGGCTGCGGCGTTTCCGCCTGCGCACCGGCGTGGAGATCGAGCAGATTGCCAAGATCACCAAGATCAACCCCAGCTATCTCCGATTCATCGAAGAGGAAAAATTCGAAGACCTGCCCGCTCCCGTCTACGTACGCGGCTTCGTCGCCGCTTACGCCCGTTGCATCGGCCTGGATCCCGAACGCGTCGTATCCGGCTACATGAAGCGGCTGGACGTGGCGCCGAGGAGCGCGCCGCGGCGCAGCCAGCGCAAATGGCGCTGATGGCCCGGGCGGGCGGGTGAACGATGTCGCGAATCACTGATCCGCAGCGGGCCCGGCGACTGGCTCGCGCCGTCCTCTCCGACGTGATGCTGTACAACCCCGAGCGCGTGCGCGCCGGGATCGAGGCGGACGATCTCTTCGACCGCCTGCGCCCGGAGCTCGACGAGGCCCGCGCGTTCTTCGAGCGGCGGGTCGATCCCGATCTCGCGACCAAGAGCAACGCCTTCGATCTCGCCCTGGTGGACGTGCTGGTCTTTCGCAGCGGCCGCATTCGCTCACGAATATGGTGAGCTTCGTGGTCGGCGAAGCGGACGCCGACCAGCGCCTGGACCGAGCTCTCGCCGCCGTTGCGGGAATCCCTCGTTCCCGAGCGCGCCGCTGGATCGACGATGGGCTCGTCGACCTGAACGATCGTCCGGCACGTCCCAGCCAACGCGTGGCCCTCGGCGACATTCTCCATGCCCGGCCGCCGGCGCCGATTCCCTCCGCGGCGGTGCCCGAGGAGATTCCTCTCGACGTGCTCTACGAAGACGAGGACGTGATCGTGGTCGACAAGCCGGCTGGGTTGGTGGTGCACCCTGGCCCCAGCCATCCGCGCGGGACCCTGGTGAATGCGCTGCTTCACCACTGCGGAGATCTCGCCGGAATCGGCGGCGTGCTGCGACCCGGCATCGTCCACCGTCTGGATCGCGGAACTTCCGGGGTATTGATCGCGGCGAAACACGATCAGGCCCATCTCGCTCTGGCCGAGCAGTTCAAGGACCACCGTGTCGAGCGCGTCTACCTCGCTCTGGCGCGCGGAGCGCCGGGAGAGGATTCGGGGCGAATCGAGCTGCCGATCGGTCGCCATCGCCGGGACCGCAAGCGGATGTCGGTATCGACCCGAGCCGCGCGCGCGGCCCGGACCGCCTGGACCGTCCGGCGGCGTTTTCCCGCGAGTGGCGCCATCCTGCTCGAGGTGCGACCCGAGACCGGCCGAACCCACCAGATCCGGGTACATCTGGCGGCGACGGGACTTCCGATCGTCGGAGATGAGGTCTACGGGCGCTCCAAAGGAAAGGCGTTCGCGATCGCTCGTCCCGCCCTCCACGCCGCGGTGCTGGGCTTCGACCATCCGCGCGACGGTGAAAGGCGCCGCTTCGAGGCGCAGCTTCCAGCCGATTTTGCCGAGCTCCTGGAGCTCCTCGCGCAGCGGGAACCGGTTCAATGAACCAACCCCCCGGGTTCCTCACTCATCCTCTTCTCTCCGATGTACGCGTCGCCCACGGCTTCGGCCAGCTCGGCTCAAAGGAGCCGGCCGACCTGATCCGTCCGATCCAGGAGCACGGAACGGAGGTGGCATGCGTCCAGGGGATGGACGACACAGATCCATGTCACGCCGACGCCGTCGTCTCGACTCTCGCCAGGATTCCGGTGGGAGTGTTGACGGCGGATTGTGTTCCCGTCCTGCTGGCCATGGATGGCGGCCGGGTCGTGGCGGCGGTCCATGCCGGATGGCGCGGTATCGCCGCGGGCGTGGTGCCGCGCGCATTCGAGGCGATGGAGCTCGCCGCGCCGGGCTGGCGTCGCGTCACGGCGGTGATCGGTCCTCACATCGGTGCCTGCTGCTACGAGGTGGATTCACCCGTCATCGAGCGACTCCGGATTCGCTTCGCCGAGCAGCTGGATTCGGCGCTCACTCCCGTGAACCTGGAGCACTCGATGCTCGATCTGGGAGTGCTGGTTCGTCTGGAGCTGATCCGCGCCGGCGTCCCGCCTGCGGACGTGGGATCCTTCCCGGACGCGTGCACCTGCTGTCACGCAGAGCGCTTTCATTCTCATCGCCGCGATGCCGATCGCGCGGGTCGCCTGCTTCACTGGATCGCGGCGAGTGCTTTGGAATCACCGGCGCTTTGAGCCCGCGGTTTCAGCACCGGAGAAGGATCGGTTCGCGCTGACAGGCCTTGACACACCCCACGGGGCGTCGTAGTTTCATTGGCGAAGTCCTGGTGGCCGGAAACTCTCCACCTCCGGCCTCTCCCCCTCGATAACAGTCTCGGGCCACTAGATGGCCAGGCAAGGTGACAAGCGGGTCCCGGGATTCAATTTTCCATCAACTTTTTGGACTGAACTTCCGAACGACACACTGGAGCCGAAGCCCAGAAAGGCCTGTTCTGAGCTGGCGTGTCCCTTCCCGGGAAGACGCTGGTGAAAGAGGCCGCGCCAACGCGACGCGGAAGGGGTCTGCCAGGTGACCCGATCCAATGCTTTCCCTCCCATCCGATCATCCGATCGAACACGAGAGAGATCCCTTGACGACCACACGCGTACCCGACGGGAATGATCTGAACGGATCCACGCAGGGAAACTCGGGCAACCGCAATGCGCGGAGAGGACGAAGCCGACGCTCCAAGGGAAACGGCTCGCGCCGATCGCGCGAGTTTCCCGACGTCGAAGAAGAGTTCTCCGAGGAGGAGTACGGCGCGGAAGCTGAAGAAAACGGCGAGCGGATGAACGTCGCGGATCTCAAGCTGAAGAGCGTGACCGAACTCACCGAGATCGCCGAAGATCTCGCCGTCGAGAATGCCGGGGGTCTCCGCAAGCAGGATCTCCTGTTCGCCATTCTGAAGGCCCAGACCGAGAAACGCGGGAGGGTCTACGCAGAAGGAGTTCTCGAAACCCTGTCCGACGGATTCGGCTTTCTCCGCGCCCCCGATCAGAACTACCTCGAAGGCCCGGACGACATCTACGTTTCGCCTTCCCAGATCCGTCGCTTCAACCTTCGCACCGGGGACACCATCTGCGGTCAGATCCGGCCGCCGAAGGAGGGGGAGCGCTACTTCGCCCTGCTCAAGGTCGATTCGATCAACTTCGAGGATCCCGAGGCGAATCGTCACAAGATCCTGTTCGACAACGTGACGCCGCTGTATCCCGAGGATGGATTCAATCTCGAGGCCAAGTCCGGAGGGCTCACCACCCGGATCATCGACTTGATCGCCCCGATCGGGAAGGGACAGCGCGCGCTGATCACATCGCCGCCGAAAGCCGGCAAGACGATGATCCTGAAGGCCATCGCCAACGCGATCGCCGAGAACCATCCCGAGGTCTATCTGATCGTCTTGCTCATCGACGAGCGGCCCGAGGAAGTGACCGACATGCAGCGCAACGTGAGGGCCGAGGTGGTCTCCTCGACCTTCGACGAGCCGGCGTCGCGTCACGTCAAGGTAGCGGACATCGTGATCGAGAAGGCCAAGCGCCTGACCGAACACAAGCGCGACGTGGTGATTCTCCTCGACTCCATCACCCGCCTGGCGCGGGCGCACAACACCGTGATCCCCCATTCCGGGAAGATCCTCTCCGGAGGCGTCGACTCCAACGCCCTCCACAAGCCCAAGCGCTTCTTTGGAGCGGCCCGCAACGTGGAGGAGGGTGGCAGCCTCACCATCATCGGCACCGCACTGATCGACACCGGATCGCGAATGGACGAGGTGATCTTCGAGGAGTTCAAGGGCACCGGGAACAGCGAGCTGGTGCTGGACCGGAAGCTGGCCGATCGCCGCACCTACCCCGCCATCGACATCAACCGATCGGCCACGCGCCGCGAGGAGCTGTTGCTCCCCGAGGCGACGCTCAACCGGATGTACGTGCTGCGGAAGGTCCTCGCACCCCTCAACCCGGTGGACTCGATGGAGTTCCTGCTGGAGAAGATCAAGGTCACCGAGTCCAACGAGGAGTTTCTGTCCTCGATGAACAGCTAGCCGAACCGGCCCGGGGCCCGAAAGCCGTTCGCTTGCGATTGCCCCCCTGATGGGCGACCGTTTCAGCATGGTCCCCTGGATCCTGCACCACGATCATTTCGCGCCGGCCCGCGGCCTGCCCACGGCTCGCCGGGACTGCACCGGCCACTCGTAACCCCCCGAGAAATCAAGAATTCATCGGATACTGTCCCAAGCCGAGACAGGGTCCGAGGTCCGCCAATGCTGGATTTTTCCGAAAGAATCGCCGACGCCACGGCCCGAGCCGCACAGCTGGAGGAGCAGCTCGCCAATCCGGCCCTGGCGGGGTCTAACAGCGAATACGCCCGGGTCGCCAAGGAGCTGAGCGCCCTGCGTCCGCTGGTCGAGGCCGGCGGACGCTACCAGGCGCTCCTCGCCGAAATCCACGACACCCGCGAGATGCTCGAGGACGAGGAGATGCGAGAGCTCGCCGAGGCCGAGTTGGCCGAGCTTCTCGCGAGCGGGGAAGTGCTCGAGAAGGAGATCCTGGAGCTGATCCTGCCCAAGGATCCCAACGACTCCAAGAACGCGCTCCTCGAGATCCGCGGCGGCGCCGGCGGCGAGGAGGCGGCGCTCTTCGCGGCGGATCTCTTCCGCATGTACTCCCGATACGCGGAGCGGCGCGGCTGGAAGGTCGAGCCGCTCTCGATGTCCGAGACGGGAACCGGGGGGATCAAGGAGATCGTGGCGGGCCTCACGGGTAAGGGTGTCTACGGCCGGCTCAAGTACGAGCGAGGGGTGCACCGGGTGCAGAGGGTCCCGGTGACCGAATCGGCGGGGCGAATCCACACCTCGACGGTGACGGTGGCCGTGATGCCAGAAGCCGAGGAGGTCGACCTCCACATCGACCCGAAGGATCTCCGTATCGACGTGTTTCGCGCCTCGGGACCGGGAGGGCAGAGCGTCAACACGACGGACTCGGCGGTGCGGATCACCCACCTCGAGAGCGGCCTCGTGGTCCAGTGTCAGGACGAAAAATCCCAGCACAAGAACAAGGCGCGGGCGATGAAGATCTTGCGCGCGAGACTCTACGAGGCGGAAGCGCAGCGGCTCGCGGACGAGCGGGCCAGCGAGCGAAGGTCTCAGGTGGGTTCTGGCGATCGCAGCGAGAAGATTCGCACCTATAATTTCCCCCAGTCGAGGGTGACCGATCACCGGGCGGGTCTCACCGTCCATCGGCTGGAGGCGATTCTGGAGGGAGAGCTCGACGAGCTCTTCGATGGGGTACACACCTTCATGAGCACCGAGCTTCAGAAATAGGCGGGGGGCAGTGGGCTGATGCAGGCAGTGCGCACATGGACGGTGCTGGACCTGCTCCGCTGGACGACGGAGCACTTCCAGTCCCGGGGGATCGAGGGCGCGCGCCTCGACGCCGAGTGTCTGCTGGCCCACGCCCTGGATACCGAGCGGTTGCAGCTCTACCTGGAGTTCGACAAGCCCGTGGCGTCCGCCGAGCGAGCCCGCTTTCGCGAGCTCGTGAAGCGCCGTGCCGACGAGCGGGTGCCGGTGGCGCTGCTCACCGGGCGCCGGGAGTTCTGGTCCCTGCCGCTGCGCGTCACGCCCGACGTGCTGGTACCCCGTCCCGAAACCGAAACACTCGTCGAGGTCGCGCTTCGCCTGCTGCCCGATCGGGAGTCGGCTGCCCGGATTCTCGACGTGGGCACCGGCTGTGGCGCGATCGCCCTCGCCCTCGCCAAGGAGCGACCCAAGGCGCTGATCACCGCGACGGACATCTCCGCGGCGGCTCTCGCGGTGGCCAGGGAGAACGCTGCGGAGCTCGGCTTCGAGAACCGGATCCGGTTGCTCCCGGGCGACGGCTTCGAGCCGGTGCGGGGGGAGCGTTTCGACCTGATCCTGTCGAATCCTCCCTACCTCTCCCGCAGCGAGGCGCCGGGGCTTCCCCCGGAGCTCGTTCACGAGCCGCGGGAGGCGCTGTTCGCCGGAGGCGAGGGCACGGAGCTGCTGCGGCGCCTCGCGTCCGAAGCGCGGGACCTTCTCGAGGCGGGGGGCGCCCTCGCCGTCGAAGTGTCTCCCCAACAGGCGCCCGAGATGACAGAATGGCTGGCCAACGCGGGCTTCGCGCGAGCCGAGTGCCATTGCGATCTCGCGGGTCGGGTACGCGTGGTTTCCGCCGGGCGAGGCTGCGTCCCCAGAGAGAAAGGGCAGGGCAATGGCGAACCAAGCTAGTGGCAAAGGGATGGTCAAGGTCCTTCAGGCCTCGGATCCGGGCTTCGAGGCCGCCTTCGAGGAGCTCTGTCGTCGCCGCGAGGAGCACGACGAGAGCGTCGACAGGACGGTCCGAAAGATCGTCGAACGGGTTCGCGAGGGTGGAGACGAGGAGGTCATCGCCTACACCAGGAAGCTGGACGGCGCCAAGATCGATGACCTCGAGGTGGGTAGCGACGAGTGGGAAGCGGGCTGCGAGCAGGTGGATCCGGCGGACCGCGCCGCCCTCGGAAAGGCGGCGATGCGCGTTCGCGAGTTCCACCGCAAGCGCATCCCCTCGAGCTGGGAAATGCGCGAGGAGGGCGGTGCCTTCATGGGGCAACGGGTGCGCCCCCTGGAGAGGGCTGGGATCTACGTACCCGGCGGCAAGGCCGCCTATCCTTCCAGCGTGATCATGAATGCGGTTCCGGCCTCGGTGGTGGAGGTCGGCGAGATCGTGATGGCCACGCCGCCGGAAAAGGACGGAACGGTCCTCCCCGAAGTGCTGATGGCGGCGAGGGTTTCCGGCGTACACCGCATCTTCAAGATGGGAGGGGCCCAGGCCGTTGCGGCCCTCGCCTTCGGGACCGAGTCGGTGCCGCGTGTGGACAAGATCGTGGGCCCGGGGAATGCCTACGTGCAGAACGCCAAGCGGCTCGTGTTCGGCTGGGTGGACATCGACAGCGAGGCGGGTGCCAGCGAGGTCCTGGTGGTGGCCGACCGGACAGCGACACCGACCTGGATTGCGGCCGACCTCATCTCCCAGGCTGAGCACGAGGAGATGGCCTGCGCGGTGCTGATCACCACGGCGAAGGCCCAGGCGACACGGGTTCAGGACCAGCTCGTCAAGCAGCTCAAGCGCCTCGACCGCGCCAAGATCGCCAGGCAGGCGCTCACGCGCAACGGTGCGATCATCATCGCCAAGGATCTGGACGAATCGATCGAGCTGGCGAATCGCTACGCGCCCGAGCACATGCTGCTCGCGATCGCCGATCCGGAAGCGGCGCTGAAGCGGGTGACGAACGCGGGCACCGTGTTTCTGGGTCACTATACGCCGGTCGCGGTCGGTGACTACCTGGCCGGCCCGAATCACGTGCTCCCCACCGGTGGGACGGCGCGCTTCTTCTCGCCCCTCGGGATCGAGGACTTCCTCAAGCGAACGGCTTTCGTGCGTTTCGAGCCTCCCAAGCTCCGCGAGCTCGGCGCCGACGTGATCCGCCTCGCGGAGCTCGAGGGATTCACGGGACACGGAGCCTCGGTCGAGCTGCGCCTGCAGAAGATCCGACGCGCACGCCGCGAGCGCGAGGCCGCTCGCGAGCTGGAGATCGAGATATGAGTCAGACAGGAGCTCGAAAGGCCTCCCTCGAGCGCAAGACCCGCGAGACCGAGATCCGACTCGATCTCGATCTGGATGGATCCGGCGAGTACGATGTCGCCACCGGGATCGCGTTCTTCGATCACATGCTCGAATCCTTCGCTAAGCACGCGCTATTCGATCTGCACCTGCGCGCGAAGGGCGATCTCGAGGTCGACCTGCACCACACGGTGGAGGATGTGGGGATCGCATTGGGGAGCGCGCTCAGGGAGGCGCTCGGCGATGCCAGAGGAATTCGCCGCTTCGGAAGCCAGGTGATTCCGATGGCCGACGCGAAGGTCGAGGTCAGCGTTGACGTGTCGAACCGCGCCTTCCTGGTATACCAGGTGGAGCTCTCGAACGACCGGGTCGGGGGATTCGACGTCTCGCTGGTCGAGGACTTTCTCTACGGCTTCGCGCAGAACGGCGGCCTCGACCTCCACGTCGAGCGTCGTTACGGCGAGAGTCCTCACCACGTGGTGGAAGCGGTGTTCAAGGGTCTGGCGCGCGCCCTGCGCACGGCCCTGGAGATCGACCCCCGGGTGGACGGTCTGCCGTCGGTGAAGGGCGCCTTGTAGTCATGGGTCGCAGATCCCCCCGCGTCGCGGTCGTCGACTACGGCGCCGGGAATCTCCGCAGCGTTGGCAAGGCCCTGGAGCGTTCGGGGCTGCGGGCGGAGGTGTGCCGAGACCCCGCCTCCTTGCGCGATGCGGACGGCGTCGTGCTCCCCGGTGTCGGGGCCTTCGCCGACGCCGCGGCGAGCCTGCGAGCCAAGGGTCTCGACGAGGCCGTCATGGCGGCCATCGACGACGGGCGTCCCTACCTGGGTCTGTGCCTCGGTCTCCAGCTACTCTTCGAGGAGAGCGACGAGCACGGTTCCACCCCGGGCTTTGGCCTGTTGCCGGGCCGCATCGAGCGGTTCGACGACCGGGATGAAGAGGGAGGAATCCTTCGCATTCCACACATCGGATGGAACAGCGTGCGGTTCGAAGGGTCTCACCCGATGCTGAAGGGGCTTCCGGCCGAGGACTGCTTCTACTTCGTGCATTCCTACCGCGCCGTTCCGCGGGATCCCTCACAGGTCGTCGGAATCACCGAGTACGGTGGACCCTTCGCGGCGGCGGTGGCAAAAGGCTCGGTCTTCGCCGTGCAGTTTCACCCCGAAAAGAGCCAATCGTCGGGCAAACGCCTGCTCGATGCTTATTTCGACTGGATGACTTCATGCTGAAAAGCGTTCCGGGTTTCGTGTTTCTGATCACTCTTGTCGGTACGGCGGGATGCGTGGAGACGGTGAAGTCGCGCGACTTTCCCGCTCTCAACGAGCGCAAAGCGCCGATCACGCGGATCGCGGTCGCACCCTTTCGGGCCATGGGCAGCCTTTCCCGGAGGACGGGCTCCACCGCGGCCGTGCCGCCCAGCGTTGCCACCGCCCTGGTCACCCGCTACCTGACCGAGGCGCTGGCAGCCCGGGGGGTCGCCGTAGTGCCCGCCGACGATGTGGCGCGCGCCCTCGCCACGCAGCAACCCGTCGAGGATCGACTCGTTCCCCGGGCGGTCGCCCAGGTCGTCGCCGAGAAGTTCGGGGCCGATGCGTTACTGCTGGGCTCGGTCACCCGATTCGACGAACGCCGCGGTCAGGCCGCCGGAGCCCTGCATCCGGCGGCGGTCGGCTTCGATGTGACCCTGTATACGGCGCCGGGATCGCAGAAGCTCTGGAATGGCGTCTTCGCCGAGACGCAGCAGGCGCTCTCCGAGAACCTCTTCAGCACCCACCGCTACCCTGGAGGCGGCATGCGTTGGCTAACCGCCGAGGAGCTCGCCAGATGGGGTGCGGAGGAAATGGTGCTTCAGATCCCGCTCTGGTGAGCTCACCGTGAGTCGCTTCGAGCTGATCCCCGCAATCGATCTTCTGGGCGGCAAGTGCGTCCGGCTCTCCCAGGGCCGCTACGACCGGGTGACCGTCTACGGAGACGACCCGTCGCAGGTCGCGGCGGACTTCGCCTCCCACCCGCTGCGTCGGCTGCACGTGGTGGATCTGGACGGAGCCCGGGCCGGGAGACCCTGCAATCGCGAGGCTGTGGGCGCCATCCTGCGGGAGATGGGCGGGGTTCCGGTCGAGCTGGGGGGCGGTATTCGAACCCTCGAGGGCGTCGAGGCGTGGCTCGACCTCGGTATCGACCGGGCGATCCTGGGAACGGCGGCCCTGCGCAGCCCGGAGCTGGTCCGCGAAGCGGCCTCCCGCTTTCCGGGTCGGATCGGCGTGGGCATCGACGCCCGGGACGGACGGGTGGCGGTGGAGGGGTGGCTCGAGACCAGCGAGGTGGACGCGGTGGAGGTGGCGAAGCGCTTCGAGGACGTCGGAGTGGCGGCGATCATCCACACCGACATCTCCCGCGACGGCATGCAGACGGGCCCCAACTTCGAGGCCACGGCGAGGCTGGCCACCGCGGTCGAGATTCCGGTGATCGTATCGGGCGGAGTCGGATCCGAGGAGGACGTCCGCGCCGCCGTTCGGCACGCCGGGAAGGGGATCTCGGGCCTGATCGTGGGCCGCGCTCTCTACACCGGCGCGGTGGACCTCGCCCGGGCCCTGGAGATCGTCGCATGCTGCTGAAGCGGATCATTCCCTGCCTGGACGTGGACCAAGGCCGCGTGGTGAAGGGCGTTCAGTACGTGGACCACGTCGATGCCGGTGACCCGGTGGAGGTCGCCCGTCTCTACGACGAGCAGGAGGCGGACGAAATCACCTTCCTCGACATTACCGCCAGCCACGAGAAGCGGCGGATCATTCTCGACGTGGTGGCGCGCACGGCGGAGACGGTCTTCATGCCGCTCTGCGTGGGCGGCGGTGTCCGCAATCTCCAGGATATCCGCGATCTCCTGAATGCGGGGGCCGACAAGGTCTCCATCATGACCGCTGCCGTTTTGAATCCGGAGCTGGTGGAGGAGGCGGCGCTGCTGATCGGGACGGCGAACCTGGTGGCGGCCATCGATGCGCGGCGGATCGATGACCCGGAGGGGTTTGCCGCCCGGGCTGCCGGTCGGCGGCCAGACGGTGAGCGACCCGCCGTCGATGAGAAGGTCCCGGCCGTCTTCGAGGTCTATACCCACGGTGGGAGACGGCCGACGGGGATCGACGCCGTCGCGTGGGCCCGGCGCATGGCGGCCGCCGGCGCCGGCGAGATTCTTCTCACCAGTATGGACCGCGACGGCACCAAGGTTGGCTACGACATCGAGCTGGTCCGCTCGGTGGCCGACGCGGTGGCGATTCCGGTGATCGCCTCGGGAGGGGGAGGAACGCCGGAGAGCCTGGCCGAGGCCCTCGACGACGGACCCGAGGGCGGCCACGCCCAGGCGGCCCTGGCCGCCTCGATCTTCCATTTCAGGGAGACCACCGTGGGGATGGTCAAGAGTCGCCTTCTGGAGCTGGGGATCCCAGTTCGGCCTCCGGCGCTTCCTTGATGGCACGGTGCCCCTGCGCTAGGTTCAGCCGCCGGTGTCGATGGCTCCGAGTGCTGCGTTTCCAAAGCGTTTTTCGTTGATGGTGGATCGTCCTTTGGGCACTTTCTCAGTCTGCTGCCCGGATCGATCGCGAAATCGGCGCAGTGGAGCGGTGACCTTCGGCCTTGTGCAACAGATCCGCAGCTCGACACGCGAGCCGATTACGAACCACTTACCGATACGATCGTGGTCTACGCCCAATGGCTTGGACCTCGCTCGTGGCAATGGGCTCGAAACTCTGGAGCGGAGGAGATCGGGAGGCAAATGCCGGTCATCAAGGTAAAGGACAACGAGCCCTTCGAAGTAGCCATGAAGCGCTTCAAGAAGCAGGTGGAGAAGGCGGGAGTCCTGACCGAACTCCGCCGTCGCGAGTACTTCGACAAGCCCAGCGTGCGCAAGAAGAAGAAGGCGGCTGCCGCCAGGAAACGCGCACTGAAGAGGCTGAAGCGGATGGTTAACTAGTCTGACGCCGGGGAGCCGGGGCCAATGAGTCGGATCCCGGAAGAGACAATCCAGGCGATTCGGGATCGCGTTGATGTGGTCGATTTGATCGGCCGCTACGTCACCCTCAAGAAGGCCGGGCGAAGCTTCAAGGGCCTGTGTCCCTTCCACCAGGAGAAGACCGCCTCGTTCACGGTGAACCCGGAGCGCGGGATCTTCCACTGCTTCGGATGCGGTGAGAGCGGCAACGCGATTGCGTTCTTGATGCGCCACGAGAACCTCACCTTTCCCGAGGCCGCGCGCGTGCTGGCAGCCGAGTGCGGGATCGAGATTCCCCAGATCGGCGGTGGGGAGCCGGGAGTCGTCGAGCGGATCCTGAAGGCCACCGGCGTTGCACAGAAGCTCTACCGCGAGGAGCTGATGGCCTCCCAGGGCGAGCCGGCCCGCGCCTATCTCGAGCGGCGTGGTCTCGGGCGCGAGCTGGCCGAGCGCTTCGGCATCGGCTTTGCGCCGGATCGCTGGGACGCGGTGACGAAAGCCCTGGCGCGCAGTCGCATCCCCGCCTCCATGGGAGAGAAGGCCGGGCTGCTCAAGGAGCGCGAGCGCGGCGGTCACTACGACCTGTTGCGGGGGCGCATCACCTTTCCGATCCAGGATGTGCGCGGGAGGGTGATCGGCTTCGGTGGGCGGGCCTTGAGCTCCGATCAGGAGCCGAAGTATCTGAACACTCTCGAGAGTCCGGTCTTTCACAAGCGCGAGACGTTCTATGGCTTCCCCTTTTCCCTCGAGCCGATTCGCCGCAACGACCGGGCCGTGGTGGTCGAGGGCTACTTCGACCTGATCGCTCTGCACCGGGCCGGTATCGAGGAATCGGTCGCGACCTGTGGTACGGCTCTCACCGAGGGCCACGCGCGCAATCTTCGCCGGCGTACGCGCAATCTCGTGCTGCTCTTCGACGGTGACGAGGCCGGGCAGCGCGCCGTTCTTCGCGCCCTCGAGGTGGTGCTCCCCCAGGGCCTCCGGGTCCGCGCGGCGGCCTTACCGGCCGGCGAGGATCCCGATGACTTCCTGGCTCGGAACGGCCCCGAGGCCCTGCGCGATCTCATCGAATCGGCGCCGCCCGCCCTGGAGCTCGCCATCCAGCGCGCGCTGGCCGGTGGCTGTGAATCACCCTGGGAGAAGGCCGACGCGGTGGCGGCGGTGGCGCCGCTTCTGGCCGTTCTTTCCGACCCGGTGGAGCGCGGGGAGTACACCCGCCGCCTTGCCATGGCCTGCGGAAGTGACGTGCGCGACGTGGAGGCAGTGGTCCGCCGCGTGGCACGAGGTGAAGCGGCGCCGGATCAGGACGAGGATGGCGGCGTGCTGGTCCGGAGCGCGACGCCCGAGGACCGCCGCTTCGCCGACGTCGTACAGATTCTCCTCGAACACCCGGCCCATGCCGGTGAGGTGGATCAAGACACGCTGCTCGCTTGCGCTCCCGACCCGATCTGGAGTGAACTCACCGCTGTGGTGCTCGGGGAATGCCGCGGTGAGGGTGGTGTCAACGTCGCCGCTCTGGCAGATCGCTGCGAGGGGTTGGCCCGTGAGCGGTTGCTCCGAATCGCCTCACGGACCGAAGGTCTCTTCGATGACGCGGACCGCGCTCTGCGCGCGTTGCGCGACACGGTGGCGTGGCTGGAGAGGCGAAGGCAGCGCAGCGAGGCGAAAGCGCTCACCGCGAGGCTTCGGATTCCGTCGGAGGATCACGAAGCGCTCTTGCTGGAGAAGGACCGTCAGCTCGAGCGCCTCCGTTCCCCCGGCGGGCCGCAGCCCCACTGACTGGATTCGAATGGGTTCGATCGACGGCAGAGCAGAACCGAGGAAGGAGAGCCCGATGGCTTCAATCGCGCCCGGAAGCCAGCAGCGACCGACCCACCAGCCGGTCGCAGAAGCAAAACCGGCCGGGGCTCCCGAGACCTCGGGAGCCGGTGGTTCTCCGGGGGTGCGCGTCGCCGCGGCTCGCGACAGGGTGCGCTCTCGGCCCAAGGGTTCGCGCCAGAACGCGGGTTCGGCGCAAGCGAACGTAGAGATCAGTCAGGAGACCCGTGAGCTTCGCGTCGTAAAGAAGCTCGTCACCGAAGGGCGCCGGCGCGGATACCTCACCTTCGACGATGTCAGCGGCGCCCTTCCGGAAGAGGTGTTGTCGACGGACCAGCTCCAAGAAGTCCTGGCGCTCTTCGGAGAACACGAGATTACCGTCGTCGACTCGCAGAGGCCGCGCGCCACCCGGAAGGTCCAGGAGAGCCGTTCCCGGGCGGAATTCGAAAGCGAGGGGCCCCCTCGCGCCAACGATCCGGTGCGAGTCTACCTGCGCGAAATGGGACAGGTGTCACTGCTCAGCCGCGAGGGCGAAGTGGAGATCGCCAAGCGGATCGAGGCTGGGGAGCACAAGATGCTCTACGCCACCGTGGGCAACGCCTATGGCGTTCGCGAGGTGCTGCGCCTCGGCGACCAGCTTCGCAGCAACAAGATCGAGCTCAAGGCCGTGCTCGACGGGCTTGACGACCTGGAGGCGGCACACACTCCCGACGAGCGCCGCAGGATGCTGCTCCAGGCGTTCACTCGGATCCGGCGCCTCGAGGGAGACATCAGCAAGCGCAATTGCGCGATCGCCAACCCGCGCACCAGCGACGAGACGCGCAGCCACCTGCAAGAAGAGGTCGAGGAGCGCTATCGCCGGTGCGTGCATCTGTTGCTCGAGACGCGCTTCTCGCGAGCCAGGCTTCTCCGGATCGGCTCGAACTTCCAGAAGGTGGCCCGGGAGATGCTGGCTCTGGAGCGGAAGGCCGAGCGTGTCGCGAGGCCCTTCGAGGTGACCAGCGCCGAATTCGAGCGGCTGGTTCTGCTCTCGACCCGGCGCAGCAAGAAGGGGAAGGAGGCGCTCGACCAGCTCGGTGGTGATCCGGAGCGCGTCGCGGCGGTCTCCGAGAAGATCGAAGAGATCCAGAGGACCCTGCGCAAGCGCGAGAGCGAGATCCGGATGGATCGAGAGGTGGTCCGCGAAGCGACCAGGCGATATCGAGAGGCGTCCGGGGAGACCCTTCAGGCCAAGAGCGAGCTCACCGAGGCGAACCTGCGCCTGGTCGTATCGATCGCCAAGAAGTACACCAACCGCGGCCTCCAGTTCCTCGACCTGATTCAGGAAGGCAACATCGGGCTGATGAAGGCGGTGGACAAGTTCGAGTACCAACGCGGTTACAAGTTCTCGACCTATGCCACCTGGTGGATCCGACAGGCGATCACCCGCGCCATCGCAGATCAGGCGAGAACCATCCGGATCCCCGTGCACATGATCGAGACGATCAACAAGCTCCACCGGGCGGGCAAGCAGCTCGTGCAGATGCTGGGTCGTGAGCCGTTCCCCGAGGAGCTCGCCGAGAAGCTGGAGATGCCTCTCGAGAAGGTGCGGACGGTGCTCAAGATTGCGAAGGAGCCCATCAGCCTCGAGACGCCGGTGGGCGAGGAAGAGGACAGCAGTCTGGGTGACTTCGTCGAGGACAAGAACGCGGTGAATCCCCAGGACGCGGTGGTCGAGCGGAGCCTCTCGGATCAGACCCGCCGGGTGCTCGCGACCCTGGCGCCGCGTGAGGAGCGTGTACTGAAGAAGCGCTTCGGAATCGGCGAGCGCGCCAACCACACCCTCGAGGAGGTGGGCCACGATTTCGACGTGACTCGCGAGCGCATTCGCCAGATCGAGGCCAAGGCGCTTCGAAAGCTCCGCCACCCCAGCCGAAGCCGCCTGCTCAAGAGCTTCGTCGACGACTGATCGCGCCTCCGTCCCCGGGCTAACCCGGCTCAGTGGTGGAAGAGGCGGAGCTTGGTGTGGACGAGGGTGATGCCGTATTCGCGGCAGGCTTCCTCCACCTCCGGGTCTCGGGTCGAGCCGCCGGGCTGGGCGATGAAGCGCACTCCGTGGCGCTGGGCGTGGTCGATGTTGTCCCGGAAGGGGATGAAACCGTCGGAAACCAGGCTCACGCGATCGAGCTTCGCCAGCCACTCGCGGCGCTCGTCGTCGGTCAGCAGATCGAGAGGGGTCTCGAGGCACTCCCGCAGGCCCTCGGTCTCGAAGCGGGTCAGATCGCCCTCGATGTAGCGCACCCGCCAGTTGATCCGTTCCTGGCGCTTGACCCCCTTCTTGAAGGTCAGGCCGAGCACCTTCGGATGGGTGCGAAGGTGCCAGAGGTCGGCCTTCGACCCGGCCAGCTTGGTGCAATCGACGCGCGACTGCTGGCCGGCGCCGATACCGATCATCTGACCGTCCAAGGCGTAGCCGACGGAGTTCGACTGGGTGTACTTGAGCGCCACCAGGCCCAGGAGCAGGTCGCGCCGTGCGGCCTCGGTGAGCTCGCCGCAGACCACACCCTCGAGGTCGGCGGCAGACACCATGTGATTATTGCGGTCCTGGACGAGCCGCATCCCGAAGACTTCCCGCCCCTCCCGCTGCGGAGGCCGGAAGCCGGAATCGGCGCGCAGCACGATGAAGCTTCCACCCTTCTTGGCCTGGAGGATCGAGAGGGCCTCGGGCTCGAAATCGGGCGCGACGATGCCGTCCGATACCACACCCTTGAGGAAGCGGGCGGTCGCCGTGTCGACGGGATCCGAGAGGGCGGCGAAGTCGCCGAAGGAGCACTTCGGATCGGCGCCGCGGGCCCGCACGTAGGCGAGCGCCGCGTCGGTGAGCTCCACCCCCGGCACCTCGTAGGCCTGCGCCAGGGCCGGATCGAGCTCGCAGGCCACCGCTGCGCCGGCCGGTGAGACGTGCTTGAAGGAGGCAGCGGCGGCGAGACCGGTGGCCTGGCGCGCCTCGGCCACCAGCTGACAGGCGTTCAGTGCGTCGAGGAGGTTGATGTAGGACGGATTGCCGTTCAGGACCTCGACGGGCGCCGTTCCCGGCTCGATGGGCTCGATGCTCGCAAAGCTCTGATGGGGGTTGCATCCGTACTTGAGCTGCATGGCTTACTCCGGGTCTTTGGGTGTCATATGGGCGTCGATGATCGCAGCAAATCGAGCCGATCTCAAACCGCGCCGTGATCGGTTCCCCGTGGTACCCTCGAACCCCCAGGGCCCTTAGCTCAGTGGTTAGAGCAACCGGCTCATAACCGGACGGTCCCAGGTTCGAACCCTGGAGGGCCCACCACTAACCCCGCGAGACTTCTGTGTGACCCGTCAGAGCAATTTGGACCGTTGGGGCTGTCGAAAGAGACACTTCTGCCACTGGGCGAGGAGGGAATACCACAGATTGGTTCGGTAATAATCGAAAGTGATGTCGAAATAGGTGCTAATTGTGCAATAGACAGAGGAACAATCGGTAATACTGTGATAGGAAAAGGAACAAAACTTGATAATCTTGTTCAAATAGCTCACAATGTTAATATAGGTAAAGGTTGTTTGTTAATGGGCTTAGTAGGAGTTGCCGGAGGGACAGCAATCGGTGATTTTTGTATTTTAGCAGGACAAGTAGGTGTTAAAAATGGTATTACAATTGGAGATCGGGCAATATTTGTTGCAAAAACTGGTGTAGCGAAATCCGTGCCAGGGAATAAAATATATGCTGGAATGCCAGCAAGAGAAGTGCATGAAACAAATAAACGTGATGCAGCCTATTCTCAAATCGAATTATTAAAAAAACGATTAAAAACATTAGAAGAAAAACTTGCCGATTAAATATCAAAAAACAATTCGCAACAAGGTATCAGTTGAGGGAATTGGTTTACACACAGGGGTAATAAGCACACTAAGTGTTCTACCTGCTCAAGAAAATAATGGAATTGTTTTTGTACGAATAGATTTAGAAGGATCTCCGCACATCCCTGCTGATATTGATTATGTAATTGATACAAATCGAGGGACAATGCTTGAACGAAACGGTGTTCGTATACATACCGTTGAGCATATACTTGCCGCATTGAGTGGGATGGGTATTGATAATGCCAAAATCGAATTAGATGGTCCGGAGCCGCCTATAATGGACGGCAGTGCCCTGCCTCTTGTACAAATATTACAAAAGGCTAACATAACTAAGCAAAGTGTTGCCAAGCAGGTGTTAAAAATCATTGAACCATTTCATTATAAAGATGATAAATCCAAAATAGAAATTAATATTTTACCGTACTAGAATACTAAATTCACATTTTTTATGGATTATGGTCTATCAAAATTTGGATTACAATACGTATCAATTGAAGATGTAGAAATTGAATTCATTAAAGAAATTGCGCCTGCGCGAACCTTTGGGCTATTAAGTGAAATTGACAAACTCAAACAAGATGGATTGATTAGGGGCGGCGGATTAGAGAATGCATTAATAGTTGTAGATAAAATAGTTAATAAGAAAGAACAAGAAATATTAAGTAAATTATTTAGTTTGAATGAAAGCCAAATGTTTAAAAATGGCGAGATTTTGAATAGGGAAGGGCTACGGTTTGACAATGAACCAGTACGGCACAAAGTATTAGATTTGATAGGAGATTTGTCATTGTTTGGTAAATCAATAATTGGACATTTTATAGCAACGCGGAGTGGACACAGATCAAATATTGAATTAATTAGAAAATTAAGGCAAATAGTTAAATCATGATGTATGATAAAAATAAGAAAGAATATAGCATCGAAGAAATATTGGCGATACTGCCTCAACGCTATCCATTCGTAATGATTGACCGAATCACTAATATTATTCCTGGTGAAATGTGTACGGCCATTAAAAATGTTTCAGTAAACGAACCATATTTTCAGGGACATTTCCCAGGTCATCCAATTATGCCCGGAGTTTTGATACTGGAATCAATGGCACAAGCCGGAGCGTTTTTAATTTTACACGACTTAGAAGAACCACTAAAAAAGGGAATGCTATTCTCGGCTGTTGAAAACTCAAAATTTAGGAGACCCATTGTGCCCGGGGATCAAATTGTATTGAATATGAAGTTATTGAAATTCAGACTCGGCACGGCAAAAATTAGGGGCGAAGCATACGTAAATGATAAATTAGTTGCCGAATCTACACTTTTAGCAAGTCTTGTAGATCGTTAGGGGGATATCATTACTAATAAAATCCATCCAAGTGTTATTATTGGTGAACATGTTACAATTGGGGAAAATGTAACTATCGGACCATATACTATAATAGACGATGATGTGATAATCGGCGATGGCACGATTATCGGCAATTCGAATACTATTAAAAAATATACCGAAATCGGCAAGAATGGCCAAATTTATCACAATTGTGTAATTGGTGAATTACCACAAGACCTGAAATTTGGAGGTGAAAGAACTACAGTTAAAATCGGTGATGAAGCGACAATAAGAGAATTCGTTACAATCCATCGCGCGTACACAAGGCGCGCGGTGAAACAATAATTGGGAATAACGTATTTTTAATGGCTTACGCACATGTGGCGCATGATTGTATCGTTGGAAATAACGTAGTGATGATTAATCAGGCTACATTGGGAGGGCACTCAGAAATTGAGGATTGGGCGATGCTTTCGGGGGGTGTTATGGTTCATCAATTTGTTAAGATTGGGGCTCACGCTTTCATTGGTGGATTATTTAGAGTTACGCAAGATGTCCCGCCCTATATAATGGCTGTTGGTGAGCCGTTAAGATATGGTGGATTAAATAGTGTAGGATTGCGGCGTCGGGGTTTTTCATCGGCAGATAGAATTAATATTAAGAGAGCCTATCGTTATTATTTTAGATCAGAATTAAAACCTTCTGTAGCAGTGGAAAAAATTAAAAATGAGTTTCCCGACGATAAAATCATTCTGAGAATTGTTGAGTTTATTGAAAGTAGTAAACGCGGAATTATTTAATTCCAATTTTTAAAAACATGAAAGTCCTTTCGATTATTTTTAGTGTGTTTTTATTATCTGTTCCTTTAATGGCTCAATGGACATCTTTGGATTTAAGTAATATAAACACTGAAGAATTTGAAAAACAAGTTGGACCGTTTCTAAAAACCACTTCAATTTCAATTAATAGGCATTTTTTTAATCCGATTAACGAAAATGGTCGATTTAACTTTGGTGTATCATACTCGCATGGTATAAACTTAACGGGAGAAAATCAGTCCTCTGACCTAATAGGTGGCTATCCAAACATAGCCGGATCAGTGGTTATTACAGAAAATCTTTTACTTAAAGGAAATATGAGCATATTTAACTCTAATAATGATATAGTACAATCTTTTGCTTACGGGCTTGGGTTAAATTTAACAAACAAAGAAAAAAACAATTGGCGATTTTCCGTGTTATTTTCACAATTGCGGGGA
>CAVXZE010000032.1:0-180094 GCA_963766175.1 uncultured delta proteobacterium
CGTTAGCGGCGACGGCGGAGTCCACGATCCCGCCCTGGGAACCTTAGGTGGAGCCTACATGGACGGGCAGCTCACCTCTGTCTCGGTGAACCCGGGTCCGATCACCCGGCTCGTCTCCGATACCACCTTTCGACTGGACATGGACTTCGTCACCTTTACTCCGACCGATCTCGGGGGCGGACTGGTTTTCTTGGTCTCTCGGTACTCAGGAGCTGCTTCAGTGGATCCGGATCTCACGGTGACCGACCTCACGGGCACGATCCTGGAGCTCGATTTTGCCGAACCCTTCATCATCTCGGGCGTAATGACACCAACGCCGCGCCGAACGGATTGGCTCGCTGATGCCCAGGTGCGCTTTCGGTGGAAGGGGGAGATCCTCTGCTGATAGCTGCCTTCGGCGGTCTGGGAACCGGCGGGGGCGCACAGCTCCAGCTCACCGGCACCCTCTTCGGCTCGACCCCTCCCTGAGCACGACGATGGTCGGCGACCAAAACCCGTTCAACGACTTCTTCACCTTTTCTGGCACCGGTCTGACCACCGTAGAAAACCCCGCTCCCTTCGTCCCTGAACCGTCAGCGGGTCTCCCTGCTGCTGGCGCCGGGTTGCTGGGGCTGGCAACGAGACGGCGCCGCTGATCGGGTAGCATCGCGTCGACGCCGAGGAGGCAAAGAGCGAGCGCGAGGAATACCAGACCAACGGGACTCAAAGCACCAAGGAGAGGCTACGAATGGCGAGCTTGGCAGAAAGGACTGCCCGACGGGGATTGGGAGCGTTCGTCGCATTTCTGCTCGTCGTGGGCTGGTCCGGAAGCGCCACTGCGGCTCCTATCGAGATCGGTGGCGTCGACGTGCAGAGCCAGTACACCGGCTTTGGCCGTGCCCGCCCGACACCGACCCCCCCGCCGACGCGGGCGTGTTCACGTTCTACGAACAGCATAAACGGGTCGAATCCGAATCCGGAACCGGGGACGGTGACGACCGAGAGCCAAACCCTGGGTCTGATCGGCGGCCGCGTCGAGTTCGAGATCATGCTCGACACCTCAAGCTTTGATCCGGCCACCGGCAGCCTGCTCGACGCGAGCTTCATCGGGACGGGGGCGACTCCGGAGATCGTGATCTGGGATTCGACGCAGACGACGGTTTTGCTTGCCTTCGACGTGAGCTTCGTCGATGTAGCCGTTTTCACGCCCCAGAAATTCCCGGCTTGACCGACAGCATCATCACGCTGGGAGACAGCGTCCCGGACTCCTTAGGGGTATTGTCTAGCCTCTCGGTGGTGGGCGGAACCCTCGCCTCCGCGGTGGGAGGCGAGGACGCTCGCTGTCCTGCGGCTGACCATCTCGAAGCCAGACCCTCAGGTCACCGTTACCAACTTCGTGGGTTATCTCGACGATTCCTTCGCGGTTGGCATCCCCGGCGATCCGCCGACGCTGGGCGTGGACTGGGAGATTACGATCGTTCCGGAGCCTGGTACTTTTCTGCTGGTCTGTGGCTCCTTGGCCGCGTTTGCAGCTCTGTCGCGACGGAGGAGATCCCGCAACTGAGAGACGGAGCGGAGGCGCCCTCCGCCGAAGGGGGGTGCGCGAGGGCAAGACGTCTCTGCGTCGGTCTCAAGAAACGGGCTCGGGACGGGCTGGCATCGGAGTTGAGGCTGTGTCTGCTGAGCGGCGAAGTCCCACCAGAACCACAAGGAGACTGTGGTTCGGCCTGATGGTGGTCCTCTGCGCAACGGGCGCGATGGGCGCAGTGCTGCTCGGCGATCTCAACGGCGACGGCGCGATCGAACTCGGACGACGAGACTCTGCTGAAGGGCTACTACGGCGCCGAGCAGGGCGATTCGAGCTTCGAGCCAGCCGCCGATCTGAACCACGACGGCCGCATCAACGTCCTCGATCTGGCCCTCTTCGGCGCCGGATTCGGCGCGACCGGCGGTGAGCAGGATGGTGACGCTCCGGGTCTGCTCATCACCCTGAACGACATCCCGGACGACATGAACGACCTGCTGGTCGCGCCGCCAGACCGCTTCCAGATCACCCTCCACTTCGACCGCGGTGACGGGAGCGCCATCGACACGACCTCCCTTTCGGTCAGCAGCAGCCAGGACATTGGCGCGTACTCCGCGGGCAGCGAATTGGCCGCTCTGTTCAGCGTGACCCCGACGCGGGCACTCTGGGAGATCCCGGCGGGCAGTGACCTTGCGAGGACGTCGCATTACCTGAGCGTATCCGTCGACGACGCAGCCGGGAATCGGGCCACCGAAGAGTACGGATTCGCCGTACGGAACTTCGCTTTTGGCCCGCCCCTCGAGAACCTACAGACCATCTTCCTCGACTTCGAGCAGGACCGGAGCCTCGGCCCCGAGATCGATATTCTGGAGGATCTGCGTGAGTTCGGCCTGAGTTCGGCCTACGAACCCGGACTCGAAGCACAGATGCTGGACTGGGTCATCGCGGAGATCACGGGCCGTGCGAACCAGTTCTATGGTCGGAACTTCGACGGAACCCCCGGCGACGACGCGGCCGACGTTCTCTTCGTCAGTTCGGCGCCGACTGGTCCGCACTCGCGGATCTGTGTCGGGGGTCAATCGGCGCTGGGCGCCGCCTACGCGGGCGCTTCGATCATGGACCTGAACAACTCCGACGAGACTTCCGACGACTGTGCGAACCCGAACTACGGAGTGTTTCCGAACGCCCTCGACAACCTCTGGGGTGGCTCGACGGAGTACCAGGCAGTCTTCTATCCCCTCGACCCGGGTGGGGCGGAATCCCCGTCGGCGAGAGTCCCTTGGACGCGATCGTTCTCGCACCGGATTTCGACCCCGAGAGCGCGTCGGCGGAGGAGACCCTGCGCTGGTACCAGATCACCGACGCAGTGGCCGCCTTCGCCCAAGCGGTGGGTTCCGTCACGGCCCACGAGACAGGCCACCTGCTCGGTCTCACGGCTCACGGGCCGACGCCCGGTGGGCTCTTCGGGGGTGAAGTCGGCGGCGAGACCGATCACAACGTGACCCCGCAAGGAGGCACACCCGCTGAGAACTTCCTGATGAACAGGGGCGGAAGCTTCAGCTTCGAGGAGATCACGGGGCGAAACGGGGAAGCCCTGCCCAGCTTTCGCCCACTGAGCTGGGCATACCTCCGGGACCGAATCGTGGTGAACTCGCAGGTGACAGGGCTCTACCCGCCACCGAAGATCAGCTCTGCCGGCCCGAATCCGCTCGAGCTGGATCCCCCGGTTTCCGCACAGATCACCATCACCGGCGACGATTTCGTCGAGACCCCGTGGATCGATCTGGTCTCGGAGGGCTTGCCTACGCCGAGACGTCTGCAGAATGTGATCTTCATCGACCCCCAGACACTGCAGGCCACTGCGAACGCGTACGTGGTGCCGCCAGGGACCTACGACGTTCGCGTGACGAATCCGGACGGTCAGGAAGTGAGCCTGGTAGACGGGCTGGAAGTCCAATGAGAAGAGATCCCCTTGCCACGATCCGGCTCGGCGTCCTCGCGCTCGCGGTGGGGGGCCTGCTCGGGCCGCAGTGCAACCTTGGAGGGACCGGGATCGCACCTTGGACCCAGGTGAGCAGCATAGGGACCTACTCGCCGTTCACGGTGGAGATCAACGTGCTCTCTCAGACGCCAATCCAGGCCTTCGAACTGGGGCTCCGGTGGGATCCGGAGATGCTCTCCGGCGTCGAAGCATTTCCGCACCCCGGTTTTGACGATGACGAAGCGTTCTTCTCGAGCCCGCGATTCGAGGCAGGGAAGCTCGACGGCGTCGTCGACCTGCGGCACGGGGGAGAAGGCGCGGTGGGCCTCTTCGGCCTCGCGATTGTCCACTTCGTCTCCCGGGGCAACGTGGGATCCACCAGCATCGAGTTGACAGGCGTCGGGCTGGCGGAGGGCAACGGCAGCAAGCCCCAGCTGATCGTTTCGCCGCTCACGATCACGATCGAGCCCTAAGCCGCCCCGGGGACCTCCGGAGAGTTAGCGCTCCACCGCGACGCCCCGAGGCCAACGGCTCCACCACCTAGCTAGACCGGCTGTTCGTTCAGGTCGCGTGCGGGTGAGCGGGGGATGTGCGAGCCTCGGGGCCCCTCGCTTTCCACGCCTGCGGGGCTCATCCCTCCGTGGAGAATGCATGCGAAGATCGATTGCGATTGCCCTCGGTCTGCTCCTCGCAGCGGCGCCGGCTTCCGCGTTCCTGGAGGTCCCCGGGACCTACCCGACGATTCAGCAGGCAGTTGACGCGGCTGGCGATGGAGACGTGGTGCTGGTCGCGCCCGGAATCTACAGCGAGAGCGTCCTGATCGAGGGGAAGACGATCGTTCTCGCCTCCCAGTATCTCACCCGGGGCAACCCCGCCCTCATCGACCAGACCGTGATCGACGGGGGAGGTGGCAAACACGCCATTCGGATCGCTGGCTCGGTTGGCCCAGGTACGGCGATTCGGGGCTTCACGATTCGCAACGCGGACGACGGCGTCCGGGCCTCGGGCCGATTCGAATTCACCCACAACCGCGTCACGGCCAGTGGCGACGGCATCGACTACGAGAGCGGCTCGGGCGGCCTGGTGGGAAACTGCACCTTCGAGCACAACCGGGACGACGGGATCGATCTGGATCGGGACGTGGCGGTCGTCATCGAGCACAGCATCATCCGGAACAACGGCAACGACGGGATCGAAGTGCGGCTTCACGACTACACCGGACCCGAGCTGGCCATCGTGATCCGGGACAACCGGATCTCGGGCAACGGCGGGGACGGAATTCAGCTGATCGACGACGAGGCGCCGTCCTCGCGGGTCTTCCGCATCGAGCGCAATCTGATCGCGAACAACGCGCAGGCGGCAATCGGCATGATGTGCTGCATGAACACCCGGGAGGACTTCCAGGGCGCCAGCCTGGCCGAGCGAATCTACCTCTTCGACAACACCTTCCTCGGCAACGATCACGGAGTGACGGGTGGGGACAACGCAATCGCCCTCAACAACCTCTTTGCCCACAACGCCGAGGTCGCACTCAAGGGGATGAATGGAGGCTCCATCGCGGCCTACAACCTGTTCTTCGCCAACGGGCGGGACGTCGTCGACTCGAATTCCGATGCCGCAACCACCCTCCGCACCAATCCGCTTCTCGACGCCGATCACCGCCCGTCGCCGCGGAGCCCGGCCATCGACGCAGGTACCGCTTTCTTCGAGTGGGATTCCGAGGTGGCGCTGAATCGCGCACCTGGGGACTACGTGGGCCTCGCCCCGGACCTGGGCGCCTTCGAGGCGCCGGCTGCCTGGAGCAACGCCTCGCCACCGGGCTGTGGTCTCGGCGTCGAGCTGCTACTGGTCCCGCTGCTGTGGCGCGCAGGCCGGCAAAGGATCCCCGAACCAGTGCTCGCATAACCGCCAGCACTGGTTCGGGGTGAAATGCCCTGGAGTCTTCGCCAAGTCGCTACTGCGCCCCGCCCCCGCTCTCCAGCTTGTCCATCACCTGGTCCAGGCTGAAGCTCGCCGCCTTCTGGCGCGGCGGGAATTCCTTGAAGGTCTGCAGGAACTCCCCGACGTAGGCCTGGGCGGGGACCAGCAGGAAGGCGTGATCCAGCAGCCAGTCGTAGTAGGTGTTGGAGGTGATGCTCGCACGCTCGTAGGGATCCCGGCGTAGGTTGAACATCAGCGGAACGCGCAGGGGCACGAAGGGCTCCATCCACACCCGGAAGGTACCCATTGTCTTCTGCTCCATGAAGATCAGCTTCCAGTCGCGGTAGCGGAGGGCGGTCAGGTCGCCGTCGTCGGAGAAGTAGAAGATCTCATCGCGTGGCCCCTCCTCGGCCTGCCCCGTGAGGAAGGGCAGGAAGTTGTAGCCGTCCAGGTGCACCCTGTAATTTCGGCCGATCGCCTTCAGGCCACCCAGCAGTTCCTGCTTCACGTTCGCGTCGCCCGCCGCGGCCAGGAAGGTCGGCAGCCAGTCCATGTGGTGCATGATCTCGTTGGAGACCGAGCCGGCCTCGATCTGGCCGGGCCAGCGCACCATCGAAGGCACGCGCCAGCCGCCCTCCCAGTTGGTGTTCTTCTCGCCGCGGAAGGGTGTCGCCGCCGCATCGGGCCAGGTGTTGTAGTGAGGTCCGTTGTCTGTGCTGTAGAAGACGATGGTGTTCTCGGCGATCCCGAGCTCGTCGAGCAGCTTCAGGAACTTCCCGATGTGCATGTCGTGCTCGACCATGCCATCGGCGTACTCGTCCTGACCCGAGATCCCCCGTAGCTCCTCCTTCACGTGGGTGCGGAAGTGCATGCGCGTCCCGCTCCACCAGATGAAGAAGGGCTTCCCGGCGGCGTGAGCCTCCCGGATGAAACGGATGGCCTGGTCGGAGGTGTCGTCGTCCACCGTCTCCATGCGCTTCTTGGTGAGCGGACCCGTATCCTCGATCCTGCCGTCCGCCCAGGAGTGGATCACTCCCCGCGGTCCGAAACGCTTCTGCATCTCCGGGTCCTTGAAGTAGTCCTCGTTCTCCGGCTCCTCCTCGGCGTTCAGGTGATACAGGTTGCCGTAGAACTCGTCGAAGCCGTGATTCGTCGGCAGGTACTCGTCACGGTCGCCCAGATGGTTCTTCCCGAACTGGCCCGTGGCGTAGCCACGCGCCTTGAGCAGCGCGGCGATGGTCGGGTCCTCCACTCTCAGACCGATTTCGGCGCCGGGCAGGCCCACCTTGGAGAGCCCCGTGCGGAAGACGCTCTGCCCGGTGATGAAGGACGACCGCCCCGCAGTGCAGCTCTGCTCGCCGTAGTAGTCGGTGAAGATCATCCCCTCGTTGGCGATGCGGTCGATATTGGGTGTCTGGTAGCCGACCAGACCCATCGTGTAGGCGCTGATGTTCGACTGCCCGACATCGTCACCCCAGATCACCAGGATATTGGGCTGATCGGCAGCCTCGGCTGCCGGAGTGCACCCCAGCAAGACGCCGAGCACTGCGAATAATGCGATCCGCTTCATCAAGAAGCTCCTTTCAAAATGTTCGAAGTTGACCCTGGAAACCTAGCGTGGCTTCGACACCGGTGTTCCAGGACCGGCTCCCTTCCCGGCGCCGTGCCCCGACCGGAGCTGGAAGAAGGGGAGCTCCGACCGCCGCGGATCCGCCGCCTGCAACATCGAGCTACTTCGCGAGAGCTCTCGCAACTTCCCGGTCTGATGAAAGAATCCTGGTGGGCCGCCGGGGACTCGAACCCCGAACCAATGGGTTAAAAGCCCACTGCTCTGCCATTGAGCTAGCGGCCCGGATCGTGAGTACCACCGCAGGAGTGGCGTGTCGATAGCCGGCCCTGATGGACTCGGGCGGGCAGCTCGCCATCGGGGAAATACACCCGTCCACTGCGCGCCCCTCCGGCGACCTCAGCGGGGGGACGCGCCGATGCGAGGCGACCGCCTCAGGAAGCGGCGAAAAGGTCCTCGCGGCAGATGGTCTCGTCCCGACCGGGTCCCACCGAGATCAACTGGACGGGAACCTCCACCAGCGCCTCGACGCGCTCGACGTAACGCCGGGCGTTGTCCGGCAGGTCGGACCACTCGCGGATTCCGGTGATCTCCTCCTCCCAGCCGGGAAGCGTCTCGTAGATGGCCTCGGCGCGAGCGAGTTCGCCGAGTGTCATCGGGAAGTCGTCGGTGAGCTTTCCGTCGATGCGGTACTTGACGGCAACCGGGACCTCTTTCAGCCCCGAGAGGATGTCGAGCTTGTTCATCGCGAGTCCGCTCAGGCCGTTCACGACGGCGGCCTCGCGGAGCACCACGGTGTCGAGCCAGCCACAGCGACGCTTGCGACCGGTGGTGGCGCCGAACTCCTTGCCCTTGGCGCCCAGCCACTCACCGCCCTCGCCCTCGTCCTCGGTCGGGAAGGGCCCGCTGCCGACCCGCGTGGTGTAGGCCTTGGTAATCCCAAGGACGCGATCGATCCGCGTCGGCCCCACTCCGGCGCCGGTGCACACCGCGCCGGCGACGCAGTTGGACGACGTCACGTACGGATAGGTACCGTGGTCGATGTCGAGGAAGGTCCCCTGGGCTCCTTCGAACAGCACGTTCTTGCCCTCGCGGAAGGCCCGGTCGAGGATCCGGCCGGTGTGGTCCACGTAGGGCTCGAGACGCTTGCCCATCTCGACGTACTCTTCGTAAACCGCCTCGCCATCGATGGGCTCCGCGCCGTGGATCTGGGTCAGCTCGAAGTTCTTCTCCTTGGTGAGCCGCTCGATGGCCTCGCGGAGCCTCGGCGGGTCGAGGAGATCCGCTACGCGGATCCCGCGACGCGCGATCTTGTCCTCGTAGGCCGGCCCGATGCCGCGCCCGGTGGTGCCGATGGCGCCTCCTCCGCGCGCCGCCTCACGGGCCTTGTCGAGAGCGGTGTGCCAATCCAGGATCACGTGAGCCTTGCCCGAGAGGCGCACCCGGGAGGGATCGCGCAGCGCGCCGCTGGCGCTGATGTCGTCGAGCTCCTTCAGCAGGACGCGCGGGTCGACCACTACTCCTGGACCGATCAGGTTGACGGTCCCCGGCTGCAGGATTCCCGATGGAACCAGGTGCATCACCCGCTGCTTGCCATCCACCTTGAGTGTATGGCCCGCGTTGTTGCCGCCCTGGAAGCGCACCACCAGGTCCGCGCTCACGCCGAGCCGATCCACGATCTTTCCCTTGCCTTCATCGCCCCATTGGACGCCTACGACTACGACTGCTGTCATGTTCCCAAGTCCACCAATTGTGCCGCGATCATGTGGGGGAGCTCCCGAAGCTTCTCCATCACATCATCGTCGGGCATTTGATCCACGTTCACCAACATCGCCGCCTCGGCCCGTTCCGGGGCCAGGGCGAGTTGCATGCGGGAGATGTTGATACCGGCCTCTCCGAGACAGTTGCCGACGTGTCCCACCACCCCCGGTCGGTCGCGATTCTGAAGCAGGATGGTCGGACCCTCGGGAATCGCCTCGAGCATGAAGTCGTCCACGCGCACGATGCGCGGCTGATTCCCGTGGAAGATCGCGCCGGCGATCAAGCGCTCGACACAGCCTCGCACCCGGGTCGTCACGGTGCTGGCAAAGTCGATCGCGCGGCTCGACTTCGACTCGATCACCTTGATTCCGTGCTCCTGGGCGATGATCGGCGCGTTCACCATGTTGACGCGATCGCTGACCGACTCGAGCAGGCCCTTGAGCACCGCCACGGTGATCGGCGCCACGCGTAGATCGGCGACCTCGCCGGCGTACTCGATCTCGATCTCCTCGATGGCCCCCGGACAGAGCTGCCCCTGGAAGCGCCCGAGCTTCTCGCCGAGCATCAGGTAGGGTCGCACCTGCTCGAGGAGCTCCGGCGAAATGGAGGGCACGTTCACGGCGTTGCGCACCGCACCCTCCAGGAGATAGTCGCGGACCTGCTCTGCCGCGGTGATGGAGACGTTGAGCTGGGCTTGGCCGGTCGAGGCGCCCAGGTGCGGCGTGCAGATCACGTTGTCCATGCGGAGCAGCGGGTGGTCCGCCGGCGGCGGCTCCTCCGCGAACACGTCGAGGGCGGCGCCGCCCACCTTGCCCGATTCGAGGGCCTCGGCCAGGGCCTCCTCGTCCACGATGCCGCCCCGGGCCGCGTTTACCAAGAGGACCCCGGGGCGCATCTTCTCGAAGGCCTCCCGCCCCAGCAGCCCCAGGGTCTCTTTGCTGCGAGGAACGTGGACGCTGATGGCGTCGGCCCGCTCCAGCAGCTCGTCGAAGCCCAGCAGCTCGACATCTTGCTTCTGGGCCACCTCTGCCGAGATGAAGGGATCGAATGCGATCACCCGCATGCCCAGGCCCCGAGCCCGGTCCGCCACGATGCGCCCGACGTTGCCGAGCCCCACCACGCCAAGGGTCCGGTTGTAGAGCTCGATCCCCTTGAACTTCTTCTTCTCCCACTTCCCCGCCTTCATCGAGGCGGTGGCCTGGGGAACGTGACGGGCGAGAGCGACGAGGAGTGCGATGGCGTGCTCGGCCGTGGTGACGGTGTTTCCGCCGGGCGCGTTGACGACCACGACGCCCCTCTTGCTGGCGGCGCCCACGTCCACGTTGTCGACACCGACCCCCGCGCGCCCGATCACCTTGAGCTTCTCGGCCGCCTCCAGCACCTCCGCGGTCACCTGGGTGCCGCTGCGAATCAGCAGGCCCTCCACGTCCCGAATCGCTTCGATCAGACCCGCCTCATCCAGATCCGGCGCATTCAGGACCTCGATCCCTCGGGCCTTCTTTAGAATCTCAAGGCCTTCGGGGGCCAGCGGGTCGCTGATCAGGACTTTGGGCACGGCTCTCTCCTAGTTGCTCGGCACAGGCGATCAGAGGGCAGAGGCAGCCTCCGCTCGAATCTGCCCTCACTCTGATCCAGGACAATCCCGTTCCGGCTGGGGGTTCGCAGCTGGGAGGGGTCGCCAAGCCCCCACGGAGCCAAGCGAATCCCGCACGAGGCGAGGATTCTGGCGAACGCTTTCGGGAGTGTCAACGCAGAGTCGGAGCGCCCCCCGGGTGCTAGCCTAGAGGATTCATCGAACTCGTAGCGAGGATTGACGGCTCGCCCGCAGCTCGGAAACCCATGACTGCCCTCCCCGATCCCCTACCGATCCGTACGCGCGGACCTCTGGATGCCCGAATTCGTGTCCCCGGGTCTCGCAGCATCACCAATCGAGCGCTGGTGGCGTCGGCTCTCGCCAGCGGCGAGAGCCGCCTCGAGGGTGCCGCCAGCAGCGACGACACCGACGTGATGCGGAAGGGGCTCTGCGCCCTCGGCGCCCACATCGCGATGGACGACGACGCCTGGACGGTGATCGGTGTCGGGGGCCGCTTCGGAGCACCGCGCGAGACCCTGAACGCCGGCGCCTCGGGCACCACGGCGCGCTTTCTGACCGCCGCGGCCACCCTGGCGACCGGCCCGGTGGTGATCGACGGAATCCCCCGCATGCGGGAGCGGCCGATCCAGGAGTTGGTCGACGCCCTCCGCGCCCTCGGCGCCGATTGCGAAGCTCGGAGCCCCGGTGGCTGCCCACCGGTACACGTGGCCGGCGGGGGCCTCCCGGGCGGCCGCGCCAGCATCGACGCGCGGCGTTCCAGCCAGTACGTGTCCGGGATCCTGCTCGCCGCGCCCTATGCCGACCGCGACGTAGAGCTCTCCTTCGTCGAGGGCGTCCTGGTCTCCCGACCCTTCGTGGACCTCACCCTCGAGGTGATGCGCGCCTTCGAGGCTCGGGCGAGCTGGCATGGCGAAGGGCTGCGGGTGCGCGCCGGCTCCCCGTATCGATCCCGGGTCTATCCCATCGAGCCCGACGCCCAATCCGCGGTCTACGGATTCGCGGCTGCTGCCATCGCCGGCGGGCGGGTCCGGGTCGACGGCATTCCGGCCGAGTCCCGCCAGACGGACCTGCTCTTCCTCGACGCGCTCGAGTCGATGGGGTGCCGGGTGGAGCGGAAGTCGGATGCGGTCGAGGTGCACGGTGCCCAGCACACTCTTCGGGGAGTGGAAATCGACATGAACGCCATGCCCGACGCCGCGCTCGCGATGGCCGTCGTCGCCCTCTTCGCCCAGGGACCGACCACGATCCGGAACATCGCAAACCTTCGCATCAAGGAGACCGACCGTCTGGCCGCCCTGGAGACCCAGCTGCGCCGTCTTGGAGGGCAGGCGACCGCCGGCCCGGATTGGCTGCGGATCGAGCCCGCCCCGCTCCATGGGGCCATCATCGATACCTACGACGACCACCGCATCGCCATGGCCTTCGCCCTGGCCGGGCTGCGGGTACCGGGTGTAGCGATCCGGGATCCCGGATGCGTCTCCAAGACCTGGCCGAACTACTTCGATGCCCTGGAGCGTCTATGATCTGGAGGGCGCTCTGCGCAGCTCGCGGGGGGCCCGCCGGTGGTGGAAGCGCCGCGGGCGGTGATAGAGCCGGGCCTCGGAGATTCGCAGGCTGCGCTTCTCGGAACTCGGAAGGCCCTGAGCGCAGGTGGGGCTACAGTACCAGATCCCCTTGCGTTTGACGGCGTCGAGGTCTAGAGCGGAGCGGCAGGCGGCACAGGATCCCCCGCCGCAGGACGGGTGGGTATGAATCACGGCGGGGAATTTACGAAGCTCTTGTCGGTGAAGCAACCCACCCGGGCCTCTTTGGCCGCGGAGCCCGCAAACCTCCGTATCCGGGAGACCGCCTCCCGCGTACCATGTCTGACGTGACCAGAGCGGACCCGACCAGGACCCAGCCGCAGACCGAGCGCTCCGGCGTGCGAATCGAGGCGGAGGGCTTGACCCGCCGCTTCGGCCGACACGTCGCGCTCGACCGGCTCGATCTCGAGATCGAACCCGGTGAGGCGTTCGGTCTGCTCGGCGCCAACGGTGCCGGCAAGACCACCTTCATCCGCCTCGTGACCGGATTCCTGATTCCATCGGCGGGAACGCTCACCATCGATGGGCTCTCTCCGACCCGCGAATTCAAGGCGGTCCGCCGCCGCCTCGGGTTCGTGGCGGAGACCTCGCGCCTCTACCCCGATCTCCGCGTCGGCTCCTTCCTTCGCTTCGCCGGTGGCATCCGCAGCCTGGCAGGGGAAACCCTCCGAATCGCCGTGGACGAAGCCCTTGACCGCTTCGAGTTGCTCGACGTGAGGGACCGGCTGATCGGGCACCTCTCCAAGGGCTTCCAGCAACGGATCTCCCTCGCCCAGGCCTTCCTCGGGGACCCGCCCCTGGTGATCGTCGACGAGCCCACCATCGGCCTCGACCCCATCCAGCAGGAGGAGGTGCGCGGCTTCCTGCGCGCCCTGCGCGGCCAGCGAACCCTGATTCTCTGCACCCACGACCTGGGGGAGGCGCGCGATCTGACCGATCGGGTGGCGATCCTGCATCGTGGAAAGCTCGTCGCCACGGGCCCCACCACGGAAGTGCTCGGAAACGACGATGCCCTGCCCTTCTTCCGTGGAGAGAACGGAGCCCGCCCGTGAGGCCGCTCCTCGCCCTGATCCGCAAGGAGATTGCCGTTCTGTTCGGCTCTCCCATGGCCTATCTGTCACTCACCCTGGTGGTCCTGGTGACCGCGCTGATTTTCTTCGACCACCTGCGCCTCTACAACCAGATCCTCTTCCTGTATGCCAGCAGCACCCTGGGCGGCTTCGAGACCGACACCATCCCCGACTACATTAACCTCCGGGACACGGTCTTCTTTCCGGTGATGGAAACCCTCGGCATCACATTGATCGGCGTCGTGCCACTCGTGACCATGCGGGTCTTCGCCGAGGAGCGAGCCCGCGGAACCGACGAGTTCCTGGTGACGACGCACCTCTCTGCTGGCCAGATCGTGTTGGCCAAGTTCGCCGTCGCCTACCTCTTCGTAACGCTGATGATGGCGGCGAGCTTCGTGTATCCCGCGTTGGCGATCCAGCAGGGCGGCATCGGCGCGCAGCAACTGGTGGCGGTCTTTCTCGGGCTCCTGCTTCACGCCGTCGCCCTTGCCTCGATCGGGCTGGCCTGCTCCGCCTTCACCTCGAGCCAGCTGGTCGCTGCCATCGCGGGCTGGGCCGTCGGATTCGTCGTATGGGATTTCAGCTGGGCGAGCCCCTTCGTGGGCGAGACCACCAACGAGTTCCTCGACGCCATTTCCCTCCATCTCCGCTACGGCAGCTTCGCCGAGGGAATCGTCAACCTCGCGAACCTGGCCTACTTCCTGGGCGTCGCCATGGTCGCCGCTGCCGTGGCGCGATTCTCCTTCGACTGGCGGCGGGTGGCGGGCTGATGCGGGAGCTGGCACTCGGCGGACTGATCGCGATCGCCTTCGGGATGGGCTCCTACTACGCCACCGATCACTTCGGTGTCTTCAACTACGCGAACGTGATTCTCGGCGGCCTGGCTCTCACCGTCGCCGCGGTGCGCGCTCTTTTTCGGGTGCGCGGTGCCGGCGCGCCGGCCTTCCGCAGGGTCCTCGGCCGCGGCCTGCTGAGCATCCTCGCCGCCGCGCTCCTGGGCACCGCTTTGGAGCGCGCCGCCTACCACTCCGGCATCCAGTTCGACTGGTCCTTCGAGGGCAAGTTCGCCCTCTCCGACGCTACGGCCACCGCCCTCGGCGACCTCCCCTGCGAGCTCTCCGCCACGCTCTACTACGACGACTTCGACCCCCGCAACCGCAGCACGCGCCTTCTCCTGCGCACCATGGGGCAGGCCGGTGGCCTGGTCTTCGACGAACGACGCCTCGACGATCACCCGGACGACGAAGACCGCTACGCGATCGGATCGTCCAACACAGTCGTCTTTCACTGCGGCGACGAATACCAGACCGTCGAGCGACCCACCGAGGGTGCCATCTACGAGGCCCTCTACAGCTTCCGCTCCTTCGACACCAGGACCCTCTACCTCACACGGGGCGCCGGCGAGGGGGATTTCGAACGCACCGATGCAGTCGGATTCTCCGGACTCGCCCAGGCGCTCATCACCGAGGGCTATCGTCTGCGACAGCTGGTGACCGCGTCAGTGACCGAAATCCCCGAGGAGGCCGACGCGGTGATCCTGGTCGCGCCGGCTCGCCCACTTCGCGGTGAGACGATCGAGGCCCTCGAGCGCTACCTGGAGGGCGGCGGACGGATGGTCGTCTTCATCGAGCCCGGACGCGAATCCGGTGTCGAAGAACTGCTCGCCAGGTGGGGGATCCGATCGGCCAACTCGGTGCTGATCGACCCGGCTTCGGGCCCGGTCGACGGGGACGCGCCCGGCGTCAACCCGATCGCCTTCAGCTATGCGTCCAGCCACCCGGTGGCCAGCGGTCTCAATGCGTCTCGAATGACCTTCTTCCGGGGAGCGCGGTCCTTCGAGCTGCGCAAGCCCCGGCCCAGCGACAAGCTCGCCGGCGTGGTCTTTGCGAGCCCTCGATCCTGGCTCCAAACGGACTTCTCCGTGCTCTCCAGCAAGGTCGAGCCAGAGCGTCCAGCGGCGGCGGTCGAGGACTACCACCCCATCGTCGTCGCCGCCGCCTTCCCACGGGAGCAGGGCCAGGCGCGGATCGTCGCCTTTGGCGACAGCGACTTCGCCTCCAACCGTCACCTGCGAACGCTCTACAATCTGGATCTGGTGTTGAACGCGATCCACTGGGCGCTGGAGAGGGAGCCCGACATCACCCTGCGTCCCAAGACCAGCGTCGGTGGCATGCAGTTTCCACTGCCGATCGCCAGCACCCTGCAGATGTTCCAGGGCCTCGGGCTGCTGCTCCCGGAGCTTCTGCTGATCGCCGCGGCCGCCCTCTGGCTGCGACGGCGATCCGCCTGAGCGGCGACGCCGGTCAGCGCCGTTTCTTTGGCTTGGTGGTGGCCAGGGCGAAGCCTTCGGCGCCGGCGAGCTGAGCCTGGTCCAGGACGTAGACGGCCTTCCCGAGGATCACCTCCTTGTCACCGCGCAAGATCACCATCTTGTCCTCGGCGCTGGCCAGGGCCACCTCCAGGTGGGCGCGAAGATCCTCCAGCCTCACCACTTGGTCGTTCACCTGGACGATGTCGTTCGCAGTCATCGTGACGGTGACCGCCTGGGGCGGCGTCTGGCTCTGCTGCGTCGCTTCTGGGAGATCTACCTTCTTCCCGGTGTTGGCGATCACCGATGAGGTCACCATGAAGATGATCAGCAGGACCAGAAAGACGTCGGTCAGCGGAGTGATGTTGATCTCGGCGACGATGCCGCCGGCTTCGTCACCCTCGGGCAGGAATGAGGTTGCCATCAGCCACCTCCGCATTGGGTTTTGGCGAGGCGGACGGAGCCGCCTCGACGTACAGCAGCGCCTGGATGAAGCGCTCACTGGCCCTCGTAAAGCTGGCGGCGATTCCGCCGACTCGGACCTGGAGCCAGTTGAACAGGGCCAGCGAAACGATCGCCACCAGCAGGCCCACGGCTGTGGCGATCAGCGCCTCGGAGATTCCTGCGGAAACCACCTCGAAGCCTGCATCACCCGATTCAGCGATCGCGCCGAAGGCCACCATGATCCCGATGACGGTTCCGAACAGACCGATGTAGGGGGCCAGCGAGCCCACGGTTCCTATGAACCAGAGACCCCGGCGCAGCTCGCTGAGCGCCTCCTGTCTGGCGGTGCTCAGCACGTGATCGAGGTCCTCGAGCGCGATGTTCCGCCAGCGCAGTCCCTCGCCGAAGACCTCGGACATCGGGGTACTGGAGGCCTCGCAGAGCGTGCGCGCCGCCGAGAGGTCGCGCCGAACCAGGGTATCGACGAGCTTGCGCGTCAGCTCCCGGGTCGCGGCGTCGAGGCCCCGGTATTTCCAGACCCGCTCGAGAGCGATCGCGAAGACGATCACCGACAGAACTCCGAGCGGATACACGGTGAGGCGCCCCTGGTGCAGCAGCTCCAGGATGTGGCTCCATTCCATATTCAAGGTGGCTTCTCCTACTGTTCACTTCGCGCCCGACCCAAATTTACCCGGGCCTTCGCGCGTTGACACCCCCCCGCCCCTCTCTTACGCTTTTGGGGGGGGCGGGAGATTTCACAATCGTGTCGAATAGTTGCGTCCCCGTGGCCGTCTACCTTTGCGAGCTGCTTCACGAGAATCGACGTCTGGCCGATGAGAAACCCGACGTCTGGTCGATGGGATCTGCCGATGAGATCGGCAGATCGCCAGCAACGGTTTAAACGGCAGGCAGCTCACCGGTAACTCCAAAGCTTCAGGGACCGTAATCGGCAAGGAAAGCGTTCCAGGGAACGTACGGCGCGATGACCGATGAGATCGTGATCCACAGGCGGCGAGCCCGCCCTTCTCCGATGCGCACCCGGCGAATCGGCAGTCTTGCCGGCGGAACCGCCACTGCCGCGGCCGGCGTCGACTTCCCTGGAATCACGATCCCTGACCCCGAGGGGACACGAGGACGCCTGGTCTCGGGGGGAATCTCCCTCCTCCTGCACGGCCTTGCGATCAGCGCCATCCTGCTGGCTGCCTGGCTCGCGCCCGAGGAGATGATCGAGGAGATCATCGAGATCACCCGGATCGAGGAGGAGCTCGCCTCGGAGGAGCCCGCCCCCGCACCGCGGGTGCTGGCAGAGACGCTCGGCCGCTACGACCCCGCCCCCATGGCGACCGTGCCCCAGGTCGTCAGCCCCGCCGTGATCCAGCGCGCGGCCCCGGTGATCACTGCCGAGCAGCTCCAGCTCGACACGGTCAGCCCGGTCCAGGCCCCCCGCGAGGTGCAGCGGGCGAGCCGCCAGGTGGAGACGGCGCGCACCTATCAGTCCATCGCCCAGGCCACGGTGTCCCCGCTGGACATCGACGCGTCGGCTCCGGCCATCCGCGGCCCCGTCGAGCTTCACGCACCTTCGGGGATCCAGGCCGGGCCGCGCCAGGTGGCGCGGGGAAGCGGCGTGGGCATCGCGGATCCCTCCGCTCTCGGCACCGGCTCCTCGGTTCGCGAGGGCATCGCATCCAATCGCGACGTCCTCGGCGCCAAGACCGGGGTCCGCGCCCAGGTGAACTGGGCCGTCGGTGACAGCAACATGCGCGGAAGCGGCGGTCAGGGCACCGGCCCTGGCGGGCTCAGCTGGGACCAGTGCATGGGCCGGCCCGAGGTCCAGGCCTACATGCAACACATCAAGAGCCGGGTGCTGAACCGCTGGGTGCTCCCTTCCAACGTACAGGCCAACCGCACCGTCACCCTCCGCTTCGTGCTCGACCCGGCGGGCACCGCCAACCGCGTCGCCTTCGTCTCGGCGGAGGACAATGTTCTCGGTGAGAGCGCTGTCAAGGCGATGCGCTCCGCTTCTCCCTTCGACCAGATGTCTGACCGGGTGCGCTGCCTCGCCGGCAACCCGATCATGGCCACCTTCCGCAATCCGACCGTTGCGACGAACTAAGACCCGGCTCCTGCTCTACCTGCTTGCCCTGCTTGTGCTGATCGGGGCGGGCGGGGCCTCGGCACAGGGCAAGAAGCCCGTCGTCCTGCTCTTCGACGAGGAGGAGCAGCTCAAGGAGAAGCACGCCGACACCAACGGCGATGGCCGATACGATGAGTTCATCTACTACAGCAAGGGCAGTCCGGTTCGCGCCGAGCAGGACACCAACCACGACGGAAACCGCGACACGACGATCCGCTTCGGACCCGACTCCAAGCCCCTCGTGCAGGAGCGCGACACCAACGCCGACGGACGGGCGGATCAGTGGATCGATTTCGAAGCCGGCGTCCCCAGACGGCAGCGGGACGACCACAACTTCGACGGCAAGGCGGACTCGACCATCGAGTACCAGGCCGGCGTGCCGGTGCGCAAAGAAGAGGACGTCAACTTCGACGGCCGCCCGGACCGAACCATCACCTACGCCGGTGGTGAGCCCTCCGTGGTCGAAGAGGATCACACAGCCGACGGTCGCCCCGACCTCCGAGCGGAGTTCAACCCCGACGGCACCAAGAAGGTCGAGCAGCAGGACACGAACGCCGACGGAAGCTTCGACGTCACCATCCAGTACGACCACGGCGAGAAGACCCGCGTCGAGGAGGACACGGACCAGAACGGTCGAGTGGATAGCGTGACCTACTACCGCGGGGGTCAGATCGTCCGACGCCGCGCCGATACCAGCGGCGACCGCCACTTCGACACGGAATCGACCTACCGCGGCGGCAAGGAGCACCGCCAGGTTCGAGATGGAGACGCAGACGGAAACCCGGAGGTGGTCATCCTCTTTCTTCCCAACGGCGATCGGGAGCGAGAGGAATTCGATCCCGACGACGACGGCCGCGTGAGCCTGGTGCGCAGCTACAGGGAAGGCGTGAAGATCCTGGAAACGGAGGACACCGACGGGGACGGTCGTTTCGACTTCGAGAGTCAGTTCGAGGGAGGCGTCATCAGTCGAAGCGAGGCCGACACCAACCACGATGGCAAGAAGGACGTCTTCGTCACCTTCCGCGATGGCGTGCGCGCCGGTCAGGAAGAGGATCAGAACCACGACGGCGAGATCGACGTGTCCTTCACCTACGAGCCAGGTGGCGAGCAGATCCGTTCGGAGCAGCGCGACGTGGATTTCGACGGCCGCTTCGAAACCGCGGGCACCTACGAGGGAGGGCGGATCCTCCGCAAGGAGATCGACAACACCGGAAAGGGGAGGCCGGATCGGATCGAGCACTACGGCGAGGAACGCCTCCTGCGAGTCGAACTCGACGAGAATCTCGACTCGCGCTCCGATCTCTGGAATTTCTACGATCCGGAGGGCCGGCTGGAAAAACAGGAGCAGGACCGCAACGACGACGGAAGTCCCGACACCTGGGTCACCCTCGACGTCGAAACGGGCAAGGAAACCCGGATCCTCGAAGATTCCGACGCCGACGGGAAGGTGGATATCTGGCGAACCAATGATCCTCGTGGCGTGGCCCTCTCGCTGGAGGAAGACAAGAACAGCGATGGCAAGCCGGACCGCTTCGTGAAGTTCGCCGGCGGAACGCCCGCCAGCTTCGAAGAGGACACGGACTTCGACGGGAAGCCGGACGTGCGCGGAAAGCTGTCTCCCGATGGCCAACTGGTCAGCGAAGAGCGCTCCACCGGAACGGCGGAGGGCTTCGACCTCGAGGTCGCCTACCGCGATGGAGAGAAGATTCGCGAGGAAAAGGACACCCGCGGCGACGGCAAGGCCGACGTGATCACCCGCTTCGAGGGCGGAGTCGAAACCCTGCAGGAGCAGGACACCACTGGCGACGGAAAGTTCGATACCCGGATTCATTTCGAGAAGGGCAAGCCCTCCCGGCAGGATCGCGATACCACCGGTGACGGAGAGAGCGACCAGGTCACATATTTCGGTCCCGACGGCTCGACACTTCGAGAGGAGGTCGACACCAACGCCGATCGCCAGCCGGATTTCAAGCGCTTCTACGCGAACGGCGAAACCGCCCGTGAAGAGCAGGACAAGGACTTCGATGGCCGCTTCGAGCTCGTGACCACCTTCGAGAAAGGAACGCCGCGGCGTTCGGAGGAAGATCTCGACGGGGACAGCAAGGCCGACGTCGTGGTCCAGTACGAAGGCGGACGCAAGAAGATCCAGACCGAGGACCGGGACCTGGACGGCTCCGTGGACGTGGTCACTCACTTCGGCGGCGACGAGAAGCCGGCCAAGATCGAGGAGGACAGCGACGGCGACGGGCGTCGGGAGACGGCCACCTTCCTCGAGAATGGGGTGCTCGTCCGCACCGAGAAGGACCGCGATGGAGATGGCCGCGCCGACGTCATCGCCAGCTACGCCGATGGCAAGATCGCCCGCACCGAGCAGGACGACGACTTCGACGGCGTTTTCGAGAAGAAGGTCGCCTCCGGCAAGGGCGGCTCCCAGCTCCAGGAAGTCGACAAGAGCGGCGACGGCAAGACCGATCTCTGGATCACACTCGACGCCGATGGTGAGGTCTCCCGTCAGGAGGAGGACCGGAACTTCGATGGAAAGGCGGACGTCATCTCGAGCTACAAGGGCGGCACGCTTCGCCATCTCCGCCAGGACACGAAGCTCAAGGGCTGCTTCGACCTCGAGGAGCACTACGACTCCAAGGGGGAGCTCACCCGGCAGCTCACCGATGAGGACGGCGACTGCAAGATCGATCTCTGGTCGGGCCTGGAGAACGGCAAGGTCGCGTGGCAGGCAAAGGACCAGCGCCGCACCGGCCGGGCGACCGTCCTGACTCGCTACAACGGAACCGGCACCGCCACCATCCAGGAGATGCTCGGTGAGGGAAAGAAGACGCCGGACAAGAAGCTGTTCATCAACGCGGACGGCAGCATCCGCAGTCAGTGTGTCGATCTCGACGGCAATGGCGCCTTCGAGGTCCTCTACCGGATCGACGGAGGAGTCGTCAGCGAGGGATTGGTCGATACGGATGGCGACGGCGTCGCCGAGCAACGCCAGATCTACTCTGGCGGGCAGCTCTCTCGCGTCGAGGTCGACACCAATGACGACGGGCGCCCGGACGTCGTCCAGTACGTGGTCGACGGAAACATCGTCCGCCAGTGCGAAGACTCCGAGTTCGACGGCCAGATCGACCGCTGCTTCGAGGGCGAGAGCCTGGTCGGCGTCAGTGGCGTGACCGACGTCAGAGCCCCTCTCGAAAAGCTCGGCTGCGGGAGCCTTCACCCCTTCTGGCGGAGGCGCTGACCGGGTCCGGCGATTCCCGCTGCGCGCCCTCGGATGGCCGAACACGGCGAACCCGCCGTTTTCGGCGCTCCTTTCTCCCTCTCCTGAAGCCTCTGCCTCGAAGACGGAGGCATGCCGGTTGCATCGTCCTGCCTCGCCCCGAGCCGGGAGAACTCATGCGACCGATACGCTCCGTTCTTTGGATTGGCAGCACGCGAAGCCTCGAAGAGAGCCGCGTGAACGACGCCCCCACCCTCGACCTGGCATGGGCGCCGGACGTAGAGGGAGCCCTCGAGCTCCCGCTCAACTGCTTCGACGGCGTGATTCTCGACGGACCGAACCCCGAGACCCTGGAGGACGACATCGGCCGACTGACCGGCGCCCCGGAGCTTCCGCCCCTGCTCGTGCATCTTCCCGCTGGAGATCCGGCCCTCGCCCGGAGGATCACAGAGGCCGGTGCGCGAGAAGTCGTCCTCGCCGACGAAAGCCGGGGACGAGCCTCCGCACTGGACCTGGTCGAGCGGCTGGAGAGGTCCGCGCCGCCGCACAGTACCGGCCCCGCGAAGGTGGAGGGGATCATCGGCGAGAGCCCGGCCATGCGCGAAACCTTCGCCCTGGTTCATCGCGCCAGACGATCCGAGGCGACGGTCCTGCTGAGTGGCGAAACCGGAACGGGAAAGGAGCTGCTGGGTCGCGCGATCCACTCGGGCGGGCGGCGGCGCGCCGGCCCGTTCGTCGCGGTGAACTGCGCCGCCTTTCCCGACTCCCTGCTGGAGAGCGAGCTCTTCGGGCATCTGAAGGGCGCCTTCACCGGTGCCGATCGCGAGAAGCGAGGGCTCTTCGAGGTCGCGGGCAGCGGCACGCTCTTCCTGGACGAGATTGGAGAAACCTCCGGGCCGCTTCAGGCCAAGCTGCTGCGCGTCCTCCAGGAGAGGGAGGTCCGTCCCCTGGGCGGCACGCGCACTCGCCGCATCGACGTCCGCGTGATCGCGGCGACGAATCGCGACCTGCGCTTCGAGGTCTCCAATGGACACTTCCGCGAGGACCTCTTTTACCGGCTCGCGGTCTTCCCGATCACCGTCCCCCCCCTGCGCAAGCACCCCGAGGACATCCTGCCGCTGGTGGAGCACTTCCTGCGTCGCTACGGCCGTCGCGAGCGGAAGCTCGGCTGCCACCTCTCCCGCGACGCCGCTCACCTGCTGCTCAGCTACAGCTGGCCTGGGAACGTGCGCGAACTCGAAAACGAGATCCAGCGCACCCTGGCGCTCTCGGATTCTGAAGGCGAGATCACACCGGCTCTGCTCTCGGACTCCATCACCCGCCTCATCGAGCCGGTCGAAGCCGTGATGCGCGAGGGCGAGTCACTGCAGGAGACCCTGGAACGGATCGAAGCCTGGCTGCTCCGCCGTGCTCTCGAGGCCCATGACGGCCACCGCACCCGTACCGCCCGGCGACTCGGCGTCACGCGCGAGGGCCTCTACAAGAAGATGAAGCGGCTGGGGATCGAGTGAGCGCTCGAGCTTCCGGTGTGTGAAGCTATCTTCGATCTCATACTCGTGACGTCGGATGTGAAGTTACAGAGCGTCAGCCGATTCATCGCCACAGGATCCAGCCATGCAGGTCGTACTCGAAAGCTCCGTCGGCGAAATCGTCATCGACGTCCTGGCGGAGAAGGCGCCCAAGACCGCCGCCTATTTCCTCGGATTCGTCGACCGCGGTGACTACGACGGCGCGACTTTCTACCGGTCCACGAGACTCTCGGTTCCCAGTGGCCCGAGGTTGATCCAGGGCGGTCTCCTCGCTGACGCACTGACGGGCACTGCATCGCAATCCTCGGGCGGGACGAGCGTTGCGCTACTGGAAGAGATCGAAACGACGGCGCAGACCGGCCTCGCGCATCAATACGCGACGGTTTCGTTGGCCCGGGATCTCCTGGGCACCGGTTTCGCCCTGCCCGAGTTCTTCATCTGCCTGGGTGACTTTCCACAGCTGGACTTCGGCGGCCGCAAACAACCCGACGACAAAGGATTTCCAGCGTTTGGCAAGGTCGTCGCGGCGATGGATGTGGTGATGAGAATCTCCGAAGGCGAGACGGCGGGCACCACACCGATCGAGATGCTCGAGGGCCAGATCCTGACGGAACCCGTGACGATCCCGAGAGTCCATAGGAGATGACATCCACCTCCTCGCCGGACCCGCGCCGCCACCTTGCCCTCGCGGCACCTGCCAGCCGAGCCAGCACCCGCGGCGGTCGTCGAATAGCTGGAAGCCGGTCGAATTCCCCTGGAAAATCGCGGGATCCGGCCTCGGCCGATGCGCAACAGCGTCCCTGAGGGGCTGTCGGATTCAGGAAAAATTCGCTAGGGTCGCCGCCGGAGTGTGTCCATTCGACCACGTCGAAAAAGCCTTTGTCGACGGGTCGAGTGCATCTGTTGGTCGGACACTGTTGTGTTTGCGGGGGGTCACGGGTAGCGGGAACCGTGTGCCTCGAGTCGGAGTCGAGTGATCCGAGCCAATCACCCCGTTTTGTTTCCCGATCCGGAATAGATGACTCTCGAAAGAGGAGGTAGCAATGCCGCTCAAGGATGTCTTGAGGGAGAAGATCGAGGCGCACCGTCCGCGGACCCAGCAGTTGGTCAAGCAGCACGGCGACGTCAAGATAGGTGAGGTCACCATCGCCCAGGCCATCGGTGGCGCGCGAGGCGTGCGCTGCCTCGTCACCGACATCTCGTATCTGGACCCCGAGGAGGGGATTCGCTTCCGAGGAATGACCATCCCGGAGGTAATGGAGGCGCTACCGAGGCCGAAGGGGAAGGATTTCCCCTACGTCGAAGGTTTCTGGTATCTCCTGCTGACGGGTGATGTACCGACCGCGAAACAGGCCCTGGAGGTCGTCGAGGATTTCAAGGCCAGGAGCCCTGTACCCCAGTACGTCTTCGATCTGCTCCGGACACTGCCGCGGGACACCCATCCGATGACGATGTTTTCCGCGGCCATCGTCGCCATGCAGCGCGAGTCGAAGTTCGCGAAGAACTACAAGGAATCCTACGACCGGATGACCGCCTGGGAGTCCATGTACGAGGACTCCACGGACATTCTGGCGAGGATCCCGACCATCGCTGCGTACATCTACAGGATGAAGTATCGCAACGACACGCCGATCGCACCGAATCCGGATCTCGATCTCGGGGGCAACTTCGCCCACATGATGGGGATCGATCCCCCGTACGATGACGTCGCGAGGATGTACTTCATCCTTCACTCCGACCACGAGTCCGGGAATGCCTCGGCTCACACCACGCACCTGGTCGCCTCCACCCTCTCCGATGCGTACTACGCTCTCTCGGGCGGCATCAACGCCCTGGCCGGGCCGCTGCACGGCCTGGCGAACGAGGAGGTGCTCCGCTGGATCCAGGACGTCTTCACCAAGCTCGGCGGGAAGATCCCGACTCAGGAAGAGCTGAAGAAGTTCCTGTGGGACACGCTGAACAGTGGCCAGGTCATTCCGGGCTACGGACACGCCGTGCTTCGGAAGACCGACCCGCGCTACATGTCACAGCGCGAATACTGTCTGAAGCACCTGCCCGACGACGATCTGTTCAAGGTCGTGTCCGGGATCTACGAGGTCGCTCCGGATATCCTGAGGGAGCAGGGCAAGGCCAAGAACCCGTGGCCCAACGTCGACGCCCAGTCCGGCGTGATTCAGTGGTACTACGGGCTCACCGAGTACGAGTTCTACACGGTGCTCTTCGGCGTCGGAAGAGCGATCGGCGTGCTCGCCAACATCACCTGGGACAGGGCTCTCGGTTACGCCATCGAGCGGCCCAAGTCGCTTACGACCGCCATGCTCGAGAAGACCGCCGGGATCTCCTAGAGCATCCAGCGTCACCGCAATTGAAGAGGGGCCCTCCGGCGGGGCCCCTCTTCTCGTTTGGCCACGGCCTACCCTCGACTCGCGCCGAGGCAGGGCGATCGGATTTCGACGAATGGCTGACTACACCCAGGGCAGCAAGAAGGAGGTCGCCGAGGTCAAGTTCCTCATCCACGACCTCCGCGTCGAGAGGTTCATCAACGAGGTGATCCACTTCCACGTGACCCTCAACACCGACCTCGAGATCTACGGCGTCGAACAGGCAGTGATTCTGCACGGTGAGGATCTGCAGGTGCTGAAGACGAAGGCCATCGCCCTTCGCAAGGCCTTCCAGGACTACTCCAACGCCGTCCAGAACTTTTCGCCGGATCGGACCATCCTGCTGGCCGGCAGGAATTACGTCGAGACCATCCGCAGCACCTGCGCCTTGATCTTGAACCCCCTCTGGGGGCGCTCCGACAAGGTCCTGGACTTTCTGCCGGCGGAATCCCGCTCGGCCCGCTCGCGAGATCTGTATCGAAACTGCATCCACTGGATCGCCGGTGTCTCCCGCCGCATCGAGCACTTCCTGGACGAAGAACGGAACCGGGAAGTCCACACGGAATTCGACGTGGGCGCCGAGTTGGAGGATTTCACCCGCAATGTCGCGCGACCCTACGTCACCGAGAAGGGCGGCACGTCGGTGGAGATCCGGCTCGACAGGCTGGATTCCGCAACCATCGGCGGCAGCCAGCCCAGATTCCGACGGATGTACTTCAACCTGATCATGAATGCCGCGGACGCCATGACCGACCGAAGCGGCGGTGTGATCGACGTCAGCGACACCATCGAAGGGGACTACGTCGTCCTGCGGGTGCGTGACAACGGGTCCGGCATGACCCAGGAGAAGATCCGTCAACTGCTCACCGACAGGGAGACCCTCGACGGTGAACTCCACTCCCTGGGGTTCGTGTTCGTGAGACAAACGGTGGCGGAGCTGAACGGAGAGATCTCCATCGACAGCGCGCCGGGTGAGGGAACCACGGTAACCGTCCGCCTCCCCGTCCTCTCCCGTGAAAGGGAGCGCGCCAATGCCGAGCCGGTTGGCCCCGGCGACGACATGCACAGCGGCTGCGGTCGACTCCTCTACGACGACTACCAGACCTCCCAGGCGCAGTTTCCCGGCAGCATCTTCGCGATCTCGATCACCGAGGACGACAGCATCGATTTTCTCGCACATCGACCCTACGACCGCTACTGGACCATGAATCACGAAGATCTGGCCCCCATGCACTTCGAGGCGACCTTCCGGGGCCGACTCGAGGAGGACGATCTGAAGAGACCCCTCCTGACCCTGAAGGAGCCCCAGAGCGTCAGGGAGTATTTCGATTTCAAGGAGGTCCCCGAGAACCAGAGAAGCGCCGAGACACACCTTCGGATGGTTCACGACGAGTACATCCGAATCGCCCGCAAGCTCATCGACACCGGCTTTCCGCCTCAGACCGGTATGGAGTTGACCGGCTTGCCGAAGTTCTTCCCCGATCAGGGGAAGCTTTCGGACGGCGAACCGTTTCCGCTGAGCCTCCTGGCGGAGCAGCCGTTGAGCACGGAACATCCCCACTAGGCAGGCGTGAGATTGAGGAAATTCGCACCGGGCATCCATCTGGTCGAGTCGACGGTTCGGTTCTATGGCGTTCGACTCCAGACTCGAATGACCGTCGTGCAGCTCTCGGACTCGCGGCTATTCCTCCACTCCCCGGTACCGCTCGATGCCGCCCTCCGGCGCGATCTCGACAACCTCGGTGAGGTCGTCTTCGTCGTCTCGCCCAACAAGATCCACCATCTGTCGATCGGCGAATACATCGATGCCTTCCCTCGAGCGAAAGCATTCGCTTCCCCGGGCCTTCCCGAGCGGCGCGCCGACCTCGCCTTCGATGGGGTTCTCGGTGATCAGCCGGATCCCGGATGGGCCGCCGAACTCGACCAGGCCGCGGTCCGCGGCAACGTCTTCTTCGCAGAGATCGTCTTTCTGCATCGGGCTTCCCGTACCCTGATCGTGACCGACCTCGTCGAGAACCTCGACAGCGAGACCGCATCCGTCTTCGGGCGCACGCTTGCGCGGCTCTTCGGCGTTGGATCGGAGCCAGTGGCATCGCCGGAACACCGCCTGTACACGACCGATGCCGCGGCAGCGGCCGAGTCCCTCGAGCGCATTCGATCCTGGGATTTCGAGAGGATCGTTCTCTCGCACGGAGCCCTGATCGAATCCGATGGGCGGGCGGTGATGGACGCGGTCGCCCAACACCTTCTCTCCGGAGCCCGGAGCCGCTCGGGCGTCTCCAAGAAGATCCTCGAGCTACTGGCGAGACTGCAGTAGTCGCAGCAACCTCCCCGCTCGCCCTGCTAGTTTCCTTTGAACTCGCACTCCCGCTTCTCGAAGAATGCCTTGATGCCCTCGCGATAGTCCTCGGTGGACGCGGTCAGCATCCATTGGTCGTGATCCATGTGCATGATGGAGCGATCCAGAGCCGAGACGACGGCATTCACGCTCTGCTTGATCATCTGGGCGGGCAGAGGCGGCTGCCTGGCATAGTCTTCGGCCATCGCCAGTGCCCTCTCCATCAGCTGATCCGCGTCGACGACCTCGTCGTAGAACCCCCAGCGAAGCAGTGTTTCCGCATTCTCGTGGCGTCCCAACCCGATCATCCGTTTGGCGCGCGATGGGCCGATCAAGTGCACGCAAAGCGGCAACGCCACCCAGTGCAGGTTCATACCCCGGTTGATTTCCGGGTAGCCGCAGAATGAATCGCGGGCGCCGATCCGGAAGTCACATGCCGTGGCGATGCAGGCCCCACCGCCCAACGCGACGCCGTTGATGGCGGCAATCGTGATCTGATGCATCTCGAAGATGCTGCGAATCATGTCGGGCCCCGAGCGGATTCTTCTCCTCTCGCTCAGTCGCGTAGACCCGGATCCGCGATCGGGGTCGCGCATGTCTGCGCCTGCACTGAAGTGTTTTCCCTTGCCTGTGAACACGACCACGCGGGTGTCCACGTCCTCCTGAAACGCATTCGCGGCCCGGGTGATCTCGAGCATCAGCTCGCGATGAAGCGCGTTCAGCCTCTCCGGTCGATCGAGGGTCACCACAGCGACGCTTCCGCGCCTCTCGATCTCGAGATGCTCATAGTCCATGGCCATTCCCTCCTTGGGTGTGAGACTCGGCGCCTGGGTGCGAAACTCCCTGCCGCCGGCGGCCTCAGCTCGCCGGAGCGAGCACGAGGCAGGAGAGCGGGGGCAGGCGAAGACGCAGTGACTGCGAATAGCCGTGACAAGGGATCGGCTCCGCGATCACCGAGGCGAGCGTCTCGAAGCGGCTCCCCCCGAACTCGCGCGCATCCGTCGACAGCTTCTCGACCCAGAGCCCCGGATGCGGCGCCCCGATCCGGTAGTCGACGCGCGGTTCGGGCGTCGCATTCACCACCACCACGAGTTCGTCTTCGCCGTGCCAGCGCCGGTAGGAGACCACGGACTGGTCCCGGTCGGAGCAGTCGATCCAGGCGAAGCCCTCCGGATCCGGATCCGAGCGCCAGAGGCACGGGTGCTCGAGGTAGAGCCAGCCCAGCACCTCGAGCAGACGGCCGAGCCCGACGCGGGGCGGATCCGCAGCCAGGTGCCAGTCGAGGCTATTTCGGTGGTCCCACTCTCCGTGCGGTGCCAGCTCGGCGCCCATGAAGAGCAGCTTCTTGCCCGGCCGCGTGTATTGGTAGGCAAAGAGAAGGCGCAGGTTCGCGAACTTCTGCCAAAGATCACCCGGCATCTTCTCCAGAAGCGAACCTTTGCCATGCACGACTTCGTCGTGCGAGAGCGGCATGATGAAGTGTTCGCTGTCCTCGTAGATCGCGGCGAAGGTGAACTCGTCGTGATGAAACCGCCGATGCACGGGCTCCCTGGCCAGGTACATCAGCGTGTCGTGCATCCATCCCATGTTCCACTTGAAGGTGAAGCCGAGCCCGCCCTCGTCGACCGGGCGGGAAACACCCGGCCACGCGGTGGATTCCTCGGCGGCGACGATGACGCCCGGCTCCTCGACCCTAATCGTCTCGTTCAGCGCGCGCAGGAAGTCCACCGCCTCGAAGTTCTCCGGACCACCCAGGTAGTTCGGGATCCACTCCCCCTCCTCGCGGCTGTAGTCCCGGTAGAGCATGGAGGCCACGGCATCGACCCGGAGGCCGTCGATGTGATATTCCCGGAGCCAGAAGAGAGCATTCGCGATCAGGAAATTCCTCACTTCGTGTCGCGAGTAGTTGAAGATCAAGGTCCCCCAGTCCGGGTGCTCCCCGAGACGGGAATCCTCGTGTTCGTAGAGCGCAGACCCGTCGAAGCGACGCAGCGCGAAGTCGTCACGTGGGAAGTGGGCCGGCACCCAGTCGAGCAGGACTCCGATGCCGTTCTGGTGACACAGATCCACCAGGTAGCGGAAATCGTCCGGCTCTCCGTAGCGGGCCGTCGGCGCGTAGTAGCCACTCACCTGATAGCCCCAGGAGCCATCGAAGGGGTACTCGCTGATCGGCAGCAGCTCCAGGTGTGTGTAGCGGAATCGCTTCAGATACTCGACGAGCCGGGGCGCGATCTCGCGGTACGAGAGCGGCCGATTCCCCTCCCCGGGCACCCGCGCAAAGGAGCCGAGGTGAACCTCGCAGATGGCGACAGGCTCGCGGAGAGGGTCGCGATCGCGCCGCGCCTCCATCCAGTCCTTGTCGCCCCACGCGTACAGCGACTCGGCGACGCGCGAAGCATTTGCCGGCGGCCGCTCCATGGAGAAGGCGAAGGGATCGGCCTTGAGGCGAAGCGCGCCATTGCTGGTCTTGATCTCGTACTTGTAGAGCGCACCCGGCTGGAGCTCCGGCACGAAGAGCTCGAAGACACCAGACTCACCGGTGCAGCGCATCGGAAAGACGCTGCCATCCCACTGGCAGAAATCCCCGACTACGCTCACGCGCCGCGCCTCGGGAGCCCACACCGCGAAAGCGACGCCGTCGACGCCGTCGATCCGGCGCGGGTGTGCGCCGAGCACCTGCCACAGCCGCCGATGAGTACCCTCCCCGAAGAGATGGAGATCGAGCTCGCCGATACTGCAGGGGAAGCGGTAGGGATCCTCCCGCTCCCAGGTATTGCCGTCGGCAAAGTGAAAGCGCAGCCGATAGCGCAGCGGCATCGCGGTTTCGGAAAGGAAACAGCCGAACAGCCCCCGGCCGCCCACCGGCTCCATCGGCACCGGGTCGGATTCCGCCAGGAGCAGCGAGGCAGCGATCGCGTCGGCCTGGAAGGCACGCACCACCACGCCCTTGCACCCCTCGAGGGCGACTTCATGCGGCCCCAGAATCCGCTGCGGATGGGCGAGCTCGCCAGCTGCCAGGCGCGTCGCGTCGGCCGCCTCGGCCGCCAGCGCCCAGGCCGGGAAATGTCGTTCTACCTCGTTCCCGCTCATGGTGACCTCCGCTGGAGGATAGCTGGCAGCCGCTGGAGCGCAGAGGACCAGGGGCGATCGTCTGGGAGGGCACCCTCCCGGACAGGCCCGCTCGTCCATCGAAGCGATTCGTAGGCCTTTCGCCTCATCTCCCCTTCAACCTGCTCTCGCGAGCTCTCAACGGAGCCAGCGATAGATCGCACCCGCCGCAGACGCCACCAGGAACAGCGCCGCATACGCACAGACCACCGCGGGGCCCGTGGGAAGATCCGCTTGATAGGAGAGGCCAATTCCGATCGGCACCGATACCACCACGACCAGGACCGCTCCGAGAAGAATCAACCACATCCGCCGAAACAGCGAAAGGGAGATCATCCCCGGAATCAAGAGAGAGGCAAAGACGAAGAGAATTCCGGCAGTCTTCATCGCCAGCGAGATCGAAAGCCCGAGGCAGGCGTAGAAGCCGAACTCATAAAGGGATGTATTCAGACCCATGGAGCGGGCCGTCTCCTTGTCGAAGGAGACGAAGATGAACACTCTGTGCAGCGCGATGAAGATCAGGAGCACCACACCCGCCAGGATGCCGAGTTGCCAGATCTCCCTCCCTGAAGCGTACAAGAGCGAACCCGATACCACGTCCAGCCCATGGGCCTCGGCCACCGGGTTCTTGGCGATCAGGATGATGGCGGCCCCGGCCGCAACCACGTAGGCCCATCCGATCAGGCTCTCCTGAGAGAGAGCCCGGTACCTTCCCGTGAGAGACAGCAGCAGAGCCGTCAGCAGCGTCAGGCCAGACGCGGCTGCTTCCGGATTCCACCCCAGAAACAAGCCGAGCGCCACACCCAGGGCTGCGGCCTCTGAAAGGGCCACACCGAGGAAGACGATCCTGCGGAGAATCACGTACACCCCGAGAAACGCGCAAACGCTGCCCGCCAGCAGCCCCGCCACCAGCGCGTAGCGCAGGAAGGGCTCCCGCAACACCTCCGCCAGGAAGAAGGCACCCTCACCGGAAACGCCTTCAGCGACGCCCAACAGTGTCCACCCCTTCAGGAACGATGACCGACCTGCCGTCGACCTCTTCGATTCGGAGCGGGATCTCGTAGATCTCGCTCAGAAGCTCCGAGCAGAGAGCGTCTCTCCGATCGTGGATGCGCATTCTCTTCTCCTTCAGAAACAGCACGCGCTCGACGCAGCTGAAGACCACGTTCAGCATGTGGCTCACGAGAACGATCGTGATCCCCATGGATCGGTGGATCTCCCGGATCAGCTTGACCACCTGCTCCTCGCCCCGGATGTCGAGGTCGTTGGTGGGCTCGTCGAGGAGCAGCACGTCCGGGTCGAAGGCGAGCGCCCGCGCCACCAGGACCCGCTGCCTCTGTCCCCCCGACAGGTCCCGGTAGCTCTCCCGGCGAAGATCTCTGCATCCCGGTGATCGAGAGCGCTCCCTCGATCTTTTCGAGATCATCGCTTCTCAAGCGGCGAAGCGGGCCCAGCCTCCCGATCCTACCCATGGATACGATATCCCAGACACTGAGCGGAAAGATCTCATCGAGAGCCTGTCGCTGCATGACGTATCCGAAGGTCAGGCCGTCGCGGATCCGAATCGACCCGCACACTGGCTCGACCATGCGAAGAATGGCGCGCAGAATCGTGGTCTTTCCCGAGCCATTCGGCCCGATGATGCCCAGAAAATCGCCCTCCTCGATCGAAAAGGTGACATCGCTCAGGACCGCCGCGCGCCCGTAGCCCAGAGAAACCCCCTCGAACACGACCGCTGTTCCATCTGTCGGCTCGCCGCGATTCATCCCGATAGCGCCTCGACGATCTGCGTGACGTTGTACGTGAGATTGTCGAGGACACCGTCTACGCCTTCCTTGCCTCCCAGCATAGAAGGGCAGGCGCAGGACCTTCGCGCCCGTCTCGCGGGCTACGAACTCGACCGGTCGCTTCGGATAGTAGGGCTCGATCAGCATCAGCTTGGCCCCTTCGTGCCTCGCCCAGCCCACGAGCTCCTCCAGGTGCGAAGCGGACGGGGGGATGCCCGGCTTTGGCTCGAGGCTTCCCACGATCTCGAGTCCGAACTCGGAGCAGAAATAGTCCCAGGATTGGTGATACTGGATCACCTTGGTGCCTTTGAAAGGCTCGAGTCGCGCGTGCAGTCCGTCGAAGACCTCGCGAACCTTCTCGAGGTAGGCCTCCCGGTTTCGCTCGAAGTAATCCGCGTCCTTCGGAGAAACGCGAATCAAGCCATTGGCGATGTTCTCGATGACTTGCTGCAAGTTCTCCCGTGTCACCCAGTAGTGGGGGTTTCCGTAGGGATGCACGTCTCCCATGGCGCCGTCGACCCTCCCCTTGGGCACCTGAATGGGTTGGACGCCATCGGATGGATCGACGTACCCCACCTCCCCGAACCGGATCTTGCGATTGCGCGAGGCGTCGATCAGAGCCGGAATCCAGATGTCGACGTCGAGGCCCCCGACGATCAACACGTCCGCCTTGCGGAGCTTCATGACCTGGCTGGGGCGGGGGTCGAAGAAGTGGAGATCGTACTTGCCGGTGGAAATCGCGTAGACGCTGACTCTATTTCCTCCAATCTGCTCGGCGATATCCGCCATGTCCAGGGTCGAAGCCACCACATTCAGCGTCTCGCCAGCAAGGGACGTCTGGCTCACCGCCAGGATCGCCGCGATCACCGCAGTCCGCATCAGTGCCTTCATTTCTGATTCACCTCCCATGATGGAACGACCTCAGTCCTCGAGCCGATGGGCATGGGGACCGAGACCCCAGACGAACTGCACGAGGGCGAGGTGCTCTTTGCTGCCGTCGGGAAAGCTGTTGAAACGATATGCGGGCCTCAGGAACATGGAGTGCGAGAAGAAGTAGCTCAAGAAGGTCGTCAATCCCCATTCGCTGTCCAGATGATCGGCGTCCCACCAGTCGAAGCGAACACCGGTCTCCCAGTACTTGTCGAGGGTCAGCTGAAGCAGCGAATACCCACCCCAGTCGTCGGCGTCGCGGCGATCGTGCCCCGCCTCCCAATCGCGATAGAAGAGCTCGTTCTGCCAGCGAAGCCTCCGGTACGACTGCGGCCAGCGGTGGATCAGCGTCAGATCCAGGCCGTGGAGAAAGGTGTCACCGCCGTCGTCGCCTGCGAAGCTGTAACCGGGCATCAGATTGGTGTTGTCGGTGAGCGGGAAGTCGAGGCTGGCTCGCGCGGTGAAGACGTTTCCGTTCCAGCGCGTCAGCTGATCGAGCTCGGCGGCTTCGGCCAATTCCTCTTCGTGCGCGTGCTCCTCGCCGTGCTGTTGGCCCAGCTGCCAGCCGCTCCACACGCCTCCCTGCACCTTCACATACGCGTCCCAGGGATTCGGGATCAAGGTGCTGATCTGCACGCCGTCGTCGAGCCAGGGATGATCGCCGAACAGCCGGAGCAGCGGCAGGGGAGTATCCGGAATCGCCCAGTGGTGGGGGTGGAGCGCGTTGAGGCGTCCGAAATCCTGGAGCTGGCGTCCCGCCTGCACCTGGAGACCTGCGGGCAGGTCCAGGAACGAGACGTACGCCTCCTCAAGGTGGGTTTCGGTGGTGACGTAGCCATCCCCTTCCACGTGCTGCTCGAAGGCCACGAAGGCATCCCCTCGGATGCCCGGCCAGAGGAATCCTTGAAGGCCGAGCTCCGCCTCTCCGACGAGGAACCTCTGGTTGACCGGGTTGTCATCGTTGCTGCTCAGGAACCCCTTCATGTTGGCAATGAAGCTGATGTCGGGATTCATCAATCCGCCGTATGCGCCCACGGGAGCCGCCTTGTGACGGGGAGCTTCGGCGCTCTCGAGCCGCTCCACTCTTCGCGCCAGGCCCCCGCCGCCCTGGCCCTCCTCCAGCGCCATGACCTGATCCTTCAGGGCCCGAATCTCATCTTCCTTCTCGTCGATCTCGGCCCTCAGTGCATCCTGCCCGCCAGCCTTTTTCTCCAGCGCTTCGATTCGCGACTCATAGGACGCCTTGATTCGTTCGAGTCCGTCCCTGATCTCCGCCAGCTCAGCCTCGAGGTCGCCGCGTCCGTCCATTTCGCCCAGAGAGGCTCTTGCTGGAACGAGCAGTACCAGGGAAAGGATCACCAGCAATCTCCGTCGATGCGACAGCATTGGACTTCTCACCTCCTCAGAGTGCGGCGCGTTTCCGCTCTTTCGCGGACTGCGCCGGATTCGCCGAAAGAAGCTCTCGCAAGCTCGTCTTCCCTCTCGACCACGGCCGGGTGCCCCCGGCACGGTTCTCCTTCCCGCGCCGGAAGGAGCAGCCGGTCTGCAGATGGCTCGATCGCCACACGGCGATCCAGAATCAGCAAACGGTCGGGATGCGAGACGAGCTGCTAGGCGCTGGCGAGCTGCGGTGGAGCGCGAGGGGACATGGCCAGCAGCGCCGGCGGGAGCGGCGCCAGGACGGGCGCAGACACCCCGGGGCCCTTGGCCTGGATCGAGGGGCTCGGGCCTTCAGCGACGGGAAGCACAGCCACCGCGGATCCGCTCAGCTGGCAGCTGAGGCAATGATTCTCGTCGTGAACCGGACGGGGGTGATGGTGGTGGTCCGGGTCCGAGCAAGGCTGGTCCGGTGGATGGGAGAGGACCCGCCAGTCGGGATCGTCGGCGGGACAAGGCTGGCCCGGTTGTCGGTGTCTCCCGAGATTCTGGTGAAGCTCGTGAAGCGCTGGAGACACGACCCAGGCGAGATAGAGCACCAGGAGCAGGGATGCTCCGCGTCTCAGCCAGCTCGACCTGCCCGCTCGAAGAACTCGACCGCTCACGTGACCGCCCACGTGACGAAATCCGCCTCTGACTCCACCTGAGTCCCGATCCGCGGAAAGCGGAAGCTCCCCCCCGAGGTCCGCGGAGGATCAAGTCACCGGATATCATGAAAGCGAAGGTGCCGCAAACGAGGCAACGCAGCGTCAAGGATCGACTCCCCGCGGGGATTTCTTTTCGCTGCTGCCAGACCCTCGCCAGACCGATTGAACGAGTGTCATGTCGACCGATCCCGAAAGCGGGGCGCCGACCCGGGTCCTGGTCTGGAGTCCACGGGCGGAGCTCGTGCAGATGCTGAAGACCTCGCTCTCCGAACGAGGTCTCCGAGCCTTCCGCGCGGGTGCCTCGCTCACCGAGTCCTTCGAGGAGGTGCGTCCTGGCGCGGTGATCGTCGATGCGGCGGCCTCGAAGAAGGGGGCCCTGGAGGCCTGTGCTGACATCCAGCGGCAGCAGCGCGGCGAACCGGCGACTCCCGTTTTTCTGATTGCTGCGCCAGCCGATGTCGCCACGATCAAGCGGGCGATTCGGCTCGGCATCTCGGACTTTGCGGAAGCGTCCGACTCCGGGGAGCTGCTCGCACTTCGGGTCGAAGCCATGGTCCGCGCTGCCCGCGAGCGCCTCCAGCTGCACCAGGAAGCGGATCGCGCCCGAACCCGCGCCAGTCGCGACGGGTTGACCGGGCTCGCCGGCCGGGATTCGTTCACGCGGAGCATGGATGAGGCTCTCCGGCACGCCAAACGCGATGACTATCCAGCAGCCCTCCTCTACATCGATCTCGACCGGTTCAAGGGAGTCAACGACACGCTCGGACACGCGGTGGGAGATGCGCTGCTGCAGAAAGTGGCCCGTCTTCTCAAGGGCGAGGTCCGGCCCACGGATGTGGTGAGTGCTGGGGGAACCCAGGGAGCCGGAGCGGTCTCGCGGCTCGGTGGAGACGAGTTCACCGTTCTTCTTTCGAAGGTGCGCCGCGCGCAAGACGCGGGCGATGTGGCGCGCCGCATCCTCGACGCGGTGAAAGCGCCCGTTTCCGTGTCTGGCTATGAGTTCTCGATCACGGCGAGCATTGGAATCGCGGTGTTCCCCCAGGATGGACGGGACGCGGAGACCCTTCTGAAGCGCGCGGACATGGCCATGTACGGGGCAAAGGCAAAGGGACCGGGGCGCTACGAGTTCTATCAGCCCTCGATGGGTCAGGCGTTTGTTCGTCGGGTCGAGCTCGAGAAGCACCTGCGCCATGCCCTTGAACGAGACGAGTTCGAAATGCGCTACCAGCCGCGGATCGATATTCGCACCGACACCATGGTGGGCATGGAAGCTCTGATACGATGGAACTCACCCGAGCTCGGGTGGGTTCAGCCCAGGGAGTTCATTCCCGTCGCCGAGGAGACCCGCCTCATCGTTCCCATTGGCGCGTGGGTGATCGAGACCGCCTGTGCGCAGCTCGCTCTCTGGCAGCGTATCGGCTGGTCGGGTCTCCGGCTCTCCCTCAACGTTTCCAGTGAGCAGTTCGCCTCGAGCGACCTGGCGAAGACGGTCACCGACACCCTGCGCACCACCAGCCTGAAGCCACAGGCCCTGGAGCTCGAGGTGACCGAGAGCCTGATGGTCGGAGAAGACAACAGGACCGCCTTGGCCCTGCGAGACCTCAGGGCCATCGGAGTGGCCCTGGCGCTCGACGACTTCGGCACTGGATATTCGTCGCTGAGCTTCCTCACCCGCTTCCCACTCGATGTGCTCAAGATAGACCGCTCCATCGCATCCGGGGTGGAAGACGACCCGGCGGCCGCGAGCATCGTCGAGGCAGTGGTGGCGATGGGCCGCCGGCTGGGACTTCGAATCGTGGCAGAAGGCGTCGACAGCACCGGACAGGCCGAGCGAATACGGGAGCTGGGCTGCGACGAGATCCAGGGGTTCTTGATCAGCCAGCCGTTGGACGCGAACGAGCTGGGCGACTTTCGCCGCTACTGGCGGAGCCTCCAAGAGCAGAATAACGGCAAGTGCGGAGGCGGGTCGGCTGCTCGAGCCAGGAGCATGATCGACAGGGCGTCCTGGGGTCGTGCCATCAAGGGAATCACTGACCGGCTCCGACGGGGTGGCCGCTAGTCTTCCCACCGCGGTCGAGACGCGGCCTTAGCTCCCACCCCCACCGAGGATCGGCCGGCCTCTCCGCGAGACCGCAGCCGGTTTGCGGGGCCAATCGGCGCGGATACACTCCCGGAATCCTCGGGTCATGGGTATGGAACGCAGCCGAGCCGCCCATCGATTCGCCCGTCGATTGGAGGGAAGCCGATGGCCGACACCGATACCGCCACCGCAAAGAACTACAAGGTGGACGTCCCCGCGCAGAGCCAGCCCTTCTTTCTCAAGGGATCGAACAACCTGGACTGGGGGATGAAGAACCGCTTGTCGAACATCTTCAGCCCCGAGTCGGGGCGAACCGTGATGTTGGCCTTCGACCACGGCTATTTCCTGGGCCCCACCAGCGGCCTCGAGAGAGTCGACCTCGACATCGTGCCCCTCACGCCCTTCGCCGACACGCTGATGCTCACCCGCGGCATCCTGCGCAGCTGCATCCCGCCTACCTACACCGGCGGGATCGTGCTCCGCGCCAGCGGTGGCCCCAGCATTCTCAAGGAGCTCTCCGACGAGCAGATCGCCGTCAGCATCGACGAGGCGATACGACTCAACGTTGCGGCAATGGCGGTCCAGGTCTTCATCGGAGGCGAGAAAGAAACCCAGTCGATCCACAACATGACGCGGCTGGTGGACATGGGGAATCGTCATGGTATCGCCACGCTCGGTGTGACGGCAGTCGGCACGGACATGGTCCGCGACGCCAAGTACATCCGGCTCGCCACGCGCATCTGCGCGGAACTCGGCGCATCGTACGTCAAGACCTACTACGTGGAAGACGGCTTCGACACTGTGACCGCCTCCTGTCCCGTCCCCATCGTGATCGCCGGTGGCAAGAAGCTGCCCGAGGTCGACGCCCTGCACCTCGCCCACAGCGCGATCCAGGAGGGCGCCAGCGGTGTGGATATGGGTCGCAACATCTTCCAGGCCGAGAATCCACCTGCCATGATCCAGGCGGTTCGGAAGGTGGTCCACGAGAACTTCAAACCGCATGAGGCCTACCAGTATTACCAGACGCTGAAGACCGAGCAGACCCCATCTTCGTTGGCCTAGCCCGACTGGGAGTTCCGACTCCCATGGCTCGATCGCGGCCCCGGATCCCCGTGCCGGATCGGTGGGCGTTCGGATCTCGACGCGGTCGTTCATCCACAGGAGCGAAGACCCGGAATGCCCGAACCCTTCGCACGTGATCCGGAGAGGACTCGGCTGCAGCTCACCCATTGGTTCGAGTCGAAGCTCCCCAACGCCAGACACATCAGCATCTCCGAGCTGATCAAGCCCGGCGCATCGGGCTTCTCGAGCGACACGCTGATCTTCGATCTCTCCTACCAGGAAGGCGAAGAGATCCGAAGCCGGAAGGCGGTGATTCGCATCGAGCCCGATCCGGCGGCCTTCTGGGTCTTCCCTTTCTACGACGTGGGGGCCCAGTTCGAGCTGATGAAGGCGCTCGGCGAGAATTCGGACGCGCCCGTGCCGCAGATGCTGTGGCGGGAGAGCGACGCTGCGATCCTGGGCGGCTCCTTCTACGTCATGGGGTACGTCGAGGGGCAGATTCCTGCGGACAACCCCCCCTTCCCGACCCAGGGATTCGTCTTCGACGCGAGCCCCGCCCAGCGAGAGAAGCTCTGGTGGAGCGGCATCGAGGCCATGACACGAGTGCACAAGGCGGACTGGAAGTCCCTGGGAATCGGCAAGCTCAGCCGGTCCCACCTCGGTGCCACGCCGATCGAGCGGCACCTCCGATTCTACGAGCGCTACTTCGAGTGGGCAAAGCGCGGCCAGCCGCAGCCGGTGGCGCAAGCGGCGCTCGACTGGCTCCAGCGCAACATGCCCGCCGACGAACCGCTGGGACTCTGCTGGGGAGACGCGCGCATCGGAAACCAGATCTTCCAGGACTTCGAGGTCGCCGCTCTCCTCGACTGGGAGATGGCCACGATCGGAAACCCGGTGCTGGATCTGTCGTGGTGGCTCTTCGTGGACGAAGTCAGCATGAAGGGCAACGGTATACCCGGGATGGAGCGGCCACGGCTCGAGGGTCTGCCCAGCCACGACGCGACCGTCGCCCGATGGGAAGAGCTGCTGGGCCGGAAGGCCCACCATCTCCACTACTACAAGGTCTTTGCCGGCTTCCGTTTCGCGGTGATCATGATTCGCATCATGCAGCAGCAGGTCGCCTACGGCACCTTCCCCAAGGAGATCGGCCTGGTTCTGGAGCGAAACAACGTCGTCACCCAGCTTCTCGCCGGCACCATGAGCCTGCCGCCACCGGAATGATCCGCGGACAGGCGCCGCAGGGCGGGAAGGTCTACCCTGGAATGGAACATTCGAACCCGGAGTTCTGGAGACCGCGATGGAGAAGCTTCCGATCGTCCGAGACCACATGGACACCGAGGTGTACAGCCTCGACCCGGGGACCGAGATCCTCGACGCAGTGGGGTTCCTCCTCCAACACCACGTCACCGGAGCCCCCGTCATCGACGGAGCCGGACACCTGCTGGGTATGCTCACCGAGAAGGATTGCCTCAAGCTGGTCGCGGCGGGTGCCGATGCAAACCGGCCCCGTGGGACAGTCGCGGATTTCATGACCACGGCGGTGACCTCGATCTCGCCAGACACCGACGTGTACTACGCCGCGGGCCTGTTCCTGAATCAGGGTTTCCGTCGATTTCCGGTGGTCGAGGCCGGCAAGCTCGTCGGGGCCATCACCCGCTTCGACATCCTCCGCGTGATTCACGCCAACCTCCGTTGAACGCCAGCGAGGTGCCCCCACTCTCTGCCCATCCCGGAATCGAACCACGCCACCCCACCCCTTCCCTGCACCAGATCCCGGAGGAAGACCCATGGCGATGACCGAGGAAGACCGGCTGCGGGCGCTCGAGGATCGGGACGCGATCCTCGAGCTACACGCGACCTACTGCTTCCTGGTCGACGACGGTCGGTTCGACGAACTCGTGGATCGCTGCTTCGCGGAGGACGCCCGATGCGATTTTCGCCTCCTTGCGAGCGGGCTGGATCCCCTGGTGGCCGAGGGGCGCGAAGAGATCCGCGTCTTCTTCAGGAGCACCATCGCCGGACTCCTTCGCGAGATGAGCCACACGGTGCACAACCAGAGGATCGCGATCGATGGAGACAGCGCGTCCGCCGAGAGCTACTTCGAGCTCACCGCGCTGGACGCCTCCAGCGGGGAAGCGATTCTCGGCGGCGGCCGATACTTCGATCGTTTTCGACGTCTGGCCGGCACATGGCAGTTCGAGGAGCGCAGAGCGGAGATCCGCCACCTCTCCCCGTTGCGAGAAGGCTGGGACCGGCAGCGCTTCCTTGGGGTCTTGATGGCAGCTGCGTCGACCCGAGCGTGATCGCCAGACGAGGAGACCGGTCCTCGCCGGCGAGTTCGTCTCTTCCCATCCTCCAGCCGTCGGTATGACCGGCGTCATTGACAGTCCCTGACTCGGCGATCAACCTCGCCGCCATCATGTTCTACGGCTGGCGAATCGTCTCGGTTGTCTTTCTGACCCACTTCATCTCGGTCGGGCTGGTCTTCTACTCGTACGGGGTCTTCTTCAAGTCCCTCGCCACCGAGTTTGGAGGCTCCCGCTTCGGCGTCGCCACCGGCATGGCCGTCATGCAAGTGGGAATCGCCGCCGTTTCTCCATACCTGGGGCGACTGGTGGACCGTGGATCGATCCGCCACATCATGTGCGGCGGCGCCTTGCTGATGGCGATCGGATTCGCCGCCGCCTCCCGAATCGAAGCGCTGTGGCAGTTCTACGTGATCATGGGGACGCTGCTGGCGTTGGGGTCCGTCATGCTGGGAGCCATCCCCGGCTCGACCGCCGTCGCCAACTGGTTCAGCACGCGGCGGGGAATTGCGCTGGGCGTGGCGGGGATGGGGATCTCCCTCTCGGGCCTGGCGATGGCCCCGGTGGCGACCGGCCTCATCGAGTCGATCGGCTGGCGCAACACCTTCCTGGTCTACGCCGCGGTGACTCTCCTGACCGTCATTCCCGCCGTCTGGTGGGTGATGGTGAACCGCCCCGAGCAGATGGGACTTCTCCCGGACGGAGGCGAGGCTGGCGCGGATGCCTCCGACACGGCCGCGGCCCAGACGCCATCTTCTCGACCCGCCTCGCCCGTCGCGTCTCCGCCCACAGCGGTCTGGTCGACGCGGGAGGCGCTCCGCGAGCCGAACTTCTGGGTGATCACGCTCTTCGTCGGACTCAACTTCTTCGCCAACGGCGCGGTCCTCACCCACATCATCCCACACGCGACCGACATCGGATTCGAGCCGCTTGCAGCGGCCTGGGTGCTCTCGACGATGGCGGGGTTCGGCGTGATCGGGAAGCTGCTCTTCGGCTGGATCGTAGATTGGCTACCCAAGCGGGCCGCCCTCTGGCTCGCCAGTGGCCTCCAAGCGCTCGGCGTCGCGCTGGTCTTCTTCGCCGTGAAGTACCCGGCTCTATTGGCCGCCGGCGCGGTCTTCGGACTCGGAATGGGAGGCATCATTCCGATCTGGGGAGCGACGATCGGCGCGGGCTTCGGGCGGCAGGCCTTCGGGCGCGTGATGGGACTCATGGGCCCGCTGATGCTCCCCATCCACCTCTTCGGGATCCCTTACGCTGGGCTGGTCTACGACCGCACCGGCAGCTACGACATCGCCTTCCTCACCTTCCTGGGAGTCTACGCGCTGGCAATGATTGCGACGCTCTTTCTGCGTCTTCCCGAGGTGGAGCCCGGCTCGGCGCGGGCATCCGAGCCCGTGGGAGCCGACTCCGCTGCCGCCCTCGTCGACTCGGGCGCCTGCACCCCAGGTTAGTCACCCGCCAGGTTCAGTGGCAGGTCTTGACTCACCCGCGCCGCAGCGTGATCAATCCCCCATCGAGCAGTGTCGACAGCGCCTTGTAGACCGCGGCATCGCTAGCCGCGACCACGTCGGAGATCGCCTCGACATTGAACCCTTCCGCGGCGTAGTCGAGCACCTCTCTCTCCACGCCGGAGAGGGAATCCCGGAGAGTCTCAGCCTGCTCGAGGACGATCTCGAAGGTGCCTGCAGAATCCAGGACCCCGCCAGCGACCCGGGCCATCTCATCCATCTGCACCGAGGCACTCATCATGGCTGCCTGGAGAGGCTGTGGAGCATCGGCGTCTCCTGTCAGCTGCAGGTCGTGATGAAATTCGAAGCGTCCATGTTTCCAGCGAAACATTCGCGAGAGGGCCTTCAGGCCCGCGACGATCCCCAGGCTGCAGTGGAGGATTTCGTTGTCCGAGAAGACGATCTTGCCTTCCTCCTCGCCGCGCGAGACGGTCATCGTTCCCGCCGGAGCCGTGTTCACGAACATCTCCAGGATCGCGCCGAGCCCACCCTCATCGATCTCACCGGTGATGGCCACGAGGCGCCGGGCGCGATCGAAGGCCTGCAGGAAATCGATGAAGCTCATGACTTCCTCGATCCGATTGGCCGGATACTGAAGCTGGATGCCGTGCGCGACCATTCCGTCGCTGCAGCGTGTCCGGTGGACGATCTTCCCATCCACCGGGAGCTCGAGCTCTACCGCCGGGCTCGAGAGAACGGTGCGCACAGCGGTACCGACCGGTATCGTCGCTCGCCATAGCAGCGCCAGGACACCCTCGTAGGAGACGTTCGCGGTCACGCCCCAGAACCGACCCTCGCCGCTATCGATTCGGATGTCGGCGTCGGACCCGCTTCGCTCCGCCAGCCGTCTGTCGCCGACTCTCGCAGGGGCTTTCTCCCGGAGGGAGATTCCGGACAGCTTCTCGAGCTCGAGCCGCAGATTCGAAGCATCCTCGGTCAGGCGCAGCGAGATTCCGGCAGATGTGCCACCCGCCTCGGCGAGCACCGGGTCGATGACCACCACGACCTCGCCCGAGACCACGGTCGATGCGTCGCAAAAGGTCAAATCGAACACGAGATCGATCTTTTCGTGGGGTGCGTAGGGATCGTCGCTCGGGACGAAAAGCACCCCTCTCGCGATGTTCTGGTGGTATTCCTTCCGGAACCCTTCGGCGGTTTCGAAGCACACTCGCAGCGTCTTCCGTGCGCCCGGCTTCGGGGCCTGCTGCTGCGGCATCGACGGCTCCGGCATCCTGGTGTGGACTCCCTCCATGGATCTATCGGGCGCACCCAACCAGGAAATGAGGCCTGGAGCGATTCCGTTCCTGGCGCATTCTTACAGAATTCTGGTACAGGTCAGGGGCCGAAAAGACTCTGCTATATGAGAGAGCGCCAATGCGATTCGCCCTTGCCGCCACCACCACCGTCCTTCTCCTGGTCGTCCTGGTAGGAGCGTACGCCCTACTGCGCCCCAATCGCGCGCAGCTGGCTTCCGCACTCGAGATCGAGAGCTGGGACGTGGTCGCGGACGGCGAGCACAACTCCAACACCGACATGATCTTCTGGCGCGGCCACTTCTGGCTCGTCCACGCCGCCTCCCCCTACCACCTGGGAACACCCAAGTCCCGCCTGCTCATCCGCCGCTCCAGCGACGCCCGTAGCTGGGAAATCGTGGCCACTCTCAAGGTGATCGGCAAGGACATCCGCGATCCCAAGTTCGCCGCCATCGGCGACCGTCTCTTCCTCTACGCACTCCCCAACGAGGGCGTCTTCGCGACACCCGAGCAGAGCGTCGTCTCCACCAGCCAGGATGGGATGAGCTGGAGCGATTTCGAGCCCGTGGGGCCGCGCGGCTGGCTCTTCTGGCGGCCCAAGTCGGCGGATGGGAAGACCTGGTACGTGCCCGCCTACTGGTGGGAACACGGCAAGTCGATCCTGCTTCGCTCTCTGGACGGATTCGACTGGGAGCAGGTGTCGACGATCTACGATGGAGAGGGAAACGACGAGACGGCGATCGAGTTCCTCCCGGATGGGCGGCTCCTCGCGACCGCGCGCCTCGAAGTCACTCCCGACACCCTCAGCGGGAACAAGGACGCCTCGACGCTGCTCGCCGTGGCCGCGCCTCCCTTCGAACGCTGGAGCTACCACAAGAGCCGGGTCACGCGGCTGGATGGCCCGGTGCTCTTCTCCCATGCCGGGCGCGTCTTCGCGGTGGCGCGTCACCAGGACGGCAAGCGAGTGCCTCTCATGCGCCTCGGAGGAGTCTGGAGCCGCAAGCGCACGGCACTCTACGAGGTCACCGAAGAAGGGCTCACCCATCTCTCGGATCTAGCGAGTGCGGGCGACACATCCTACGCGGGAGTGGTGCTCCGCGATGGCTTCGCGTACGTCGACTACTACACCAGCGCGATCGAGCGGGACTACCCCTGGTTCCTGGGCATGTTCCTGCCCACCGACATCCGGATGGCGCGCATCTCTCTCGATTCGCTGGTCGCGCTGGCGGACCAGAAGCGGGCGAACGGAGAGCGCTGAGCATTCCTGTGGGTGGCAGCGCCCTTGCGCAACCCTGCTCTGCAACCTCTTCCCCGGTGAAGCTGTTTTGCGAGCACCGAATCCGGCGAGATGCACGGGACCTCTGGGAGGTTCTGCACACGCCAGCTTTCGAGGCGCATCTGGCGCGGGCGATCGGGCTGGCCGAGTACACCGAGCTGGAACGCGAGGAAACCGAAGACGCAGTCTACCGAAGGATCCGGGTGGTGCCGCGAATCCCCGGCGCCTTTCGGAGGCTGCTCCGAGGCTTCGGTGCGGGCGAGAAGATCAGCTACATCGAGGAGCAGTGACGGAGTCGGACGGAGATGGCGGTGCGATGGGAGATGACGCCCTCCGTCCTGGCCGACCGGGTGGAGATCCAGGGGGTGATTCGGATCGAGCCGCTTCGCGGAGCGAGCAGTCTTCGAATTCTAGACGGATCCGTCCAGGTGCGGCTCCCGGCTCTGGGGCGGGGGATCGAGCAGGCCATCGTCGCGAGCACGCTCGCGGCCTACGGAAAGTCCGCGAAGGTCGCTTCACGAGCTCCCTAGCCCCCTTTTCTCACCAGGTCGCGTAGCGAGGGCGCCGAGAGTGCCGCCCCGCGAACGCGTACCCTCCGCGAAGAAGAGCACGGAGACCTCCTTGGCACGCCGCGTCATCTTCTTCCGGATCCGCTCGATGTCGCGTGCGGTCTGGGTGCGAACCACCCTCACGTTCCCGGTGATTCGCAGCGCCTGTCCGAAGATCGGAATCCGCATGATCTCCTTCTTGACGACATAGCGGACGACCAGCTGCGAGAGGCCCGCCGCGAGGCTGGGCAGATCCCAGTTGCTCTCGTGGTTCGACACGATGAGGTATGCCTGATCCAGCTTCAGCGTGTCGAGACCATTCACCTCGAGACGAGTCGCCCCCATCAGGAGACAGAAGCGGGCGAAGCCAGTGTAGGCGATGTTGACGCGCCTCTGGGGTGCACCCAGGAGCCCCAGCACCATCCCCAGCAAGCTGGCGAGGATCAACCCCGGCGGAAGTACCAGGAGGCAGATGAGGGTGCGCAGCGGCGTATCCACGGATTTCGGCAGACGCACCACGAAATCCTAACCCAGGCGCGGCCGCCTGCCACGGCAGCTATCGACGGACGATCGCCTCGCCGTCACCACCGTCCGTCTCGAGCCCCACCAGGGGCGGAATCGTCCTCAAGCCTATCCGTTCGGCGATCCGGGTCACGGCGTAGTAAACCACGGGGATGACCACCAGTGTGAAGAGGGTCGAAAAGAGCAGTCCACCGACTATGGCGGCGCCGATCGGGCGACGGCTCTCGGCGCCGGCACCGAACGCCGCGGCGAGGGGAACCGCGCCGAGGATGGACGTCATGCTCGTCATCAAGATCGGCCGGAACCGGATCCTGCCGGCCGCTCGCAATGCCTCGAGAAGCACCGCCCCTCTCGCCCGCTCCTGGTTGGCGAAGTCCACCAGTAGAATCGAGTTCTTGGTCACCAGTCCAACCAGGAGGATGAGACCGATCTGGCTGTAGAGGTTCATGGTATTCCCGGTGAGGGCGAGCCCGCCGAGGGCGCCGAGCGACGCCAGGGGTACGCTCAGTATGACCGTAAGGGGGTGGACAAAGCTCTCGAACTGGGCGGCCAGCACCAGATAGATCACGATCAAGGCGATTCCGAAGGTCAGGTAGACCGCCCGCGACGACTCCACGAACTCCCTCGAGATGCCGCCAAGCGCCGTCCCGAAGCCCCGTGGAAGCTCCTCCTCGACGATCCCCATCACGCGCGGGAGCGCCTCGCCGAGAGTCGCGCCCGCCGCCAGATTGGCGGTGATGGAAGCCGAGCGCTGCAAGTCGTAGTGGTGCAGGCTCGCGGGACCAATCACTGGCACCGCCTCGACGAGCGTCGCCATCGGAACCATCGAGCCGTCGCGCGCGCGCAGATGGATCTCGCCCAGGTGATCGGGAACGCTGCGGTACCGCGTGGCCAGGGCGGTCACCACATCGTACTGCTTGTTTCGCAGGACGAAGTCGTCCGCGGGGCCCTGCGAGACCAGCAGCCGCAGGCTCTCCGCCACCGCGCTCACCGGCACCCCGATGTCGGCGGCGCGTTCCCGATCGAAGCGGAGGTCGAGCTGCGGACTCTCGACCCGCAGGTCGCTGTCCACGTTGTCCAGACCGGGGATCTGTCGCACCCGCGCAAGGATCGCTCCCGTGACCAGCCGGAAGTCCTCGAGACTCGCGGAAGGGCTCTTCAAGATCACGTGGATGTCGCTGGTTCGGCCCTGCCCCAGAGACGGTGGATTGATCGGGAAGACCAGCGCCTGGGGGATGGCGAAGAAGCGTGGAAACAGGTCGGCCACGATTTCCTGTTGGGTCCGCTTCCGCGCCTCCCAGGGGTGCAAGCGGGTGAACACGATCCCCTCCGCCGAGTCGGGGACGCCGCCCATTCCCAGGCCGATCGCCGCGAAGAAGCCCGCGACCTCGGGGGTCTCGGCCAGCGCTGCCTCGACCTGCCTCATTGCCTGATCGGTATAGGCCGAGGTCGAGCCCTGAGGCGCACGAATGATCGTGATGATGTTGCCGCGGTCCTCGATCGGAACCAGCGTGGTGGGAAGGATCGCTACGAGCAGCGGGATCAGGGCCACGGTCACCAGCAGGACGATGCCGATGGCCAAGCGATGCGCGAGGCTCCAGTCGAGCGCTCGCCGGTAGCCGCTGGCGGATCTGGACAGCATGCGCTCGATGGCCCGGAAAGCTCGGCCGTGCTCCCTTTGGAGCGTCAGGAACTGCGAGCAGAGCATCGGAACCAGGCTCAGCGCCACGAAGGTGGAGATGCTCAGCGCGACCGCCATGGTGATCGCAAACTCGCGAAACAGTCGGCCCATGTTCCCGGTCATCATCGACAGAGGAATCAGGACCGCCACCACCGCCGTTGTGGTCGCGATCACCGGAAAGCCCACTTCGCGGGAGCCGTTCCGCGCCGCTCGCAGCGCGGACTCCCCAAGCTCCTGACGCCGGTAGACGTTCTCCAGCACCACGATCGAGTCGTCCACCAGCAGCCCGATCGCCAGAACCAGGGCGAGGAGGGTGAGGAAATTGATCGAGAACCCCAGTACCTGCATGCAGGCGAAGGTGCCGATCAAGGACACCGGAATCGCTACCGCGGTGATGATCGTCGTGGTCGGTGAACGCAGAAAGACCAGATTCACCAGGACCACCACCAAGAAGACGATCCCCAGTGTCACCCAGACCTGTTGCAGCGCGGCCTCGACGAAAAAGGTGTTGTCGACGGCGATATCGAGCTGCGCATCTGCAGGAAGGGACTTGCGGATCTCCGGGATCTGCGCTCGCACGGCGCGGGCGACCGCGAGTTCGTTGGCCCGTGATTGCCGGACGATGCCGACCCCCACGGTGGGTGTCCGGCTGAAGCGCGTGATCACCTGGTAGTTCTCGGCGCCCAGCTCCACGCGGCCCACATCTCCGATCCGGACCGGAACGCCCTCTTCCTCCCGGACGATGATCTGCTCGTAGAGGCGCGGATCATCGATCACCGCATCCACGTTCACCGTGAACTTGCGCGTCGCAGCCTCCAGCTCGCCCGCGGGCGCCTGCAGGTTGTTCTCACGGATCGCGCGGAGCACGTCCGCGGCATCCACCCCGCGCGCCGCCATCAGAGCCGGGTCGAGCCAGATTCGCATCGCATAGCGACGCGAGCCGCCGATCCACGCCCTAGCCACACCCGGTAGCACCTGCAGCGGCGTCTTCACGATCCGGTCGGCCAGGTCGGTGCGGTCGCCGGGCGTGTAGCTCTCGCCCTTCACGTTCAGCCACATGATCGGCCGCGATCGCGCGCCCGACTTGGATACGGTGGGCCGCTCGGCCTCCTCGGGCAGATCGCGAAGCCCGCGCTGGATCGCGTTGGAGACGTCCGTGGCGGCCAGATCGATGTCCCGCCCCACCACGAACTCGACACTGATCACGCTGATGCCGAACCCGCTGGTCGACTCGATGTCGCGGATCCCCTCGATGCCGTTGAGGACCTGCTCGAGGGGCTCGGTCACCGTAGTCTCGACGGTCTCCGGGCTGGCCCCCGGGTAGACGGTCGTCACCGAGACCTCGGGTGGGTCGACGTCCGGGTACTCGCGAACCGGAAGCATGAAGAAGGCCGCCACTCCCGCTACGACGATCAGGAGACTCATCACCGAGGCCAGCACGGGCCGCTCGATCGAGATCTCCGAGATCCTCACCGCTCTCCCCCGCAGTCGCCGTCCGGGCCGAACCAACCCAGCTCCAGATTGGGGTTCTCGATGGCCTGGTAGGGTTGGGGGCTGGTAGGCGTCCCGGCCTGGAGCTTCTGATGCCCGGCGACCACCACCGTGTCACCGGGATCGACACCGGCGAGCACGTGAACGCCGTCCACGAAGAAGCTGCCCAAGGTCACGTCCCGTTCGCGGGCCCTCCCCTCCTCGTCGACGACGTACACCCGGTGCTTGGTACCCTGGCGGATGATCGCCTCCTGGGGAATCACCACGGCGTTCGAGATCGCGCCAACCAGCAGCCGCAGGCGAACGGCCATCCCGGGGCGAAGCCTTCCCTCCGGGTTGGGGACCGCGGCCTGGAGGCGCACGGAGCGGGTCGCCGAGTCCACGCGCGGATCGATCGCATCGACCCTCGCCTCGAAGCGCTGGCCGCACTCGCCGATGGTTCCCAACACGACCTGGTCGAGCTCGAGCTCGCTGGCGTAGCGCTGCGGAAGACCGAACTCGAGCTCGAGCGGGTCGACCTGTGTGATCTCCACGATCGGGGCACCTGGCTCCAGGTATTGTCCCTGGTTCAACTGCCGAAGCCCGAGAATTCCGCCGAAAGGCGCGCGAATCTCGGTCTTGCGCAGACGGGTCTCCGCCTCGTCGACCTCCCCTTGGGCGCCGTCGAATTCCGCCACCGCGTCGTCCAGCGCCTGCTCGGAGCTGACGCTGGACGCGCGCAGCTGACGCAACCGCTCCAGCCGGGCCCTCGCGTTGGTGAGTCGGGCCTGCGCGACGCTGAGAGTCGCCCGCGCCTCGGCGTCGTCCAGACGGGCGAGCAGGTGGCCCGCCATCACATGGCGGCCCTCTGGGATGTCGATGGCGACTGTGGTACCGGCGATCTCGGAGGCGACCACGGTCGTCTCGGGACTCTGTAGGGAGCCGACGGCGGCGAGCGTACGCGGCAGCTCGCTCGCCACGGCCGTAACCACCTGCACCACGACCGGCGGCTGGGCGCCCTCGCCCTCCGGTCGAGAGTCGCTTCCGCAGGCCGATAGCAGCGCACTCGCGGTCACCGCCACCAGACCCATCAAACACACGAGCGGGTCGCGGGATCGATCCCGGCCCCCGAGCCGTCCATTCATCTCCTCACGAGTCTACTCGATCTGAGCGCGAAAAAAGTTCGACCCGGGCGCCGCCTCTTGGCTCTGAACCACCGAGAAAAGCTCTTCCGGATCAGCCAGTTGCGGGAGTCTCGCAGCTCGCGAAAAAAAACGCGCGCGGTTGTGAAGGGCTTCACTGTCTGCGACTCGCGGTCATGGCACCCTGCGCAACGTCAAACGAAACGCGCAATCAGCGCACCGAACAGGAGAATGAAATGCGTGACTTGATCAAACGCTTCGTCGTCGAGGAAGACGGCATGGAGATGGTGGAGTGGGCACTGGTGGCCTCGGTCTTCGCCCTCGCCGGAATCGCCGCGTGGGAGACGCTCGCCAACACGCTGAGTGACGCCCTGAACGCCATTGGCAACCGGGTCGCGGGCGCCGGCTCCTGATGATGTCCCGATTCCGCATCACCGCGATCGCGATCCACGATCCCCATCGGGCACGCACGGTCTCCCTCGCCGCAGCGGTCCTGGTGGGCGCGATCCTGTTCTCGAGCGGAGCTTTCGGCTCCTGGGCGGGAATCGTCGTCGTGGGTCTCCTGATGGCGGTGGTCGAGGAGGATCTTCGCCGGTGGCGAATCCCGAATCGCATCACCTTCCTGGGATTCGCCGCCGCCCTCCTCCATTCCGTCTGGATGGCGGGATTCGACGGTCTGCTCTCCGCCTTCGCGGGAGCCGGCCTCGCTCTCGCCGTCCTGGCAATTCCTTTCGCGATGGGCTGGCTCGGAGCGGGCGACGTCAAGGCAGTCATGGCGCTGGGGGCGTTCTTCGGCGTCTCGGCCCTGCCCAGTCTGCTCTGGTGGATCACCACGGTGGGCGGCCTGCTCGCCCTCTGCACCCTCATCGCGGAAGGCCAGTGCCTGGACCTGCTGCGCCGCTGGTGCCGGAGCCTCGAGCTCAGTCTGCTGACCCGAGAGACCTGGTACATCCGACCGGCAGCCGGATCCACGGCGGCCGCGAGCCTTCCCTTCGGCGTCGCCATCGCGCTCGGCGTCGCCGCAGATCGAATCTGGGGGTTGACATGGATTTCCTGAATCGACGACGACCTGACGATTCCCGAGACAGGAAGTGTCGCGAACGGCGACAGCGCGGCGTTGCGAGCGTCGAGATGATCACGGTGCTCCCGGTGCTGCTCCTGCTCCTCTTCGGAACCATCGATTTCGGCCTTCTCTTCCGGGACTGGATGCTCCTCGGCCACTCCGCCCGTGTCGCTGCGCGCACCGCCACCATGTACCACAACCCCTGCAATCAGGGGACCATTCGAGCGTTGGCCACCGCCGACGGCATGGCCGCTCTCGCGCAAGCCGATGTGGACGGCAACATCGACATCACTGGCCCGGTGTGCAGCCGAGGCCTGGTCGTCGCGACAGCTACCTCGAACTACCAGCCGGCCATGCTCGGCGCCTTCGTTCCGTCCCTGAATCACATCCCGCTCACCGCCGCCGTGGCGATGCGGGGAGAGTTCTAGGTCCGGATTGAAACACGGAGAAACTCCATGAAGAACCGACGTGCCATCCTTTTTTTGACCCTCTCCGCCATGTGCGGGCTCCTCACCGCCTTCGCTGCCCCGAGCTTGCTCGAGAGCCCGGCACCGGCGAACGAGAACAAGGTCCCCGTAGTGGTGGCTGGCAGCGCCGCGGCCCTCGGAGGCCAGGTACCGAATGCTCAGCCGAAGCTCGCACACTGGCCCGCGGAGCTGATTCCCGCTGGCGCCTTCCAGGATCCCATCCAGCTGCAGGGCCGGGTACTCGCCCGGACCGTGGTGAAGGGTGAGGCGATCCTGGAATCGACGTTGTTGCCCGTGGGAGCGGCTGCGGGTCTCGACAGCCTGATCGACGAATCGGCCCGCGCCGTTTCGGTCCAGGTCGACCAGTTCATCGGCGTGGCGGGCTTCGTGCAGCCCGGCTCGCGGGTCGACGTTCTCTCCACCTTCAGGCCAGTCGGCGGCGACGATTCGCGCGCGAATTCGGTGACCCGCGCGGTCCTGCAGAACGTGCGCGTCCTCGCCGTGAATACACGCCTGGAGCGAAGCGGCGAAGCGAGCCAGGAGGTTCAGGTCGCGACGCTCGAGGTCAGTCCCGAGGAAGCTCAGGTGCTGGCTCACGCTGAGACCGAAGGTCCGATCAAGCTCGCCCTACGCAACCCCAAGGATGAAGGCCAGTCCCGTCCGGCACAGCTGGTCCTGGGCACCGACGTCCACGATGTGAGGTTCTAAGTGATGCGAACGATACTTCCGCACAACAAGTCCCATCGGCTGTTCGTCCAGATCGTCCTGACCGTGGCTGCGACCATCGCCCTGAGCGTCGCCGGACCGGTGGTGCAGGCGTACCTGGCGGCGAGTGGAATTATGACCGCGGAGCCACGCTCCGAGGAGCTGATTCCCAACGGCCGTCAGATCATCCCCATCAGCCGGGCCCAGAGCTCCGACGAGATCCGGCACCGGATCGAACTCGAGACCGGCAAGTCGGTCGTCCTGATCACGGACTTCGACGTGCAGCGCGTCGCGGTAGGAGACCCGGAGACGGCGGGAATCGTCCTGACCGATCCCCGGACCATCCAGGTGGTGGCTCTCGAGCCGGGTGGCACCAACGTCCTGCTCTGGGATGAGAGCGGCACACTGCAAACCGCCCTCGATCTCCACGTGGGTCTGATGCAGAGCCAGGTGCAGGCGAAGGTCCGCGAAATCCTCGGCAACGACAGCATTACCGTGGAGATGGCGGGCGCGGAGACGATCGTGCTTCGCGGCACCGTGGCGCGCATCGAGGAGCGCGAGAAGGCAGAGCAGCTGGCCCTGGCATTTCTCGATGACCCTCAGGACCTCGGCCAGGAAGTCCGTGCCGACAACGTCGTCAATCTGATCGACGTGGCGGGCAACCACCAGGTGATGATCGAGGTGGTGATGGCGGAGATGTCGCGAAACCTCGGGCGGCGCTTTGCCGTGAACTTCCAGGCGATGATTCAGGATGGAGCTCGCGCGTTCGCCTTCAGCAACGGGCTGGGCGCCGTCACCGCTGCGAGCGCCGACCTGGCCGGGAGCTACGATGGGCCGCAGACCGACATCAGCGCCTACCTGCGGCTCGCCCGCTCGAAGGGTCTGGTCAAGATCCTGGCCGAGCCCACTCTGGTTGCCAGAAGCGGCGAGCGAGCGAGCTTCCTGGCGGGCGGCGAGGTGCCCTTTACCGTGCCCCAGGGCTTTGGCCAGGTCACCATCGATTTCAAGCCCTTCGGTGTCGGTGTGGACTTCGTACCGACGGTGATGAGCGCGGACCGGATCCACCTGCAGATCTCACCGGAGGTGAGCGAGCCCGACTTTGGCCTCGCCGTCGAGGTCGACGGGCACCAGGTGCCGGGATTCCGGACTCGACGCGCCTCGACCGGCGTCGAGCTCAGCGATGGCCAGAGCTTCGCGATTGCCGGTCTCCTGAGAGACGACGTGGTCACCGTCATCGACAAGGTCCCCGGCTTCGGCGACATCCCGATTCTGGGCACGCTGTTCCGGAGCCAATCGTTTCAGCAGCGAGAATCGGAGCTGGTGATGATCGTGACCCCGCGGCTGGTGAAGCCCCTGGGACCGGGCCCGCACCCGCTCCCCACCGATCACTACACCCCGCCCGACGATGTGGACTTCTTCCTGCTCGGCCGCGAAGAGGGCAGGAATCCGCACCCTCACCAGGAGGAGCAGGTGGCCAGCGACCCGTCTCGAGGCGGAACCAACGGACAGACCAGCAGCAACTAGCGGGCATCGAGAGCGAATGCCTCGCGAGATCAAGGAGTGAGAACCATGAAGCGAAGAATCGGCGCTCTGCTGACCAGCCTGTTGCTGGCGAACCTCAGCATGGGATGCATGCACAACCACAGCAATGAGTTCAAAGGAGAGTCCTACGCAACGCTGAAGCGGCAGCAGATCGCGAACCCGGACGCGGGCGAGAAGGCAAAGCCCATCGAGGGCATCGCCTCCACGACCGCAGACCACGTCAGTGTCAACTACCACCAGCGCCAGGAAGCCAGCCATCAGGACGACGGATTCACGTTCCTCCTGGAAGAGATTGGCGAGAACTGAGGCCCGAGGAGACGATCATGCACGACAAGATTCCCTTCGCAGTGCTCTCCACCGAGCAGCCGGCACGCGCCTCCATCGCCCAGAGCATGGTGGCGACCGGCGCCATCCGGGTGGTGGCAGAGGCATCTCGGCCCGAGGAGCTCGAGGCGACGCTCCAGAGCAACCCGAAGCTCGGCCTCTACCTCGATCTGAACTCGGACGCCGAGGAGGCGTTGGACTGGATCGAGGCATTGCCGGAGCCCGCGCCCCCGCTGCTGGCGGGAGGTCCCGCCGAGCCGCAGGTCATTCTGCGCGCGATGCGCGCCGGCGCCCTCGGCTTCTTCCCCGATCACCAGTTCGACGAGGAGCTCTACCGGATCAGCGCCCGGCTGCAGAGCCAGACCGCGGCCGCGGCACCGGCCCAGATGGGCCGAGCGGTCGCCGTGCTGGGCGTGAAGGGCGGCGTGGGGAGCACCACCGTCGCCTGCGAGATCGCGGCGACCCTGGCGGGCTGCGGGACCCGCGTCGCCATCGTCGACGCCAAGACCTGCTTCGGAGACGTGGCCCTCCACTTCGACGTCTCGCCCGCCTACACGCTGGCGGACGTGGCCGGCCACGCCGATGACTTGGATGCTGCCTTCCTCGCTACGGTCGCGCATCTCCACCAGGACTCCGGAGTTCACGTGGTGGCGGCTCCGCGCGATCCGGAGGAGGCCGAAGCCATCGCGGCCTCCCATCTGGAGCGCGCGATCGAGCTGCTGCAAGCCGAGTTCGACTGGGTCGTGGTGGATCTGCCGCGCATCACGGACGAGATCTCCCTTCAGATCCTGGACCGGGTCGAGCAGACGGTGCTGGTCACCACCACCGAGGTGACGGCCCTCGCCCGCGCCCAGCAGCACCGCAAGATTCTCGAGCAACTGGGTCACGGAGAGGGGAAGGTCCATCTCGTCGCGAATCGCGCCTCTCGCTCGGGCCTCCTCAGCGAGGAGGATCCGTTTGCGATCTTGGGACTCGAGGCGGAGGCCCGGGTTCCGGACGATCCGGCCGCCTTCTCGGCGAGCATCGAATCGGGATCTCCGGTGTCGGCGGCTGGCCCGAGCAAGGTAGCCAGTGCCTTCGTCGAGCTGGCGCGCGCGCTGCACGACTGGTGCGGCGCAGATTGGCAGGAGCCCGCGGAGCGGGGTTCGCTCGGCGATCGCCTGCAGAAGATCGTGAGGAGTGTGAAATGTCGCTTGGCGCAAGACTGAAGAAGCAGACTCCGGTAACACCCGCCGCTCCCGAGCCCGTGCCCGCGGAGGCCGTGGAGGCGAAGCCTGCCACGCCCAGCGCGACGCCCGCTCCCGGGCCCCGGCAGGAGAAACGAGCCACGCTCGAGTTGGTGACGCCCACTCCCAAGATCGCTTCCAGCTCGAAGCCCCGTCGCACGGATCGCGCCGCGCAGCCGCGGGACTCCAAGTACCAGGAGCTCAAGTTCCGAGTCCATCACCGCCTCTTCGACGTCCTCGATCTCTCCCAGGCAGAGCAGATGAGCGAGGAGAAGAATGGCGACGAGGTGATGGCAGCCACTCAGCGGGTACTCTCAGAGGAGGGCGTGGCACTCACCAAGGATGAGCGGCAGCGCCTGCTGCGCGAGATCAAGGACGAGGTCTTCGGCCTCGGCCCCATCGAGCCGCTGCTTCGCGATCCGACCGTATGCGACATCCTCGTGAACGGGGCCAGCCAGGTCTACGTGGAGCGCGGCGGCAAGATCGAGTTCACCTCCGCCCGCTTCCGGGATGACGCCCATCTGATGCGCATCATCGAGCGGATCGTCTCCCGGATTGGTCGCCGCATCGACGAATCCAACCCCATGGTGGACGCCCGCCTGGAGGACGGATCCCGAGTCAACGCGATCGTTCCTCCCCTGGCTCTCGATGGGCCGTCCATGTCGATCCGGCGCTTCAATGCCGACAAGCTCGATCACAACGACATGATCCGGCTCGGATCCCTGACCGAGGAATTCGTCGCCACACTGCACGCCGCTGTCCGGCTCCGACTCAACATCCTGGTATCGGGCGGAACTGGATCGGGAAAGACGACTCTCCTCAACATCCTCTCGAGCTTCATTCCCGAGGACGAGCGGATCGTCACCATCGAGGACTCGGCGGAGCTACAGCTTCGCCAGGAACACGTGGTGCGTCTGGAAACGCGGCCCGCCAATCTCGAGGGAAAGGGAGCCGTGACCCAGCGGGACCTGGTCGTGAACACACTGCGAATGCGTCCAGACCGCATCATCGTGGGCGAGTGCCGCGCGGGTGAGGCTCTCGACATGCTGCAGGCCATGAACACCGGCCACGATGGCTCGCTCACCACGGTTCACGCCAATACACCGCGCGACGCCCTCTCGCGTCTCGAGACCATGGTCGCCATGTCCGGCCTCGATCTCCCCAAGATGGCGGTGCGGCAGCAGATCGCGTCGGCGATCGATCTGGTCGTCCAGCAGGCCCGCCTCTCCGACGGATCCCGAAAGATCATCAGCCTGCACGAGGTGGTCGGAATGGAGGGAGAAGTGGTGACTTCCCAGGAAATCTTCACCCTCGAGCGGGATGGTGTAGACGCAAACGGCAAGGTGGTGGCCCGTCTGGTGCCTACCGGAATTCGACCCAAGTTCGTCGAGAAGCTCAAGGACGAGGGAATCGAGCTGCCCGAGGAGATCTTCAAGCCCCGCCCCGGCGCGCCGCGCTCGTAGCGGGAGAGGAACCAGACGATGCTGACGCTTCTGATTGCCATGACGGTCTTCCTTTTCCTCTCGGGGCTCTGCTTCGCCGTAATCGGCGGAGAGACGAGCCGGCGCCGCGCCGCGCTGGCGCGCATCGAGCGCTCCATGTCCGGCGGAGGCGGCCTCGACGACGCGGCCGCCTCGATCCTGCGCGAGACGGAGAGCGACCTGAGCTCGCTGCTGTCGGATGCCGCGGAGCGCTTCCCCGCTCTCCGCTCCCTCGAGCTCCTGCTCTACCGCGCCGGGCGGCCCATGACCCTCCCGCGATTCCTGGGGCTCTCGGCTGGGCTCACCGTGGCCGCGGGTTTCCTGGGGGCGATGCTGGGTCTCACCCCCGCCCCCGCCCTGCTGGGACTGGCTCCCTGGATCGTGGTGCGGCGGCTCAAGAATCGCCGCATGAAGGCCTTCGACCAGGAGTTCCCGCAGGCGCTGGCACTGTTCTCCAGGGCCCTGCGGGCCGGCCACAGCATGACCGCAGCCCTTCAGATGGTCGGATCGGAGCTTCCCGATCCGGTCGGTCCGGAGTTCGCCCTGGTGGCAAAGGAGATCGCACTGGGTCTTTCGCCCACGACCGCGATGGCGAATCTACAGGATCGCCTCGACGCGTCAGACCTCCCCGTCTTCGTGACCGCCGTGCTGGTCCAGCTCGAGACGGGCGGCAACCTGGCGGAGATCCTCGACAACCTCGCGGGCGTGATCCGCGAGAGAATCCTCTTCGACGGCAAGGTGCGGGCTCTCACCGCCCAGAGCGCCATGTCCGCCAAGATTCTCGTCGCCGTACCGTTCACGATCGTCGGCATCATGCACGTGCTGAACCCCATCTACGTAGCGCCCCTCTTCGAGACCGAGGTCGGCCACGTGATGCTGGGCGCAGGGCTGGGGATGGTCAGTGTCGGGTACCTGATCTGTCGCCGGATCGCCCGGGTCAGCGTCTGAAGGAGATGAAAACATGACGCCGTTTCTGCTGTTTGCATTCCTGACCGGAGCCCTGCTGGCTCTGGGTGTTGCACCGCTTCTACAAGGTTCGGCCACCGAGCGTCGCCTGGCGCGCATCGCGTCGGGCGGAGAAGAGGCGGTGCCGGCCTCTCGGAGGGAGCAGCTCGAGAGATTTCTGGCTCCGATCGCGGCACGGGTGGGCGGCGCCTCCGACGAGATTCGCCAGCGCCTGATCCAGGCCGGATTCCGCGACGAGTCGAGCATGGTGATCTACGTGGGCCTGCGCGTCGCGCTGCCCGCGGTGCTGGTCGCCGTTGCCTTCCTGGGAGCGAGCCTGGTCGGAGGGAATCCCTCCCGACGGCTGATCGCGCTGATGGTGGCCGCGATCATCGGCTACGTCGGACCGAGCTACTGGCTCGACAAGCGCCGGCAGCGTCGACAGGCCGCAATCCGGCGCGCTCTTCCCGACGCCCTCGACCTGCTGGTCGTATGCCTCGAGGCGGGGCTGAGTCTGGGAGCGGGAATCGCCCGCGTGGCCCAGGAGTTCGTGCGCAGCTCCCCCGCGCTCTGCCAAGAGCTCCGCCTGGTGACGGCGGAGATGCAGGCCGGAAAGGGGGGCGCGGATGCGCTGCGCGCCCTCGCCGACCGGGTCGGCGTCCAGGAGGTGAGTGCACTCGCCGCAATGCTCATCCAGACCGAGCGCTTCGGAACCAGCGTCTCCGAAGCCCTGCGCGTCCATTGCCAGGGAATGCGCCAGGATCGTCTCCAGCGGGCCGAGGAAGTCGCTCAGAAGGCCGCGGTCAAGATGATCCTCCCGGCCTCGGTCTTCATCTTCCCCGCCACCATGCTGGTGCTGGTCGGCCCGGCCGGGCTCCGGCTGATCCAGGCTTTGGCGAGCACACAATGAGGCCCGCGGCCCGAGAGAAGACGAATTCGAGGAACCCACGGGTGAAGCAGTTCACAGCGCCGGAATCGCGCACCGGGCGAACCTCGCTTCGGAAGGCGGCCCCTCGGCGCCAGGAGGATTCCCAATGACCCGCAGCAAACGACGCTCTTCCAGACGCGAGCGCGGCACGGTGACGATCCTGGTCGCCATCGCCCTGGTGCCCCTGATCGGCATCCTCGCTCTCGCCATCGACTACGGTAACTGCGTCGTCGCACAGACGGCTCTGCAGAACTACGTCGACGCCAAGTCGCTCGCGCACCTGAAGGAGGAGTTCGGGCTGCCCGTGGATCCCGTCCAGATCAATGACCATGTTCCGTTCCAGACCGGGGCCACCGAGGCCAATCCAGTCAAGGGAGCCTGGGACTTCGCCACACGCGACTTCACACCGTTCACGAGCGTCCTCCAGCCGGGCGTCCCCGCGGTTCAGGTCCAGAACCACCCGATCGATCATCCGCTCCTGCTGGGCGGCTTCTTCGGGATCGCGGACCAGCGGCTCGAAGCCAGTGCGGTCTCCTTCGTGAAACGGCGCCACATCGTGATCATCCAGGACGTGAGCGGATCGATGACCCAGAGTCAAAAAATGCAGCGTTCCCGAACCGCACTCCTGACCTTCGTGGACTTCATGGCGACGCGGCCGATGCCGGGTGACGAGATGGGCCTGGTCAGCTTTTCCGACAGCGCTCAGGTCGAGATTTCCCTGGACCACATGACCGGTTCGCACGTCGGAGGCCTGCGCAACCGCATCAACGACCTCAGCCCGGGAGGCATGACGCACACGGAGGACGGGCTCAACGAGGCGCGGCAGATGTTTGCGTCGAGCCCCGACGACATGGCCGACCAGATCGCGATCCTGGTGACCGACGGTGACCCCACCGACGAGAGCGCCACGGACAGTGCTGCGGACGCGCTCTGCAGTGCGAATCCCAGCATCCAGCTGAATACGGTCCTGATCAACACGGGGAACAGCGGCCCCCAGCCCAATCCCTGCCACGGCGGCCGCGAGTACCAGAACGTCGCCCCGGCAGAGCTTCACAACATCCTCTTCAACATCCTCTCCGGGCAGCAGGTCCGCCTGGTCCAGTAGGAGGCGATCCGCACGGCTCTTCTGAAGACTCGCGGAAGATTTCAAGCAGATTCCCCATCTGTCACCTAACTCTGGGATCTGTATTCGTTTTTCGGATACTTGCTGGGAAGCCGACGGGAGCCGACTTGCCCGATTCGCAGATCTGCTTCTGGCCCGCCGTCGACCTGGTGCGCCGGGTTCGCGAGAAAGAGATTTCCGCCCGCGAGATCATGGAAGCGCACCTCTCCCAGATCGAGCAGCTCAATCCCGAGCTCAACGCCATCGTCACGCTGCACCCCGACCGCGCCCTCGTTGGGGCGGGATTTCCAGGGCGTGCGGATCGCTCGGAGCCGCGATCTCGGAGGGCTGCCCGTCGACTCGCGGGTGACCGCCGCCATCGAGTCCCAGAGGCACGTCTTCGCGTCACTCGGCTGTGTCATCGAAGAGGCCGAGCCCGACTTCAGCGACGCCGACCGGATCTTCAAGGTGCTGCGAGCCTGGACCTTCTCGATGGCCTTCCGCAAGGCCGGCGACGAGGTCCTCGAGCAGCTCAAGGAGACCGTCGTCTGGAATATCGAGCAGGGTCGAAAGCTCAGCGCCGAACAGGTGGGAGAGGCGGAGATCGAGCGCACCCAGCTCTACCATCGGGTCCGCAGCTTCATGGAGGATCACGAGTTCCTGATCCTTCCCGTCAACCAGGTGCCACCCTTCGACGTGAAGCAGCGCTACGTGACGGAGATCGCCGGAGAGAAGATGGAGACCTACATCGACTGGATGAAGTCCTGCTACTACATCACCCTCACCGGCCACCCGGCCATCTCCGTCCCGTGTGGCTTCACGCCGGAGGGGCTGCCGGTGGGCGTGCAGATCGTCGGCCGCCACCGGGACGACTTCGGCGTGCTTCAGCTCGCTCACGCTTTCGAGGAGGCCACCGACTTCTGGAGGCGGCGGCCGAGCCTCGCCGACGCCCCACCAGCTCACGGGCCCCGCCCGAGTGGCCTCGGCGGGATACAGGGCCCCGGCCCCGGCGGCCTCTGACCCCCGTCGGGAGGACCGAATCCGACCCGAGCCGGGCCCGCCGCGACCTCTGCCCTCCCCGGAATGGGCGCGTCCGGCGTACCCATTCGCCACCCAAATTGATATACTGCGCGCCCCCAATTGAATCGGTGTGTCTTTTTTTCGCGGACCTTGCGGCCCACTGCCAAACGACACTGGAACACCGGGGAAGGCAGGCGCGGGTCTGCACAGTCTCACCAAAAGGAGAACAGCAATGCTCAAGAAGATTGGCCTGATCGGTGGTGGATACATCGGCGGCGTTCTCACCCAGGAGATCGCCCAGCGGGGTCTCGCGCGCGAAGTGGGTCTCTCCGACCCGGCGCCGTTCGTGAACCCCGATGATCCCCCCGAGCGCCAGGAAGTGGCCAAGAAGCAGTCGGTCGCCAAGGGCAAGGCCCTGGACATCTTCGAGGGTCTTCCCACCATCCGCAAGGATGTGCGCTGCGTTGCCTCCAAGGACTATTCCTGCCTCGCAGGGCGCAGAGCTGATCATCAACACCGCTGGCGTGCCCCGCAAGGCCCGCCCGGACGGCACCTTCCCCAGCCGCGAGGAGCTGCTCGCCACCAACCTCAGGGTTACCAATGATGTGGCCGAGGGAATCAAGAAGAACTGTCCCGACGCCATCATCATCTCGGTCGCCAACCCGCTCGACGCGATCGTCTATACCCTGGACAAGCGGCTGAGCCCCCCCAAGAACAAGCTATTCGGCATGGCGGGGCAGCTCGACTCGGGCCGCTACTGCGCCTTCGTCGCCGAGGCCGCCAACGTGTCGATGGAGAACGTGAACGCCCTGGTGCTGGGCGGCCACGGGGACACCATGGTACCGGTGCGCAGCTCCTGCGCGATCGCCGGCATCCCGGTCACCAAGTTCCTCGATGAGAAGACGCTGGAGGCCATCGAGACCCGCACCCGCAAGGCCGGCGGCGAGGTGGTCGGCCTGCTCGGCTTCGGCTCGGCCTTCGTCTCGCCCGCCTGGGCCGCGCTCGAAATGGCCGAGGCGATCATCTTCGACAAGCGCAAGATCCTGCCGGTTTGCGCCAAGCTCGAGGGCGAGTACGGCGTCAACGGCCTGTTCGTGGGCGTGCCCGCCATCCTCGGCAAGAACGGCATGGAAGAGGTCATCGAGCTCGACCTGACCGACGAGGAGAAGAAGGCCTTCGCGCACTCCTCCGGCGAGGTCCGCAAGACCTGCGACGAAGTCGACGAGATGCTGAAGACGCTGTAGGCGAAACCGCCTCTTCATTGAAGACCCAAGCCCTCCCTGCTTCGGCAGGGAGGGCTTTCTTCAGCTTCTCGCCCCAAGTTTCCTCTCCAACTGGGGAATTGGCGGGCACCTTGGACCTGATCCCCACGGGGAGACCGCGAGCAGAAGTCTGGAGCCCGACCCTGGCCCCGCTGTATCCTGCCAGGGCATGAAGCGAGCCACTGCTTCGGCAGGCGCTCGTGTAGGCTGGGGCTCGGCCACGGAACCCCCGCCACGCTCGAGATTCGTCCGTGGCGCGCCGTGCCCAGCTACTTCCTGGCGGAGTAGGAGGTTTCCATGCTCTTTCCCTTCGGCAAGACCAAGGCGCTGGAAGCCAAGGTCGACCAGTTCCTCGACCTCATCATCAAGGGCACGCTCTGCATGCGGGAGGCCATCGTCTCCTACCTCAGCGCGGATGACGAGGATTTCGAGAACAGGGTCGAGATGGTCAGCAACTACGAGCGACAGGCCGACGATCTGCGCAGGAGCACGGAAGCAACCCTGTTCGCCCACTCGCTGATTCCCGAGTCTCGCGCCGACGTGATGGAGCTGTTGGAGAGCCTCGACAACGTCATCGATCAGGCCAAGAGCATCGTCCAGGACTTCGACGTGCAGAGGCCCGACGTCGAGATCGGCTACCTGGACCAGTTTACGGTTCTCACCAACAAGAGCGTCCACGCCGTGGAGCACATCGTGGACGCCGCGCGCGCCTTCTTCCGCAACGAGAGCCGCATGCGCGACTGCATCGCCAAGGTGGAGTTCTACGAGAAGGAGGTGGACCGCGCCGGACTGCGACTCAAGAAGATGATCTACGAATCCGACATGGATCTGGCGCGCAAGCACCACCTCCGCTACTTCGCCGACTCCCTGGCGTCGCTGTCGGACATCGCCGAGGCGGTGGGCGACTGCCTCCTGATTGCCGCCATCAAGCGTTCGGCGTAGCGCCTGATGTTCCTGGTCTTCCTCCTCAGCGGTCTCTTCCTCGGCTGGTCCCTCGGTGCCAACGACGCGGCCAATGCCTACGGGACGGCGGTGGGCACGCGCATGATCCGGTTCCGCACCGCGGCCATCGCCTGCAGCGCCTTCGTCATCCTGGGCGCTGTCGTCAGCGGGGCGGGCGCCTCAGAGACGCTGGGCAAGCTCGGCTCGGTGAACGCGCCCGCGGGCGCCTTCACCGTGGCGCTGTCCGCAGCCCTCACCGTCACCTGGATGACGCGACTGGGGATCCCCGTTTCGACCTCACAGGCGATCGTCGGAGCCATCATCGGCTGGAACTTCTTCTCGGGGTCGGCCACCGACCTCACCACACTCACCAGAATCGTCAGCTCCTGGATCCTCTGTCCCCTTCTCGCGGCGGTCTTCGCGGTCTTCCTGCTCAAGCTCTCCGAGGCGTTCCTGCGTGGGATCTCCCTGCATCTCTTCCGGATCGACGCCGGCACCCGCTACGGGCTCATCGTGGCCGGCGCCTTCGCCTCCTACAGTCTCGGAGCCAACAACATCGCCAACGTGATGGGCGTCTTCGTTCCATCGGCACCCTTTGGCGACCTCGACGTCTTCGGCCTGTTCCAGCTCGACGCCTGCCAGCAGCTCTTTCTGATCGGCGGAGTCGCCATCGCCGTCGGCGTCTTCACCTACTCGAAAAGGGTGATGCTCACGGTCGGGTCACGGCTGTTCCAGCTCTCCCCCATCTCCGCCCTGGTCGTGGTCCTTGCTCAGGGGCTGGTCCTGTTCCTGTTCTCCTCCGAGGGCCTCGAGAGCTGGCTCTCCTCGCGGGGCCTGCCGACCATCCCTTTGGTGCCCGTCTCGAGCTCGCAGGCGGTGGTCGGCGCCATCATCGGCGTCGGACTCGCCAAGGGTGCCCACAACATCCGAATCGGCGTCCTGGGCCGGATCTCGACGGGCTGGGTAGCGACGCCGGTGATCTCGGCAGCCATCGCCTTCGTGCTGCTGTTCTTCGTGCAGAACGTCTTCTCGCAGGGGGTCTACACGCCCGCGCACTACCAGCTGCCGAGCGAGATCGTCGCCAAGCTGGGCAACCGGGAGATCCTCAAGCAGACGCGAGCGGACCTCGTCGGGCGGGAGTCCGAATCGGCCGGGGAGCTCTCCGACGCCGAGCAGGCGCCTCCGCTACGCCCGGCGGCTCAGCGAAGCGCTGGACGCCGCTGACAGATCCCCTACGGTGAGCGGGTTGCGCGCTGGAGGGGTTTTGTGCGGGTAGAGCTGGAGCAATTCTTCAACCCGAAGAGTATCGCGATCGTCGGCGTGTCGGCAGGAGGCTTTCGGTTCGGGGGGATGAGCTTCCTCAAGAAGCTCCAGGAGGCCGGCTTTCCCGGGAGCATCTATCCGATCAATCCCAAGGCGACGGAGCTGGGAGGGCTCAAGGCCTATCCCAACCTCTCCTCCCTTCCCGAGGTGCCCGATCACGCCATCGTCTGCGTCGCGGCGCGCCTGGTTCCGTCGATCCTCGAGGAATGCAGCCGCATCGGGCTCCGACACATCCATGTCCTGACGGCCGGCTTTCGGGAGACCGCGACCCGGGAGGGAGCCGAGCTCGAGTCGCGGATGCAGTCGATCGCGAGAGACAAGGGGCTGCTGGTGATCGGACCCAATTGCATGGGTCCCTATTCTCCGTCCGCTCGCCTGACCGCCTGGGGCGCGATTCCGGGCATGAGCGGCCCGCTCGGCATCATTTCTCAAAGTGGCGCCATCACCCAGCGTCTCACCGAGTACAGCTTGTCCCTCGGGGTAGGCACCGACAAGGCGGTGAGCTTCGGAAATGCAACCGTTCTCGACGAGTCCGATTTCCTCGAATTCATGGCTGCGGATCCGAAGATTCAGGTGATCGCCATGTACCTGGAGAGCGTTCGGGATGGAAGGCGCTTCTTCCGACTCGCCAAGGAGGTGAACCGGCGCAAGCCCATCATCATCTGGAAGGGCGGCGAGACCGAGGCCGGCGCGGCGACGGCTGCCTCCCACACCGGCGCCATGTCCAGCGAGTGGCGAATCTGGGAAGCCCTCTTCCGTCAGACGGGCGCCACTCCGGTGCACTCGATGGACGAATGGGCGGAGACCATCCTCGCCTTTGCCCGCCTCCCTGCACCCGACGGGAAGGGTGTCTTCGTGATGGGTGGCGGCGGCGGAAACAGCGTGGCCAGTGGTGACGCCTGCATCAAGGAGGGACTCGATGTCCCCCGCCTCTCCGAGATCACCCTGGAGAGCCTCCGGAAGAGCGTGCCCACGGCGGGCTCCATCGCGGGCAATCCCCTCGACATGTTCCGGATCTTCCAGGATGCCGCCTATCTCGGAGAGGTGCTGGACCTGGCAGACCAGGATCCCGCCATCGGAATGGTCATCATCGAACGAGTCATACCCAGGAACATCTTCCACCTGCCCGACCTTCCCGATCCCACTCCGGAGACGATCCGGGTGCTGAAGAGCAAGAGCCGACCCAAACCGACGGTTTTTTCGGTGGACTCGGGCGGGGGAGATCCGGATCTGGCCCAGCGGGGAGCCGCCCTCCGAGCGCAGTTCTGCAATGCCGGGATACCGGCCTATCCAGCGGCCAGAAGAGCGGCCAGGGCGCTGGTTCGCCTTCACCGCTACCACGCCTTCCGGAGTGCCAAAGGCGCCTGACGGCGGGGCACTCCGACGAATCGATCGGTGACGAAACGAACGGATGGGAGGGAACGGATGTCGGATCCGACGCTGGTGCGGACCCTGGAGGAGCGCACGGCGACTCTGCGCAGGCATATCCTGACGATGGCCTCGAACGAGCAACGCATCCATATCGGCGGCTCCATGTCCATCGCAGAGCTGATGGCTGCGCTGTTCTTTCACTTCCTGGAGGTGGAGGGCGGAGAGCGACCGAGGGACCATTTCATCCTGAGCAAGGGCCACACCATCCATACCTTCCACGCCTGTCTGGCCGAGCTGGGCAAGATCGAGACGAGTGAATTTTCGACTCTGGGCCAGATGGGCACCCGCCTGGCGGGTCACCCGAGCCTGAAGGCTCCGCTGGTCGAATTCGCCACCGGCTCACTGGGACACGGCCTCTCGGTCGGAATCGGGATCGCCCTGGCCGAGAGACTCGACGGCTCCAGCTCCAGGACCGTCGTCCTGATGGGCGACGGCGAGCTACAGGAGGGATCGGTCTGGGAAGCTGCGCTCTGCGCCCCCCGCTTCGACCTGACGAACCTCCTGGCCATCGTGGACCGTAACGGCTTTCAGGCGAGCGCTGCCGTCGATCAGATCCTGCCGCTGGATCCGCTCGAAGAGAAGTGGAGGAGCTTCTGCTGGAACACCCAGGTGATCGATGGGCACGATATCGAGGCGATACTGGCGGCCCTGGAACGATTCCCCGCCGAGGAGGGCCCGACCGTGCTGATCGCTGACACCGTGAAGGGCAAGGGTGTCCCAAGCCTGGAAGGACGCTCTCGGGCTCACTTCACGACGCTGACGGACGACGAGCTGAAAGAGGCTCTGACCACGCTGGAGGGCGAATGATGCTCGGCTTCGAGTGGGCTTTTGCGCAGAGCAAGGTACTGACGGAGATGGCCGAAGAGGACCCCGACATCGTCCTCGTCTCTCAAGACATCAACTCCTTCCGCCCCTTTTCGAAACGGTTCCCCCAGCGTTTCTTCGACGTCGGCATCAGCGAAGCGAATCTGATCGGAGTCGCGGCTGGACTGGCCCATGCGGGCAAGCTGCCCTTCGTGATGGCGATGGCGCCGTTCGTCAGTATGAGAGCTTTCGAGCAGCTTCGAACCGACTGCGGGTACAACCGCAACAGGGTGAAGATCATCGCCCCCTGCTCGGGTCTGGAGGGCGGATACTGGGGCCCCACCCACCACGCGGTGGAGGATCTCGCGCTGCTCAGGATGATTCCGGGCATGACGGTTCTCTGTCCGGCCGATCCGGCGGAGGCGAGCCGTGCGGTTCGGGCTGCGGCCCAGGTGGATGGCCCCGTCTACATTCGCCTCGGTTACATCCTGCCAATCGAGGGATACGCGGAGGACTTCGAGATCGGCCGTGCACCGCTGATGCGGGAAGGCTCCGATGTCGCCATCCTGGCGACCGGTGCGAGCGTGGCGCAGGCGATCACGGCCCACGATCTGTTGAAAGGCCAGGGCGTCTCGGCCCGGGTGCTGAACATGCACACGATCAAGCCAATCGACCGGCAGGCCATCGAAGCAGCCGCAGCACAGATCGGCCGGATCCTGACCGTGGAGGAGCACTTCGTCGCTGGAGGTCTCGGTGGGGCCGTCGCTGAAGTCATGGCCGAGCTCGGATCCGGACGCCTGCTAAGGCTGGGTCTCGAGGACGAATTCATCGTGGAAGTAGCCGCCTATCCGGATATCCTGAAGCTGGCGGGTCTGGACGCCCCCAGCATCGCCGCGGCGGCCCGGTCGATGCTGGACTAGAGATTCCATGCCCGAGAGTCCGCATCGCGACAGTGACCTCCCCGGCTTCGTAGTCGTCAAGCGACTCGGCGCGCCCCACCCGACCGAGAGCTTCACGCGCTACCGCCCGCTGCCACCGGCGATGGTGTCGGCCGTCCGGCAGGCGGTCCGGGAACTCTTCGAGGAGCTCGGCGGACGGGCACTGCTCAAGCCGAGCGGGGACGTCTACATCAAGCCCAATGCAGTCGACGCTCGGCCCTACACCCACACGCGGCCCGAGGTCGTGCGGGCGGCAATCGAGTACTGGCTCGACGCCGGGGCGCGAACGGTCCATCTGTTCGAGAACGCGACCCAGGCGAACTACACGAGGATCGTCTTCGAGGCGAACGGCTACGCAAAGATCTGCAAGGAGACCGGCGCGAAGCCAATCTACCTCGACGAGGAGAAGACGGAGATCTTCTCCTTTCAGGGAAAGACCTCCGTCGCGGACGGGGACCCAGAGGGCTACCAGAGGACGACCTTCCAGATGCCGCGAGTCGTCGCCGAGAAGCTGGTCCGCGAGGGGGACCAGAACCTCTACGTCAGCCTCCCCAAGCTGAAGACGCACTCCATGGGTGTCGTCACCCTCGGCATCAAGAACCAGTGGGGCCTGCCCGCCCACGGCTGCCGGCGCTTCGACCACAACTTCAACCTGCACCACAAATTGGTCGACCTCCTGGAGCACATTCGACCGGACCTGACACTGATCGAGGGCGTCGAGGGCACCATTCACGGCCACTACCCGGCCACCTCGCTGGCGGACCAGTGCGTCAAGCCCTTCCGGGTCCTGGTCGGCAGCCGCAACGTCGTGGCGGCAGACCTGGTGGGCGCGCGAATCTTCGGCTTCGAGGTCGACGACGTTCCCCACCTGAAGCTCTCCCTCGAACGCGGCTACGGAAACGGAGTTCGCGGCCCCGACGACATTCTCCTCTCCGGAGACCTGGAAGGCCTGGACGCCATCGACCTGGTCGGCGACATGCCCGAAGAGGGGAAATACCCCTTCGACCTGATCGATCACTTTCCCCGTGACGTCCGGTTCGTCCGGGGGGTGGAACGCGCCTGCCGGGAAGGCTGCGTGAACAACCCGCTCGCCGGTATCCAGGTCTTCCACGCCGATCACGCCGGACAGGGCGGCTTCACATTCGTTTTTGGCAAAGGCCACGAAACCCGGACGATCGACGCGATCCAGGGTCGTGTGCTGGTGGTCGGCCCCTGCGCCGTCGAGGAGGTCTCGCAGCGGCTCATCGAGCGTTTGGGCCACCGAAACGTCTATCTCAGCGAGTACTGCAACGACCTCTGCGCCGTCACGGAGGCCCTCTTCCACCTGATGAAGGTGAAGCCCACCGATCTGACCTACCTCGGGCCCGTACGGTCGGTGTATCCCTACCTGATGGCACGCCTCAAGGGCTCGAGCTCACGGGTTCCCCACCTGCTCTCCCACGTCGTCAAGAGGGTCTAGCGTCACAGCTTTCCAAGGCGTGTCTTCCCGGCGTCTTGCCCTACCCTCTCGGCGCAGGAGGCGAAGCATGAAGTGGACTCGTCAGGGCCGTAGCCGAAACCTCGAAGACCGCCGGAGTCAGAGAGCCCGCCCGAGGGTCCGCCTGCCGGGTCGAATGGGCGGTGCGGGCATCCCCCTGCCGCTGCCCCGGGGACGCGGCGGCAAGATGAGCCTCGGCTCGATCCTCGTAATCCTGGTGGTGATGTGGCTGCTGGGCGTGGACCCGATGGCGCTCCTCGGGGCCTTGTCCGGCGGAGCGACGGGCGGCGGGTCGGTCCAGGTGCCGATGGGGCCCGGCGCCTTCCCGGGCGGCGCGGAGGTAGCGCCCGGGGGCAAGGTGCGCAGCACCCCCCAGGAGGAAGAGCTGGTGGAGTTCGTCTCTTTCGTCCTGGACGACGCCCAATCCGTCTGGGAGCAGCACCTGCCCGGGTATCCCCCCGCCAAGCTCGTGCTGTTTCGCGACGCCGTGGAAAGCGCCTGTGGCTTTGCCCAGGCCGCCATGGGCCCGTTCTACTGCCCGAGCGATCAGAAGGTCTACATCGACCTCGGCTTCTACGAGGAGCTGCGGCAGCGCTTCGGTGTACCCGGCGACTTTGCCCAGGCCTACGTACTGGCCCACGAGATCGGCCACCACGTACAGAAGGTGACGGGTACCGAGCAGAAGGTTCGACGCGCTCAGCGCTCGCATCCGCGCGACGCCAAAGCGCTCTCGGTGCGCATGGAGCTACAGGCCGACTGCTACGCCGGGATCTGGGCGCACTCCACGGCGCGTCGCGACCTGCTGGAGAGCGGCGACCTGGAGGAGGGTCTGCAGGCGGCCGCCGCGGTGGGCGACGACCGCATCCAGCGCATGTCGACCGGCCGGGTCGCGCCGGAGAGCTTCACCCACGGCTCCTCGAAGCAGCGCATGCGCTGGTTCCAGGTCGGCTTCGAGAGCGGCGATCCCGAAGCCTGTGACACCTTTTCCGCCGGTGCTCCCTAGCCTCCGATTCCCACCAGCTGCTACTGCTCCGCCGCAGCCTGCGCCTGCTGCAACGCATGCTCGACGGCCATGTTGTTGGGATCCGTCTGGTGCGCCTTCGTGCACACCTCGAGTGCCTCGCTCCAGGCGCCCTTGGCAGCGAGCTCGCTGCACTTCGCAATCGGGTCGTCGGTCAGGCCCGCCGCGACGTCGGACGCCGCCTGCTTGGCGTCCGAGGCTGTTTCGGCCGCGGCATCCGCGGCGTCCTGGGCGGTGGCGGCCACCGCGTCGGCTGCCTCTCCAGCGACGGCGGCCGCGTCCTCGGCCGTCTCCTGAGCTCGACTGCACGCCAAGGGCAGAACCAGCGCGATCAACAGAATGCAAAGGGTCGACATCCTCATCGGATTTCCTCCTGTCGCTCGGGGCTCAACCCGCGAGCGGCGGAATGCGTAGTACCTGGCCCGGGTAGATCTTGTCGGGGTCCTTCAGCATGGGCTGGTTGGCCTCGAAGATCACCGGGTACTTCGAAGTGTCGCCATAGTACTGCTTGGCGATCTTCGAAAGCGTGTCCCCGGACACGACCCGGTAATATTGCGATTCGGGCTCGGCGGAGGCGACACTCAGCTGGTCGTCCACCTGGGCCACGCCCTGGGTATTGCCCGCGGCGAGGATGGCCTTCTCCCGCTCCGCCTGGCTCGCCGCCTTGCCCGAGAGCACGGCCTTGTCGCCATCCACGTCGACCTTGAGCCCGTCAACCGACAGCCCCAGATCCTGGATCCGCTTGGTGACCGCCTCGCCAGCGGCGGCGCGGCTCTCGCCAACCTTTTCGAGGAGGGACTCGCCCGCCTCCTTTACGAAATCGATCAGACCCATTCAGGACTCCTCATTCCTCGGTGCTTCGGTCAGTCTACGAGAGCGCAGGGCTTTTACAAGCGGACATCTCGAGCTCGCCACCGGCACTGGGGTGATGCAACCCCAGTGTGTCGGCGATCTGGTGACGCCAGCGAAGCACCCTCCGCTCACCTGGAAGTGCGCGAAATCAGCTTCTTCAATTCGAGTCCGTCCGAGGCGAGCAGCTCCTGAACACGCACCGCATTCACGTCGGCGACGATGATCTGGCCCACCTCGTCGGCGACCTCGTCGAAGATCCCCATCGCCTTCATTCCCTCGGTCTGCTTGTGATTGTCGTCGGTGGGAGTCAGATAGTGAACCGAGACGGCCTTGTAGCGGTGAATCAGGAAGATGTGGAGCAGCGTCATCAGCCGCTTCTTTCGAAGTGAGGTATCGAAGGTCTCCTGATCTCTGACCGACAGAATGGTGTGGCCCCACCGATCCTGAATCGTCGCGAAGACGACGCCGGCCACCTTCGTACCGGACTCATCCAGGACATTCAGTCCCAGAAGGTCCGAGCCGGCCGTATGGGGCCGCAGTTCGACGCGCAGCGCGCGGGGGATCTGGTGCTCCTGAGCCCATTCCTCCAGCCATTTACCCAGCAGGCTCGGCGGAACCTCCGTCTGCATCAGATGCTGCACCTGGGTCGAGCCCTTGCCCATCGCGTTGGTGGTGGCGGTGCGCCCGGTACACGCCATCAGCGCACCGTCGAGACGCGTCCCACCCACCAGCGTCTGGGGCGTCCTGTAGGGAGATTCGACCAGCCGGATCTTCCGCTGCAGACGCGCCAGGGCGAGCATCCCGTCCTGCTTGAGGGCGGTCGCGAACTCCTCGGCCGCCATCCCGTCGACCTGATGACCACCGTAGGTGATGAAGTTGAAGACGAAGCCGAGCTTCCCCAGCTCTTCGGGAAACCGGCTCATCTCCTCCTCGGTCATTCCGGTGGTGTCCCAATTGAAGGACGGAGAGAGGTTGTAGGCCAACATCTGCTCCGGGTACTTCGCATGAATCGCGTCGGCGAACCGCTTCGCATCGGCCAGGTCCGCTGTCTTGGTCTCCATCCAGACGACGTCCGCGAACGGGGCCACGTGCAGCGACCGGGAGATCGCATACTCGATCCCGCCCTGGATCGGGTAGTACCCTTCCGGAGTCCTGGGGAGCTCGAAGTCCCAGATCACGTTGACCCCCATCGACCGGGCCCTCTCCCTCGCCTCGTTGAAGGACACCTGCCCGGACCAGTCGAGCCACTCCTCGATCGTCATCGGGAAGCTCAAGCCCTCATCGGTATGGAACACCATCGCCTCGGCGACGGCCTCTCCGTAGGTCTTGAGTCCGGCTTCCACCTGCCAGGTCTCGAAGAGCTTGCCCGTCAGCTTGTCCAGCGTGACCCCGACGTCCGAACTTCCGGCCGTGGCATGCATCTCCGCGGCATCCTTGATCGCGGGCATGAAGCCAACCCGCTCGAACCAGGCGAAGGCTTCCTCATAGGCGCTCTCCGGCACCTTGTAGAGCAGGTGTCCGTTCACCTCCGACACGCCCAGCTCGTGCATCTTCTTCAGAATCGCCAGCGATGCGACCTTGCAGCTCGGCAGGTCGACTCGCGTCGCGCCGAGGATGAATGGATGATCGCGCTCGTCGCCCCGCGCATCCAGCAACGTCGCCGCCTCCGCATCGGTGCGCGCCACGATGATCCCGGAGACCTTCATGATGTCGAGCTGGAAACGCGCCGCATTGAGTCGCTTGATCTGCTCGTCGAGAGGAACCAGGACCTTGCCACCTTGGTGGCCGCATTTCTTGCAGCCCGGCTTCTGATCTTCGATGTGGTAGCCGGGAACGCCGACCTCGACGAACCTGCGAATCAGGTTTCGCACGTGGGCATCCCCACCATGCCCGGTATCCGCGTCCGCGATAATCAAAGGCCGGTAGTCGACCTCCGGCGTGGCCCTTCGCTCTGCGTCGCTCATCCTCGCCCGGGCATAGCGCTGGTTCTTGTCCGCGGTGAGCAGGGCTCGCACGATCGGCGCCGCCTCGTCGGGAACCTGGCTGAGCGGGTAGCTCGCCAGATCGGCCCCGGGGTCCTCGGTGATCGAGCCCTTGGCGGACGTGGCCCAGCCCCCGAGATAGATTCCCTCGATCCCGATCCGCTTCATCGCCACTGCCTGTCCCGGGGAGTAGGGACCAAACGAGGTGATGGACTTCCCGGCGGCAAACAGCTCTCGGAGCCTCTCGAAGAGCACCACGGCGGCAGTTCGCGCGATGGTGTAGTCGTCCTGGATGGTTCCTCGCTGCTCGACCACCTGGCGCGCCGAGTAGAGACGGGTGATCCCCTCGAAGCGAGGGCTCGACTGCCATTCGGCGGTCTCGGCGACTTCCTTCTCGATGGTATCCATCTCAGTTCCCCGCTTGATCGGCCTGGGCGACCGGTACGAAGTCCAGATTCTCGGTGATTCGGGTCCCGTCTCTCTTGAATGCAGCCATGAAACTTCTCGTCCTATCTCTGGCGATCGCCAGATCGTGGTTGTTCAGATTGATATTGAGGAGGTCGACGTACCATGGCGGCTTGACCTCATCGAGCGCGTAGGTGTGAACAATCTCCTTGACGATGGGCAGGGTCGTGGTCTTGGAATCATCGTGAACGTCCCTGTCGCCTGCTCGGAGCAGCTTCGCGTATTCTTCCTCCAGCAGCCTTCCGAAGGTCTCGATGCTGAAGACCTCTCCTGCCTTCAGTCCCGTCTCCGGATCCGCTTCCGTGAGCTTCGCCCCCTTGTGAATCCACTCCCACAAGATGCTCATGCGGATCTCCCCGGTCGCCATGTCCTCCATCAGATAGAGGATGTCGTCGTTACCGAAGAAATCGGCGGGCTTCAGCGCGGCTGCCTGGAACCCCCGCCCAAAGGCATTGCCGTACTGGAGGGCGACACTGAGCAGATTCCGCGCCCCACGAATCGTCCGCGGCGCGGGCTCGAGAAGCATCAGCCCGTCAGCGTCCGCTTGCGTATACGTGAGCGGGGGAAATCTTCGCCCGAGCTGATTGTGGTCGCCGGCTCGCTCCCACACCGGACGCACGATATGGACCATCTTCCAGTGGGCTACCCATTTTCCGCTCGCCCCTTCCCGCTGCTCGCGTTCTCCCCCGGCGACGGCCTTGCGCATGCTGTCGGTCACGCCTTGTTTGGAGCCGACGGGGATATTCGGCTCCATCCCCCCTTGCCAGAGGGCGAACCGCCCGTTGCTGTCCGGCGTGTTGACGGCGCGGCGAACGCGGTCCTCGTAGTTCCTCATGTAGCCATAGGTCATGATGATGGCTTCGATGTTGGGATTGATGAACTCGGGATCCCACGCCAGGGCATCTGAAACGCTGTTGATGTAGTCCCACCGACCCGTATTGAAGCCGACGAAATGCCGACCCAGGGCGGCGCGGATCTCCATCAGCTGGAAGGTTGCCTCGAGTTGCTCGACGAGAACGTAGACCTTGATGGTCCCCGGCTGGAGGCCGACGTGCGCTTCGAGAGCTTCGATCATCTCTCTCCAAAGAGCCGCTTCCGCGGCCGTCTGGATTTTCGGCAGGTAGAGGACGATCGAAGATTCCTCTCTCCCCAACCGTTCGTGGTTGTTCACGACATAGAGCACCACGTCGACGATGGAAGCCGAGAAGGGACCGCCGTCGTGGTCCCGAATGTGCCTGTCGTCCAGGTGAAGCCCTCTCGCGCGGAAGATCTTCGTCGTAAAGTCCAGCTGCGTCTTCCAGTCGCTGATGATCTCCCTCTCGTGGAAACCCAGCGCCCACCGGTTCATCTCCTTGGCGACCTGCTCCGAGACATTCAGGAAGATCGGGTCCTTGTGGATGGCCAGCTTGAGGTTGCGTTGGTTGTCCAGGGACATCGCCGTGATCTGGCCGAGGGCATCCTCGCCGTCGAACATCCACCCGTCCGCGCCAGAGAGCAGGGCGTAGGCGACGTTTCGAATGCTCGATTCGATCGGGGTCTCCGGCTTTGCGCCCGGCCCCGTTCCCTGGATCCACTGTCGCTTCAGATCCTCCGGGATCTCCGGGCCGACGAACTTTCCATCTCGCGCGTCTCGGACGGTGATATCGGTCCGGGAGATGGTGTCATCGGGATCGAGGAAGGAGATGTACTCACGGTTTCGAAACCGCCGAGCCCTTCGCTCGATCCTCGCGGCCATCGACTCCTTGACCTCCCGATTGAATCCGGCCAGGGCCTCGAGGGCGGCGAGCGCCTCCGGTGTATAGACGTCGTGATAATCCCGCTGCAGATCGTCTCGAATCAGCAGCCTCCCGGAGCGGACGGGCGAAGGACCGGCTCGGCCGGTGTCGGAGGTACTCATCGCTGGTCTCCTGGTTTGAGAGGCGGATCGGTTCGCGAAACAGGACGGAGAAGACGGGGACGCCCGCTGCGACCGATCCTGATTCACAAGATAAGTCAGATCTTGCATAACGTTTCTGGCCGGTACGAAAGGCGGGAAATCAGATTCTCATGACGGTCTGTAAAATAGTAAAGATTGTAAATCCGCAGCACACTGGGTGCGCTGCGGACCCGTGATCAGTCCAGCCCGCTCACGAACCTGACCACTCCTGACTTGAGCGCCGCCTCCCGTACCGCCCTGGCCACCGCCGCGTGAACCTCCAGGTCGAGGATATTGGGCACCAGGTCGCCGTCCGACGCGAACCTCGCGATCACCTCCGCCGCAGCGATCTTCATCAGGTTGTTGATGTGTGTGGCTCGCGCGTCCAGAGCCCCGCGGAAGAGCCCGGGAAAGGCCAGGGCGTTGTTGACGGACTTGCCGTCGGCCGCGAAGGCGGCCCCCGCGGCGAGCGCTTCGTCGGGATGGATTTCGGGATCGGGGTTGGAGAGCGCCAGGATGACTTGCTTGGCGCGCACCAGGTCGGGTCGAATCAGGCCCGGCACTCCGGTGGTGGCGATCACGATGTCCGCCTCACCCATGATCTCCTCCAAGCTGGCGGGCACGCCGCCTCCCTCGGCGAAGTTCTCCCTCATGGCCTCTTTGATGTCGGTGCCCACCACTCGTCGGACGCCGTAAGCGTGCAGCAGCTTGAAGATCCCAGCACCCGCTGCACCCAGCCCGATGATGCCCACCGTGGATCGGCGCAAGTTGACGTGAGTGTAGTTGGCGATGTTGAAGAGCGCGGCGAGAACGACCACGGCGGTTCCGTGCTGGTCGTCGTGAACAACCGGAATGTCGAGCGCCTCGTCGAGGCGAGTCTCGATCTCGAAGCACTCCGGAGCCCGGATGTCCTCCAGCTTGATGGCCCCGAAGGTCTTGGCGATCGCGGCGACGGTACGGATGATCTCCTCCGGATCCTTGCTGTCGACCAGGATCGGGTACCCGTTGATACCGGCCAGAAGACGAAACAGAAGGGACTTGCCCTCCATCACCGGCATGCCGGCCACCGGACCGATATCGCCGAGGCCGAGGATCGCAGTCCCGTTGGTCACGATGGCGACACTGTTCTGGATGCCGGTGAGCTCGTAGGCGAGGCTCGGGTTGGCTGCAATCTGTTTGCAGACCGAGGCCACGCCCGGCGTGTACACGAGCTGCAGGTCATCGATGCTCTTCACGGCCACGCGCGGCGCAATCTCGATCTTGCCGTGCAGGTGGGTCTCGCGAACCACATCCTTGACTTCGAGGAGATCGATGCCGTCCATCCGGCGAATGGCGTCACAGATCTCGTCGAACACGGCCTCGTTGGGCGCGATGATGTCCGCGTCGCGTACCTTGTGGTCCTTCCCGATGTGAACCGTGGTGATCTCGCCGAACCGCGCGCCGCGCTCTGCTGCGAGCATGGTGAACCGGGCCAGGATCAGCGGATCGTCCTCGAGCTTGATGCGGGCCCGCTTGATGGTGTGACTGCTGGTCTCGTGCTTCATTCCCGCCTCGTCGCCAGGGTGAACCGCGTTCACTCGGCTCTGCTCACCGGGAGTCTAACACTCCGCGGCCCGAAATCCGGGTTCCCGGCGGACCGGCCGAACCTGCACGTGAGCGACTTGCTGCGATTCTTATCTCGACCTCTGGAACCTGGGTATACTTTTTCCGAACCCTTTGGAGGAACCCCAATTGCGTACCCGAATTCTCTCTCTTCTCACCGCAGTCGCGATGCTCGCCTTGCTGGCGCAGCTCACCGGCTGTGGGATGAGCCGAGCCTCCTCGCGCTCCTTCGCCAGCATGGCGTCCGTCTGGTCGCTGTCGAAGTCCTTCCAGAGCTCCTTCGGCGGCGGAAAAAGAGCCGACCTGGACCAGGAGTATGCCCGCGACCTGGCGAGTGTCAGCGCGACGTTCGTCGACTCACCAGCACGGGAAGCTTCGCTCGTCCGCGACGTGACCCGCGTGGCCGAGGTGCACGGCATCAGCGACTGGGAGTCGGTCGACGCCACCTGGCTCGGCATCGGCGTGGGGCTTCGCCAGGCGGGAATGAGCGAGCCGCAGGCCGTCGCACTCGTCGCCCGGGTCTTCGGCGATGAAGGCGCCACCCGGACCGCCGCCGCCCTCGACCCGCAATAGGTCCGAGACGGGTGGGCCGCTCCGCGCTGCTCGCGGGCCTCGTCCTGCTCGTCGCCTCGGCGGCGGGCGGCACGGGAGAGCCTTCTGTGGGCGTCGTGCACGTGACCGCCAATACCGGCCTCGCCGCGGGCGGTCATCTGGCGCTCCGGATCGACGAGCACGCCTACCACTGGGAGGTGCACGAGCACGGCTTCCTGGTGCTGGCCCGCGAGGAGTGGCGCACTTTCGCGCTTCGCTACGGAACCCTCGAGAACCGGAGCATGCGCCTCGTGCCGCTGGACCTGTTACCGGAGCAACGGACCCGCCTGGAGGGTGCGCTGCTCCGGTTCTGGAGATCCCAGCAGCGCGACCTCGCTCACCTCGACGCCCTCTCCCTCGAGCACCGTTGGCATCAGCACCTGGAGGGCTCCGACCCGCCGAAGCTGGCCGGCGCGGGCTTCTTCGACCGAAAGCTTCCCGGCGAGCCTTCGGCGGCCGCTCTCCGCGATAGGGTGGTGCGCGAGCTTGGAACCGACTCGCTTGCGGACGAGCGAGCCCGGGTCGAGGCTCGGATCACCACCGCGGTGGACGAGGAACTCCGCGACGCGCTGCTCCTCCGCGAGGCATTGATCGCCCTCCTCGAGGCGCGCGGACTCTCAGCGGGTGCTCTGGTCGACCCCGCGGCAGAACTCGGAGAGGCTGGTGAACTGAGTACGGGCGAAAGGGAGCGCCTCACCGATCTCGCCGCCGCGCTGGAGCGATCCGTCGTGCAGCTGGTTCGCTCCCCGCGCCCGGATCGCGGGCGTCCTCTCATGCTTTCCCTGGCTCGACACCAGGCGGTAATGAATTCACTGGACCGGGGACAGTTCCTCCTCCTCGACGCGATTTCTGACCAGCGCGTGATCCTCGACCCCGAGACGATCGCGCTTCATCGCCACCTGGTGAGCGAGTTGGCCGCGCGCGCCGCGCGGGGCTGGCGCCGGGAGCGAGAGGCTCTCGGATCTGCCCCAATCGACGAGGCCACCTACAATCGCCTCGAGGAGGCCGCCACCGGCCTGCATGAAATGACGGCGGCGCTCGAGCGTGGCCAGCCACTTCGCGCCCGGCCCCTCGGGCGGCTGATTCCAAACCGTCTAGGCGCGGTGGATCCGATGCGGCCGGTCCAGCCAATCGAAGGCAGGACGGCGGATGCAGCAGCTCGGGAAGAGCAGTTCCGGGCGGGGCTCGTCGAGCGCTACGGCTACGACCTCATCGGGCACAATTGCGCCACCGAGATCAACGCGGTGTTGGCGGAAGCCACAGGGCTCGAAGCCGGACGGCTCGCCTTCATCCCGGCGGGTCTCGCCCGGGATGTGGCCGCGAGTGCCCTCGCCCAGGAAGCCGTCGATCTGGCCTCCCATCGCAGGCGCCGGGTCGCCGAACTCGCTCACCAGCAAGGGCGCCTCCGGGTGGCGCTCCGCGAGTCGAACACCTGGACCTCGACAGTGTACGAGGGCTCGATCACCGATGACGCCTTCCTCTTCTTCGCCGACGGCACTGCCTGGACGCGCCCGCTTCTCGGAACGGCGAACCTCCTCTACGGCCTCGGTCAGGCCACCGTCGGCCTGGCGACCTCACCCTTCGACCGCGGCCGGCGCGCCTGGGGCGGCCTCCGTGGCGCCTTCTACAGCGTCCCCGAGATGGTCGGATTCAGCATCCGAAAGGGCCGCTACGACCTCGTGCCCGAGCCCATCTCGCAACCCTCCCAGGTGGGAGAGCTGCAACCGCAGCGCCCCTGAAACCGAGCCTCCCGCGCAGGCTAGAAGGGCGGGAACTCCGCGAGGACATCGGCGACCGCCTCGCGGACGAGCGCCGTGGTCTTTTCGCCCGGGGTGATGCCGGGGCCAACACCCTTGGTGGTCCAGGCGTGCCAGGCCAGCCGCCCACTCCGGGTGTCGATGATGTCGATGACGAGAGTGCCCCGCGTGTCGACCTGGTAGCCGTGCCCCATCGAGACGAAGTCGTAATTCGAATAGAGGATCGGGATCGTGGAGACGGTTCGGGACCTCTGGCCCGTGGAGAAGTCAATCAGCAGGTCCGCCTCCTCTCCCCCGGTCGCCTGCCGGAAGCCCTTCAGCCTCAGGCCCTCGACCAGAAAGCGGCGGATCTGGCGGTCTTGCGGTGTCTCGAGAGCGGTGCCGGCCGGTAGAGGATCCCCGGGTTGGGGCGGAAGAGGAAAGGTGAAGGTGCTGAGGCCGGTGAAGATCACGGTCGGGTCGAAACCCCCGCCAGCGTTGAAGCCCAGGTCGACCTCGGTGAAGCGGAGGGGCTGACGGTCCGGAGGCAGGGACACGATCTCGACGACCGGCTCGGGCTCAGGCAACGTCGCGGAACCGGCGCTGGGGGTGAGCGTCGCGGTCAGCTCGTAGGGGATCCGGGGGCCGAGTGACTGGAGCAGGACGAAGTAGGTTCCCGCCTCCACCTGGCTCCGCACGGCGATGATCGAGACATCAGTGCGCACTCCCCGCCCGGTGCCGTCCTCCGCGATGACTCCGCGGGTGTCTTCCAGGACGAGGCGCGCCTGCTGGTCCTCACTGGTGAGCTCCAGCAAGGCGGTCACGGTGAGCTGGCCGGGGCGGTCCACGACGAGCCGGAAGCGCTTCTGGCACCTTTGCGCGTAGCAGTTGAGATTGTCGACGTATGGGGCGTCCAGCGCCAGCTCCTGCAATCTGTTGGCGGGATCGACGACGATCTCGGGATTCCACTTGCTCTGGCCTGGAATCCAAGGGTCCCATACACACGCTGAGACCAGACAGGCCACCGCAGTCGCGACGGCGAGGAGAATCTGCTCGGACGGGGGAACGTGGACCTTCATGGAGGCAAGATACTAGCCCGCTTCCAGCGCATCGCTCGAACCAGCCTTGACGCGCGCTCTCCGCGCGGCTGCTATAAGTAGCCACTCAGTCCCGGAACCGAGCGAGGGAGGGAGCACCTCATGGGTCGATCGATCGCCATCCTGCTTGCGGTGCTTGGGCTCGCCGCGTCACTGGTCTCGGCCCCGGCACGGGCCTCCTCCGAATCGCCCATCCTCTCGCGCATCCTCTCGAGCGGTACGCTGCGCGTGGGCATGTCGGGGGGCCAGCCACCGCTCAACTTCAAGAACAAGAGCGGAGAGCTGATGGGCCTCGAGGTGGAGCTCGCCCAGGCGCTCGCCGGGATCATGAACCTCGAGCTGAAGATCGTCGAGAAGCCCTTTTCCAAGCTGCTCGGCGCCCTCGCCGGCGGTGAGGTCGACCTGGTCATCTCCGGCCTGACGATCACGCCGGAGCGAAACACAAAGTGCGCCTTCGTGGGCCCCTACTTCCTCTCGGGCAAGTCGATCCTCACCCGCTCCACGAGCCTCGCGCAGGTGGACGAAGCCGCCGACCTGAATCAGGCCGACCTCAAGCTCGCCGCTCTCGAGGGGTCGACCAGCCAGCAGTTCGTCGAGTCCAGGCTCCCCAAGGCCTCGCTGGTCACCACCGCCGATTACGACGAGGCCGTGAAGCTCCTGCTCGCCGACCAGGTGAATGCGCTGGTCGCCGACCGGGAGATCGTGAGACTCACCGCCTTCCTGCACCCGAAGGAGGGATTGGCCACACTTCCCGAGACGCTCACGATCGAGCCGATCGGCATTGCCGCGCCGCCCGGTGACGTGCTCCTGGTGAACTACCTGGAGAACGCGCTGCGCGCACTCGAGACCAGCGGGTTTCTGAGTGCGGTCCGGGCGCGCTGGATCGAGCGCAGCGACTGGATCCAGCAGCTGCCCTAGCCTTCCTGATTCAGGACGCTCGTCCGACAAGGGAGCCCTCCCCGGGGGCATTTCGGATCCGCTACCGTAATCCTCCGGAGGGGAAGACGTTGCCTTCGGGCTCGCCTACCCCCGATCTGGTCGACGTCTACGTCCCGGACGTCAAGCCGGAGGATCCCGACCGGTACGCGAGGCGGTCGAGGCGCTCCGCAACGGGGACCTGCGAACGAATCCCGAGAACCGAAACGCCGACCAGGCGCCCCTGTTTGCCGAACTCCGAACCAAGCCCGCCTGGTTCGACGAAGCAGAGATTCGCTCCAACCTCGAGCGCGATTACCGCCCCGGGGAGAAGTTGGCGAGATAGCGAGCCGGTGATGAATGCGGGCTAGCTGCCGAACTCCCGCTTGACCACCCCAAAGGCCTCGTCGGCGACATCCAGTGATTGCTGAATGTCCGCCTCCTGATGGGCGTACATCAGGAACCAGTTGTGGTGGGGATGGAAGAGCACGCCCCGGCAAGCGCACTCCTTGCTGAAGAGCTGGCTTCGCCGGAAGTCGCGTTCGTTGGCAAAGCTCAAGAAGGGGATGGTGGGCGGTCCTGTCATCTTCACCTGCAGGCCGTGCGCCTCGCCGCGCTTGACCAGGCCTTCGCACAGCATGCCACCCATCTTCATCATGTGATCGATGGCATCGACCTCTTGTAGCTCATCGAGAGTGGCGATGGCCGCGGCCAGGTCGGCGGCGGCGGTGTAGTAGGTGCCGGTGAAGAAGACCTTGGAGGCGGCGGCCTTCATCTCTTCCTTGCCCACGATGGCCGACACGCTGTAGCCGTTGGCGATCGCCTTGCAGAAGCACATCATGTCCGGCACGAAGCCGAAGTACTCGCCCGATCCATTCATGTGAAGACGGAATCCGTCGCGGATGTCGTCGCAGATCAGCACCACCTCGTGCTCGTCGCAGATGCGACGCACATCGGACCAGAAGGAGGGACCCGGCAGGGCTTGCTCGCCAAAGGCCGGGTGATGGTGGGGGGTGAGCATGACCCCAGCCACGTCGCCCGGGTGTTTCTTGACCAGGTCTTCGAGCTCGTTGGCGTCGTTCCAGGTGAAGGCGAGGATGTGGCGCTTGTCCTCCTCGATCAGCCCGCCGTGTCCCGGCGTGCACCAGGCGTGCGAGCCGTGGTAGGCGCCCCGGGCCACGATGATCTTGCGGCGCTGCGTCTTCTCGCGGGCCGCCTGGATGGCGTAGGTGGTGACGTCCGAGCCGTTGCGTCCGAATGCCGCCCAGTCCGCGCAGGGAATCAGCTCGACCATCTTCTCCGCCAGCTCCACGGTGCGCGGGGTCGGGTGGTTGAAGGCCGAGCCCAGCCGGCGCTGCGCGTCGTAGGCGTCGTCCACCTTCTGGTAGTCGAATCCGAGGACCACCGGTCCGAAACCGCACAGGAAGTCGATGTACTCGTTGCCATCCACGTCCCAGTAGCGGCACCCCTCTCCGCGCTCGGCGAAGTAGGGAAAGGCACCGGGGATGGCAAAGGCCGGATTCTTGTTGCCGGAGATGCCGGTGGGGATCACCCGGGTGGCCCGCAGAAACATCTCGTTGGACTTGTCAAAGCTGTAGAGGCTCATCTGCTAGGTCTCCGTGGCCGCCTCGTCGGGCCGGGATAGAGAAGTCAAGCCAGGAACTTGCCGACGCGATCCAGCAGGGCGTTGAACTCGTCGACCAGCGGCAGGAGCCCGCTGGCCTTGAGATCGCCACCCCCCAGAGCCGCGAATTGATCGAGCCGGTCTGCCAGCAGATCGGCGGCAACGTCCACGCCGTTGATGTCGAGGTTGGCCGACGGGCTGTCGATTTTTCCGCTTCCACTACGGATGTTCTTTTCCGGATCGATCTCCACGAAGGCAAAGGGGCCGTCGGGCAGCACGCTGAACTGGATGGTGCCGTGCGGCAGAAGCTCCACCGCGTGCTCCACCTTGCTGTCGTACTTCGCGATCTGCGCAGCGCCGGCCAGCCCGGTCTGCAGCATCATCTCCACGTGCTTCCTCTTGAACCCGGCATCTTTCAGATCGGCTTCCGTGGGCTTCAGGTAGCGCGTCAGGATCTCGGTCAGCTTGCTGAAGCGACCCATCTGCCGGAGCTGCGTCAGGCCCTTGTAGGGTACCGGGATGACGCGCTTGCCCATGAAGAGGTTGTTGAGCTGATCGCAGCTCGCGAAGAAGAGCCCCAGGGTGGCCTTCGCCTTCGAATCGCTGCTGGTCCTCACGACCCCGTTGGAGATCTCGACCACCCTCGACGGACCCTTGCGCACCTTGAAGCGCACGCTCAGCTCCGTCTGCTTCGCGATGGACTGGGCCTCGTCGTCGATCTTGACCAGCTCCTCCAGGCGCGGCAACACCGCGTGGAGGTGGAGATTCGCCAGGATGTGTGATCTGTCGTTCACCTTTGCCTCCGCTACGTCGCCATCAGCTCCTCGATCATCTGCATGCGGATGCCGATCTCCTTGGAGTACTCCATTGCCCCTTCCGTGACCACGTAGCCCTGCTTGACTGCCTCGACCAGCGCGACCTTGCTGGTAAGGACCTGGTACGCCCCCTCGATGTCCGGGAACTTCATCAACACGAAAGGTCGGCGCCGCGTGTAGATGCCACGGCCGGCCTTGGTCTTTCCGGCCTTCATTCTGAGATAGGCCGACGGCCCGCCCTCGACGATCCACTGGTAGATCCGATCGGGACTCTTCTCGACCAGCTTGGCCATGGTCGGCTCGCCCGCCTTGTTGAGCTGCGAGAGGGCCGTAGTCACCATGTAGAGCAGAAGCTTGACCTTGAGTGCCCGCTTGTCCGGGCTCTTGGGGTCGGAATCGGGCATCAGCATCTTGAGGCTCAGGAGCAAGGGCACCGTGCGCAGGATCACGTCGAGCCGCGTCAGGCCCTTGATCGACGGCAGCACCAGCCCGCCCGCGAAGAATTCGTTGAGCGACTTCAGGTCCTTGAAGGTGAACGACACCGTCGGCTTCGGGTGGATGCCCTGCACCACCTCGAGATCGTCGTTGGCGAAGATCAAGTGGGCGCCGGTGTCGGTGCCCTTGACGGCGAACTGCACCACGGCGTTCATGTTCCTGGTCAAGCGCCGCATCCGTGGATCGTCCTCGCGCACCACCTTGGTAAGCGGCAGGGCCACGCGAAGAAAGAGACGGCTCTTCAGCTCGTCGCGGGTGGACATGTCAGACCTCGTCCTCCCAGTCCTCGTCAGCCTCGAAGTCCGTCTTCATCACCTGCTGGATCGCCTCGGCGATGCCGTCACCGTCGATCCCGTAGCGGTGGAGCAGGTCTTCGGGGTAGCCAACGATCGAGAATTCGTCCTGCAGGCCGAGCTTCCTCAGCACACACCCCTTGCCCGATGCCGCGATCACCTCGGCCACGGCCGACCCGAGGCCACCGATCACGCTGTGGTCCTCGGCAGTGATGATCCGCCGGGTCTCGCCGACCGCCTGCAGGACCGCATCGGTGTCGATTGGCTTGACCGTGTGCATGTCGAGCACGCGCACGCTCAGCCCCTGCTGCTTGGCGATTTCGGCCGCCTCGAGGGCCGAAAGCACGGTGCGGCCGCAGGCGATCACCGTGATGTCCGTGCCCTCGTGGATCTGGATCGCCTTCCCGATCTCGAAATCGAAATCGATGGACTTGTGGAGCGGCGGCTCGAAGGATCGCCCGATGCGCATGTAGATGGGCCCTTCGGCCTCGACGGCCTCGGTCAAGGCCTTGGCGGTCTCGTAGCTGTCCGCCGGAGCGATCACCTTCATATTGGCGAAGGAGCGCATCACCGCCAAATCCTCGGTGCAGTGGTGGGTGGTGCCAGCCTGGCCAAAAGAGGTGCCCGAGTGGGTGGCGATGATCTTGACGTTGCGGTCCTGGTAGCAGATGTCGGTGCGGACGAACTCGGCGCAGCGCAGGCTGGCAAATACCGCGAAAGTCGAGACCACTGGGATGAAACCCACCGAGGCCAGGCCCGAGGCCATTCCCATCATGTTCATCTCGGCCACGCCCAGGTTGATGAAGCGGTCGGGGAAGTCCTTCTGAAAGCGGCCGATCTTGGTCGACCCGGCCAGGTCCGCGGTGAGAGCGATGATCTTCTCGTTCTGGGCGCCGAGCTGGGTCAGCACCTCGCCGTAGATCTCCGCCTGGGTCATGTGGTCAGCGTCATCGACCGTCCAGGTCAGTCCCTTTGCCATGACGTCTATTCCTTCCTGAGGGCTTCGAGGGCCTGTTCCTGCATGGCCTCGTCCAGTCCACCGTAGTGCCAGCTGGCCTGGTTCTCCATGAAGTCGACTCCCTTGCCCTTGATCGTGCTCGCGATGATCACGGTGGGCCGTTCTGTCTCCCGGTGCGCGGATTCAATGGCCTCGCAGATCTGATCGTAGTCGTGGCCGTCGATTTCGAGCGCATTCCAGCCAAAGCTTTCCCACTTCTCCCGAAGCGGCTCGAGCGACATGATGTCCTCGGTGGAGCCGTCGATACAGAGGTGGTTGCGGTCGACCAGGGCCGTGAGGTTTGCCAGCTTGAAGTGGCCCGCGGCCATGGCCGCCTCCCAGGTCGGGCCACCGTTCAGCTCGCCGTCGCCCAGCACTACGTAGGTCCGCCAGGTCTTGCCCAGGAGCCGGGCGCCGAAGGCCATGCCGTTGGCGATGCCCAGGCCGTGGCCCAGGGAACCGGTCGAGGCATCGACACCCTTCACCTTGAGCCGGTCGAGGTGCATGCCGAACGACGAGCCGGTCTTGTTGAAGTCATCCAGCTCCGAGCGCGCGAAGAATCCGACGTCGGCCAGCACCGCTCCGTGGCCAACGCCACCGTGGCCCTTGCTCAGGAGGAAGCGGTCGCGCTCCTCCCAGTCCGGGTTCTTGGGATCGAACTTCAGGTACTTGTAGTAGAGCGCCACCATGAGATCGGTCTGGCTCAGGGACCCGCCGATGTGGGCTCCGCCGCAGGTGTAGGTGATCTTGACGATCTCCTCCCGAATTTCCTCCGCCTTCTTCTCCAGTCGCTGACGCTCGTCAGCCTCCAGGGCCATGGTCGCCACCTCTCCTCTGCCGATCCGTGCGAAGCCACTGCACCCGCCTGTCGTTCCTGTCTGCTGACAGGGCGCGCCCATGCCAGCGGCGTAGGAGAAGCGCAATGGGGGAGTGATCTGCACGCGTCATCGGTGATTTGCGCTCAACGGTCGCGCTCGGAATCGATCGCAATCTCCTAGCCTATGGATGTGGATGCGGGGTGTCAAGAAGCCAGGATCGGCCCCAGGACATGAGCCGGTGACAGGTGGGGAACCCGAGCCTACCCTGTCCCAAAGTTGTCCCAAACAGCCATGGACCGCATGCAAGAGCTGCTGCCCTGCGTCGAAGCCTATCTCTCGGCGCGCGACTGGGGCGATGTTCCGGTGATGGCCGGACACGCCTTCCGTGTCATCCCCCTGGCACAGGGAGAGTACAACCTCAACTACCTGCTGACCGACGACGCCACTCGCCTGGTCCTGCGGGTGAATATCGGCACCCAGATCGACCGCGACGACCAGATCCATTACGAGTACCGCGCCCTCAGACTGCTGCAGCCGAGCGGCGTGACGCCCACGCCCCACTTCGTGGACGACACCCGCGAACAGATCGACCGGGGTGTCCTGATCATGGCCTATCTGCCGGGAGAGCCTCTCGACTACCAACGCGACCTCGAGGCAGCCGCCAACCTGCTGGCCGTCGTGCACCAGGTTCCGGTGGCCGAAGAAGAGAACCACCTGATCCGCGAGGACGCGCCCCTGAGTCTGATCTTCCAGGAGTGCTCCACTCTGCTGGAAAGCTACTTTCGATCACCCCTCGCCGACCCTGGCATCAAGGCATATCTGCAAGAGCTCGAGGCCTGGGCCGATCTCGCCCGAGTGCAGGAACGGTTCTTCCAGGAGGATCCCTGGCCCTGTATCGTCAACACCGAAGTCAACTCGGGCAACTTCATCGTCAACCGCGAGCTCCGGACGCTGCACCTGGTGGATTGGGAGATGCCCCGCTACGGCGACCCGTCTCAGGACCTGTCCCACTTCTGCTCACCGCTGACGACGTTGTGGAAGACCCGCTACCAGATGCCGAAGGACGAGAAGCGGGCCTTCATCCGCTCCTACGCCAGCCGGCACCGGGACCCGCACCTTCGGGACACGATCGGCGACCGCGTCGATCTCCGCGATCCGTTCGTCTACCTGCGCGGGATTTCCTGGTCTGCGATGGCATGGGTGGCCTACCAGACGGACTACGACGGGATCAGGAATCCGGACACCGGCGCTACGCTTCAGCGCTACCTGGATCTGGAGTTCATCCGTTCGCTGTTCGACCCTTTTCTCTCGCGGTAACCGGCAGGAGGGCCGTTGCGTAGTACGAAAGCCACCCGTAGACCCCACCACCCCTGAATGTCCAACCCTTCCCACCATCAGCTGCTGGTATTCACCCGTTACCCGGAGCCGGGTTTCGCCAAGACCCGGCTGATCTCCGCTCTCGGCGAGGAGGGGGCCGCCGACCTGCACCGCCAGATGACCGAGCACCTGCTGGAGGAGGCGCGCAAGCTGTTGGCGATCCATCCGGTGTCGATCCGGATCTGCTTCGATGGAGGCGATCTGCAGCGGATGCAGACCTGGCTGGGATCGGAGTGGGGCTACGCGCCTCAGGAAAGCGGTGATCTCGGCCGACGCATGGTCCAGGCATTCGAGGGAGCCTTTCGAAAGGGGGCCGATCTCGCCGTCCTGGTCGGCACCGACGTCCCAGACCTGACGGCTCCGATTCTCTTCCAGGCGTTCGGGAAGCTGGAGAAAGCGGACCTGGTGCTGGGGCCCGCCGAAGACGGGGGATACTACCTGGTGGGGATCCAGCGATCGGTGTTCGAGCGGGTTGCCCCGCGACTTTTCTCCGACATCGCCTGGGGAACCGACGCGGTTCTGGATCAGACACTGGCCGTCGCCGACGAGTTGGATTTGAGCTGGAGCCTCACGGACCGTCTGGCGGACGTGGATCGACCCGAAGATGTCAGGCTCTGGGAGCGCCATCAACAGGCAGCTACCGCTGCCTCGGAAGCTGCGCGGATCTCCGTGATCGTTCCCGCCCTCAACGAAGCCGATTGCATCGGCCGCACCCTGGCCTCCATCCCCCGACGAGACGACCTCGAGGTCATCGTCGTGGACGGCGGCAGTACGGACGGTACCCCTGAGTTGGCGACCACCCTTGGAGCGCGGGTCGTTCCCAGCTCGCCGCCCCGCGCTCGGCAGCTGAACCTGGGTGCGGCCGCGGCCCGGGGGGTGATCTACCTGTTTCTCCATGCCGATACGTTGCTGCCCGACGGGTTTGCGGATCACGTCCGCCAGGCCAGCGCGACTCCGTCGGTGTCCGCCGGCGCATTCACCTTGAAGATCGATTCGGCACGGCGAGGCATCGGGGCGGTGGAGCGCGTCGCCAACCTCCGCTCGCGGCACCTGTCATTGCCTTACGGGGATCAAGCGCTCTTCGTGACCGCCCGCCTCTTCTGGGAGCTCGGCGGTTTTCCCTTGATACCCATCATGGAAGACTTCGCCCTGGTGCGCCGCCTGGCTCGGAGGGGCCGGATCGCGATCATCGACCGGCCCGCGGTGACCTCCGGCAGGCGGTGGGAGCATCTTGGAGTGATCCGCACCTGGCTGCTCAACCAGTGGATCGTTCTGGCCTACTACCTGGGCATTTCGCCCGAAACCCTCGCCCGCTGGTACCGCCGCCGTAGATCTCCGCGGCGCTGATGGCCGCCGGCCCCGTCACCCTCATCGGAGATCGTTGAGGCTCCAGTCGTAGTCGAGATAGCGAAGGCGGACGCGTTTCCCTTCCTCGCGGAGGAGCGCGCGGACCTCCTCCGGCCCATAGCGCTCGAGGAAGGCGGGCACGCCACCCTGGGCCTCGAAGTCTTCGGCGAACCACTTGAAGATGGAGCTCGCGCGGAGGGTGCGGTCGCCCGGACCCACCACCGCGCCCTTGCGCGGATCGGCCAGCCAGCGACGCATGTTGTCGTCGAGCTGTGCATCCAGGCTTTCCGCGCGGTACGGCTCGCGGCGCAGCGGCGGGCAGGAAAGCGAGGCGCAGACGATGGCCCCATGGATTCGCGGGTCGCCCAGCGGGCGCAGGGTGCGGTGCTCGATCCCCTCCAGGGTGACGTCGCGTCCATCGATGGTTCCAGCCTGGCGCTTCCACACCGGTCGCAGCAGCGAGCCGACGTCCTTGATGCTCGCCACCGGGTAGTTTCGCGCGACGATCTCGATGGCCAGGATGTTGTATGCGTTGATCCAGAAGGCCAGCTTCTCCCGGCCCTCCACGGCATCGGCTTGGCTTGCCTCGAGGCTCCTCAGCAGAAGGCGCCAGTCCGGGTCCCGGGAGACGGCGGAATAGTCCACCCGCGTGCTGGCTATGTCCTCGACGGCGCGGGTGTGCTTCTCGAGGAGCTGCGCGTAGAGATCCAGGTCGAGGGCGGTGGAGGAAGCGCTCACGGCAAGCAGCCCAATCGATAGAAACAGGCGTCGCATCGATCGGTCTCCCATCGAAGGCAGATGCGTCCCTCGCGGCGCGTCCCGCCTATTGTACGCCGGGACGGTCAAGGGTGCGGATTCGCCTGGGTCCCCGGGGGATCAGCGCCTTCCACCTCTCTGGCATAATCATGCCATGCCCGCAACGACACAGGCCCGCTTCGGCACCGAGTTGATCGAGTTCCTCGAGTTTCACCCCGAGCGAACCGTATTCGTGACCATGGAGCTCCCATGGGTGCTCACCACGCCGCGCCTCCGGTCACGCCCCCGTCACGTGGAATTCGTCCGGTCCATGGAGAGGACCGTCCTCGACGAAGCCGCCGATACACTACCCCCCATCGACACCGTGATCGGTGTGGGGGGCGGCTCCGCCCTGGATTTCGCCAAGTACTTGGCCTGGAAACGGGACCTCCGGCTGATCTTGATCCCCTCGATCGTCTCCGTGGACGCTTGCGTCACCAGCGCGATCGGCGTACGCGACGAAGGTCGCGTCCACTACGTCGGCCACGTCGAGCCCGAGAGTCTCCTCGTCGACTTCAACCTGATCCGAGAAGCTCCTCCGCGTCTCAACCGCGCCGGCGCCGGTGACATCCTCTCGATTCACACGGGCTGCTTCGACTGGCTCCTCGGCCACGAGAAGGAGGGGGAGCGCTACGACCGGCAGGTCGCCCGGCGCTCTTCGGAGCTGCTCGAGGAGCTGGAACGAAACGCCGCCGAGATCTCCCAGGTGACCGACAAGGGGATCCGTACGCTGGTGGAGCTCTTTCAGGCGGAGAACGATCTCTGCGAGGGATTCGGGAACTCCAGGCCCGAGGAGGGCTCCGAGCATTTCTTCGCCTACAACGCCGAGCTCCGAACCGGAAAGCAGTTCGTCCACGGCGAGATCGTCTGCCTCGGGATCCTGCTGATGTCCCGGCTCCAAGGCAACAGACCGGAATGGGTGATGAGTCTCCTCGAGGATCTCGGGGTATTGTACCGTCCTCCCGACATTGGACTCGAGCCGGGAGAGCTTCGAGACGCCCTCTCCACCCTCGATGAATTCTGTCGGCAGGAACGGCTGCCCTACACGATCATCGGAGAGACTCTGAAGGTTCCGGACGCCATCGACGCACTCATCTCGGATCTCTAGGGGTTCGCGTCTTCCGCGACGAAGAGATCCCGAGAGCAGAACCAAGAGGAGAAGACTGGAAATGCGTTATCTCGTCGTCGAGCCGCATCCCGATGATCTGGCCTTCTTTTGCGGAGGCACGGTCGCCAAACTCATCGCAGAGGGACACGAGGTCGAGACCCTCGTCATTACCGATGGTGAGCAGGGCACGCTCGAGCGCTCCTACGATACGGACGAGAAGCTGGCCGCTGTGATGCGCGACGAGCAACGGGCCGCCTGTGAGATCCTGGGCGTGGAGAAGGTCACCTTTCTCGGACTGAAGAACCATTTCCTCGAACCGACGCACGAGCTACGCGAGAAGATCGTTCGACATGTACGCGCGGCGCAGCCAGGCGCCGTGATCACTCTCGATCCCTGGAATTTCGACGAGAACCCCGATCATCGCGCCGTGGGCCAGGCCGTCCTGGAAGCGTGCAGCTTCGCCCACTTCCATCTGTTCCACCCCGAACACCTCGCCGAAGGACTCGCGACGGCGATGGTGGCGAAGGTGATCCTCGGGAAGGGCCCGAATCCGAACTCCCATGTCGACATCTCCGAGTTCATCGACAAGAAGATCGCCGCGATTCTCTGCTACCGGAGCCAGCTCGAGCTGATGCGGATGGAGGGCGCGGGACGCCTGAAAGTGCTCGGCAAGTCGAGCCCCATCTTCGACAGCCCGATCGACGAGGTGATTCCCCTCTCCATCCGAGCCGTCGCCGAAGAGGAAGGGAAGCAGGCGAACCTTCCCCTGGCGGAGGCCTTCAACGTGCGCGGCCTCGGCATTCTGGAGAACATCAAGGATCTGGTAGGCGGCCTCGACGTCTGAGTCATCGCAGGCAGCCGGACCTCGACAGCGAAAGGAAACAGATTGGAGCAGCGACCCTTCAAAGTCGGGACCGCCCGGAAGAAGATCACCCCTTCCCCCGAGATGGGACCGGTCTATCGAGCCGGCTACAAGATGATGGAGGCCGAACAGCTTACGGGGATCGTCGACGATATCTACCTGCGATGCCTCACCGTGGAAGCCGGGGCGGCCAGAGTGATCTTTCTGTCTCTGGACCTGATCGGCCTGTTTCGCGACTTCACCGAGGCACTCGCCCTGCGACTTGCCCCGCACGGAATCGAGCCGGAGCAGCTGATCGTCGCCACCACCCATAGCCACGCGGCGCCCGACACGATGGGCGCGTGGGGTCCCGCGTTCGGTCAGTCGGGCTACAACCCGGAGTACGCGGAATTCCTGCTGACGACAGCGACGGAGGCGGTCACATCGGCCCTGGAATCGTCGAGGCCAGCCCGGCCGTATCTCTGCGTCGAGGATGTCGACCTGGGCGTGGCTAACTTCCGCGAGCCGGATGAGCTGAACCTGGCCCTCTGGTGCCTGAGCTTTCGCGGAGACGAGGGCGTCGTAGGCTCCCTGATCAGCTACCCGGCCCAGCCCGAGCTGGTACCGCGAGACGACGACAAGATCTCGGGGGACTACCCCGGCGAGGCCTGTCGAATCCTGGATCGGGAGCTCGGAGGGACGACTCTCTTCCTCCTCGGAGCTTGTGGTGGGATGGAGCCGGAGGGCTGTGAGGCGGGATATGAAGCCGCCCATGCCTATGGCAGGAAGCTGGCCAGCGAGTTGCTGCAGCTGGCGCCTGCCACTCGGCCCATCGGGGGCGACACCCTCACCGTCACGGCGCGAGAAGTCGAGCTGCCAGTCGAGAACGAAGGCTTCGCCCTGATGATGGAGCATCAGATCTTCGAGACGGCGCGAAAGCCTCCCACTGCCCGAACCACCCTGTCACGGATCGAGATCGGAGAGCTGTCCATCTTCGCGCTGCCGGGCGAGTCGTTCCCCGGGATCATGGCGGGCATCGAACCCGAGAGCCCCGCCCTCCTCATCAATCAGGTCAACGACTCACTCGGGTACTTCATTCCCCCCGAGCAGTTTCGCCCCGAGCCCGAACCCTGGAGAGAGGGTCATCATTTCATCGGACACGAGCTCGAATCGCTGGGTCGGAGAGCCGGTGAGATCATCCAACGGGAGCTCCGCAAGCTCGCCTCAGGCTAGCGCCCGACGAAGCTGGGCTTGCGCTTCTCGACGAAGGCCTTCTGCGCCTCCTTCGCATCCTCGCTCCGGATGGCGGCTGCGAAGAGCTCCTCGGCCTCGCGGCGCGCGTCCTCGGAGAGAGGCGCCGAGCCCTCGGTCAGATTGAGGATGCGCTTGATGCCCTTGAGCGCCAGCGGGGCGTGGCCGGCGATCTCCTCCGCGAGCTCATAGGTGGCGGTTTCCAGCTCGGAGCGGTCCACCAGTCGGCCGACCAGCCCCGTCTCCCGCAGCTCCGCGCCGCGGTAGCTGCGGGCCGTAAAGAGGATCTCACGCGCCCGGGCCATCCCCACCACCGCGGCGAGCTGTGCGATGCCCTGGTGGGGGTAGACGACGCCCAGCCGCGCTGGCGGCATTCCCACCGCGATGTCGTCCGCGCCGATTCGGAGGTCGCAACAGAGGGCGAGGTTCACCGCTCCACCGAAGCAATGGCCGTTCAGCATCGCAATCGTCGGGTAGGGGAACTCCTTGACACTCTCGAGAGCGAGCTGGAACGGATTGCGGTCGCGGAGCCGGCTCGCCGTCTCCGGAGTCACGTCCGTGGGGATCGCCAGGATGTCGTAGCCGGAGGAGAACGCCTTCTCCCCAGCGCCTCTGATGACGACCGTGCGGATCTCGTCCTCCGCCGCCCAGGCCTCGAGGGTTTCGTGCAACGCGATCAGCAACCGCGGCGAAAGTGCGTTTCGTCGCTCCGGTCGGTTCAAGATCAGGACGCCGATCCGGTCTCGTCTCTCGGTCAGCAGCTCGTTGGTTTCTTCCATGGCTCGGGCTCCCCTTCTCCTCATTTCGCCAGCTGGAGGGTCTCTAGGACCGTCTCGGCGGCGCTGTAGGGATCGTTCTCTCCGCTCTGCACAGACTTGACGGCCTCATCGAGTCGTCTGTCGCTCCCGAAGCGCCGTCGCACCACCCGGGCCAGCTCGCGCTCGATCAGTGTCAGGATCTCCTCGCGGACCCGCGTCTCGGCGCGTGGACCGGAAGATCTCGTCCGATCCGCACGCTCCAGCAGCGCCGCGACCAGCGCATCCACGCCCTCGCCCGAGAGAGCGCAGGTTTCGAGCACCGGTGGAGCTTCGCGGTTGTGATCGCCCGTCAGCGCCAGCATCGAGCGGATGTCCGCGACCAGCTCGTCAGCACCCTCGCGATCGGCCTTGTTGACGACGAAGAGGTCGGCGATCTCCATGATCCCCGCCTTCAGCGTCTGCACTCCGTCCCCCTGGCCCGGCACGCATACCACCACGACGAGATCCGCCGCCTTCACCACCTCGATTTCGTCCTGACCGACACCCACGGTCTCGATCAGGATGACCTGGTGACCCGCAGCGTCGAGAATGCGCGCCACGTCTCGGGCTCCCTGGCAGAGTCCACCCAGCGTCCCGCGCGTGGCCATGGAACGGATGAAGATATTCGAAGCCGTCGCCACGTCGCGCATGCGCAGGCGGTCACCGAGCAACGCCCCTCCGGAAAATGGGCTGGTGGGGTCGACCGCGATGACGCCCACACGCAGGCCCCGCTCCAACAGGATCGCCGCAATCCGGTTGGTGAGCGAGCTCTTGCCGGCTCCCGGGGGTCCGGTGATGCCGACCACCGGGGCGGTTCCGGTGCGCGGGTAGAGCGCTTTCATGGCGTCCTGCCAGCCCGGCTCCCGGTTCTCCACCCGTGTGATCAGGCGGCCGAGCGCACGCTTCTCCCCGCCGCTCACGGCGTCGACCAGCTCCTGCCAGGCCCTCTCCACGATGGATTCCTCGACCGCCGCGGTTAGAGCTTCACCGGCTCGGCCTCGCCGAAGATGCCGCGCAGGACGTCGCAGATTTCCTGAATGGTGGCTTCGTTCTTCACGCATTCGATCAAGTCCGGCATCAGGTTCGCGTCCTCGTCTTTGGCGCTCGCCTCGAGGGCTCCGAGCGCACGCGACACCGCCTTCCCGTCGCGCTCCCGCCGGAGCTCGGCGAGCTTCGCGCATTGCCGCTCCTCCGCCGTGGCCATCTGCCCGGGGTCGTACAGCTCTTCGACGGCGCGCTGCACCGACACCTCGAGCTCCTTCTCACCGGTGAAGCAATTGACGCCCACCATCAGCTCCTCCTGGCTCTCGATCCGCTTCTGTCGCTCGTAGGCGCTCTTGGCGATGGCCCGCTGCATGTAGCCGCTCTCGACCGCGGCCACGGCGCCACCCATCTCGTCGATCTTCTCGAGCTCCGCCTGCGCGGCCGCCTCGGTCTCGTCGGTCAGTGACTCCATGAAGTAGGAGCCCGCCCACGGGTCGTTCACGTCGGCGACCCCCGCCTCGTAGATCAGGATCCGCGTCGCGTCCACCTGGAGCTGAATGGCTTCCAGGCTGTGGCCGAGGCCTAGCGGCTCGTCGAAGGGCGGGTAGGCCGCGGGGAGCGCTCCGCACATCCCGCCCGCAACGCCTCCGACCATCGCCCGGGCCAGATTGTTGAGCGGCCGCTGCAGCGTGGTGCTGGTGCATCCGATGTGCGCCGCGATCGGCTGGCGAATCATCATGCCGCGGGGGTTCCTGGCACCGAAGCGCTCCTTCACCAGCCGCGCCCACATCCTCCGCGCGGCGCGTTGGAAGGCCACCTCGTGGTAGAGCTGCATGCTGCCGCCGAAGGCGTTGAAGGTGAACATGGGGGCGAAGTCGTCGATGTCGAGACCCGCGTCGACGCCAGCCTGCAGGTAGGCGCAGCCAATGGCGAAGGAGAAGGCGAGATCCTGGATGCGGGTCGCCCCCGCCTCGCGGATGTGGTAGCCGCCGATGCTGGTCACGTTGAGCTTCGGCAGCTGCTGCCGACAGAACACCAGCGTGTCGCGGAACAGCCGCATCGAGGGACCGGGCGGATAGATGTAGGTGCCTCGCGCGATGAATTCCTTCAAGATGTCGTTCTGCGGTGTCCCACGCAGCTTCTCCAGCGGGATGCCGCGCTTCTCGGCGAGGGCTGCGTACATGGCGATGATCACCGCGGCGGGGGCGTTGATGGTGAAGTTCGACGCCACCTTGTCGATGTCGCGCTCACCGGTGAAGGCCTCGTAGATGATCTGGAAGTCGCGGAACGAGTCGAGCGCCACGCCGACCCGGCCCACCTCGCCGAGGGCGTTGGGGCTGTCCGAGTCGTAGCCGCACTGGGTCACCAGATCGAAGGCGACGTTGGGACCTCCGCGGCTGCCGAGCGACTGCATGCGGAGCTGGTAGTCGCGGTAGTCCTCCGGGGTGCCGTAGCCGCTGTAGCGGCCCGCGCCCGCACCGCCTCCTCCTGGCGAATCCGGCCGGATCCCGAGCTTCGCCCCTGCCTCGGCGTGCGCCCTCCAGAAGTCGAAGGGGTTGTTCCCGGCGGTGAAGGGGTAGCGGCCGGGAAAGCCCACCTTCTCCAGGAAGTCGAAGTCGCGGGCCGCCGTGGGGGTGTAGAAGCGGGTTGGACTCTTCTCGATCTGGAAGCGCTTGACGCGGGGCTCGAGGACCTCGCGCCGCCATTCCTCCTCGGCCTCGGCGATACGCTCGAGGTCGTCGTGGGTCTCGCTCATGTTCGTCTCCTTGGCGGATTTCCGAGGTCCGGTCCGCTACGCGTTCGCGATCTGGGACTCGATGAAGGCTGCGATCGAGGAGATCGGTGTTCCCGCGGTGAAGATCCCGGCCACCCCCATCTCCTGGAGCGCCGACTTGTCGCCTTCGGGAATCAGACCCCCTACCAGGATCGGGATGTCGTCCCCTCCCTGCGTCTTCAGTGTCTCGAGCACCTTCCGGGTGAGCGCCAGGTGGGCTCCCGAGAGGATCGAGAGACCGATCACATCGACGTCCTCCTGCACTGCCGCCGCCGCGATCTGCTCCGGCGACTGTCGCAGACCGGTGTAGATGACCTCGAATCCGGCGTCCCGCAGGCCGTAAGCCACCACCCGCGCGCCGCGGTCGTGGCCGTCCAGGCCGGGCTTGGCAACCAGCACTCGGATTTTTCGATCACCGCTCATGGGGTCCTCCTTTCAGTCACCGATTCGACGGGGCGCACCGTCTCGGACGATCTGGCTGCGATCTGGTGCACGACTCAGCCTGGCTGTGCCAGGCGCAGCAGCTCGGCGATGGAGTCTATCTGCTGCGCGGCCGACGCGGCCTCGGACAGCTCGGCTGCACGAGCCGGGCCGAGGACGGGTACCGCGAGGGCGAGGAACTTGCGCCGCAGCCGCTCGCCCTGGGCACCCAGGTCCGCCGCCGGCACGCCGGTATTCGTCTCGGCCTCGACGTGTTGGCGATCCGACTCGATTCGGACCCGTGCCTGCATCGGCCCCAGGCCCTCGGTCGGGATCACCTGCACCCGATCGCGGAGCGCAACCAGCCGCGGCTCCGCCATCTTGGCTTCGCTGTAGGTGGCGAGATCGCTGGTGTCCTCACCGAGCAGGGCCAGCGCCGTCGTCGCGCGCAAGCTGAACTTGCCCTCCAGGCCCGTCGTCGGTTCCTCGATGTTGCAGACGTCGAGGAGCGGGGGCGCCACGCGCACTTCGACCGCCCCGATCTTCTCGGGATCCAGCCCGTGGCGCTCTCGAAGCTGTGCAGCGGCCTCGATGGTGGCGTGGGTCAGGTGGCAGGATGCGTGGTACTTGAAAAGCGTGTCCCGAATCAGGAAGTGACCCGCGTAACGTTCCAGGACCTCGGTTGAGGGCTCGACTCCGGCGTGGGTTGTCAGGAAGCCCTGCGGCACCTCGAGAATCGCTGGCTGGGCGGTGAAGCCGCCCCGGGCAAGAAGGGCGGAGAGAAGACCCGCAGATGCCGCACGGCCGGCGTGGAGCGGCTTCGCCATGGTGCCGAAGCCCGACTTGAGACCCGCGGCCTGGGTTCCGGCCAGTCCGAGCGCGCGAAGCCAGCCTCCCTGGTCGAGACCCATGAGATGGGCGCAGGCCGCCGCGGCTCCGAAGGTGCCAACTGTCCCCGTCGTGTGAAAGCCGGCGGCGTAATGCCCGCCGCCCAGCAGCGCCCCGACCCGGCACTCGAGCTCCACGCCCGCGACGAGTGCGGCGAGCAGCGCCCGACCATCGGCCCCCTCCACCTCCGCGAGCACGAGCAGCGCGGAGAGCACGGGAACCGAGGGGTGGCCCATCATCGCCGTGTGGGTGTCGTCGAAGTCGAGTGCGTGCCCGGCAGCGCCGTTCACCAGTGCCGCCGTGAGCCGCGTCGCGCGCTCTGCCCGCCCGACGATCCCCGCCTCCGACGCGGCCTCACCGCGCACGACCTCGCTGACCAGGATTTCTGTCAGGGGCTCCTGCGAGCCCGCCAGCGCCACCCCAAGAAAGTCGAGCAGGCAGTGGTGGGCTGTCTCGCAGGCCTCCGGCGGCATCTCGTCGTAGCGGATCCCTCGGACTGCCTCGACCAGCGCCCGGGTCACGCTCTCGCGCTCTTCAACCGCCATTGTTGCCCTCCCCTCTTACCGCGAGATGGCGCCGCAGCGCATCCTTCAGGCTCTCGCGCACGGCGTCGAGGTCGAAGCAGCGGGGGTCGGCCATCCACTGCGTCGCCACGCCCCGCAGCATCCCGACGAACACCGCCGCCTCGGCGTCGGGATCCAGATCCGAGCGGATCTCTTCCGCATCCATTCCCTCCCGGATCCAGGTGCGCGCGCTGTGGCGGAAGCCGCGGTTGAGCTCGGCGAAGACCTCGTTGATCTCGGCCACCGGACCCAGGGCTTCGCCCATCAGCACGTAGAGAGCCCGCATGTACTCCTCACGAACCACGAGCTCGTCCAGGTAGGTATCCATCGACGCGCAGAGCGCGTCGAGACCGGATTTGTCACGCGTGGCGGCGAGCAACTGGTCCTGGTAGAAGCGGCCGGTGGCGCGTTCCACCAGCGCGCGCGCCAGCCCCTCTTTCGAGCCGAAGTGATGGCTCACCAGCCCCCCGGTGTAGCCGGCTTCCTTGCCGACCTGGGCCAGCGTGGTCCGTGTGTATCCCTGGCGGGCGATCAGCCGGATGGCTGCGCGGATCATCCTTCGGTGGGCGGTGGCGGTGCGCTCTGCCTGGGTGCGGCGCCGCGCGCCGCCAGCCTCCTCGCTGGCTACCCGGTCCATCGGTTCACCCCCCGTCTCCCTTTCCGACAGCCCGGATCTTCTCGAGGACGGGTCGCAGGTAGCGCAGGAATTGCTCGGGATCCTCGCTCATCGGGAAGTGACCCAGCCCCTCCATGGTCTGGTAGAAGGCACCCGGGATCTGCTCGGCCACAGCCTGGGAGAGCACCGGGGGCGTGCTCCAGTCATACTCACCGGTGAGGAGGTAGACCGCGACCTTCGAGGTGTCGATCTGCCTGGCCGTTTCCCCCATGGCGTGATCGACGTCGTGGTAGTAGAGATCTCCCTTGAAGACCGGCGGCGCTCCCTGGCTGTAGCACCAGGCGGTCTCGCGTCGGCAGGCCTCGGGTGACGTCGGAGACATCAGTCCGTACATCACACTGGCCTTGAAGGCGTTGCTCACGCGCGGATGGTTCCAGATCTCCAGGTAGCCTCCCGGAGTCGCCGTCGCGGCCTCCAGCCCGATCACCGCTCGAAACTCGTCGGGATGGTGGAGCGCCAGGTCGAGCGCCAGATGCCCCCCGATCGAGCTTCCCATGTAGGCCGGACGCTCCAGCTCGAGCGCCTGGGAGAGGGTCAACGGCACCCGCATCAGGAACTCCTTGGTGAGTCGGTACTCCTGCTTCCACCAGGGGATGCCCGACGGCGGGAGCGACCTGCCGTGATAGGGCAAGTCGTAGGCGATCATCCGGAAGCCGCTCGCGAGCTCCAGATCCTCGAGGATGTGGCGCCACTGCCGAGCATCCGCACCGGCGGTGTGCTGCAACAGCAGAGGAATCCCGGCTCCGTTCTCCTCGAAGTAGATGCGGTACTCGACGCCGGAGATGTCGAGATGGACGTAGCGGCCCGTGGCCGCGTCGAAGCGGGCCAAGGCTAAACTCCCCTCGCCTCGCGGAGGATCTCGACCAGTCGCCGCAGCGCAGGGTAGTAGGCGGCGTAGTCGACGGGATCCGCGTTCATCTGGAAGCCGTGATGGAGCTGGGCGGCGAAGAGGTCCTGGTAGAAGGGCCTCGGCACCGGCTCCAGCAAACGCTCCCAATCCTCGATGGGTGCCGAGATTTGCAGGTCGCACTGCAGATCGGAATCACAGCTCCCGACCTCTCGCAGCTGCCCCTCCTGGAAGCGCAGCCGTTGGCTCTCGGAGCCCAGGTCGAGCCGCAGCGTGGCGTCCCAGAGACGCGATGCGAGGCGAAACTCACCGTCCTCGTTGACGCGACGGGCCAGCTCATCCCAAGCGATCAGGGCCATGGCCGGTACCTCCCTGCGCTCTCAGCCATTCCAGCGGCGATCCTATCAGATATTTATTGGTCGGCCAATCAGTTTATGCTACAACGATTCCCTCTGGTACTGAGGCGACCCATGCCCGACCCCGATTTCTCGAGCTTTCCACTCGTCCCGAAGGGAAACGGCTACGAGGATTTCGAGGAGGGCCAGATCTTCGCGCACCATTGGGGGCGCACACTGAACGTGGGAGACGCCTCTCTCTTCTCCACGGTGGCGCTGCGCTTCACGCCGCTCTACTGGAATGCCGCGTACGCGCGCGCCCACGGCCACCCCGACGTCGTCGTCGATCCGCTCCTGGTGCTCTGCACCGTCGTCGGCCTCTCCGTCGAGGATCTGTCCGAGGCCGGCGGCCCCTTCCTCGGCGTCGACGACGTCGAGTTTCATCGGCCGGTGTATCCTGGAGACACGCTCACCGCACGGAGCGTGGTGGTCTCGATGCGCGAGTCCGAGAAGCGACCGCAGTTCGGGATCGTCACCTGGCGGACGGAGGGCCGGAACCAGAAGGGCGAGGTCGTCGTGAGCTACCAGCGCACCAATCTGGTCGCCAAGCGGAGCGGTCCCCAATGAGCTCCGCGATCTCGAGCCTCACCGGCACCGGCAACTACTTCGAGGACTTCCAGGTGGGCGCGAAGATGCGCCATGCCCGTGGCAGCACCGTGGACGAGGTGGAGAGCCAGCTTCTCACCAAGCTCGTGATGAACAGCGCCGACGCCCACTACAACGAGCAGAAGATGCAGGCGTTGCCGTTCGGTCGGCGTCTGGTCTTCGGACTGATCACCGGCTCCATCGTGATCGGGCTCGCCACCCAGGACACAGCCGAGAACGCGCTGGCCGAGCTCAGGCTCGACGCACTCAAGTTCCGCGCACCCGTCTTTCACGGCGACACACTGACTGCCTACAGCCAGGTCCTGGAGGCGCGGGATGCAGATCGCGACGACGCCGGAATCGTGCGCTTCAAGCACTGGGGCGTCAAGCAGGACGACACCGTCGTCTTCGAGGGCGAACGCGAGGTGCTGATCAAGCGCCGCAGCCACTGGGCCAAGGAGAGCCACGTAGATGAGTGAGCGAACCGGACCGCTGTCCGACCTGCGCATCCTCGACCTCACCCAGGCCCTCGCGGGTCCCTTCTGCACCATGCTGCTCGCGGACCTCGGCGCGGACGTGATCAAGGTGGAGCCGCCGCTTGGGGACATGGCGCGCTACCTGGGGCCTGCCCCCGACGACCCGGAGGGCTGCGACTACGGGGGCTACTTCGCCAGCATCAACCGCAACAAGCGCAGCATCGTACTGAATCTCAAGACCGAGCAGGACCGCGATACTTTCCTTCGCCTCGCCGACACGGTCGACGCGGTGGTCGAGAATGCCCGGGTGGGCGTCATCGACCGCCTGGGCATCGGCTACGAGGCGCTCCGCACCCGAAACCCGCGGATCGTCTACGCCGCCATCCGCGGCTTCGGCGACCCGCGCACCGGCGAGAGCCCCTACGCCGACTGGCCCGCCTTCGACATCGTGGCGCAGTCGATGGGTGGAATGGTCGCCACCACCGGACCGTCCGGAAGCCGTGGGATGCCGGCAGGAGCCAGTGTCGGCGACCTCTTTCCGGGGACCCTCGCGGCGCTCGGCGTCGTCTCCGCAGTGCACGCGGCGCGGCGCGATGGCGAGGGGCAGTTCCTCGATGTGGCGATGTACGACGGTGTGCTCCTGCTGTGCGAGAGTATCGTCTACAAGTTCTCGGCCAGCGGGCAGGTCCAGGCCCCCAAGGGCTTCGGACACCCTGCCCTCTCCCCCTTCGACGTCTACGAGACGAAGGACGGTGCCGCCGCCATTGCGGCACCCAAGGACGAGCAGTGGCGGGCGCTCTGCCAGGCGATGGAGCGGCCCGATCTGATCGATGACGAGCGCTCGTGCAACGTGCTGGTACGGGCCACCCACCGCGAGCTGGTAAACGAGGCGATCCTGGCCTGGACCCGGCAGACGACGACCCGAGAAATCGTGGCCGCACTCGCACGCAAGGTACCGGTGGGTCCGGTGAACACGGCCGCCGACATCTTCGCCGACCCTCACACGAAGATCCGCGGAATGCTGGTCGAGGTCGAGCAGCCCGGAAACAACCGCCCCATCACCCTGGCGGGCTCGCCGATCAAGCTCACCGGCACGCCCTCGGGCATCTATCGCCGGCCGCCGAAGGTCGGAGAGCACGGCGAGGAGATCCTCGCGGAAGCCGGCATCCGCAAAGTGGCGGAGGAGCCGTCATGACGCTGCGACTTCGACGCTCGGAGCTCGCGGTTCCCGCCTCCAAATCCAGCATGATCGAGAAGGCGGCGGCGAGCGACGCCGACCTGGTGTTCCTCGATCTGGAGGATGCGGTCGTCCCGGCCCTCAAGGTGCCCTCGCGCGACAACGTGATCGAGGGGCTCAGGGGAGTCGATTGGGGTCGGACGCTGCGTGCGGTGCGGGTCAACTCCGCCGACACCGTGTGGGCCACCGATGACGTGCTCAGCGTCGTCGAGAAGGCGGGCCAGCACCTCGACATCCTGATCGTCCCCAAGGTGAAGTCGCCGCGCGACGTCTGGTTCTTCGAGACGCTCCTCGACCAGCTGGAAAAGAAGCTTCGTCTCCCCCAGAGGATCGGAATCGAGATCCTGATCGAAGAGGCCGAGGCCCTCTCACGGGTGGAAGAGATCGCCGCCTGCTCTTCCCGGCTGGAGGCGCTGATTCTCGGCTTTGGCGATCTCGCCGCCAGCCTCGGGATCCGAATCGGTCACGAGCAGGATCCCTCGCATCGCTATCCCGGCGATCTCTGGCACGCCGCCCGCTCGCGCATGATCGCCGCGGCCCGAGCCAACGGCCTCGACGCCATCGACGGACCCTTCCCGAATTTCCGCGATCCCGATGGCTACCGCCGCGAGGCGTCCTGGGCGAGCAGCCTGGGCGCGGTCGGAAAGTGGTGCATCCATCCCGGGCAGATCGAGATCGCCAACGACGTCTTCGCCCCGACCCAGCAGGAGATCGACCTGGCGCGGCGAATGTGCGAAACGTACGAGGCCTCGGAGAAGGATGGCCAGGGCGCCGCCGGCTCGGGCGGCTTTCTGGTCGACGCGGCCTCGCTGCGGATCTTCGAGGCGGTCATCGAACGCGCACGGCTCACCGGGCGTCTCTGAAGGAGAAGGCGATGCAACCCCGTTACCAACAGTGGATCGCTGGCGAAGCCGTCCCCCCCAGAGCGGGGCGCTACCTCGATTCGACGAATCCGGCCAACGGCGAGAAGCTCACGGAAATCGCCCGCGGTGATGCCGACGATGCCGCAGCGGCCGTGGCGGCTGCCAAAGCGGCGTTCGCCGAGTGGCGTGACCGCAGGCCCATCGAGCGCGGGCGGGTTCTGCTCGAGATCGCCCGGACGATCCGGGAGCGAATCAAGGAGTTGGCCGAGCTCGAGCAGCTCGAGACCGGGAAGCCCGCCTTCCACGCGCCCTTCGAGGTGGAGATCGCCGCCCAGTACTTCGAGTTCTACGGCGGTCTCGTGAACACGATCCATGGCGAGACTCTCGATCTGGGCCCGGCCTACCACTCCTACACGCGGCGCGAGCCCTTCGGCGTGGTGGTCGTGATCACGCCCTGGAATGCACCCATCAACCAGGCGGCGCGCGGTATCGCTCCGGCTCTGGCCGCGGGCAACGTGGTGGTATCGAAGCCCTCCGAGTTCACCGCCACGAGTACCCTCGAGCTGGCGCGAATCGCGGCGAAGTGCGGCCTCCCCGCCGGGGTCCTGAACGTGGTCACGGGAACCGGCCAGGAGCTGGGCGCACCCCTGGTCGAGCATCCGGACGTGCGCAGGGTGGCCTTCACCGGATCGATCCGCGCCGGGCGCGAAGTCGGGAGAATCGCCGCGGAACGCATCATCCCGCTGACCCTCGAGCTGGGCGGCAAGTCTCCCAACCTGGTCTTCTCCGATGCGGACATGGCCCAGGCGGTGCCGGGCTCGATGCGCGCCTTCGTCACGAACGCCGGCCAGGTCTGCATGGCCGGAACCCGGCTGCTGCTGCAGAAGGAGATCCACGACGAGTTCGTCGCCGCGCTCTCCCAGGCGATCCAGGCGGTCAAGCCGGGGCAGGTGATCGGGCCTCTGACGACCGAGGACCAGTACCGCAAGGTTCAGGAATACTACGGGATTGCACGAGAGGAAGGCGCCACTGCCGTGGCGGGCGGCGATCTCCCCGAAGATCCCGATCTCGCCGGCGGCTGGTTCGTCGCCCCCACCATCTACACGGGCGTGCGCAACGACATGCGCATCGCACAGGAGGAGATCTTCGGGCCCGTCGTTTCGGTGATCCCATTCGCCGACGAGGAGGAGGCCATCGAGATCGCCAACGACACCAGCTACGGCCTCGCCGCCGGGCTCTGGACCCGTGACCTCTCGCGCGCACACCGGGTCGCAGCGCGCCTCGAGGCGGGGCAGATCTATGTGAATGAGTGGGTCACCGGGCCCGTCGAGATCCCGTTCGGCGGCTACAAGCAGAGCGGCTACGGCCGCGAGAAGGGCATCGAGGCCCTGCATCACTACACCCAGGTCAAATGCGTGACCATCAAACTTTGAGGTAGAGAATGCGATTCCCGGACAAGATTGCAGTCGTGACAGGGGCCGCCTCGGGGTTCGGCGCGGCCATTGCGAAATGCTTCGCCGCCGAGGGCGCCAGCGTGGTGGTGGCCGATGTGGACGAGGTCGGCGGCAAGGAGGTCGCCGCGGACATCTTGGAGTCGGGCGGCGCCGCCCTCTTCGCGCGGGCCGACGTCTCCCAGGCCGACCAGGTGAAGGCGATGATCGACACCGCCGTCGCGGAATACGGCGGCCTCGACATCCTCGTCAATAATGCCGGCTTCTCCCACCGCATGATGCCGCTCTGGGACCTCCCCGAAGCGGAATACGACCGGGTCTTCGCGGTCAACACCAAGGGCGTCTACCTGGGAGCCAAGTACGCAGTCCCCGCCTTGCAGAAGCGGGGCGGCGGGGTGATTGTCAATACCGCCTCTATCGGCGCGGTGGCGCCGCGCCCGGGCGTCACCGCCTACAACGCCACCAAGGGCGCGGTGGTGACCATGACCCGGGGGCTGGCAATGGAGGTCGCTCCCTACAGGATCCGCGTCAACGCCGTCAACCCGGTCGCGTCGGATACGGCCTTCTTCAAGGGTGCACTCGGCGTGGATGCCGTACCCGAACCGATCCGCAAGGGCCTGATCGAGGGGATTCCCCTGGGACGCCTGGCCGAGCCCCTGGACGTAGCGAACGCGGTGCTCTTTCTCGCTTCGGACGACGCCGCCTTCATCACCGGCGTCTGCCTCGAAGTCGATGGCGGGCGAAGCATTTCGTAGCAGCCCCGAGAGGAGGTGCCATTGTGAAATATCGGCTCATGGGCAACAGTGGACTGCGCGTGTCCGAGCTCGGGCTCGGCGCCATGACGTTCGGCAACAAGGACTGGGGCGCCGAGAAGGAGGAGAGCCGGCGCGTCTACGATCGCTTTCGCGAGGCCGGCGGAAACTTCATAGACACCGCCAACCTCTACGCAGGCGGGCGAAGCGAGTCGTTCCTCGGCGAGTTTCTCGCCGGCGATCGCGATCGGATCGTCCTCGCCAGCAAGTACACGGGTGCCACCCGCCGTCGCGATGTGAATGCGGGCGGCAACAACCGCAAGAACATGATGGACTCGGTTCACGCCAGCCTGAAGCGCCTGGACACCGACTACCTCGACCTCTACTGGGTGCACGCGCGCGACTTCACCACTCCGATCGAGGAGGTGATGCGTGGCCTGGACGATCTGGTTCGCCAGGGGAAGGTCCTCTACATCGGTATCTCCGATACACCCGCCTGGGAAGTGGCGCGAGCCAACACCCTGGCCACCCTGCGCGGCTGGACGCCGTTCGTCGGTCTCCAGATTCGCTACAGCCTCCTCGACCGCGCCGTCGAGCGCGAGCTGCTCCCGATGGCGAAGGAGCTCGATCTGACCGTGACTCCCTGGGACGTGCTCGGCTCGGGCGTGCTGACGGGAAAGTACAACCGCGACGTGGAGACCAAGGGACGCGCCGCACTACGAGGCCAGATCAAGGACCGGGACATCGGAATCGCCGCCGAGGTGGTGAAGCTGGCCGAGAAGCTGGGGCGCACGCCTGCCCAGGTAGCGCTCAACTGGGTACGCCAGGGTCAAGGCGTGATCGTGCCTCTGGTGGGCGCCAAGACCCGCGAGCAGCTCGACGACAACCTCGGCTGTCTGGACTTCGAGCTCGATCCGGACGACAAGGCCCGGCTCGACGAGGTCAGCCAGATCGAGCTCGGCTTCCCGCACGACTTCCTGGCGCAGTTCCGCACCGGCAGCATCGTAAACCACCGCGCATGACCATGAAGATCGCCCTGCTGGCCATCCTTTCCATCTCTCTCCTGCTGATCGGGATCCGACTGGATGGCGACAGTTAGGCGCACCAAGCTGAACTCGAGGAAGGCAGATCCATGAAGGCTGAGCAATTCAAGGACATCCTGTACCAGAAGGAAGAAGAGACCGGCATCGTCACCGTGACGATGAACACGCCCAGACGGAAAAACGCGCTGAGCGCCTATACCTTCCTGGAGCTGTGGTGGGCCGTCGACATTCTCGAGAAGGACGATACGGCCCATGCCATGATCATGACCGGCGCCAAGGATCCGAACAATCCCGACCCCACCAGAGAGGCATTCTCCAGCGGCGCCGCTTTCGATCCCAACGCCGCCAAAGACGTCCCTCAGGACCTCCTGGACCAGATCGACTCCACGGACATTGCCCAGAAGAAGCTGGTCCTCAAGCTCTGGTACCTGGACAAACCGGTGATCGCTGCCGTCAACGGCCTGGCCATCGGTGGCGCCTTCACGATGGTCCTGAGCTGCGCAGATCTCATCTACATGTCGGAGCACGCATGGGCCAGAATGCCCTTCGTCCGGTTGGGCATCGCCCCGGAGCTCGCGAGTACATTCATCCTGCCTCGACTCATCGGAATGCAGCGAACCAAGCAGCTCATGTATTTCGGGGAGGACATCCCCGCCGCACGGGCGTACGAGCTCGGCCTGATCAACCAAGTGGTTCCCCACGACGACCTGCTTGCCCTCGCCCGAGAGGCCGCGCTGAAGCTGATTCCACCCGGGGGCCCCGGCATGGCGGTCAGACTCACGAAGCGGGCCCTTCACCGGCAGCTCGACGGAGAGATCCAGAGGGCGCTGGATGAAGAGAACATCGCCCTCAACCAGTCGATTGGCAGCGAGGACTTCATCGAAGCCGTCACGGCCCGCATGCAGAAGCGAGATCCCGTCTACAAGGGCAGGTGAAACGTTGAGACTCAATCCCCGTACGGAGGCTGGCCGTTCGGCCAGGTGGTCTTCACCTCTCGCTGGTAGACCTCCTGCACGACGTTGACCAGGTCCGCGTGACGGATCAGGATGCGCATGTCACCGGTGATCTTGATGGTGCCCTTGAGGCCGACCTCCACCGGGTCGACGATCCCGGCGGCCACTTCCTCGAAGATGGCGGCGGGGATCTCGAAGATGAAGTCGAACTCCTTGCGGGGCGGCGCCTCCTCCACCTCGTAGTATTCCGTGCACTTCCCGTCGTCCAGAAGCACGACGAAGAAACGCTGCTCTCCCTCGCTCAGATAGGGGGAGCGGCCGTCGCCGAACAGCCTGCCGAGCACCTTGAGCGGACCCTTGGGGGCGCTCTTCTCCATGTCCGGGTTGCGGTTCAGCAGATCCTTCAGCTCGTCGTACCACTCGGTCGTGTAGATGTCGGGCATGCCACCTTCTCTCAGCAGTCTCAGTAGATGCGGTCGTCTCGTTCCCAGATCTTGGGAAGGTCGTAGTCCTGCGCGATCGCCTTGAAGGCGCTGTAGCCGGGTCCGGCGCTGACGCCGTTGCCCGCGCACAGATAGAGCCCCTCGGTCCCGGTCCGGATCATTCCTACGGAACGGTCCCCCTCCGCGTCCATGTCCATATAGACGGGCGTCTTGGGTCGTCCATGGCCGAAGTCCCCCTCCAGCATGCCCATCTCCTGCTCGATGTCGTAGGGCGTGTAGAGGGCGTCGGCGATCACGTTGTCCCGCGTCATGTTGGGTGCGTACTTCTCCCAGAGTGCCAGGAAGCGGCCGTTGTAGGTCCGCTTCAGCTCGTCCCACTCGGCCGGGGTCAGATCGGATGCGCGGGGGAAGAAGTACCAGCCGTTCATGGCGTGCTTGCCCGGCGGGGCCTGACTCGGATCCCAGAGCGTGTTCACCCAGATGCCGGCGGCGGGAAGCTTCGGCGGGCGCCCCCCCATCGCGTCGAGAATGTACTCGGATACCTCCTCCGCGGTCTCGTACCCGACGATGGTGTAGAAGCAGCGGTTGATGTCCGGATCGTGCCGGGCCGACTTGTAGTCGGGAGGCTCGTGAAGCGCGAACGACGGCGTCCCCAGACAGTGCTCCGGACCGAACCGCCAGTTGTCGATGAACTCGAGGACCTCGGGCGTGGCGTTTCCAGGACCCAGGAGATCGATGCAGGTCTGCTTCACGTCGAGATTCGAGACCACGATCTTCGCCTCGATCTGGCGACCGTCGGTGAGCTCGATCCCGGACGCCCGGTCGCCCTGCATCAGGATGCGGCGGACCCGGTGGTTGTAGCGGAGATCCACTCCCGCGTTTAGAGCGGCGCTGGCCATGGCGTGGCCCAGCATATGGGTGCCGCCCACCGACATGTAGTGCATCCCGCAGAGCCAGAAGACGCTGAATATGAAGGAGACTCCGTTACCCTTGTGCGGGTCGACACCCCACTCCAGGGCCTGTCGGTAGAGGGTCCCCCGCAGCTCGGTGCTCTCGAAGTTCTCGTCGATCAACTGCTTGACCGTCTTCTGCATGTCGCCGAGCTCGAAGCCGAGATCCAGCCACAGATTCAGAAGTGCCCCTCGGGTGGCATCCACGTCGCGCGGCGTGTACAGCACGGCCGCCAGATGCCGGTCCACGGCCATCACCTTGCGCCGGATCTCGTTGAACCGGTCCGCGTCGTGCTTCGAGTGGCGGGCGATGCTGGCGTGGGTCTTCTCTTCCAGCTCCGGCAGGTAGATCAGCAGCGGGGGCCTCCCATCGGCGAAGGTCATCCCGACCTGGCATTCCGGCTTGATCATGCGCGCCCCGAACTTCGGAAGATCGAAGTCGTGGTAGAACGGCATATAGTCGATGAACTCCATGTACTGTGCATGGAGGTTGTGCCAGAAGCCCGGAACGGTGGCCTCCGAGGTATGGACGGCACCCGCCTCCTCGTGACGGCTCTCGAACACGCCCACCTTCTGGCCCGCCCGGGCCAGGTAGGCAGCCGCGCAGAGTCCGTTGTGGCCGCCGCCGATCAGCACCACGTCGTAGCTAGCGTCCGACATCTTCGACCTCCGTCATGAGCGCAGTAGAAGGAACACCGCCGCCGCCAGGACCGCGCTCTTCCGGCGGCAGCTTCCTCGAGTTCTCGACCACCACCGCCCTACCTCCACCAACGCTCCAGGTCGTAGTCGTCGGCGATGACCTGAAGCGCGTTGTACGCCGGGGCGAAGGTGATGAAGCCGTGCGGGTGCTGGGTGGCCCCGCACATGTAGAGGCTCTTCACCGGCGTCTGGTACTGGGAGAGCTCCGGGAACGGCCGCTGGTCCAGCATGTTCTCCAGGTCGATCAGACCGCCCATCCAGTCACCCTGGACCATGTTGGGAATGCGCCGGCTGATGTCCAGAGGCGAGTAGGTGGCCCAGTCGAGGATCGCGCCGTTCTTCAAGTTGGGCGCCGCCTCCTGCCACTTCTCGATGCAGCTCACCGCGAACTCCTTGGCCATCTGGTCCCACGCCTCGGGACCCCCCGGGCTCAGACTGTAGGGCGCGAAGTGGCGCAGAAGACCGGTGTAGTGGCCCTCGGGTGCGTCGGTGGGATCGAACAGCGAGTTGACCGCCGCGTTGGGACAGGCGGTGGGAAGCTTGCCAGAGCGTATCGTCTTCCAGTGCTTGTTGATCGCCTCCGGGCTGTCGTAGCCCACGTTGACCACCCACGCCTGGTCGATGTCCGGATCGAACTGCGCCGCCTTGTACTCGGGAGGCTGCGTCATGGCCAGGTGCACGCTGAAGTACGACCAGTCCATGTGGGGCGACGCCTCGGCCGCCTCGGCAAAGCCATCGGGGAGCACACTGGGGTCGAGCATCTTGAGGAAGGTCTGCTCCAGGTTGATGGAGCTGGCCACCAGCTGGCGCGCGCGGATGGTGGAGCCGTCCTCCAGCCCGAGACCCACCGCCTTGCCGTCCTCGACCAGGATGCGATCCACTCCGTGCTGGAGAAAGACGCGGCCGCCGGCCTGGGCAAAGCCCTCCCAGAGCGCGTGAGCCAGCGCGTGCGAGCCGCCCACACAGACGTGCCAGTTGTCGATCTTCCCCACCAGCAGCGGCAGGGTCACCGCCAGACCCTTGCGATCCGTGCTGTAGCCGCCCAAAGACGTGTGGAAGGCAATGTGCGCCTTCACCTTGTCGTTCTCGAAGTGCTGATCCAGGAACTGGTTGATGTCGAGGCGGCGCAGGTGCACGCTCAAAAACTCGGCCTTGTCCTCCACCCCCCAGGCCACCAGCGCCTTGGTGATGTCGTTCATCGAGAGCGGCGGCGTGAACATCAGGGTGGTCAGGATCAGGTCCATGTACCCCTTCGTCTCCTCGACCAGGCGACGGAAGGTATCGGCGTCCTTCTGCGAGAAGCGCGCCAGCGAGGCGCAGGTCTTGTCCAGGTCCCGGTGGATGGTCAGCGCCGTGCCATCGTCGAAGACCGAGCCCATCTGCACCTCGGGCTTCTCGTAGCGCAGCCCGTGCTTCTCGAGCTCCAGATCGCCGTAGACGGGAGAGACGCCCACCAGGGTGTGGTAGTTGCAGTGGACGTTGTGCAGGAAGCCCGGCCGGGTGAGCTCCTCGGTGCACAGCCCGCCGCCTTCCTCTGCCCGTTTCTCGAAGATGGCGACGTCCAGGCCGCTCTTGGCGAGGTAGGTGCCGAGGGCCAGACCGTTGTGGCCGGCTCCGATGATCACCGCATCGTAGGTCGCATCCGCCATGGGCGTCTCCTCACGCTCGAGACCCCTTGGGAGGGTCCACAGGGGGGGATCGTAAGCCATCGAGCTTGTTGTTGACAAGCACTTTTCTTGATGAGATAACAATATCTTATCAAACAACGCCGGAGTCATCTCCGGACTTCTCTTGTCACTAGCAAGAAGTGGACCAAGGAGCCCGCACGACGAGAGGGAGGATGCCTTGGGATCCGAAGCGGCCAGCTCCCGCCGGCTCACAGATCCAGAACTTGCACCGCCGCTTCAAGGAAAGACTCGGAGCCACACTGCGACCCTGAGCGATGGATTCGCTGGCCCTTCGCTTCGTGGAGACAGCGCACCTCAGCCAGTGAGGTGGCCCTCCTCCACCAGAATGCGTTGCACGCGAGTCAGAGCGTCGAGATGCCCCTTGGCGTCGAGCTCACCCCCCAGAGTCCGCATGCACAGGTGGGTCGCGCCCGCGCCCTTCCGCGCCTGCAGGATACCGAGCCACTCCTCTTCGGTGCGCCCGTGGATTCCGAGCCCGCTCTCCGAGCCGATCTCTGCGGGATCCCGGCCTGCCTTCCTCGCATGACCGTCGATCCGCTCGCGGAGAGCCGTCGGCTACTGCCGACGCCGATGCCAAGGCGCAATCGCCCTCCACTCAGGACGTCGATCTCGGCCAGCAAGGCGAAGTCGCGGATCGCCGCCAGATCGTCCTTGAGCTCCCGTACCGGTAGGGAGACCTCGATTCGCAAGCTCATCCGCGGTGGTCCTCGCTGTAGAAGCTGGCCGTGTCGATGTTCATGGCTTCAGGCACCGATCTATTGCCTCCTACCCCGCCCGGCAATGAAAGTCCCACGAATCCTGATCCACCAGGTGAGCGAGTCTACGAGTCTGTCTTGATCCGGCACGCAAGTGCCCTCCGCCCCGATACTTCGCTGCCGACTGGTTCGCCGTGCGAGTCCCGTGCAAATCCGAGATCCGGGAGCTACGAGCCACCTTTATGCTACCGGTTTACCAGCGGTTTTTCCGAATCAAGAGCTTGCTTTGATTGCGCTAACAGGAGCGGACGAACGCCCCGATCGAGTCGAGAAGCCGCGGGAAGAGGTAGGTTCCCGGAGGGCTCGGCTCTCTGGGCCCACGCGAGAAGACAAGGACACTGTGTAAGGCGGGTTCTGGGAGAACTGACCTCTTTCCTTCAGTCGGACACCAGAGGCGAAAATCAGGATGAGTGAGCAGCAGATCCTCCTGGAAGAGGCCGATCACGTAGCGACCATCACGCTCAACCGGCCGGAGAGGATGAATGCCTTCGGCGGCCAGATGCGCCAACAGCTCGTCGAGATCCTCGAGGCGCTCAAAGTGAACGCCGACATCCGCGTCGTGGTGGTCACAGGAGCAGGCAAGGCCTTCTGCACGGGTGGCGACCTCCGCGAATTCGCGGATGGGACGGTTCAGGCTCTCTCGAAACAGGCGACCAGCGAGCGCCCGCCCATGTGCAAGGCCGTCCTGGCGATCCACGAAATGCAGAAGCCGGTCATCGCATCGGTGAACGGCGTGGCAGCCGGCGGCGGCTGCAACCTCGCCCTCGCCTGCGACATCCGCATCGCCAGCGAGACCGCCCGCTTCGCCCAGGTGTTTACGCGTCGAGGGCTCCACCCGGACTGGGGCGGCATCTACTTCCTGCCGCGGCTGGTGGGGTACGCCAAGGCGGCAGAGCTGATCATGAGCGGCGAGATCGTGGACGCCGCGGAGGCCCTGCGGCTGGGTCTGGTGAACCGCGTCGTCCCGGCCGGCGAGCTCCGGTCCGCGACCGAGGAGCTGGCAGGGCGCATTGCCCGGAATGCCCCCCTTCCCATCGCGTTCGCCAAGCGCGGACTCCAGCGCTTCGGGCACTGGGATCTCGCCCAGGCCCTCGACTACGAGGTCGCCGTGCTGGAGATGTTGCGCAAGAGCCGGGACGTCGCCGAGGGGATCGCCGCCTTCCTGGAGAAGCGGGACCCCCATTTCGAGGGCCGCTGAGTTGGCCCGGATGGAGCTCCACTGCGACGTCCACGAGGGTGACGGCCCCTTCCTGTTGCTGGTGCACGGCATCCTCTCGAGCCGGGCCCAGTGGAAATCGAACCTTCCGGCCCTCGCCCGGGTGACGCGGCCGGTCGTGGTCGAACTCTGGGGACACGGCCGTTCGCCAACCCCCAAGAACGCGAGCTTCTACCACCCGGATGCGTACGTCGCCGCCTTCGAGACCCTCCGCCAGCGACTTGGCGCGTCGCGATGGCTGGTCTGCGGGCAGTCCTTGGGAGCCACCCTCACGCTGCGCTACGCCCTCGACCATCCGGAGCATCTGCTCGGCCAGGTGTTCACCAACTCGACGTCGGCGCTGGCCGACGCGGACTGGGTCGCGGGGGTGCGCGAGGGCGGCGCAACGCAGGCGGATGCGATCGAGCGAGGAGGCCGCGCCGTGCTCGAGAAGATCCCCCTGCACCCGCTGCACGCGAGGCGACTTCCGTCCGCCGTGCAAGAGGCACTCGTTGCCGACGCCGCTCTCCTGGATCCGAGGGGTGTGGCGGACACGATCCGTTTTACGGTGCCCGAATCTCCCGTTCGTGAGCGGATCAGGGAAAACCGCGTGCCGACCCTGCTGGTCTGCGGCGAGCGCGACTCGCGCTTCGAAGCCCAGCGGCGTTTCGCCGAACGCCACCTGCCCCACCTCGAGGTGGTGGCCGTCGACGCCGGCCACGCCGTCAACATCGAGGCCGCCGACGCCTTCGATGCGGCCGTCATCGACTTTCTGAAACGCGCCGACGCCATCCCACCCGAAGAGGCCTAGCGTTTCGCCGTGGAGACTGGTTCCTCTCACCCCGACCGCCGCTCCAGCCGACAGGAGAACGCCTCGATGCCCCATGATGCGCTCCGCTTCGACGGGATCTGGAAGAGCTATCCGCAGCTGGATGGACGGGAGCTTCACGCTTTGAACGACGTGACGGCTCGCGTCGAACAGGGAAGCAAGGTCGCCATCATTGGGCGCAGTGGGAGCGGCAAGTCGACCTTTCTGCACCTGGCGGCGGGAATCGACGAGCCCAGCCGCGGTCAGATCTCGATTCTCGGCCGCAGCCTGAACGAGCTGAGCGACCGGGAGCGGACGCTCCAGCGCCGGGAGAAGATCGGCCTGGTGTTCCAGTTCTTCCATCTGCTGCCGCACCTCGACGTGCTGGACAACGTGGCGCTTCCCGCACTGATCGCCGGGGAACAGAAGAGGATCTACGAGCCGCGGGCTCAGGAGCTGCTCGAACGTGTCGGTCTCCGCGATCGGGCGGGCGAAACCGTCGAGAAGCTGAGTGGCGGTGAAATGCAGCGCGTGGCGATCTGCCGGGCGATGCTGCGCCGCCCCAGCCTCCTTCTCGCCGACGAGCCCACCGGGAACCTGGACGATGAGACCGGCCGCCGCGTGATGGATCTGCTGTTGCGGCTCGTCGAAGACGAGGCGAGCACGCTGATCTACGTGACGCATAGCAGCGAGCTCGCGGCGCTGGCCGATCAGACCTGGAGCCTTCACAGCGGCGTCCTCGAAAAGACGTGATCCGATATTTCCTCAAATCTCTGGCTGCACACTTCGGAGCCGGCCGGGCGCTCTTCCTCCTGAGCGTGCTCGGCGTAGCCCTGGGTGTCGCGTCGGTTCTCTCCATCCAGATCATCAACCGCAATGCACTCGGAGCCTTCGCGGGAAGCATGCGTGCAATCAGCGGAGATGCCGACTTCACGATCCTGGGACGGACACCGACGATTTCCGAGACCCTCTACCCGCGGGTCCTGGCCGACCCGGGCGTCGCGGGGGCCTGGCCTCTCTACCGCCTCGACGTCGCCCTGGCCGGACGAGACGGGATCTACCTCCAGATCCTGGGTCTCGATCTGTTCGCGCCCATGCAGATCCCCTGGCGGGAGACTCCGGAGACCACCTCGGGCCCGCTCTGGAAACCCGGCTGGGTCGCCGTCTCTCCGGAGCTGTCCGCCCAGCAGGGTTGGCGCGTCGGTGACCTCTTCGAGGTGTCGAGCGGCTCCCGGCGCACCACCCTGCAAGTGGGAGCGCTCGTCGACTTCCGCCGCACCAGCCCGCTGGCCAACAGCCGCATGGTCGTCATGGACATCGCTCAGGCACAGAGCGCCTTCGGGGGCAGAGGCGTGATCCATCAGATCGACGTGCAGGTGCGGGAGGGATCGGATCCCGAGCAGGTCAAGAGGCGTCTCTCGGGGACCCTCGGGCCCACGGTGCAGGTGCTCACCCCCGAGCAGCGGCGGCAGGAGGCGTCCGGTCTGCTCGGCGCGTTTCGCCTCAACCTGACGGCCCTCAGCCTGGTGAGTCTCTTCGTGGGCGGTTTTCTCATCTACTCCAGCACCCAGGCCTCGCTGGTTCGAAGGCGCAATGAGTTCGGCCTCCTGCGGTCTGTTGGCACCACTCGAGGCCAGATGCTCGGCCTGATCCTCGGCGAGGTGGCCCTGCTCGGCGCCATCGGCGTATTGCTCGGGCTGCCCCTCGGATACGGGGTCGCCTCTCTCAGCGTGGAACGGGTCAGCGGCACTCTGACCAACTTGTACCTCCTGGAGGCGATCGAGACGCTGCAGCTTCCCCTCTGGCTCTACGCAACGGCAGCGGCCATCGGTGTCGGCGGCGCCCTGGGGGGCGCACTGCTTCCGGCTCTGGAGGTGAGCCGCCGCGACGCGCGATCTCTGCTGCTCGCCTACACCCTGCAGGAACGCTCCGGCGCCGGGGCATTCCGCCTGTTCCTGCTCGGCTGTCTGGTGCTGGGGCTCGGCCTCACCGGATACCTCAGCATCGGCCGCGACTGGCGTCCGGGCGGCTTCGCCCTCGGCGTGACACTGCTGATCGGCCTGCCCCTGATGACGCCCTGGGTCGTCAAGCAGATGACCCGGGCGATGACGACGCGCCACTTCGGGCTGCTCTACGGAATGAAGGCGCTCGGCCTGCGCCTGCAAACCACTTCCTTCGCCGTCGCCGCCCTGGCCGTCGCCGTGAGCCTGCTGATCGGCATCACACTGATGATTGGCAGCTTCCGGCGCACCGTCGAGATCTGGATCAACGCCACGGTGAACGCAGACATCTACATCTCCACCGAGTCCTGGGGACGGGCCCACAGCGCGGCCACACTGGACGACGCCCTGGTGCGCGAGCTCGGCTCGCTACCCGGCGTCGCGCAGATGGATCGGCTGCGGCAACTCCGCGTCTACTCGGGAGATCGCCGCATCTCACTGGCCGGAGTCGACATGAGTCTGTCCGCGGATCTGGGCCAGTTCGAGCTGATCGCAGGAGATCTGGGAGAGGCGCTGCGGCGCTGCCGCGAGGAAGGTGCGGTGATCGTCAGCGAGCCGCTCGCCCGCAAGGACGGTCTCGGCGTGGGCAGCACCCTGCTCGTGGCCGGACCAGAGGGGGAGTTGGCTTTCCCCGTCGCCGGGATCTTCTACGACTACAGCAACGAAGCGGGCGCGGCCGCCACCGACCTCGGTACGTTGGAGCGCGCCTTCGGCCCCGGTCCGGTCAACAACGTCGGCCTGTATCTCGCGGACGGCGTCGACCCGGAAGGGTTCGTAGACAGTCTCAAGGGGCGCTACGCCGACCTGCCCCTGGTGATTCGTAGCGAGCAAAGCCTGCGGGAGGACGTGTTCAGGATCTTCGATCAGACCTTCGCCGTCACACGGCTCCTGCAGGCCATCAGCCTGCTGATCGCCGTCTGCGGCATCACACTGACCCTCATCGTGCTCGCGCACGAGCGGATTTCCGAGCTGGCGCTCTACCGTGCACTCGGCGCCCGGCGCCGCCAGATCTTCCGCGTCTTTCTCGGAAAGGGCCTGGGCATGGCGCTGTTCGGTCTGGCGATGGGAGCCGGCGGCGGCGTGGCTCTGGCCTTGATCCTGATCCTGATCATCAATCGGGCCTACTTCGGGTGGACCATCGCCTTCCACTGGCCCTGGGGTGCCCTGGCCGAGCAGGCCGCAACGATCGTGTTGGCCTCGGTGCTGGCCAGCCTCTATCCGGCGCTCCGCGCCAGCCGCACGCCGGCCACGGAGCTGAGCCGCGAGAATCTCTGATCGCGGCGGACCCGCATACCTGGCCTGGTTTCCCTACTTTCCCTACTCCAATCCCAGGATCGCCTCTTGGGTCGCATCGATCTGCGCTGGAGCCGGCACCAGCCTCTTCGCCGAAGCCATGTCCTTGAACCCCGATCCCGTGATGATGCAGCAGATGGAGTCACCCTCGTCGATCGCGTCCGACTCGCGCAGCTTCCGGATCGCTGCGATGGTCGAGGCGCTGGCCGGCTCGGCAAAGATGCCGGACGTGCGCGCGAGCAGCGTTTCAGCCTCGAGCATCTCCTGGTCCGTGACGCTGACTGCCGTGCCGCCGCTCTCCCGGATGGCGGGCAGGGCCGTATAGGCATCGAAGAGGATGTCGTCGGCGATCGCACCGGCAATCGTGTCTCCGACCTCCACCGGATTCGCGACGACCTCGGCGGCTGAGAGATTCTTCTCGATCGCATCGACGAGCGGCGTGCACATCGCCGACTGAACTCCCACGATCGCCGGGGGCCTGTGCAGCTCGCCCATTGAAACCAGCTCGGTGAACCCTCTCCATAGCGCCCCGACCAGGCCCCCGCCCCCGACGGGCGCGATCACCCAATCGGGCATCGAGGGGCACTGTTGGACCAGCTCATATGCGATGGTCTTTGCGCCTTCCACGTGATAGGGGTTGTAGAGCCCCGCCGTGGAGAGCAGGTACCAGTGCTTCTGGGCGCATGCCTGTGCTACGAGCTCGAAAATCCGGCTCGAGGACAGCGTCCTGACTTTGACGAAGGAAGCCCCGTACATCCTCGCCTGCACCAGTTTCTCCTCGGGGGCGTTGTACGGGGCGAATAGGATGCATTTCAGTCCGGCGATTGCCGCGTAGGAGGCCGCGGAGGCTGCGACGTTTCCCGAGGAGATCACAGCCAGCGTGCGGGCTCCGGACTCCTTGGCCTTGGAGATACCGAGCGAGACCTGACGGTCCTTGAAGGAGCCCGTGGGATTCATGGTCTCGTTCTTGAGCAAGAGGCTGCCCACGCCCAGCTGGTCGGCGAGCCTCGGAGATGCCCTCAGAGGGGTCTGTCCCTCGCCCTGCGATACCACCGACGCCTTGTCGCTCAAAGGAAGCAGGTCGAAGTAGCGCCACATCGAGGGTTCGTTCGAAGGTTCGAAGGGTGCCGCTCGATCGGTGTTCATCGCAACTACGGTGGGCGCATTGCATTGCGTGCAGGTGAACGGATCGCTCGCCGGAGAGTACTCCTTCGAGCACACGGGACATTTCAAAGAGTATTTTTCGTTATCATTCATCCGGGAGATGCTCATCCGCTCAGTCGCGAAAGGCTTCGCTCGCATTCGATAGCGCCTATGCTACCCCCTCTGCGACATCTGGCGGTTGCGTCCCTGCGGGGCTTTGGATATTACATTGCTACAGGATTTCGATGACCGAGGGAACAATGAGCAACGAAGAAGTTCGTGTCGCCGGAAGGAAACCCGCAGTCGTTGAATTGGAGGCGGGGAAGAAATACGCCTTCTGCATGTGCGGGCGCTCCCAGGATCAGCCTTTCTGTGACGGCGCGCATCAGGGGAGCCCGTTCAAACCACACGTCTTCACCGCTGACAGCTCCGAGAAGAAGTGGCTGTGCATGTGCAAGCACACCAAGAACGTGCCCTACTGTGATGGCACTCACAAGACCCTGGAGCCATCGGCGGAGTGACTTGACCCGCCACGCGCTCGTCGCTGCGCTGTGCTTCCTGGCGGTCATCCTGGCGCCAGGACCCCCTCGAGCTGCGGATCCCGAAACAAAACAGCGATGGGTCTCCGCCAGTCCGGGCTACGAGTGGTCGTTTCCACGGGATCACTGGGTCCACCGCGCCTTCCGCAACGAGTGGTGGTACTTCACGGGGAACCTGGCGTCGCGCGACATGCCGCAACGCCGCTTCGGCTACCAGTTCGTCATCTTCCGGGTCGGCCTCTATCCGGGTGTCTCGGGCCTCGCCTCCGATTGGGATGCCGCCAACCTGCTGATGGGTCACGCCGCGATCACCGACAAGGCGGCCGGCGAGCATCGTTTCAGCGAGGTGCTCTACCGCGAGGCACCGTTCCTCGCGCAGTTCAGCGACCACCCCGATCCCTTGATCGCGTGGAGTCTCGCGCCCCTGGGAACGGACGGTACCTGGAAGCTCCGATGGAAAGGAGACGGATTCGAGTTTCAGATGCTCGATCACGCCAAGGGCATCGCGCTCGATCTCAGTACCGCATTCTCCGATCCTCCCGTTTTTCAGGGAGCCGGCGGATTCAGTCGCAAGTCGGACGAGCCGGGGGCGGCCAGCATGTACTACAGCTTCACCCGCCTGAAGACCCGGGGAGCGATCACCATCGACGGAGAGAGCTGGGAGGTCGAAGGGGTCAGCTGGATGGACAAGGAGTTCAGCTCCAACCAGTTGACCGAAGAGCAGACCGGCTGGGACTGGTTCGGCCTGAGACTCGACGACGGCCGCGACCTGATGCTCTACGAATTGCGAACCAAGGACGGCGCCATCGACTATGGCAAGGGGACGCTGGTATCGCCGGACGGTGAGGTCCGGTACCTGAGCGGGGCCGATTGGAAGCTCAACGCTACATCGACCTGGAAGAGCCCCGAAACCGGAATCGTCTATCCCGCGGCCTGGACCGTCGAAGTCCCGTCCGAGAAGCTCCGTTTGACGATCGAGCCGGATCTCGCGGATCAGGAGAACCAGAGCCACGCCGGCGTCGGCATGACCTACTGGGAAGGGGCCGTCACCTTGTACGGAGAGGACGGTCAGCGCGCCGGTGAGGGCTACGCGGAGCTGACCGGCTACGGCGAGAACAACCGCCCCCCGATTTGACCATCCCCCGCTGCGAACGCGCTCCGGGCGGCCTCCTGAACGCGAAGCACTAACTGAGCAGGGCCCCGCCATCGACGGCAAAGGACTGGCCCGTCATGTAGCTCGAGGCATCCGAGGCCAGGAACAGAATGGCGTCAGCGATCTCGCCGGGGTCCCCGACGCGCTTCATCGGGATGCGCTGGCGCGCGGCCTCCTTGGCCTGCTGCGACTGCTCGTCCGGCAGTAGCGAAAAGATGGAGTCGTAAAGACGCGTCCCGACCGCACCCGGCGCGACGCAGTTGACCCGGATGCCGTATTCCGCCCACTCGAGCGCCATCACCTTGGTCGCCATAATCACGCCGGCCTTGGCGATGGAGTAGTGTCCGGTGGAAACCTGCACCCGGTAGCCGCTCATCGAGGAGACGTTCACGATCCGGCCGTCGCTCTTCTCGCGCATCACACGCGCCGCAGCCTGGCTGAGGAAGAAGAGACCCTTCAGGTCCAGGTTGAAGACCGAGTCCCAGGCGCGCTCCTTCATGTCGATGGCGGGCGAGAAGAAGTTGGTGCCGGCGTTGTTCACCAGGATATCGAGTGATCCGAGTTCGCCCACCACCCGGTCCACCAGCGGCTGGATCTGGTCCATGCGCCCCACGTGCGCAGCCACGGGGAGAGCGCGACGCCCCAGCTTCTCGACCTCCTTCGCCACCCGTTCGAGGTCCGGAAGCTTGCGGCTCGAGACGGCGACGTCGGCGCCGGCCCGCGCCAGGGTCAGGGCGGCGGCTTCACCGATACCGCGACTGCCACCGGTGACGAGCGCGACTTTTCCGTCGAGCGAGAACTGGGGAAGGTCCATCTACACCTCCGTTCGCATGGTTCATCGCAGAGGATACCACGAGCTCTGATTCTCTGATCGTGGGCGAGGTGAGCAGCGATCCTCGCTGGTGGGCTACGTTGGGCTCGTTCCGGCGCGTCGGCCGGCAGTCGAAGTCCACCGCCCGGACGAGGAGGGAAGTATGTCGCGAGTATCGGAGCTGCTGGGCTGCCAGTACCCCGTAATCCAGGGAGCGATGGGCGTGATCTCGAACCCGGAGATGGTGGCCGCGGTATCGGAGGCCGGTGGCTTCGGTCTGCTGGCCACCGCGTTCGCACCCGACCTCGAGACGGTTCGGCAGCAGATCCGGGCGACCAAGGAGCTCACGGACCGACCCTTCGGAGCCAATCTGCAAATCATGAACTCGAACACCCTGCAGCTCGCCGAAGTCCTGGCGGATGAGAACATCCCTGCAGTCACCGTCTCCGGTGGCTCGCCCAAGGCCCTGATCCCCTTGCTCCGGGAGAAGGGTATCAAGACTCTGGTAGTCGTGCCTACTGTCAACGTGGCGCGCAAGGCGGCTCAGCTGGGCGCGGATGCGATCATTGCCGAGGGAAGCGAGTCCGGCGGCATTCAAGGGCTGGTGGGAGCGTCCACCATGGTGCTCGTCCCCGCCGTAGTGGACGCGGTGGACGTCCCGGTGATCGCCGCCGGAGGCATCGGCGACTCCCGGGCGTATCGCGCGGCGCTGGCCCTGGGAGCGGAGGGCGTGCAAGTCGGGACGCGATTCATCGCCTGTCGCGAGTGCGTGGCTCACGAGAAGTACAAGACCGCGATCCTCGAATCGACTGAAACCGGCACCGGACTTCTCAATATGGGTCGCTTCCAGGTTCGGGCCTTGCGAACGCCCCTGGTGGAGGAAGCCCTGAGCTCCGGCAAGATCGGTGGAGGCGGATTTGGCGGGGGGAGCCTCGAGGCCTCCTGGATCGGCGGCGATTTCTCAGCGGGTGCCCTTCCAGCCGGTGAAATCGTCGGACTGATCGACGAGGTGCTCACCGTGAGAGAGATCGTCGAGGAGATGGTCGGTGCGGAGGTGAGCCATGTCCCGTAGGAACCCGACCGGCACCTACACCCTGTACGGAATGCGAGCCTCGCTCTACACGGGAAAGGCCCGCTCCTATCTGATCAAGCAGAACATCGAATACCTGGAGATCGTGCCGGGCAGCCAGCGCTTTCTGAAGGAGATCGTCCCGAAGATCGGTCGCATGATCATTCCGACCATCGAGACACCGGATGGAGAGATCATCCAGGACAGCACCGAGATCATCGATTTCTTCGAGAACGACCAGATCCCCGACAGTCTGAAGGCGATCCTTCGCCACGCCGCCGAGGACCTGGTTCCCGAGACGGAGGCCACTGCCCGCTTCTTCGACGACTGGCTGGAGGCCCAGGAGGACGTCGAAGCAGGTGCCATCCTCGAGCGAGGTCTCGGACTCTGTCGTTTCGAGTTTCGCGGAGCCAGCATCAATGCCCTGGCACAGCCCTACCGGATCTTCCTGCTCCAGCGCCTGCAGGATGCCTGCAATTCCATGCCCGCCGACGATCGTCGCTCGGTCGCGGAGCTTTTCGAGGAGAACGGACTCGACCCCCTGCTGGAGATCCGGACGCGCCGAAGGGTGGAGCGCGCAAACCATCGCGAGGTCTTGGGAGCCCCTGCGGCTTGACTCGGCTGGTTGTGCGATGATCAGGTAGCAGGCCGCGGGGCGCCCGACGCAGCTGGACCAGACCACTCCCAGGAGGATCATTGAGATGAGCGATGACGTCTACATTCTCGGCGTAGGAATGACCAAGTTCGGGAAGTTCCTGGAGAGAAGCGTCAAGGACATGGCAGGCCTGGTGCTGGAGGAAGTGCTCAAGGACTGCGATCTCACTCGTGACGACATCCAGGCGGCGTGGTTCTCCAACACCATGTGGGGCCTGTACGATTTCCAGCACTCCATTCGCGGACAGGTCGCGCTGACGGCGAACGGGCTGCAGGGCATCCCCGTCACCAACGTGGAGAATGCCTGCGCCAGTGCCAGCACCGCCCTTCACGCCGCCTGGACTTCGATCAAGGCGGGGCTCTACGACTGCGCCTTGGCCATGGGTGTGGAGAAGCAGTACAACGAAGACCGGGCGAAGGTCATGCAGAGCTTCATCGCCGGTACCGACGTGCAGGAGATGGCTGCGAGAGTCGCCGAGCTTCGGGAGGCAGAGCAGAAGAAGAGACAGGCAGCCGGACAGGCGGAGAGCGCTGAGGGTCAACCGGCGAAGGCCGGTGGTCACTCGGCATTCATGGACTTCTATGCGGCCGGCGCCCGCGCCCACATGGAGGCCTACGGATCCACGCAGAGGCAGCTCGCCTGCGTCGCCGCCAAGAATCACAATAACTCGACGAAGAACCCCCTGGCTCAATACAATTTCCCGCAGACGGTAGAGCAGGTGCTGAACGACCGTGTCGTGGCGTATCCGCTGACCAGGGCCATGTGCGCACCCATCGGTGATGGCGCTGCCGCAGCCATCATCTGCAACGAATCGTTTCTGAAGCGACACCCCTCCGCGAGGGCGATCCGCATCGCAGCCTCTGTCCTCGAGGGTGGGAAGAGAACCGGGGCCGGCGACATCAGCGAGCGCGCCGCGAAGAAGGCGTTCGAGATCAGCGGCGTCGGGCCGGAAGACATCAATGTCATGGAGGTTCACGACGCCACTGCCTTCGGCGAGATCTCCGTCATGGAAGCCCTCGGCTTCTGTCCGAGGGGTGAGGGCGGCGTCATGGCAGAGAGGGGCGACACGGCACTGGAGGGGAAGATCCCGGTCAATCCCAGCGGTGGCTTGATCTCGAGGGGACATCCCATTGGCGCCTCTGGTCTGGCACAGATCTACGAGCTGGTGACCCAGCTCCGAGGAGAGGCCGGGGAGCGGCAGGTGAAGAACCAGCGACTCGCCATGACCGAGAACGGCGGCGGAACGGTCGGCGCCGGCGAGGCCGCCATGACCATCCACATCCTGGAGAAGTCCTAGCCTGCGTCTCTCTCCAGCTCGCCACGAATGCAGCGGCGGTACAGGCCTGCCATGTCGACCGCCGTGCACGGACGCGGATTGCTGGCTGTGGATGGGTCGGCAGCCGCCATGGGCGCCAGGCGGTCGACCAGATCCTCCGTCACGCCCAGGTCGGAAAGGGTCTCGGGAATCCCCAGCTCCCGACGCAGCGACACGATCCAGTCCAGCACCCCCGCAAAGGAGATCTCGGGCAGGTCCAGGTACCGGGCGAGTTCCTCCATCTTGGCTGCGATCGCGTCGCGATTGAATTGCAGCACGTAGGGCATCACCACGGCATTGGTCAGACCATGGTGGGCTCCCAGCACGGCGGTGACCGGGTGCGACAGGCTGTGCATGGTACCGAGGCCCTTCTGAAACGCGGTCGCGCCCATGGCGGACGCCGCCATCATCTGCGCCCGCCCCTCCAGGCTTGCACCGTCTCGGTAGGCGACCGGCAGCCACTGGTGGATCAGCTTGATGCCCTCCAGCGCGATGCCCTGGGCCATCGGGTGGTAGCCGGGGCTGCAGAAGGCTTCCAGGTTGTGCGACAACGCGTCCATGCCGACCGCGGCGGTGATCTGCGGCGGCAGGCCCAGCGTCAGTTCCGGATCGGCGATCACGATGGATGGCAACATCTTCGGGTGAAAGATGATCTTCTTGGTGTGATCGCCGACGTCGGTGATCACCGAGGCGCGGCCGACCTCCGAGCCGGTGCCCGAGGTGGTCGGCACCGCCACCACGGGCGCCATCCCGGCCACCTTCACCCGCGTGTACCAGTCCTCGCGGTCCTCGAAATCGAAGATCGGCCGGTCCTGGCCAACCATCAGGGCAATGGCCTTGCCCGCATCCAGGCCCGAACCCCCACCGAATGCAATTACGCCGTCGTGCGCTCCCTCGCGGTAGGCTGCGACACCGGCGGTGACGTTGTCGGCCACCGGATTGGCCTGCACGTCGCTGAAGACTTCGCAGCCCAGGCCGGCGTCACGACAGGAAGCTACGGCGGACGCCAACATGGGCAGCGTACGCAGCCCCTCATCGGTCACCAGCATCGGGCGCTGCAACCCCAGCTCGCGGCAGGCAGCGGGAAGCTCCCGGATGCGGCCGGCCCCGAAACGGATCGAGGTGGGGTAGCTCCAGTTGCCGTGGAGACGCATGGCTTGGTTCACTCCTTGCCCCCTCTCGATCGCCCGTCCAGAATACTGCCCCGAGGGGATTCTCGGTAGGGACGCCGATGCCCCTTGCCTCGTCCCCGGAGAAGCGCGGGATCGGATAAGCTTCCCAGCCTGATGAGCAAGAGCGCGCTGAAACGTGAGTCGGTACCGGGTGGCATTGCAGATCATCGTCTGATGGCCGAGCCCTGGTACCTCCCCGTAGCTGACGAGGTAGCGGTCTTCCTTGCCGCGTACCAGGAGCGGTTGCCGGTGCTGCTCAAGGGACCGACGGGCTGTGGGAAGACGCGCTTCGTCGAGCACGTCACCTGGCACCTCTACCGGGGCCAGGAGGCCGCCGAACCCCGCGGCCGGCTCGAGACTCCCTTGATCACCGTCGCCTGCCACGAGGACCTGACCGGGACGGACCTGGTGGGGCGCTACCTCCTCGCCGGAGACGAGACGATCTGGATGGACGGCCCGCTGACGCGCGCGGTGCGCGAGGGAGCCATCTGCTATCTGGACGAGATCGTCGAGGCGCGCAAGGACACGACGGTGTTGATCCACTCGCTGACCGATCACCGCCGCATGCTGCCCGTCGAGAAGCTCGGTGAGACGCTCGATGCCCACCCCGATTTCCTGCTGGTCATCTCCTACAACCCGGGCTATCAGAGCGTGCTGAAGGATCTCAAGCCCAGCACGCGCCAGCGCTTCGTCAGTCTGGATTTCGATTACCCCGACGTCGAGCGCGAGACGCGAATCATCGTCCGCGAGAGCGGCGTCGATGAGGCGTCGGCCGAGCGGCTGAGCGTGGTCGGTGAGCGCGTGCGCAATCTGCGGGAGCATGGCTTCGAAGAGGGAGTCAGCACACGCCTGCTGATCTACGCCGCGAAGCTGATCGCACGCGGCATCGAGCCGCGGCGCGCCTGCGAGCTGGCCGTGGCGCGCGCCGTCACCGACGACGAGGAGGTCGTGCAGGCGATCAACGAAATCGTCGACGTTCTGCTTCCCTGAGGTTCCGATGGAAGCGGCGGCGTCCAGCGTGAATCTCGTCGAGGCCCAGCGCCTGCTCTCGCTCTTCGCTCAGGGAATCTCGGGCCGCTACTTCCACCTTCAACCGCTGACGGCACTGAAGGGCGAGTTCCGACCGGAGACGCCCACGAGTGATGGGCGGACCCTCTTCCTGCCCGATGCGGTCGAGGAGTTCGCAGAGCCTCGGCAGAACCTGGGCTTCTACAAGGTCGCCGTCATGCACCAGGTCGGCTTCTTCGAGTTCGAAACCTGGGCATTCGAGTTCGCCGAGGCGCGGAGGCGTGTGCCCGGCCTGGCGTCGCGCGAGGCCGAGAGGTGGCGCGCGCACCCCGGGGAGCTGGAGACGTTCTTCGCCTGCTTCCAGGAACGGCGCCTCCTGCGCCGGCTCTTCGGCGTGCTCGAAGACCACCGCGTCGACTCTGGACTGGCGCGCGCGTATCCGGGTCTACGGCGGGACCTCGGCCGGGCGATGGAACTCGCTCTCGACCGGCGCGGGGCTCTGGCGTCGATCGAGGGAGCGGCCGGTCTCCTCGAAGCCCTGGTGCGCTGCACGCTTCGGGTCGGCGCCGAAACCCTGCGGGCGACCGATGCGACGGGTCTGGTGGAGGTCGTGATCGACGCGGCCCGGCGGGCCGGGGAATCGGGGGCCGACGTGTACACCAGCGCCGAGCAGGCCATCCGCTGTCTCGAGCTCCTGCGAACCGCCGGGATCGAGGGGACACTCGGGGTGCTGATGCTCGACGAGGTCGAGGGCTCGGTGGACGTCGTCGACTTCCGCGGCGATGCCCCGCTGGACGCCGCGCAGCTGCGTGTGCGAATCGAGGCCACGCAGCACGCCCTCGAGACTCTCGGCGAGGCGGGGACCGCCATCTCGCCCGATTCCCTCGATCGCATCGCCGAGGATCTCCCCGACGACGCGTCCCCCGACGAGCTCATGAAGGCGCTCCAGCGACGCATGGATTCGGACCGCGGTGCGCTACGCCGTGCCTTCGGCGGTGTCAGCCGCGCCGAGCGGAGCTTCCTCTACGACGAGTGGGACTACCACAGCAGGACCTATCTCCGAGGCTGGTGCCGGCTTCACGAGGAGCGGCTCAGGGGCGAAGATGGGTCGGCGTTCCTGGAGTCGGTCCACCATCGGCACGGAGCTCTTCTCGCGAGGGTGCGGCGGCAATTCCAGCACATCAAGCCCGAGTCGACCCAGCGCGTCCGCAAAGTCTCGGACGGCGAGGAGATCGACCTCGACCGCGTCGTCGAGGCGCGGATCGACATCCGCGCCGGCCTGGCGCCGAGCGAGCGGGTGTACATGCGCCGCGACCGCGCTCGCCGCGAGGTCGCGGCCGCTTTCCTCGTCGATCTCTCGGCTTCGGTCAGGGAGCCCGTGCCCGACCCGGATGGCGAGCCCGCGAAGCCCCAGATCGCCGATACCGAGGATCGCCCCTTCTGGGCTGTCCGTCCTTCACTGGTGGAACGCGACGACCAGCGACGCAGGGTGATCGACATCCAGAAGGAGGCGCTCGCGCTGATGGTGCAGGCGCTCGAGGCGCTCGGCGACGAGTACGGGATCTATGGCTTCTCCGGGGAGAGCCGCGAAAGCATCGAGTTCTACGTCGCCAAGGAGCTCGGCGATCGCCTGAGCGCGCGGGTCTGGAACGCGATCGCGGCCATGCACTCGCACCGCTATACGAGAATGGGTACGGCGATCCGCCACACGATCCGCAAGCTCGACCGCCAGAGTGCACGCCGCAAGGTGATGCTCCTGATCTCCGACGGCTACCCACAGGACATCGACTACGGACCCGATCGAGACGACCGCCAATACGGCATCCACGACACGGCGCAGGCCCTGCGCGAGGCGGAGCTCGCGCACATCCAGACCTTCTGCGTGACCATCGACCGAGCCGGACACGACTATCTGAGAAAGATGTGCCCCGAGGGGCGCTACCTGATCATCGACGAGGTCGAGTCGCTCCCGGTCGAGCTTGGCAAGGTCTACCGCTCTCTGACCCGCAGTTAGCTCGCATCTCTCGCTGGGGGAGCGTGCACGTCGCCGACGACGGTTGCCACCAACCGGTCGACCCGGGTAACCTGGCGCGCGGATTCCGGGCGGATCGGGCTGAACCGGGGTCGAAGTCGAGCGAAGGAGGAAAGGCGGTGAGCGAGGACGTCTACACGCGGCTGAGAGAGTTCATGGACACGTTGCCGGGCGGCTATCCCGCGACGCCGAGCGGGGTCGAGATCAAGCTGCTGAAGAAGCTGTTCACCCCGGAGCAGGCCGAGCTGACCATGAAGCTGGGTCAGGAGCCCGAGGAGGTCCAGAGCATCGCCGCCCGGATTGGTGTGGACGAGAAGGAGCTGGCCGAGAAGCTCGAGGAGCTGGCTCTGAAGGGCTGCATCTTCCGGACCCGGGACGGGGAGAAGCGACTCTATCAGGCATTCCAGTTCGTCGTCGGGGTGTACGAGTTCCAGCTCAACTCGCTGGATCGCGAGTTCTGCGAGCTGTTCGAGGAGTATCTGCCCCACATCGGCCTCTCCATGGCCCAGCTCAAGACCAGCCAGATGCGCGTGATCCCCCTGGAATCGGCGGTGGAGGCGACGCCCGCCGTAGAGACCTACAACCGGCTCCGGGATCTCGTCCGCGAGCAGGAGGTCATCTCCGTCGAGCCCTGCATCTGCCGCATGGAGCAGGGCCTTCTCGGCAACGAGTGCGAGAAGCCCAAGGAGGTCTGCATCGGCTTTGGCGACTTCGCCCAGTTCTACATCGACAATGGGATGGGAAGACAGATCAGCGTCGACGAGGCGCTCAAGGTCCTCGATACCGCGGAGGAGGCGGGCCTGGTCGCCTCTCCCACCAACTCCCAGAAGATCGAGGCGATCTGCTGCTGCTGCTCGTGCTGCTGTCCGATCCTCCGGTTCGCGAAGCTGATGCCTCGCCCCGCAGACTCGGTCACCTCCTACTACGAGGCCAAGCTGGACGCCGAGGAGTGCAACAGCTGCGGACTCTGCGCCGACCGATGCCAGATGGATGCGATCGAGGAGGGCGAGGACGCCTATGGAATCGTCGACGGCCGATGCATCGGCTGCGGTCTTTGCGTTGCGGAGTGCCCGACCGAGGCCATCTCGATGGTGGCAAGGCCGGGGATCGAGCCGCCGCCCGCGACCTTCGACGATACGTTGAACAGGATCGGAGCCGAGCGAGGTCTGTCGTAAGGCCCGGCGTGACTGACCAATGTGATCGACATCGTCCCGAGGGAGATGCGCCTCGGGCCTCACCAATCCAGGTGGCGAGCTCATCGCGGCTGCTAGTATCGCAAGCAGTCTCTTTCGGAATCCCATCGGACCTGGAAGCTGAACCGGCCTGCTCGAGAAGGAGAAGCGATGTCGAATCCGATCTGTGAGGCCCTGGGAATCCCCTACCCCATCATCCTCGGCGGACTATCGAGGATCGGCCGGGCGCCGCTGGTGGCCGCGGTCAGCAACGCGGGAGGCGTCGGTCTGCTGGGCGCGGGTTCCTGGACGGCAGAGGAGTTCCGAGAGCAGATCCTGGAGACGCGCAAGCTGACCGACTGCGTCTTCGGTGCCAACATCCCCGGCCACGCGGAGGAGGCCGACGCACTCGTGGAAACGGCCATCACCGAAAAGCTCCCGGTTGTCTCCACCTCTGCTGGCGATCCCCGGCGCTTCGCCGCGCGGCTCAAGGAAGGCGGCCTCTACCTGATTCACGTGGTCTCGACCGTGGCCCACGCCGTCACGGCCGAAAAGGCCGGTGTGGACGCGATCGTCGCCGAGGGGTCGGAGTCCGGAGGCATGACCAGCATGGAGCAGGTCTCGACCCTGGTCCTGGTTCCCCAGGTCGCCGAGGCGGTCCGCTGCCCGGTGATTGCCGCAGGGGGAATCGCCGACGGGCGGGGGCTGGCCGCGGCCTTCGCCCTCGGGGCCGTGGGGGTGCAGGTCGGGACCGTACTGATGGCCACCAAGGAGTGCGAGGTCTCGCCCGCCTTCAAGGAGATGATGGTGAGGGCGAGGGAGACGGATACCTATCTCGAGCCCCGGGGCAGAGCGGGCAGCCGCATGTTCAAGCAGGACTTCGCCAAGACCGCCCTGCAGGAGCTGAAAGAAACGCAGAGCCCCACCGTACCGGATCTCGATCTGGTCCAAACCGGAGTCGGGCAGGTAACTGGCATGATCCGGGAGGTTCGGACCGTGGCCGAGGTGATCGACACCATGGTCGGCCAGGCCCGCGAGATTCTCCCTGGACTGGCTGCGAACCTCTCTCGAGGAGACGGTGCCTAGGCGCGACTCCCGGCCACTTCTTGCGCACCTTCTCGTATCATCGACTGATGAGGCTGCCGCTCGCCAGCTTCCCGACCCTCTCGCGGACACCACAAGTGCCTGAGGCGGATCAGCAGAGGAGCACGGACTTCTTTGGATGGAAGAACGTAGTTCTCCTCTTCTTCATCTATGGAGCGGTGTACGGGTTCGTCTTCTACGGCTTCACGGTGGTCTTCCCGGAAATGATACGGGCCCAGGGGTGGAGTCGCGGCGACGCATCGGTGGCTCACACGCTGAGGGCACTCTCTCTGGGCGCGTTCGCCCCGCTCGTCGCCTTCGCCGTCGGCAAGGTCGGCGCGAAACGCACCATGATCGCCGGGCTGTCCTTTGGGGTCGTCGTCCTGGGAATTCTCGGAACGGTCACCAGTCAACTCTGGCACTGGATCGTTCTCTGGGGAATCCTGATGCCCGTCTCGTTCTCCTTCGGGGGCGCGATCCCGATCCAGACGACACTGACCTACTGGTTCAACGTCAGGCGCGCCACCGCACTGGGCATGGTGCTATCCGCCGCGGCATTCGGAGGCTTCGTCGCCGCACCGCTGTATACACTGATCATGCGGGAAGCCGGCACCTGGAAAGCCGGATGGCTCGCCGCCGGGACCTTCTGCGCCCTCGCGTTGGTCTGCTCGCTCTTCATGAAGAGCAAGCCTGCGGATGTCGGCCAGTTTCCGGACGGCATCGATCCCGACAACCCGTCCCACACAGCGAGTTCGGTCCCCGGTGGAAAAGCGAGGACCTACCGGACCTCCGAGACATGGGCACTCAGAGAAGTCCTGCGCCAGCCCGTGCTCTACCTGCTCGGGCTCTGCATGGTTGCACAAATGAGTGCCATCTATCTGTTGACGACGCATGGCGTACTTCACCTGACGGACGCTGGATTCACCAGCATGCAGGCCGCATCGGCGATCGGAAACCTCATCCTCTTCAGCGGATTTGCGCGTTTTCCGATCGGATTCGTCGGAGATCGAATCGAACCCCGCTGGATCATGACCATCGCCCTGGCCGGCATGGCAGCGTCAATGGTCGGCATCTGGAGGGTTCCTGAAGACTTGATGGTCCTGCTCGTGATCGTGTCGATCTTCGGGTTCTGCTTCGGTTCGATCGTACCCATCTTCCCGGCGATCATCGGGAACTACTTCGGGCCGTCGGCCTTTGCGCCGATCACTGGATTCCTGTCACCGGTGATGATCCTGATCGGCGCACCCGTCCCGGTGCTGGCAGGACTCATCTACGACAGGTTCGGCAGCTACGACATCGCCTTCGTCTACGTCGTGGTCCTCACCCTGGTCACCGCCCTTTTTGCGACTGCGCTGGTTCCCCCCAAGAAGGCCGAACCGTCCTGATCTCCCACCGCGCCCGCTCGCGTGTCTTCATCGCGGCTTAACCCACGGAACCCTCTCATCGCACGGGTCTGGACTACCCGCGGCCAGCGCTTGCCGACGCCCACCTCTGCTGTTACGGTCCGGTCGCAATCGAATTTGGGGGTGTCATGGCCATCCCGAGGCAGCGGATCCATCTCCCGCCCCGCTCCTGGCGCCGCGCGTTCGCAGGCTGGCGACGAAACGAGCTCTGGGAGGGTGAGCCCCTCGCGCGTTTCGAGCGCGCCATCGCCAACGAGGTCGGTGTGGCAGAGGCGATCTCCGTACCTTCCGGGCGCATCGCCCTCCGCTTCCTGCTCGAGGCGCTCGACCTCGAGCCGGGTAGCGAGGTGATCTGCTGCGCATTCGGGTATCCCGTGGTCCCGCACCTGGTCCGCGAGTCCGGTCATCGGCTTCGCCTGGTCGACTGCGAGCTACGCACGATGGGCATGGATCCGAAAGGGCTCGAGGCGTCGATCTCCGACCGCACCAGCTGCGTGATCACGACGCACCTCTATGGCACTCCTTGCCGCGTCCGCGAGATCGCCCGCATCGCCGAGGCCCACGGCGCCGTCCTGTTGGAAGACTGCGCGCACTCCCTCGGCGCCAGGGTCGGCGGTCGGTCCACGGGCTCGGTGGGCCGGGCGGGCTACTTCAGCTTCGAGACCTCGAAGATCCTGAACACCATGGGCGGGGGGATGATCACCACCGACGATCGGGAGCTCGCCGAGCGGCTCCGCAAGATCGCCGCCGCCCAGCCGCCGAACGGATTCCCCTGGCTCTCCAAGCGCCTGCTGAAGACGACCTTCGAGGCATTCGTCACGCATCCTCTCGGATTCAACCTGGTCGTCTATCCGGCACTTCGCTTCGTCCTCGGCGAGCGAGAGCAGTTCACCTCGGGCTACGCGCCGGATACCCTCACGGTGGCCCATAAGCTGGGGCGCTACACCAGCTACCAGGCCGAGCTCGGCCTGGCCCAGCTCGACGCGCTCGCGCCGCTCGCCGAGCGGCGCCGCAAGAACTCCCGCTACATCGTCGACCGGCTGAGCCCCCGGGTGCCGTTCCAGGGGACGGACGAGCCCGACGTCGCGCCCAACCCCATGCTGCTGGCCGCTCGTTTCGCCAATGCGCCCCAGGTAGCCCGCGCACTGCTGGCTCGCGGTATCGATACCAAGCGAGGCTACATGCGCGATTGCAGCGGCCTGCTCGAGGAACCTGCGGAGCTTCCCAACGCCGCCCGGGTGGACCGGGAGGTGCTCCACGTACCCGCCTTCCCGGCTCTCACCGAGCCCGAGCTCGACCGTGTCGCCACCGCGCTCGAGGCGGTTCTCGATGAGCTGGGCGAGTGACCGACGCTACTCCCACTCACCCCCTTCGGTAGGCGTACTGGCCCCGACACGAACCCCTTTCTCAGTCAGCTGTTCACGCTGCAGGGATGCGTCGGCTTGTGCACCGGGAGCGTGTCGGGAATCGGAAGACGAATGGCTCTTGCGCTCGCACAGGCGGGCGCCGATGTGGGGCTGGTCGATCGCGATTCGAGCGGGGGAGACCCGCAAGGCCGCTTCGACAGCGGTCAAGCCCGGTGGCGTCATCGTCCACATCGGTTTGATGGAGACCGGGGGTGGCCTGGACGTGAGGAAGCTCACCCTTCAGGAGATCACCCCGGTCGGCATCTACACCTACAGCAGGGTCGACTCGGGCTGCGGTAAGAGCCCTCTCTTCGGGAGCCCTGGGAGCCTCGGACTGGGTCGAGACGCGCGCTCTCGCCGATGGCGCGCAGGCTTTCGCCGACCTCCAAGAGGGGAAGACGGCGGCGGCCAAGATCGTGCTTCGTCCGGGTCTCCCGGTGAGCGGCTCTCCACTTCCCGGGAGAATCTGACCTGCCCGGAGATCTGGAATCGAGCTGAATGGCGCGGATTTCCTGGTATCGTTCTCGCCGCGCCCATGGAACCCCCTGGCCCAGCGGCCACCGACTCGAGGCTCCCCGATGACTTCCGAAGATTCGAGCGCCAAACCCGGCGCAACCTCCATGGATGCCGTCAGCACCGCCTTCGCCGCCACCGTCTCCGGCGAGTTGAAGGAGGTCGCCGAGGGCGTCCATCTCCTGCCGGGCTTTGGCAACTGCACCTTCATCCTCGGCAAGACCGGCGCCGCCGTAGTCGACCCGGGGCTCTTCCAGAACGGCCCGCGAGTGGTGCGCGCCCTTCGCAGCTTGACGGACCTGCCCGTCCGTTACGTGATCTATACCCACGGCCACTACGACCATGCCTTCGGCACACCCGCCATCCTGGAGGAGGCGGCAGAACGCGGCATGGCGCCGCCCATCATTGTCGGGCACGTGAACGTGGCCAAGCGCTTCGATCGCTACAGGAAGACCACCGGCCACCTGGCCGAGACCTACACGATGCAGTTTGCCAGTTGGACGAGGGGCGGCGTGCTCGGCGGTGGCGACGGCGGAGACGTCGCCCGCAAGGCTGTCTACTGTCCCCCCACCCTCTCCTACCAGGAGCGCATCGCCCTCAACCTGGACGACCTGACCTTGCACTGCCGGCATGGCCTCGGCGAGACCGACGACCACACCTGGGTGTGGATTCCCGAGCGCCGGACGATCGTGGGTGGCGACTTCATCGTCTCGTCGCTCCCCAATCCAGGTACACCCTTCCGCGTACAGCGGTACGTCCTCGAGTGGGCGGAGACCCTCGAGGAAATGGCGGGCCTCGAGCCCGCCGCCGTGGTGAGCGGCCACGGCGGAATCTTCCGCGGCCAGAAGGCCATGGACATGCTCGAGATCACGACCGAAGCCTTGCGTTACCTCGAGGACGAGGTCGTGCGCCGGCTGAACGAGGGCCAGTGGTACGAGGAGATCCTCCACCAAGTGGAGCTGCCGGAGCACCTGGCTCGCAGCCGCTTCCTACAGCCCATATACGGGTGCACGGCTTTCGCCGTGCACTCGATCCTGCGCCGTTACACCGGATGGTACCAGGGCAACCCTTCACATCTCTTCCCCAGTCCGAGCGCCGAGATCGCCCGCGAGGTCCTCGGCCTCGCGGGGGGCTCCGTCGCCGTGCTGGAGCGGGCGCGCGCCCTCGCGGCGCAGGCCGACCGCGGCGCGATCCAGCTCGCCCTTCACCTCCTGGACTTCGTGATCCAGGGCGAGGCCCCAGAAGCCGAGGAGGCCCGCGGCCTCAAGGCCCAGTACCTGGAAGCACGCGCTGAGCACGAGGACTCCTTCATCGCCCGCAACATCCTCTCGTCGGCCGCGGTCCTCGAAAGGCGCCGGGGCGACGCCTGAGTGCGGCAGGTCTTCTTACCGGCGCTGCTCGGCATCGCGTTGCTGTCGGGCTGCGCCGTGGGGCTGTCCGAGCTCTGGCAGATGCCGACGGACCCACACTTCAGCTTCGTCTCCTGGGCAGATTCCAAGGGCGGCTATCAAGTTCTGTCCGGACTCTCCGACCAGGCCACCCAGCTCAGTCCCGCCTTCACCATCTATCCAGGCGATCTGTTGCCCAGGGGTTTCACCCAAGACGCCATGAACCGCTGGAAGGAAGCCATGGACGGGGGGAACACCGGGGACACCTCACCCAACGGCATGTTCGATATCGCCTTCCCCGTTCGCGGAAACCACGATCGAGGCGACGCCTTGGGCTGGCAAGCCTATTTCGACTTCCAGGCGACTGCCGATCAGATTGGCGCGACCCATTTCATCAACATGCCAGGCCAGGAAGATCTGACCTATTCCTTTGACTACGAGAACGCTCACTTCATCGGCGTAGATGTCCCTGGCGGCGCCTCCAGAATCACCGGCACCCAGATCCAATGGATCGACGCTGACCTTGCCGACGCAGAGGCACGCGGGCTGACCCACGCCTTCATCTATTTCCATGGGCCCATCTACTGCGTGGATGGGCACTGCCCCTGCACCGGGACAGTCTGTCCCATCAACCCTCGAGTGCAGGAGCTGATCGTGATTCTGAATCACCATCCGATCGTCTCGGCCACCTTCCACGGCCACGAGCACACCCACGCCTACACCTACATCGATGAAACCCGAATCCCTCCGCATGGCACCTTCGAAGGTGTGATGCGTCCGTTTCATCAATTCGTCGCCGGCTCTGCCGGTGTGAGGACGAAGGTCTGCAAGGCCAACCGTTGCGACTACAACATGCCAGAGTCCGGATTCGTGACCGTGGACGTAAAGGGCCCGCGTGTCACGGTTACCTTCTACCAGTTGGGCAGCATGGACCCGGTGAACACGATTCGATTCGTCAAGGGACGCTGAAACATGAAGGAGATCAGGGAACCCTCCCGAACCATACCCGTGATGGCCGAGACCGATGTCCTGGTCGTCGGCAGCGGCCCGGCCGGTCTCTCAGCCGCGCTGGCGTCCGCACGGGAGGGCGTGGATACCATGCTCGTCGAGCGTTACGGCTGCTTCGGCGGAAACATCACCCAGGCGATGGTGGGCACCATTGCCTGGTACCGACACGCCCAGACCGTGGAGGCGAGGGGGATCGGCGTAGAGTTCGAGACGAGAGCCGCGGAGATGGGAGGGACTCTCAAGGACCATGACAGCGGCGGGCATCTCCTGGATTCCGATATGTTCAAGTACGTGGCCGACACGCTGGTGCAGGAGGCCAGTGTCACTCCCATTCTCCACTGTCACACAGTCGATACGATCATGGACGGCGACACCATGACGGGCGTCGTTACGGAAAGTAAGTCCGGGAGACAGGCCATCCTTGCGAAGCGCGTAATCGACGCCACAGGAGACGCCGATCTCGCCTTCCATGCGGGTATTCCCTACCGCAAGGGACCGAAAGAGCAGCTGATGGGCGCCACGACCACCTTCTCCTGCAGTGGCGTCGATGTGACGGAGTTTCTCGAGTACGTGACGAAACACCCCTCTCGGTTGGCGGACTGGGCGACCACCACCTCGGGCAAGGAAGACGACCTCTTCTCTACTTGGATCACAGAGCCGTTCACGAAGGCCAAGGAGGCCGGTGAGATGCCCGCGGATGCGGTCATCCTGGGTTACTGGGGCGGCCTGACCGAAGCCGGAGAGGCCACGAACATCAACGTGGCTCATTCCCTCGGCATCGACTCGACGGACGTCTGGGACCTCACCAGGGCAGAGATCGAGGGGCGCCAGAAGGTCATCTGGGCTCTCGAGGCGCTCCGGAAGTACACGCCCGGCTTCCAGAACGCCAGACTCCGATCATTCAACTCATCGCTGGGGACGAGGGAATCGAGAAAGATCTTCGGGGAGTACATCCTCACCGAACAGGACGTGAAGAAGCAAGCTCGCTTCGACGACGCGATCGGGATCTGTCCCGAATTCCTCGACGCCTACGGCGTCGTCATCATGCCCACCACCGGGCGCTACTTCCAGTTCCCCTATCGCAGCCTGCTACCGCAGAAAGTGGAGAACCTTCTCGTTGCGGGCCGCTGCGTCTCTGCGGATCGAATCGCATTTGCCGCTACGCGTCAGATGATGTGCTGCTCGGTCACCGGACAGGGCGCGGGGGTCGCTGCAGCAGTCTCCGTCAAGGAGAGTGCCACTTGCAGGCAGGTCGACATCACTGAGGTACAGAAAGCGCTCCAGAAACAGGGGGTCCGTACCCGGTAGCTGCGCTGGAAGCCTCCGCGCGTGCCGCGTCATGACATGAAGAGGTAACGGTAGAGATCGTTGTAGAGAAAGAAGTAGCTGACGCCGCCGTCGTGATTGGTGAACACTGCCATCAGCACCATGATGGCGATCGCCAGAACCGGGAGACACGTCAGCACGCGAACCTCGACGTTGCCTCTCCGCTTCTCGATGAGCCGGCCCCCGATTTCGCAGATCCCCATCTGTCCGAATGCCATCAACACGATGTTGAAATGGATCGGAAACAAGAGAAAGAACAGTGACTGCCCGACCGAGAAGAAGGCAGCCATTCGGACGACTTCCTTCGCGCACCAAAAGAGCGTCGGAGCCAAGGCTCCCACCACCCGTTCAGCCGGCCGGGCCCCTCGCCTCGCCAACCAGGGATAGATCAACAGGACGTTGAACATGAGGTAGGCACCGTACAGGGCGCCCACCAGGTCGGTCAGCAGCCAGTGAACGCATCGGTTCTCGATGTACCAGGATGCATAGTAGGTCCTGAACAGGACCAGGAAGACACCGAGGCCGATGCTCGTCGGAATCACGAAGCGTCTGAAGAAGGACGGCTCGGAGGATGCCCGGACTGCTGCCCGCGTCACCGGCGCTCTCCTCGCTCGAGCCGGCTCAGGGCCTCCTTCAACGCCGGCAGCAATGTCTGTCCTTCCGGGGTCCGGTAGAGGTTCGTCATCTCCTTCGGGTCGGCGACCAGGTCGAAGAGTTCGGCCGGTCTCCTTCCTTCGTACTCGACGTACTTGTGGCGGTCGGTTCGGACGGCCCTTGTCTCCGGTACGGCGTACGGATAGTCCATGAAGTACTCGTACATCCACGCCGTGCGCCCCGGGGCCCGCGCATCTCGCAGGATCGGAACGAAGCTCTCGCCGTCCATGAACTGCGGGGCATCCAGCCCGGCCAGATCCAGCAGTGACGGAGCCAGGTCGATGTTCAATACCATCTGACTCGCCCGGCGTCCGGGATCACTGATCGTCCGCGGGTGCCTTACGATGAAGGGAATCCGAATCGATTCCTCGTAGGGCCATCGCTTGTCGGTCAGATGGTGTTCTCCCCAGAAGAACCCGTTGTCTCCGGCGTAGACGACCACCGTATTGTCCGCCAGACCGAGTTCGTCCAGTCTGTCCAGCACACGCCCGATCTGCTGATCCATCGCGAAAAGACACTCGAGGTAGTCCCTGTACAGTGAACTCAGGGGTTTGGGATAGAAATTGCCATCGGTCAGTCCCACCCAGTTGTCGGCTTCTCTCGGTAGATTCAGCTCTGCCTCATCGTAGAGATGGTCGAGTTCCTTGGGAGGAAAGAACTGAAGGTGAACCGCCTTGTGGGACAGAACCAGGCAGAAGGGTGTGTTCCTGTCTTGATCCAGGAACTCCAGGGCGTAGTCGGTCAATTCCTCGCTGATGTACTCCTTCCTGGAAGGCACTTCCTTCCCGTCCACGACCAGCGGGCAGTTGAAGTACCGGCCCTGACCCCCGTCGACGGTAAACGTGACGAAACGGTCCAATCCCCGCAATCTCGGGAACTCTCCCGGCATGTGCCACTTGCCGACGAAACCGGTTTCGTATCCCGCCTGATGGAGCGCCTCGAGAAACGTCACCTGCGCATTGTTCCAGGGCGTCATGTTGTTCTTGACGCCGTGGGAATGGGCGTACATTCCAGTGAGAAAGCTGGCCCGCGACGGGCTGCAGAGCGACGTGGTGCAGAAGGCATTTTCGAAGAGCACGCCTTCCCGGGCCAATCGGTCGAGACTTGGGGTCTTCACCACGGGATGGCCGAGTTGACTCAGGGCATCCCAACGGTGGTCGTCCGAGAGAATGAACAGGATGTTCGGACGCGTCTCTCCACCAATCCCGGGGGCCGGGGAATTCCTTCCCAGCAATCCGAGGGAGAGCAGACCCGTGCCGAGGTCGATGATCGCCTGTCGCCGCGTCCTCTCTCGGTTCAAGCCCTACCCCTTCTTCTGCGACTCGCTGGCGGCAGCGCCAAAGATGCCTCGCGACATCAAAGAGCCCTCCCGGTCTCTGCGCCTTGCGTAGATCTCTGCCCGAGCCCCGTGAGCCCTCCGATTGTCGGGCTCCGCCAGCACCGCCATCTCGATCAGGTGACAGGCGAGGCGAAACTCTTCCGCCTGGGCCAGCGCCTCGGCACGCCCGACGAGGACGTCGACGCCGCCGCTCAGGCTCGCCATCTCGGCTGCGACGGCCGCGTCGGGTGCCGGCTTGAGTCGCGACGGGTTGCCATCGTACCAGCCCCCGTAGAGACGCCAGATGTTGTGGATGATGAACTCCGGCTCGTCGTAGACCGCGCGCAGGTAAGGCTTGGCCATGACTTCTCCTGGCAGCTTCAGCGAATGGAGGATGGAGTCCAGCCGCTCCCCTGCATTCATCATCTCGAGAGTGCCGTTCACGAGTGTCTCCAGGGCGCTGACGGTGTCGTCCAGTATCATGCGGATGCGATCCACACCGCCCACGGGAAATCCGTGGGCGGGCACGAGAAGCTCGGCCCCCATGCCGGACATCTCGCGCAGGGCCATGGCCCATTCGCGGGGGTAGCGCTGGACCTTCTGCGGATTGCCCGCGTTCGGGAAGTTCCACATGAACAGATCACCGGTCAAGATCATCTTTCGTTCGGGGAGCCATGCCCAGACATGGTCATCGGTCTCTCCCTTGGCGTGCCGCAGATCCATCCGCACGCCCCCCACACTCAAGCCCAGACGGTCGCCGAAGGTGACATCGGGCGCCGGAGTCCCCGCGGGTAGGAACCGGTCGGTGCCTCCGATGCTCATGTTCCTCGCCTCGCCAAATTGCCGTGCATTGACGATCGAGTTGTAGCCAGCGGTCAAGTTGTATCGGTCGAAACGCGGAGGCAGATTCTCGTGCCCGACGAACCGCGGTGCCCGATGACCCAGTTCCCCCGCGCTGGCCACGAAGGCTGCGGCTCCACCCACGTGATCGAGGTGTCCGTGTGTGTAGAGGATCGTGTGAAATGAATCCTGGCTCCACTCCCGCAAGCGCTGCACGACCGCTCCACCGGTCCTGGCGCCGCTCGTATCCGAGACGATCAGACCTTCTTCCGTCGTCAAGGCGATCGCGTTGGAGAACGACTCCACCACCACCACGCCATCGGCGATCTCACTGAGCTCCTGGTTGACGCGAACGGGAAAGATGGGCGCTCCTTCGTCGATGATCTGGGTGGATAGAGAAACGAGGTCGGCCATTGCGGAGTCCTTCTGCTGGTGGATTGGCCCGTCCCCGGACGAGATGGACGGAGCCTGCATGCTACATGAACTCGGCGGGCGATGGGCGACCTGGAGGCCCGCCGGGGACGCACCCAGCGTTGACGGGTTCGGAGTGTCACCCTATATGAATCCCATGGGATCAGAGCAGGAGAACTCCCCGCGAGCCTCCGAGGCGGATGCCTCGCTGCGCTGCGTGACCTTCGACGGCACCGAGTTCGCGCTCGGCGACGCGCAGCAGCGCTCGCAGCTCGAGGGTCACCTCCGCGAATTCTTCGGGCCCCATGCTTCGGTGCAGCGCCTGATCGAGTCCTGCACCGTGGACGACGTGCGCCTCGACTCCCTGCGGCTATCACGTCACGGCCCCGATCTGATCGAGACGCGGATGGGGTTCGCCAACCATGACCAGAGCGTCAGCGGCGCCTTCGTCAACGTGTGGCAGCGCAGCGATCGGGGACGGCTTGTCAGGACCCGCGAGGGGCGACTCTTCATCAGCGGGTCGAGGTCGCGGCTGGCCTTGCAGCTGCACGCCAATCTCGTCGACTTTGCCCGCCGCACCGAGCGCGTGGGGCGCGTGGAGGTGGAGGCGCGGGAGGTCGGTCGCTACGCCTACCGCTTCATGCATGGGCCCGAGGTCGACCCGGCCACCCGCGCGGAGATCGGGCGGCGGCTGGCGGAGGCCAGCCCTCTGCTCGGGGTCGAGATCGACAGCGACCTCTTCGAGACCCTGCGAAGCCCGCGAGAAATCGTCGACTTCGTGGTGCTCCCCCGGATCCGCGAGCCCTGGATGGAGACCGTCAACGAAATCGTGCAGTCCCAGGGCTTCCGCTTTACGGTGGACCAGGTGGTAGACGTGGCGCGCCGGCCCGGGCTCACGTTCTTGCTCGACCAGCCGGCCTACTGCATGAGCCTGGAGGTGACGGACGACCGCGCCTACGCGCACTTTCTGGAATCCGTGCGTCTGGGGCGCCGGCGCGAGGCGTTGCAGCGGCTCCGGGGTGTGCTCGGCAATCCCTTCAGCCAGCTCCCCAGGCGGGTGCGCAACGCCCTGCTCACCTACCGACCCTATCTTTTTCCGCTGCCCAGGGAGACACCCAAGATCCCGGACCTCGAGTCCCTGCTTCCGCCCGAGCCACCGGTTCGAGTGATCGGATTCCGCGCCTCGGACGACGAACTGGTCCGGTCGATCGAGGCCGATCCGCCGAGCACGCGGCTCCGTGACTACCGGGCGCCGGAGGTGGCGCGCGCGGCCCGCGCCGTCCTCGATGGAGTGCGGCTGGTGTCGATGACCGGGCTCTCCGGCGCGGGCAAGACCGAAATCGTGATCTGGAACCTGGAGGCCGCTCTCGCCGCCCACGGGCATCAGGTGGTCTCCCTCGACGCTCAGCAGCTGATCAAGCGGGACGACGCCGCCGCACTGCTGCGGGAGATCGACGACGTGGTGCGGCCCACCGTCGTGATCTTCGACGAGTCTCTCTACATCCGCGGCCCGGGGAGGAGTGCCTTCATCGAGTTCATCGAGCACTTCCTCGGCTGGACCGATCGCCACCTCGTCTTCGTGGGCGGCGGACGGCAGTCTCCCGAAAGCCAGCGTATGGCCATCGAGCGCGAACTCGGTGCTCTCTGGGAGCGGTTCGAGAGCGCGCACGTCCCCGTGCTCCCCAAGCCCATCAACCTTCGCCAGGCCTTTCGGTTTCTGGGCCTCGGCAGACTCGCCTGGGCCGACGAAGGACAGAAGCTGGCCCTGCTGCACTACACCCTCGAGCGCATTCCCCCCTACACCATCCCGCTGGTGCCGGTCCGGCTCCACGAGCACCCCGCGGTCCAGGACATGACCCAAGCCCACGCACTGATCGACGCCGAGGTCGCGCCTCAGTACTGGCGTGAGATGGCCGGAATGGTCTTCGAAGGGGATCCCTGAGCGAATGCCCCAGCGCATCAACTCGCGGTCCGCCGGGACGGGGAAAGAAATTCGTGGGCCCGTGAGCACATCGGCGCAGACATCCGCAGTCGCGTTGGAATGTTGGGTAGAGTGGAATCTACCCCTCCTGGCTGCGCTATCCTGGTATTCGGTGATTCGACGCGACACCAGGAGGGAGGAGTCGATGCCCAGGTCCATCGATCCGGAGAATGCGCAGAGCGAAGCCGGAGGCGATTCCGAGGCAAGCGCGCAATTTTCTCCCGGGCAGCTGATTCATCACCGGCTCTTCGACTATCGCGGCGTCGTCGTCGACGTAGATGCGACCTGCCAGGCGAGCGACGAGTGGTACGAACAGGTGGCGCGCTCGCGCCCGCCGCGAGATCGCCCCTGGTACCACGTCCTCGTCCACGCCGCGACACACATGACCTACGTCGCGGAGCGCAACTTGGAGCCGGACAAGTCGGGCCAGCCGATCGTGCATCCACTTCTCGAGCACTTCTTCAGCCTCTTCCGCGAAGGCCGCTACGAGACGGGCGAGCCGATCAACTGAGCTCAGCCTGAGAACGAACTCGTCGATTACAGACTCTCGGCCGCCACCAGACTCAGGACATCGTTGCAGCCATCCTCGATCATCGAGGCGCGGGCGTCGCGCAGCAGCTTCTCGATCGGATACTCACGGCTCAGCCCGTTTCCCCCGTAGATCTGAAGGGCGCTGCTCGCCACCTCGAAGGCGGTGTTCGTCGACGTGACCTTCGAAGCGACCGCCAGCTGCAGCTTGGGGGGCATGGTCACCGAGTTGTAGCGCGTCACCTGCCGGCTCAGTGCCCTGGCTGCCTGGACCTTCCGGAACATCTCGAACAGGCGCCCTTTCACGGCCTGGTGCTCGAAAATCGGCACGCCGCCCTGGACGCGCTCCTTGGCGTAGTCGATGGCCAGATCCAGTGCGGCTTGCGCCACACCAACGAAGATCGAGCCCATTCCCCCGTTCGCGTTGGTCAGGATCATCTCGGTAGCGAGCCCGTACATCTCTGGCGGAATGACCATGTAGTCGGCGGGCAGGCGCACATCGTCGAAGAAGAGCTCACCCTGATTCAAGGCTCGCTGTCCGATCTTGTCGAGGGGCTTTCCCTTCGACACGCCAGGCACATCCAGCGGCACGAGAAATCCGCCATCGCGGCGCACCCCGTCTCCCATGTCGACGGCGGTGAACATGGCGGCCGCCTTCGCGATGGTTCCATTCGAGACCCAGGCGGCCTTCTGTCCGCTCAGCACGAAGGAGTCGCCGTCCTTGCGCGCGATGCAGTTTGGATGGCCCGGCTGCTCGACCTGCGGCTTGTTCATGTAGTAGATCAGATCGCTGCCGTGGTCCGGCTCTGTGCCGGCCCAGCAGCCGATGCAGTCGTCGGCACTGAAGCGTTCGACCAGCTCGGGCTTCCCTGACATCTGTGCCATCATCCGAGGAAATCCGGCGACGCCGAATCCGATCGCCAGCCCCGAATCACCCCAGCCGAGCTCCTCACTGATGATGCAGCGAATCCGCGCCCGCTGTGCGGGCGTCAGGTCTCCACCTGGGTCCGTGAACTCGTCGAGGCCTAGGGCGCGGTGCTTCTCGAACACCTCCCAGAGGACCGAGCCCTCGGCGATCACATCCTGCGGGTCCGGCATCGCATCGAGTTCGGTCCCGGCGGGTCGCAGGACCTCCTCGGCGAAGCGGTGAACCATCTCCTGGACGGATCGCTCTTCCTCGGTCAGCTCTACCTCGAAATCGATGCTGCCCATGGTCTTCTCCTACTCCGCGACGCCTTCAGAGCGGACGCGATTCAGCTCGCCCTCGAAGAGCTCGCAGTCGACGTTGATGCAGCGGTCCGAGGGCGTGGGCTGCCACTCGGTGGGAGCGTAGGAAAAGTGGCCGTAATCCCCGGCGAAGTGCAGCCACTTGACCATCCCCGGTTCGACCTCATTGGCCCCCTTTCCGCCCGGAAACATGAAGCCCTCGAAGCCGTTGTAGACCGTGAGTCCGTTGGGCCGCTGGGCGGGACTGGTGCGGGCCGGCACCACGAACTCGCCCACATCGTTCCAGACCCGTACCAGGGAATCGTCCTCGATTCCCTTCTCACGTGCCGCCTGATCGTTGATCAGCACGAAGGGCTTGCCGCGGTGGGTCTCCAGCATCAGCGGGTTGGTCATGTTCATGGCGTGGATGCTCCAGCGGGCGTGGCCGCCCGAAAGCCGGAACGGGTGATCGCCGCCCATGCCCGGCGGCTCCTTGTGCACCGGGAGATCCTCGCCGGCCTCCCGGTACCACGGGTGGTCGATCAGGAACTGTGCACGGCGCGTCAGCGTCGGGTAGGGGTGACCCAGCTCGACGTGGTTGCGCAGCGGTGCGTGGGTCTCCCCTCTCGGGAAGGGAGAGGCATTGGCCGTGGACAGAGCGAGAAAGGCCCAGTCGTTGTAGCGGCTGTAGCCCTTCTCGCGGAACGTCTCGATGGTGGTGCCGGGCGGCATGTTGCCCGAGGTCACGGCATCCGCCAGCGCCTCTTGGACCACGCTCTCGCCGTCGATGAGTGTCCCCTTGAGCGTGAAGAGGTCCCATAGCTCGTCGTAACGGCGCCACACCCCGCTGCGGTGCTGGAAGCCCTCGAGACCGCGCTCTTCGGCCCGCTCGGCGATCTTCTTCATCAGCCCGCCGAGGGCCTCCCACTCGCCCTGGGACTCCCCGTAGGGAGGCACGACGGCATGAGACATGGACAGGATGAAGGGCCAGGGCGTCGGCATGCCGAAGCCCGTCTTCTCGTAGTGCTGCGTGGCCGGCAGCACGATGTCGGCGTGGAGCGCCGTCTGTGACATCCGGTAGTCCATGCACACGACCTTGGTCAGCTTCGGCCACAGGTTCTCGAAGACCGCCTTCTTACCGCCGCGGCTTCGCCGCAGCGTGTTGCCTCCCACCTCGAGCAGTACACGCGGCGGCTTGGTGGCAGCGACCTCGGGCGCCGCGCCCCAGGCGTCCATCCCGGAGGCTTCCTGGTAGTACTCCTCGAAGCTCCGCCTCATGCTGGGATCGTGCCATTCGCGATTGTTCCAGCGCTCGCGATAGCCGGCGTGCGTGTACCAGAAGAACGCCGGCGGCATCATCATGCCGCCGCCCATGGCGCGCAGGATCACCCGATCCGGCAGCTCTCCGGTCAGCGTCGGATCCTGCTCCTGAAGCTGGCGGCGCAGGGCCCGCCCCTGCTCCAGCAAGGCCCTTCCCGCCTCGACACCCGGCTCGGTCTTGGCCATGACCGTCGAGTTGCCATCGAACATGAAGGAGTTCCAGCTGCCCAGGCCGGCGCCCTTCTTCCCCCAATTGCCGGTGAGCCCGAGCAGCAGCGCCTTGCCACGGCACATCAGGTCGCCGTGGTAGTGCTTGCAGACACCCGCCTCCGGGATGGCGCGCGTGACGCGAGCGGCGACCTTGCGAGCCAGCATCCGGATCGTGTCGGGATGGACATCGCAGATCTCGCCGGCCTGCTCCGGGGTGTAGCTCTCGTCGAGCATGCGTCGGAGACGCGCGAAAAGCGGCTCGACGCGGATCCGACCCGCGTCGAGTGTGTCGACCTCCAGCATACCCTCGGCGAGGGGCTCGAAATCGAGCAGCAAGCTGGCGGGATCGGCCGGGACCACACCTCGATCGGGGTGGGCCTGGAAGAAACGCTCGTCGTTTCCTTCCGCTTCGACGTGGCTCTGCCGCAGGAACTCCCCGGTATCGGTGCGCACCAGCAGGGAGAGGTCTGTCTGTGACGCCGCGAAGCTCCAATCCAGCAGCCCCTCGGAGATGACCACCTGGCAGGCGGACAGTGCCAGGGCCGTGTCGGTCCCGTGTCGCACGGGTATGTGGTAGTCGACGTGACTGTGCGACGGGCTCACGTCCGGCGAGATCAGGACGACCTCGGCGCCGCGGTATCGCGCCTCGGTGATGTAGTGGAACACCGTGCTCCAGGTGTGCGCCGGGTTCGAATGCCAGATCAGGATGAGATCGGAGTGGAACATGTCGTCATGGGAGGGCGTAAACGAGAACTTCCCGAAGGTCTGCTGGTATCCGGCGTGGAAGTCGTTGATGGTGGCGTTCACGTCCAGGATCTGGCCGCCGAGGACGCCCACGAAGCGCGAGCTGGGCCCGGTGGTCACGATCTGGGGGCTCAGCTCGTGCACCAGGGACTCGGGGCCAACCTCCTCGATGGCGTCGAGGATGGCATCGGCGACCTCGGTCAACGCCTCGTCCCAGGAGATCCGCTCCCAGCGCCCCTCACCTCGCTCACCGGCGCGGCGCAGCGGGTACTCGATCCGGTCCGGGGCCTCCATCTCCAGGCTCCAGGCCAGACCCTTCTGGCAAATCATCGGATTCATGTCGGGGACGCCGGCCTCCACCTGCTCGCGTACGCCCGCGGCCTCCTCCCGCACCACCTTGCCATCCTTCACCAGCACGTAGATCGGACAGTCCCCGGGTACGCAGTTGACGCAGTGGGTCCCGAAATGGGCCTCGTCCCATTCCTCACGGATGCGTCTGCGCTGGCGCTCCTCGGTCGCGTTGGTCTGGCGGGGGGTCACATCTTCTCCCGTACTCTCTCCACCTCGACGGCCACCTCCTTCGGGGTGTTGTTCATGGACAGATAGTGGCCACGGTATTGCAGATGGCCGTAATCGCCCACCATGTTGTTGGGCTTGAGCGAGGCAGGCGCCACGTCGTTCTGCACCGCGCCGTCCGGGAACTGATAGCCCTCCCAGGCGTGGTAGCAGATCACCTCTCCCGGCTGCACCGTCGGTGAGACCTTCGCGCGCAGCACGAACTCACCCACATCATTGTAGACACGGATCTGATCGTGATCGGAGATCCCCCGCTCCCGGGCGTCCACGTGGCTCAGGTAGGCCACCGGACCGCCCCGCTGCAGGCGCAGCATCTGCTGGTTGGCGCGCATGATCGAGTGCTGGCTCCAGCGGGCGTGGCCGCCGTTGAGGCGAAGTGGGTACGGTCCACCGGCCGCGACCGGCTCCTTGTGCGTGGTCAACTGCTCTCCCACCTCCAGGTACCACTCGTGGTCGATGTAGAACTGCTGGCGGCCCGTCAGCGTCGGCCAGGGGTTCTTCTGCTTGTGAAACCAGCCGAACTGGGTCAATGGCTCGTTGTTGTCGAAGTCGCTCATCATGCAGTTGAGCCCCATGGCCATGAAGAGGCCCGGGATCGCCTTGATCTTGACCATTCCGTCCTCGGCGGCCTTCCTCCACGGCTGCTCACCGAGATCGGTGGCCCGGGTGATCGGCGAGTTCTGCATGATGTAGTCGAGTGCCCTGGTCTCGCCCTTCTCGCCTTCCGTGTACAGGCCATTCACAGTGAGCTCGTCGGAGAGGTTCGAGAGCGTGTGCACGTTGCCATTGACGTCGGTGGTCTCGTCGATGCCCCTGGCCCTGGCCCGCTCCTGGATCTTCTTGGCCATCCCGAGCACGATGTCCCACTCGTGCTTGGACTCGTAGAGGGGCGGCACCGCACGGTCACCCACCACCACATAGGGGAGGTACGAGATCGTGTACTTGATGCCCGGCTTCTCGTAGTAGCCGCACGCGGGAAGGATGTAGTCCGACCACATCCCCGAGGTCGACATGCGGAAGTCGCAGGTCACGATGGTATCGATGCTCTTCCACAGGCTGTCGCGAATCGTTCGCGGGTTGGGCCAGCGGCGCAGCGGGTTGGGTCCCGAGTAATACAGGAACCGGGGGCGTTTGGGCGGCTTGGGATGCACCGGCTGCCAATCCTTCTCGAAGATCTCGTCCATGTACTCGGATACCGGACGGGGCAAGGCGGGATCCGCATAGGCATCCGTGGCCGCTGTCTCGGCGAACTTCGGGTCGTGCGCGTACAGCCAGGGGATGAGCGGCACCAGACGCCTGTGCTGCTTGGTCAGCGCGAAGAGCAGCTTCGAGACGTTCTGCATCTGGGGGCGATCCATCGGATCCGGCTCTCGCGGCTCGCTGGCGAGCGCCGTTCCCATCGTGAACATCGAGAAGCCCGGAAACGGCCACCAGGTCGATACCTTGATCCCCGAGCCGGGCTTTCCACCGCTGTTTCCGGTCAGCGCCATCAGGTACACCATCCCGCGCTGGAACAGGTCCGAGTGGTAGTGCTTGCAGGCACCCCAGGAGGAGAAGATCATCGCAGAGCCGGCTGCAGCCAGCTCGCGCGCCACCACCCGCATGTTCTTCGCCGGGACGCCCGTGATCTGTGCGGCCCGCTCCGGCGTGTACTCCGCCAGATGGGCCTTCAGCAGCTCGAACACCGGACGTACCCGAACCCGCGTCCCGTCCGCCAGAGGCACCCGGTGGGCTCCCTCCAGCGCCGGGTCGGTCTCGGCGTCCAGGGCGATCGTCATCACCTCCGAGCCCCAGGTACCCGTCGCCAGCTGCTTCTGACCTTTCGCTGCGTTCCAGAAGTAGAACTGGTCATCCGCTCCACCCTCCACGATGTCGCTCTCGCGGAGGAAGCGGCCGTTGTCGTCCCGCACCAGGAAGGGAAGATCCGTCTGCTCCTTTACGTACTCGGCGTTGTAGAGATTCTCTTCGATGAGCACCTGCGCCATACCGAGGGCCAGGGCGGCGTCCGTGCCCTGGCGCGGATTGAGCCAGCGGTCCGCGTGGAGCGTCGAGGGACTGAAGTCGGGGGCCACCGTGACCACCTTGGCTCCCCGATAGCGCGCCTCGTAAAGGAAGTGGGCGTCGGGCTGCCGGGTGTAGTTGGGATTGCCGATCCAGATGAAGATGTAGTCCGAGCGGAACCAGTCGTCCGCCGTCCCCTCGCTCATGTAGGTGCCCCAGCTCTGGATCAGACCCACCGGCAGGTCACCGACTCCGGCCCAGTTGTCGATGGTGATCGCCCCCAGGCAGGCCATGAAGAGGTGCATCTCCATCACCGAGCCGATTCCGGCGTCGATGTTGGTGGTTCCCGAGTCGTAGATGACGCAGTCGGCGCCGTCCTCGCTGATGACGTCCAGCAGCTTGTCGGCGACCTCCTCGAGGGCCTGATCCCAGCTCAGCCGCTGCCAGCGACCCGAGCCCCGCTCACCCACACGCTTCATCGGATAACGGATGCGCGTCGGGTCGTACATCTGCGCGGCGTACGCACAGCCCGGGCCACAGCCCCGCGGGTTGAAGTCCGGGATGTGCTGCTTGGTCAGCGCGAAGAGCAGCTTCGCGACGTTCTGCATCTGGGGGCGATCCATCGAGTCCGGCTCTCGCGGCTCGCTGGCGAGCGCCGTCCCCATCGAGAACAGCGAGAAGCCCGGAAACGGCCACCAGGTCGACACCTTGATCCCAGAGCCGGGCTTCCCTCCGCTGTTTCCGGTCAGGGCCATCAGGTACACCATCCCGCGCTGGAACAGGTCCGAGTGGTAGTGCTTGCAGGCTCCCCAGGAGGAAAAGATCATCGCAGAGCCGGCTGCAGCCAGCTCGCGCGCCACCACCCGCATGTTCTTCGCCGGGACGCCCGTGATCTGTGCGGCCCGCTCCGGCGTGTACTCCGCCAGATGGGCCTTCAGCAGCTCGAACACCGGACGTACCCGCACCCGCGTCCCATCCGCCAGATGCACCCGGTGGGCTCCCTCCAGCGCCGGGTCGGTCTCGCCGTCCAGGGCGATCGTCATCACCTCCGAGCCCCAGGTACCCGTCGCCAGCTGCTTCTGACCCTTCGCTGCGTTCCAGAAGTAGAACTGGTCATCCGCGCCACCCTCCACGATGTCGCTCTCGCGGAGGAAGCGGCCGTTGTCGTCCCGCACCAGGAAGGGAAGATCCGTCTGCTCCTTTACGTACTCGGCGTTGTAGAGATTCTCTTCGATGAGCACCTGCGCCATACCGAGGGCCAGGGCGGCGTCCGTGCCCTGGCGCGGATTGAGCCAGCGGTCCGCGTGGAGCGTCGAGGGACTGAAGTCGGGGGCCACCGTGACCACCTTGGCTCCCCGATAGCGCGCCTCGTAAAGGAAGTGGGCGTCGGGCTGCCGGGTGTAGTTGGGATTGCCGATCCAGATGAAGATGTAGTCCGAGCGGAACCAGTCGTCCGCCGTCCCCTCGCTCATGTAGGTGCCCCAGCTCTGGATCAGACCCACCGGCAGGTCACCGACTCCGGCCCAGTTGTCGATGGTGATCGCCCCCAGGCAGGCCATGAAGAGGTGCATCTCCATCACCGAGCCGATTCCGGCGTCGATGTTGGTGGTTCCCGAGTCGTAGATGACGCAATCGGCGCCGTCCTCGCTGATGACGTCCAGCAGCTTGTCGGCGACCTCCTCGAGGGCCTGATCCCAGCTCAGCCGCTGCCAGCGACCCGAGCCCCGCTCACCCACACGCTTCATCGGATAACGGATGCGCGTCGGGTCGTACATCTGCGCGGCGTACGCACAGCCCGGGCCACAGCCCCGCGGGTTGAAGTCCGGGATGTCCTTGAACTCCTGCGGGTAGTTCGCGTTCTGCTCCTCCCGCCAGACGATCCCGTCCTTCACGTACGCATCGTACGAGCAGCTCTCGATACAGTTCACCCGCAGGTGCGACACCTTGACCACGTCGTCCCACGTCCACTCCTCGCGGTAGACGTCCTCCCAACCCCGATACTCATAGGGGCGGGACATCAGCTTCTGGAGACGCGCCGCGGGATCGAGCTGCTTGAAACGGCGCAGAGCAGGGCCAGACGAGACAGAAGAATCGGACACGGTCGACCTCCATATGCAGGATCTTCACCACAGCAGGAACAGACAGCGCTCCCGAGGATAACCGAGCCCGATCCGCAGCGCCGACTCCTCGAACTCCCCCCGACTGGTGAACGCCATCGCCATCGAAGCCTCTGCCCAAGATTCGTTCGGCTCCACCTCGAAGGCCGGACCGGCCGGAAGCAGCAGGCGCGAACCCAGCAACGGCGCGACTCCCGGCATTGGTATCACCACCTTCTATCGCGTCATCGAGATTATCGATTTGCCCTATTGGCGATCCTGGGATGCAATCATCGCGCGCCCGCCTACTACATGATCAACTGCGCGTATCCCACCCATTTCCAGCCAGCCCTGGAGCCGGGCTCGGGTTGGACGGAACGCATTCGGGGCCTCCGAGCCAACTCCTCCTTCAAGAGCCACGCCGAGCTCGACGACTCACCGGGGCTCGACGAGGGGAACCCGGTGGAACTCGGGGCGCACTACCGCGCGCTTCTGGAGCGATTTCCCCAGATCAGCGTGCTCGGCGGCTGCTGCGGTACAGACGCGCGCCATGTTCGTCAGATCGCCGAGGCGTGTGCGGTACACTGACCACGGACTTCGCGGCCCCACCCCTCCGGGACGATTCCCTGCAGGTCACCACGCCTCGCGGATCGGATACAATCGGCTCGCACTCCTGTCAGGCGACGTGCTCTGACCGGGAATGGTCTGAAGGGGACTCCGATGGTATGGGATTACATCATCGCGGGTGGGGGAACCGCCGGATGCGTGCTGGCCAACCGCCTGACGGCGGACGGAAAGAGCCGCGTCCTGCTCCTGGAGGCGGGTGGATCGGACCGGACGCCGATCGTTCGCATTCCGGCGGGCGAGATCTTCGCCATTGCCAGCCACAGGTACAACTGGAACTACGACGCGGAGCCCGATCCGTCCCTGAACGACCGTGTGACCAAGTGGCCAGGTGGCAGGGTCCTGGGCGGAAGCAGCTCGATCAACGGGATGATCTACTTCCGCGGGCAACGGGAGGACTACGACGACTGGGCAAGCCTGCTCGGCAACACCGGCCTCTGGAGCTACGCCGACGTCCTGCCCTACTTCAAGCGCATGGAGTCCAACCAGTTCGGGGCCAGCGAGTACCACGGCGACAGCGGCCCCCTCACCGCCTCCCACATCTCGACACCCCACCCCCTGGCAGAGGCCTTCATCGAGGCCGGGGTGGAGATCGGCATTCCCCACAATCCGGACATCAATGGCGAGCGGCAGGAGGGAATCGGTCCCATCCAGGGCTCGATCCGAAGGGGCCGGCGACACAACACGGGATTGGCCTATCTGCGGCCGGCCCGCAGACGCTCGAATCTGGGAGTCATCACCCACGCGACGGTGGACCGCATCCTGTTCGAAGGCGGGCGTGCCGTCGGCGTGCGCTACAGGAAACGGGGGAGAGTGCAAGAGGAACGCACGTCCGGCGAAGTCATCCTCTCGGCGGGTGCCCTCGCATCGCCGACCGTCCTGATGCGCTCGGGACTGGGACCTGAAGAGCATCTGAATCAACACGGCATCGCGCTCGTTCATCACCTGTCCGGCGTCGGCAAGAACCTGCAGGAGAACCCGATTGCATTTCCCGCGGCCTACGTAAACGTCCGCACACACAACACCGAGCTCTCGCCCTATCGTTTCGTCAAGCACGGACTCAACTGGCTGCTGTTCGGCAAGGGACCGGCCGCGGGACCGGTTGCCCACGCCGGAGCATTCATCCGGACCCGGCCCGATCAGGAGAGCCGCCCAGACGTGCAACTCCAGTTCTTCCCGGTGATCTACGCGAGTGAGCCGGGGACACCCGTCAAATTCCTGGAGCGTTCGGGTGTCCTGATCGGCGTCAATGCCTGCCGGCCGCGTAGCTGCAGCGAGATACAGCTACGTTCCCCAGATCCCGACGCCCCCCCCTCCATCCAGTCGAATCTCTTCAGTGATCCCGATGACGTCGCGCGCACCATCGCCGGCTGCCGCGTGGTGCGGGAGATCTTCACGGCCAGGGCCTTTGCCCCCTACTTCGAGGAGGAGTTCCTCCCCGGACCCGGTGTGCAGAGCGATGCGGAGTACGAGCAGTACCTGCGCTTCACCACCCTTCCCGCCTATCACCCGGTCGGGACCTGCAAGATGGGAGTCGGAGAGGACGCCGTCGTAGACGAACGGCTGCGCGTCCTCGGAGTCGAGGGACTCAGGGTGGTCGATGCCTCCGTGATGCCCGTGATACCGAGCGCAAACACCAACGCCCCGACGATCATGGTCGCAGAGCGGGCCTCCGACCTGATCCTCGAAGACCGACCCCAGGCCTGAAGAACGGCTCCGTCCGGGAGAATCGACGTGCCGAACCCCGATCTCGAGCCGGCCGGACCCGGGTCCTCGAGCGCCTCAGTCAGGGACTCCCCGCTGGATCGTCCGGGCGACATACCACCCGAGGCCTCCTACCAGCGGAATCACCAGCGCGTAAAGAAGATACGGGATTCGCTCCGAGCGAGGCGGCGGCGGGGGCAGATAGGCCGGGTTCGGCTCCAGCGAGCCGTGAGCGAGCGCCGTGAAGCTCTCGATCTCGCGCTCGCGGAGCCGACGCCCCAGGTCGTAGCGGGGCTCTCGCGGCTCGTCCGGGTCGAAGTGCAGCGCCAGCGGAGAACTTGCCACGCGCGGCGCGAGGAAGCGCAGCTGTTGCTCCGGTCGATGCGCCCGCGCGGCGCTCACCGGCACCGGCTCGTCGTCCCCCTGATCGATCATGAGGACCAGCGTAGCGACGTCGCTCGAGAAGCCGGTGAACTCGGTATGAACGTCGTCCCCGTAGTGGAAGACCACCGTGCTCGCGAGCCGGCGCGTGCGGCGACCGCGCTCCTCGCTCCACTCCCAGAGGCTCGCGGAGCGGGCGTAGTCTTCGGCCGGAATGGTGAGGTCCACGTGGTCCACCCCGAGGTCTTCCCTCCCCAGGTCGAGGGTCCAGAAATCGTGCCGCGCGTCGGAGTCTTGCGGATCCTCAAACGGCTCGAGGCGCACGGGCACGGTGAGCGAGGAGCCGCGCTTCACCACCTGGCGGACCTCCACGCCCTCGATCTCGAGCGGCTCCTCATCGGCTTCGAGAGCGATCATCGGCTCCAGGGTGAAGCGGTAGTGGCGGAATCGGGCTGTCGGCACCCGCAGTACGTTGTGGACATAGCGGATCTTCTCCCGCTCGACGGTGTGGCGGATCAGGTGAAGGCCGTCGCCGAGGATTCGCCACTGGTCCCCATCGAGGCTCCCCTCCACCCTCACCCGAAGGTTGTAGTCCTCCTCCTCGATCTGGAAGACGAATTCATTGACCGGCTGCGGCTTGCGCTCCTCGAGCTCCACGGCGAGCGTCTGCCTGCCACGGGCTTCCCAGGCGCGGTTGTAGATCGCGACCGGTCGCTCGATCACCTCGCTTCGCGAATCCGCGGTGTAGACGAGGGACGGAATCTCGCCCCCTGTCTCGTCAAAGAGGCGCAGCTCGCCGCCTTTCTTGAGAGCAGCCACCGCCTCCCGCGAGAGCGGGACCGCGTGGGCCTCCCCGGGGGCGACAGCGCCCTCGATCGGCGCGCGGAGATGGAAATCGCTCGCGGCGCGGCGTTCGATGTCGCTCGCTGCCGGACCGGCTGGCCCGAGCATCATCAGCACCAGAGATGCGAAACCTGCGATCCGGCTATGCATGTTGGCGTTGCTCCTGGACTCGTTGCTCCCGGTTGGCGAAGTGGGAGCTCACGAAGAGGATGGCGGCGAAGACCAGCAACGAAAACGCCCGGTAGAGCTGGTTCTGCGCCTCGAGATCGAACAGGTAGACCTTGAACGCCGTGAAGACGTAGAGCGCGTAGGCGGCGTGCAGCCGCGGGCGTACCCCAGAGCGAACGGCCGAAATGTAGACCCCGAAGGCCAGCAGCGCGTAGCTCAAGGACAAGATCGTTCGATAGCCCGCGCGACGTGCGCCCTCGGAAAGCAGATCCATGAACGGCGGCGCGTGGGTGATCGCGAATGCCTCGCGCCGCAGGAGCAGCATCGCCACCACGAGTGTGACCGCGAAGATCAGCGTCTGGAGCCGCTCGCGCGGCATCCCCAGCCCCGATTCGGGCGCCTCCCGGACCAGCCACGCCAGCAGCACCAGCAGAGGCGCCATCAGCAGTACGCCGCCGTGCAGCCACCAGAGGCCGAAGCCGTCGCCCACGATCTGCTGCATCGTGGAGTACCCGCCCCTCCAGAGGAGTGCATCGGAGGCAAAGAGGAGCAACGCAGCGGCCAGCGTGAAGGCTGCGGTCCAGGGAAGGACCCCGCCCATGCTTCTTGTTGCAGCGCCGAACCACAGCGCGCAGATCACCGCGACCAGAAGGCCCGCCTGGACCAGGCTCTGCAGACCGCCGGTGGCGAGTGGCGCGATCGTGTGCCGCGCCAGCCTGTGGGCCTCACCGTCCACCGCCGCCAGCAGCACCAGGCAGCCGATCCCAATCACGGCTCCCCCCGGAAGGCGGATATCCGGCATGCGTCCCAAGAGCCGCGCCGAAAGGCCAAAGGTCAGCGCGGCCGCAAAGGCCGGCCAGCTCCGCAGCTCGGCCAGGGGAATGTAGTGCGCCTCGCCGCCGGACCAGGCCGTCGACAGCAAACCGTCGTACTCGAAGAGGCGGAGCAAAATGATCGCCAGCATCCCGAACACGTGCAGCTGCAGAAATCCGAAGCGCGGCCATGTGCAGACCCAGGCCAGGAGCACCGTCTGTGCACACCATACCAGGGTGATCAGCGGTCCTGTCACAAGATACGGTGTGGCCAGCAACAGAAAGCCGGCCGCAGTGCCGGTGAAGACGCGCAGGCCCTTCGCATCCAAGCTGGGCTGCCGAACCACCTGGGACGAAACGGCGACGTAGAGCAGCGTCACCAGGACCGCCACGAGACCCAGCCAGGCCCGGTGCTGCTCGTGGAGCGCCACCGCCGCGAAGACGAAGTGCACGATCCCGTTGGCCACCGTCAACACCTGGCCAAAGGTGTCGATCGGCTCCCGCAACCGCAGGCTCCGCCAGGTAGGTATTGCCGCGAAGAAGACGAAGAACGCCGCCAGGTAGGGAAGCAGCCATGAGAGTTCCAGGAAGCGCGTGTCGCCCGCGTGCTCCGCGAAGTCGTAGACCCAGGTGCCCGTGTAGACCACCGTCAGCAGGAAGGCCATCCACTTCAGTGGTTGCCAGTCGCGGCGGAACGCGATCGCAAAGACGCCGCCATTCAACACCAGGAGGTAGGTGGATAGGAAGGCGTAGTTTCCCTCCCCCGTGCTCGCGAGAGCGGGGGCCAGATACCCGCCCACGAGTCCCCAGCCTGCGAGGGCCAGGGAGTCGTAGCGCAGGGACTGCGCCACCACCGCAGCGGTTACCATGACGTAGAGCGTGAAGGCGACGCTCGCAGGGATCACACCGTATTGTTGTTGCCCGAACCAGACGGAGACGAAGAGCAGCCCGTCGCCCCCCGAGACCAGCCCCGACGCAAAGCGATGCCAGCCTCTGCGCGCGTAGACCTCCCCCACCGCGAGCAGTGCGGCCCCCGTGACCAGCCCCAGCGCCACCCGCCCGGTGGGCCCGATCCAGCCGTTGTCCACCGCGTACTTGAAGACGATCCCTGCGCCCACGATGAGACTCAGCGCCCCGAGCTTGTTGAGCGGGTTGCCCTCGGCCAGGAATCCGCGCAGCCAGTGCTGGAGTCCGGACGGGATACGCAGCCTGGGCTGGAAACGAGGCCCTCGGAGAGGCGATGATTCGGCACGGGGTGGATGCGCGGTCGACGTGAAAGCCTCGGGCGGCTCTCCGAGCGCCGGGATCTCCTGCCCCACCCTCTCTTCGATCGTGCCCAGCTGCGCGCTGAGCCGACCGAGCGTGTTCTCGAGCACAGAGAGCTTCTTGCGAAGCTCCGCCAGCTCCTGCCGCTCCTCGTCCGTCATGGTCCCACCCCATGCCGAGGGCCGGTTCCGGGAGGCTGGCCCTCCCGGGAGACGGCCGTACCGCTTCGGGGGCCTATCGACATGCCGGCAACCCAGAATGAGTCCGCGCGAAAGCGCTCCGAGAGGAGCTTTGAAGCGCGATCAGGCCATTTCGAAGGGATTTTGATGACCGGCGCTCCCATGCCGAGCCCTCCAGCCCGGTCTCCATTCTGCCGATGGATGGCGAAGCGCTTGCGGGCGCCCGGAAGGAGTCGCACATGGAAATGGTCGCCCTCTTCCTCCTCTGCGCCCTCATCCTGGTCTCGGTCATCGGCTCGATCTGGACGCTGATCACCGCCGTTCGGGTCTCGGTGCTCTGGTTTCTCGCGGTGTTCCTGATTCCGGGCGCAGTGCTGGTCTTCGCCATCCGGCACTGGAACGTGGCCAAGAAACCGTTCCTTCTCTCCACCGCGCCCGGCCTGCTCGGCATCGGGGCCGCCATCCTGATCCCCAACCTGGTGGCGCGACCGAAGCAAGCGCTAGAGAGCGCTCAGACGATCGAGGAGCCCGCCCCCGCAGCTCGGGCGGCCGCACCGGGACTAGGCACACCGGAACAGCTCGCGCAACGCTTTCTGCGCGGAGACCCGTCGGCGTCCTGTCCGCCCGACGCCATCCTGATCGGCGCCCGGCCTCCGAAGGGCTTCGCGCTCTGGTGCCAGCAGGGCGGCGTGAAGCACGGGCCCCTCGCCACCTGGCATCCAAACGGCCAACCGGCCACTGCAGGCCTCTACCGCGATGGCCTGCGTGAGGGAGTCTGGCTGCGCTATAGCGCCAAGGGGGATCTCGAAACCAGCGCCGGCTTCCAGAACGACCTTCAGCACGGCCCGATGCGCGAGTACGATCCGCTCGGGCGCGTCCGCCGCGAGACGCACTGGGCCGGCGGCGCTCCCGCGAACTGACTTCAATGAACCCAGGAACGCCGCTGCGGCAGCGCCTCCGCTTCAGGATGTCCTGAAGCGAACCACGGCAGCGCCTTTCGAATCAACAGCGCGAAGGGCCCGAATCACCCAGACGGGTCTCGCTTCGCCCCGGGTTTCTTCGACCCCGCGCGCATGCGCTCGCCCATGTCCTCGGGCATCCCATAGGGCATCTCGCGCTCGCGAAGCAGGGCCTCGTTGCGCGCCATCCGCGCGGCGTCCCGCAGGAGCGCCTTGTCGATGCGATTCGTCCCCGGAGAGTTCTCCGCGATTTCTTCGGCCAGCCTGGACACCACGTCGTCGAGATCGTCCTCCGGACAGGCGCGGTCGACCAGCCCGAGGGCCGCCGCCTCGGCTCCCGTGATGCGCCGGCTGGTGAACATCAGCTCCTTGGCGCGCGAGCGGCCGATGCGCTCCGGAAGGCGCACCGACATGCCCCAGATGGGCGCGAGCCCCCACTGACCGTGGGTGTCGCCCAGCTTCGCCGACTCCGAGGCCACCAACAGATCGCAGCCCAGGGCCAGCTCGAGACCTCCGGTGAAGCAGTGGCCGCGGATCTTGGCGACGGTGGGCTGCGGGAGGTTCTCCAGCGCATCGATGGTCTCCGGCTCGTAGTGTTTCGTGGGTGCCTGCTCGCCACTCAGGATGGCGGAGAGATCGTGGCCGGAGCAGAAGGAGCGCCCGGCACCGGTCAGGATCACGCATCTCACCGACTCGTCCCCAGCGATCTGGTCGAGCTGTCCGCGCAGATCGACCATCAGTGCGGGCGTGATGGCATTGAGCTTCTCGGGCCGGTTCAGTGTCAGGGTCGCAACGCCCGCGGCGTCCTCTCTCGTCACCAGCATGGACACGCTCCTTCCTTTCGAATAGGTGACACTAGCAGGTTGGGGACACGACGAGTCGCCCTTTTCGAGGGATCCTGCTCGGACCCGCGATGCAGGGCCCGGAGAGCTGGAAAGTCCACGGGCAGCATTTCCGGCTAGAATAGGGAGATCAACTCGCGCGCCGCGCGGCAACAGGAGAACTCATGGCTAGCGACATCACCGCCTTCCGCATCGAGGCGACCGAGGCCGAGCTCGACGATTTGAAGCGTCGGCTCACGGCCACCCGCTGGCCGGAGCCAGCCACCGTGGACGACTGGTCCCAGGGGATTCCCGTGTCCTACGTGCAGGAGGTCTGCGGCTACTGGGCCAAGGAGTACGACTGGCGCGAGCGCGAGGCGCGGCTCAATCGCTTCGCCCAGTTCAAGACCGAGGTCGACGGCCTCGGCATCCACTTCGTCCACGTGCGCTCTCCCCACGCCGACGCGCTTCCCCTGGTGATCACCCACGGCTGGCCGGGCTCGATCGTCGAGTTCCAGAAGGTCATCGAGCCGCTCACCGACCCCACTTCCCACGGCGGTGCGGCCTCCGACGCCTTCCACGTCGTTTGTCCCTCGCTGCCGGGCTACGGCTTCTCGGACAAGCCGACGGCGAGCGGCTGGGGGGTCGGGCGCATCGCCGACGCCTGGGGCCAGCTGATGCGGCGCCTCGGTTACGAGCGCTACCTGGCCCAGGGAGGGGACTGGGGCGCGATGGTCACGACCTGCATCGGCGCACAGGACCCCGACGCCTGCGCCGGAATCCATCTCAACATGCCCATCGCCCTTCCCGACCCGGAGACTCTGGGGAGTCTAAGCGAGCGCGAGCAGTCCGCCATGGCGAGCATGCAGCACTACGAGCAGTGGGACTCGGGCTACTCAAAGCAGCAGAGCACCCGCCCGCAGACGCTCGGCTATGGGCTGGTGGATTCGCCGGCGGGCCAGGCGGCCTGGATTCTCGAGAAGTTCTGGAGCTGGATGGACTGCGACGGCCACCCGGAAAACGTGCTTACCCGCGACGAGCTGCTCGACAACGTCATGCTGTACTGGCTCCCGGCGGCGGCGGCATCTTCGGCGCGCCTCTACTGGGAGAGCTTCCGGTCGCCGCCCATGGATCCGGTGAAGGTCCCGGTGGGCTGCAGCATCTTCCCGAAAGAGATCTTCCGCACCTCGAAGCGTTGGGCCGAGAAGCGCTTCGGCGGGCTGATTCACTGGAACGAGCTGGACAAGGGCGGCCACTTCGCCGCCTTCGAGCAGCCCCAGACCTTTGTCGACGAGGTCCGAACCTGCTTCCGGTCGCTCCGCTAGGCCGAATCGGCGCTCGCTCCGATCTGAGCGGACACTCTCCATGAAGAATGTCCGCCCTGATCGGAACTACAACATCTCAAACCACGCGGCCCTCACCCACCTCGCTTACGACGACTCGAACCTCTGAACCATCGCGAGAGCCCTCTTCCCGGGGCCTGGGAACGATCGGCCAATCCGAGTTTCTCCAGAAACCTCGTCTCCTGATCGCGATCCATCAGGCCACCCTGCCTACCACCGAGGTCGAGATGCTCGGAATCTCCCTGCGAGGCAGATCTGCCTGGCGGGAGGTCACCATTCTCGACGCCCCCCGGCTTTGCGCTGCGAAGCGGGCTTGGAAGCGTAAACTCGATGGTGCTCGCCGGGCACATTTCGCAGCACGGTTCCTCTTCGCGACCGACGAACTCACGTAACGCGGCTTCAGAGCACCCGGGGGGCAGGGGCGTGTAGCCCAGATACGGTTGCCAACTGCGGGAAAGCTCATACTTCGCGTGCTGCATTCCCAGGTAGGCCACTGGCGCGCATTTGTAGAGTTGCCCCTCGTAGACCTGCAGACAGTGTCTGCCGGGGCAGTTTTCCCAGCTCGCCCGCGCATCGCCGTCATCGAAAGGTTCCATCGCGGACCCGGAGCCTTTGTAGGTTCGTCTCCACCGCGCCGCCGCCGCGCGAAAAGACACCTCGATCCCGTATTCCCTTCTCCAATCCAGGGCAAGTGCAAGAGAGGCCTTGACCTTGTCGAGATATTCCTGCCCTTCGTGGTGAATCGATATGATGAGTCGGTTGTTGCCCGCTTCACGCAACGCCTCGGGCAGGGCTGGATCGTGCCGGTGCAACAGGAATCCGTTTGTCGTGATACGAATCTCGGAATCTGGAAACAGGCGACGGGAAAGCGTGACGTATCCAGGAAGCTCCCGGTTGATCGCCGGCTCACCACCTAGCAGGACGAACTTCTTGGGAAGCAACCGATCTGCCCAAGGTGCGAGCCACTCTTCGGCAGTGGCGAGTGAACGAACACCTTTGTGCCCATAGTTGGAGTAGTGGGAACATCCTTCGCACGCGAGGTTACACGCATCCGCCACGTGTATCTGAAGATTCCTGACCACTACGGGGTCCACAAGGCTCTCCTGCCAGTCACTGATGAATCATACTACACGTCCGCCTCGAGAGTCTGCGAAGGCGGTGCGCTCGCAGCGAGCCGTGGGATCTACCGGCCGCGGTCACCATACACTTGGCTGCCCGGGCTGAGGCAGCGGAATCGGCGGCAGCGGGTTAGAGCTTGGAGGGGTTGCCCTCCTGGATCCGGATCTGGCCGCGCACCTGGCCTTCCCGGACGCGGAGATACTGGCCGTCCTGGGGGACGATCAAGTCGCACTTATCCTCTTCTTTGCCCTCGTATTGGAAGCAGTTCTGACCCTCCGAATCGACGAACCAGGTGCCCGTCTTCACGCTGCCGTCCTTGGCTTCGAGCTTCCGAACCGTGCCGTCCTCGGCGTAGAAGGCCGTCCAGCGCCGGCCGGTGTCGACCTCGCCCTTCCTTCCCTCGCCGGACTCGGTGTTGCCCTCGAAGAGCTTTCGCACCTCGTCGCCGGAGAGAGCGTTCTCCACCGAAACCGCGGGCTGCTCCGGCGGCGCCGCGGGATCCTCCTGAGACGCCGCGGGGTCCTCTTGCGACGTCGCCGGGCTCGGCGCAAAGAAGCAGAGCATCATCCCCAATACGCCAACCGTGAATGCCTTCATCATCGGTCGATTCTCCTCATCGGAAGAGCGGACACTCTCCCGCCTGATCCTTCGTCCCCGCCGACCGCGGTCACCTCTGGATCGGGGGCGGCGAGGGTCGCTGCCTGCGCGACACCGCCGCAGCTCCTCGCGCGAGATCATAGCCGCGTCAGCACCGAGCTTCGCACCCTGGCTCTTAAGGTGTCCTTAATCTTCCCTGCCGCAGTGCGCAGCTGCGTCACTTTCTAATTGCGCCGCCTCTTGGGCATGGCGCCGCGCCGTTGATCGCCGGTGAAGGTGACGTTTTCCTCTTTCTTCGTTCCGCCGCGGTTGACCCCGCCACCTTGTGTGGCGGCACGCTGCGCGCTCTGCCCGGCGAGGCGGCTCCGTTGCAGTGACGGGCAACAGCTCGATCGCGACGCGGTCTTCGTGGAGCGCGCATTTCAGGTTGTCGCGGGCAATCTAGATTTTGTCGCCGCCGTCGGCGGGCGTGAAGAGACCAAAGCTTGTCTCCATGACGCGAACGGTCCCGGAAACCCGTCGCAGGTCTCCGGCGAGTGCCCAACGGTTCTTGCGCAGGCAGACGAGTTTCCCCTTCCTTTCCAGATCAAGAAGCGTCTTGCGGAGTTTGTTTCGCTCGCTGCTGTGGAGGCGGATGGCCTTGGCGAGATCGGAACGGCTAAGCGGCCGATATTTCGGCTGGCTGAGGCGGTCGAGAATCCGCTGTTCGAGCGTGGAATTCTTCATGGGTGCCTGGTCGCGCTTCTTGTCTTGTCCCCGGGTCGTCTCGGTACTCACCGCCAAGCGGGAGACTCGGTCCTCGCCAAGTATGTTCGCTCATTCATCCGGCGGGCGGCGCGCGCGTTCGCTGGGGCGCACGTCCCCCCCGGCGCCCGGGTGGGCCACGTAGCGGCCGTCATTGTCGGGCAGCGGCAGACCGGCGCGGTCGAGGGCGGTGTACAGCCCGAGGCAGACCGTGTTGGCCAGGTTCAGGCTGCGTACACGTTCTCGGATGGGCACGTAGACGCGCCGGTCGCTGTGCGCCTCCAGCAGTGCGGGCGGCAGGCCCGTGCTCTCGCTCCCGAAGACCAGCAGGTCGTCGAAGCCGAAGTCGGTCTCGAAGAGCGAGCGTCCGCCACGAGCGGTGAACAGCCGCAGCCGCTCCGAGAGGGGCCGCTCGGCTCCGGCGCTCAGAATTTTCACGGCTGTCTCCCAGTCGGCATGCACGACGAGGTCCACCATGGGCCAATAGTCGAGGCCCGCGCGCTTCAGGTAGCGGTCCTCGAGCGAGAAGCCCAGCGGCTCCACCAGGTGCAGGCGCACGCCGGTGGCCGCCGCCAGGCGGGCAGCACAGCCAGTGTTGTGCGGGATCTCCGGATGAACGAGTATGAGCTGCATCCGGGTAGGGTAGCGCTCGACCGATCGTGGAGTCCGGGCGGCCGAACCGCAATTGTGTGCTGGAGATCTCGCCCTTGGGGGGATAGGGAAGCCCCGACGCCTCCCCGATCATCGGCCTCCCGGTCTCAGCACAGCCCCTTTGTCACCGGAGGTCACGTTTCGAGCGTACCAGGACAGGATTCCTTTCTTGAACCTGGGCTCCGGGGGCTGCCACGCTGAGAGTCTCTTCTCGAGTTCATCGTCCGGGATGTCCAGCCGAATGCGCCGCTCGTGGATGTCGACCTCGATCGTGTCTCCGTCCTGAACCACGGCGAGGGGTCCGCCGTCCGCCGCCTCCGGTGAAACGTGACCGATGCACATCCCGTAGTTGGTCCCGCTATAGCGTCCATCCGTCACCAGGGCGCTCGAATCCCCAAGCCCCAGCAGCTGGAGAAGGTGCGCCGGGATCGCCATCTCACGCATGCCCGGCCCTCCCTTGGGGCCTTCGTATCGTATGATGACGCACTCACCAGGCGTCACTTTCCCGTTGAACATCTGATAGATGGCATCCTCTTCGCACTCGAATACGCGGGCCGGTCCGCTGTAGCGGAACATCCTCTCGGGCACCGCCGACTTCTTGACGATGGCGCCGTCCGGGGAGAGGTTCCCCCGCAACACGGCAAGTCCCCCATTGGGCCTCACCGGATCGTCCATCGGCCGGATGATCTCGGGATCCTTGATCACCGCATCGTCGAGAATGTCACGGAGGTTTCCCCCCGTTACCGTGATCACATCCAGATCGAGAAGACTCGAGATGTTCTTCATCACGGCGGGGATTCCACCCGCGTCGTCGATCGAGTTGATGGCACGAAGACCGTTGGGCTTTACTGCGCAGGTCTGCGGCGTCTTTTCGCTCAGCTCGTCGAAGAGATCGATGGGAATCGGAATATCGAGTTCGCTCGCGATCGCGGGGAGATGGAGGAACCCGTTCGTCGATCCTCCCATGGTATGCAGAACGGTGATAGCGTTCCGGAAGGCCTCGGCGGTCATGATCTTCGAAGGCGTGAGGTCGTTCTCGATCAGGTGCTTGATTGCCTCACCGGTCCTTCGAGCGAAATCGTACTTCTCTTCGCTCTCCGCCACCAGAATCGAGGAATAGGGCAGCGCCATGCCGAGGGCCTCTGTCATGCACTGCATCGTGATCGCCGTTCCAAGCATCGGACACGAACCTGGTCCGGTGACGATACCCTTCAAGGCCTTGTCGAATTCCTTCTCGGAGATCTTCCCGGCATTCTTGGCGAAGAAGAACTTGCCGATCTCGTAGTGGGCAAACTCCTCTTCCTCGGCAAACTCCTGGTCGGGATGGCAGTACGGGAGGTGATACCCACCGGTAATGATGATGGCGGGGATGTCGATCCGCGCCGCCGCCATCAGTAGACCGGGTACGATCTTGTCGCACGACCCGATCAGCACCAGCCCGTCCAGCCGGTTGACCCTGGCCATGATCTCGACCGAATCGGCGATGACCTCGCGTGCGGGGAGAATGTAGTGCATTCCCGCGTGTCCCCCGGCGATACCGTCGCAGGGAGCGATGGTGTTGAACCCGAAAGGCGTCATCCCGACCTTTCGGATTCCCTCTCGTACCCGATCGGCAATCCGGTTGAGATGCACGTGACCGGGGTTCAAGTCGGTCCAGGTGTTCGCGATCCCGACCCTCGGCGCCTCGAGATCGGCTCTGCTGTACCCGCAGCCGTAGAGCAGCGGGGGAATCACGACGTCTTCGAGGAGTCCGTTGATCATCTCCGGGACCTTCGGGTTCATCGGACTACCCGCGTTCTTCCTGGAAGACCCAGCACCTTCCTCGGACATGGAGCCTACCTCCCTGAAGGACCGGAATCCGGCCGGCGAGTTCGCCAATTCACGTTGGCGACCGCCTTCTCGCCGAAGATTATAGCCCCCTCATCGTACCTTTCCTCCGAAATGAGGCGTCTCGGGATCGGAAGCGGCCAGGTCGAACCCTCTGGCACGGGCAGACCGGAGTGCGCTATCGGAGCGGAGAACGTTCGAGGCTGCGATACGATCAGTTCCGAACACCTTGTCTGAGGAGACCCGCATGGAACGCATGAACGAGATCGGCTTCTACGCCCTCGCCGGTGCCCCCGACTCACCTCGGGCGCTCATCGAAGAGGTGCAAGCGGCGGAAGCCTTGGGACTCGGGGCGGCGTTCATCTCGGAGCGCTTCAACATCAAGGAGGCCGCCACCCTGTCGGGAGCGGTGGGAGCGGTGTCGAACGAGATCGGCATTGCGACTGCGGCGACCAATCACAACACGCGGCACCCGATGGTGACCGCCGCCTTCGCAATGACCATGCACCGCCTCACGGGAGGGCGATTTTCGCTGGGCCTCGGCAGGGGGATCGCCCGCCTGTTCGACGCCTACGGACTGCGCCGGATCAAGACCGCGGAGATCGAGGACTTTGTCGGCTTGATGCGTCGGATCTGGCGTGGCGAGTTGGTGGTCGGCCACGACGGGCCGGCGGGGCGGTATCCGTTGTTGACGATGGGGCCCGACTATCAGGAACACATCCCGATGACCTTCACCGCGTTCGGACCCAATTCCCTGGCGCTGGGAGGTCGAGCCTTTGACGCGGTGGTGCTCCACACCTTCTTCACAGACGAGACCACCGCCCGCTGCGTGAAGGGCGTCAAGCAGGCCGCCGAGGAGGCGGGGCGGGACCCTGCCGCCGTTCGGGTGTGGTCGTGCTTCGCGACGATCGGCGACCATCTCCCCGAGGAGCAGAGGCTCAAGAAGACGGTGGGGCGGATCGCCACCTACCTGCAGGCCTATGGCGATCTGATGGTGACGACCAATCATTGGGATCCCGCGGTCTTGCACCGCTTCCGGGGTGACGCACTCGTCTCGAGCTTTCGTGGCGCCTTCGACGCCACCGCCACCGCTGAGCAACTGGAGCACGTCGCGAGATTGATTCCAGACGAGTGGTTGGCCCCGGCTGCTACCGGCAGCCCGGAGCGCTGTGCGGAGAAACTCCAGGGCCAGTTCGCCCTTGGCTGTGATGGAGTGATCCTTCACGGTTCGAGCCCGGCAGAGCTCGAGCCCATCCTCGAGGCCTACAGGAAGGCCCGTCCAGCGGGCCGGTTCGACGACCTGCCGGCAAACCCAGGAAGCCATCGGCAGTAGGATGCCCATCGGACGCCAGGGAGCCGCAGCAACGGGGCGAGTATGGCTGAGCGTGGTTCACATGCAGTAGTTCCAATCCGACCTGACACTCTTCAGGAAGAACGAATAGGGGGTTACTGTGGACCAACACAACCGGAGCCGAGGGGAGACGTGATGAAGTGGGTAACCGCACTGGTCGTGTGCATCGGGATCGCGAGCGTCGCCGGCGCGGGAACCGAGGTCGAGACCGAGACACGCAAGGATGAACGGCGAGGTGAGTCCCGGGCACGCGATTTTCGACGGCCGGCGTGTGCGGATCGACACTTCCAGCGGACGGCGCGCATTCATCTATCGTGGCGACGAGGGACTAGTCTGGCTGGTCGACCACAAGAAGAAGAACTACCTGCAGGTAACGCGGCCGAGTGCCGCGGGACTGGCAGCGGCGGCGCGCTCGAAGCTCGACGACGAACAGCGCACGGCGGTCGACGTGGCGGCGGGCGTCGATCCGAAGCTGGAGATCCGCAAGACAGGCACGCGCTCCACCGTGACCGGCGTCCCTTGCGACGAGCTCCAGATCTACCAGGGCGGGCGGCGCATCGCCGACGTGTGCCGCGCCAGCTGCGCCGACGCCGGAGTCTCGCGCGAGAGCTTCGCCGGGATCGGCGAGGTACAGGACCTGCTCCAGGATGCATTGGTAGCCTTCCTGGACGACGACGACGGCAGCGAGGCACTCGCGGCCCTGGAGTCATTCGGGCGCCTGGAGGGCGTGCCCATGCGCGTACGCGCTTACAGCGGCGATAGTATCGAAAGCGAGACCGTGGTGACAAAGATTCAGCGCAAGGCCTTGCCGAAGAGCGCTTTCGAGCTGCCCGAGGGCTACCGCGCGAAGCTCAGCATCAACATCCGCGGGGGCCCCTGAGCCCTGCTGCATCTCAGGACATTCCGCACTCATCCTTCCGCGACGGATGGTTCGAGCGGGGGGTCTTGCGTACCCACAGGCCCAATAGGGTGTCGAGGACCTCCTCCGCTGCGTCGAGGTTGCCCATGTGGCCCTCCCCCGGTCGGATCCTGAGCTCGGTGTCGGGGATGAGAGCGGCCAGGTGCTTGGCGTGCTCGAGAGGAACCAGGTTGTCGGCATCCCCGTGCCAGAGGCGGATGGGCACGCGGATCTCGCGCACTGAGAAGCCCCAGGGTCTGGTAAGGAGCACCGCGTCGTACACCAGCGCGTGAAGCTGCCGACGGCTGGCCCGAAGCATGTCGTCGAGGAACATCTGCTTCATCTCGGGGCGCTGCATGACCTTCTGATCCCCCTCGGGCATGGTGGAGACGAAGAGGTCGAACACCGGTGAGGCGAGAAGTCGCAGCGAGTAGACGGTCGCCCACAGCGCGTGTGCGAATGGCTCCCGGAAGGTGTGGAGGAAGACGCGGCCGCGGACCGCGAAGCCCAGGGCTCCTCCCTTGGGCGCATCGTCGCCGCGCGCCGGCGCAACTCCCCCCAACAGAGCCCCGCCAACCACGCGTTCGGCGAGTTGGTGGGCGCAGGCGAGCACGTAGGCTCCGCCGCCGGAAAGGCCCACGAGGCCGAAGCGATCCAAACCGAACCGGTCCGCGATCTCCTCCACATCTCCCGCCCATCCCAGCAGCGACTCGTACAGGTGCGGCGTCGATGCGCCCAGGCCAGGGCGCTCGACGGCGATCAAGCGCACCTTGCGCTGCTTGGCGGCCTTTCGCGCCCGCGGCGGGATCTGGCGGCGACCTCCAGGCGTGCCGGGGAACCAGAAGATGGGGGCGCCACCGGGGGTGCCGTACTCCGCGAATCCGATCGAGCGGCCGTCGCGCAACAGGACCGTGCCCTCGAGACGCGGCTCCAGGATCTCTCTCATGGCGCCCACTCTGTGGCAGGTTCTCGGTGGCCGCAAGCGCGCGAACGGGACGAAAATGCGGGCCCCCATGGCTCCAGCTGGGCGGATCTCCTCGAAGTCCTCCTCGAGCTTCGCCCCTGCGGCCTCGAGCATCGACACCCGAACTTGATCGAACGCCCCGTTCATGGTCAAATAGACCGAAGTGCGGGAGCAGGCTACCAGGACAGTGTGTGAGCGGCAGGAGGCCGATGCCTTCCGAGAGCCGCAGGACCGGGCGCTGCCCCGCGTACGTATGGGGAAGCTGTTCGACTGGAGCGCGGTCGACCGCTGTCGGCTGCTGATCTTGCTCACCGTTCCCTTCTTCGCCGGGTACGCCCTGCGGTCCGGCTACCTGCTGACCCACGCCGACGTGGAGCCCTATTACGACCGGGCCACGCTGGTCTCGATGCGCTCCGGGCTCGTGGCGGCCTGTTTCTTCTGGGCGCTCTTTCTCGCCTGGGGCTCGCTGGAGCGGCGGCGGCCAGGGTCGCACACACTGTACCTGGTCGTCGGAAGCCTTTCCTGGTGGCTCGGCGTTGTCTGCGTTGCCTACGCGCTTGGCCCGATCACGACTCCGGCGTGGATCGCAGTCGTCATCGGCTGTGTCACGAACCTGTTGCTTCTGCCGCGGCGGGTGGCGGTCCTCGCAATCAGCGTAGGCTTGACGCTGCTTTTGGCGAGCCTCATTGGTGCGATGACGGGCCTGATCCCATACGCCCCGGCGCTCCCCCACACGCCGATCGTGGCATCCGAGACGGCGCTCGCATACGCGCTCGGCACCACGATCTCGAGCACCCTCGCGACCCTCATCGTTGTCGGCGTCATCGCCTACATCGTGACGCAGTGGCGCGCGGCGATCGACCACCTCCAGCGCGTGAACGCCGACCTCGACCGAGTCATCGAGGACCGGACCTGCGAACTCGAGCGGCGTACGCTGGCGGAGAGCGCTCTACGGGAGAGCGAGGAGCGCTACCGACGGCTGACGGACAACGCCTTCGACCTGATCATGGAGATCGATTCAAAAGGCACACTGCTCTACGCCAGTCCAAACCATCGCACCGTACTCGGCTACGACCCGAACACCCTCACCGGTCGAGACTCGTTCGAGTTGATCCACCCGGATGAGCGGAAAGAGGTGACCCGAGCCTTCCAGGGGCTGCTCGCGGGCAATTGGGAGCATGAGGTCGCAACCCGGCTCCGGCACAAGGACGGAAGTTGGCGCTGGTTCGAATTCTCCGGAAACGCATACCAGGTGCCCACAGGAGAGATGCGGGCGGTGATCATCAGCCGAGACATCACCGAGCGCAAGCGCGCCCAGCAGCAGCACGAGACGCTCGAAGCGCAGATGCAGCAGACCCAGAAGCTCGAGAGCCTCGGTGTGCTGGCCGGTGGAATCGCCCACGACTTCAACAATCTTCTCGTACCCATCCTCGGAAATGCGCGCCTTGCCGAAAGCGAACTGCCACCCGATTCCCCGGTGGGCCCGTTCGTCGAGCAGATCGCAACCGCCGCCTTGCGAACGTCGGAGCTGACCGGCCAGCTGCTCGCATACGCCGGCCGCGGGACGCTGACCACTCGCCCGCTAGATGTCTGCGAGCTTCTGCGGGAGATGGGAAAGCTTCTCCACACGGCAATCTCGCGCAAGGTCGAGCTCAGGTACGAGCTTCCGGACGCTCTTCCGCTCATCGAGGGGGACCCCGCACAGCTTCGACAGGTCGTCCTGAACCTGATCATCAACGCCTCGGAAGCCATAGGGGATGAACCGGGCGTGGTGACCATCGGCGCCGGAACGATCGAAGCCAACCGTGCTTGCCTGGGCCAGACCGACTTCGGCCCCGAGCTCCCCGAGGGTTCGTACATCTACCTGGAAATTCGGGATAGTGGCTGCGGGATGGACGAGGAAACCAGGTCGAAGATCTTCGATCCCTTCTTCACCACCAAGTTCACCGGGCGCGGTCTCGGCCTGGCGGCCCTGTTGGGCATCGTACGCGCTCACCGGGGTGCCGTCAGAGTGGAGAGCGAGCCCGGAAGGGGGACGTGGTTCCAGCTTCTCTTTCCGTGCGTCTCCGGCTCGGCTGCGGCTATCGAGAAGACGATCGCACGCCCTCGCGAGTGGCGCGGCTCCGGAACGGTCCTGGTGGTAGACGACGAAGAGGCGGTGAGAAAGCTCCTGGAGCGCACGCTTCGGAAATGCGGCCTGTCGGTCATCATGGCCAACGACGGACGGGAGGCCGTGGAGCGCTTTCGGGAGCATGCGCCGAAGATCGCGGCCGTGCTGCTCGACCTGACGATGCCCGGGATCGGGGGTCTCGAAGCCTTCGCCGAGATGCGGAAGATTCGGCCCGATGCACGCATCATTCTCTCGAGCGGATACGGTGCGGTGGACGTTGCTGCTCGCTTCGAGGGACAGGAGGTCGACGGCTTCCTCCAGAAGCCTTACGAACCCGACGCGCTGATCCAGATGCTGCGCGAGCTGCTGGAGGAGTAGCCGTCCGCTACGAATCCGAGACTCGACCAGGAGCGTTCGCGTACCGACCGGCGCTTCGCGTAAACTACTTCTCATCGTCGATTTCGGCGGGCACCTTCGCAACCGGGAGCAATACCGAGAAGGTGGTGCCCTTCCCGACTTCGCTCTTCACCTGGATGTCTCCGCCGTGCTGTCTGATGATCCCCAATGAGACGGAGAGCCCGAGACCGGTGCCCTTGGCGTCGGGCTTGGTCGTATAGAACGGATTGAAGACGTCGGAGATCTTCTGTTCCGGTATCCCGACTCCCGTGTCCGTGAATTCCACGGAGACGAGCTCCCGATCCCTCGTATTGTTGCAGGAAATGCTCAGCATTCCGCCCTTGGGCATCGCGTCGAGTGCATTGAGTACGATGTTGAGAAACACCTGCTCCAGCTGCCGGCGGTCGCCGTAGACCGGAGGCAGGTTGGGAGCCAGATCGCCCTTGATCTTCACCTTTGCCAGCTTGATCTGGTTGGTCGCCAGCCGCAGCGTGTCCTCGATCAGGTCCTCGACCTCGTGTGCTTCGGACTCCAGCTCGCTTTCCCGGGCGAAGTCCAGCAGATTCCGGACGATCTTCTGTGCCCGTTCCGACTGCGCGACCAGGTCGTTGATCATGTCCAGCCGCTCTTCCTGGGGCAGGTCTTCGTACTCCTCGCGTAGCGACTCGGCGGTCAGCATGATGTTGTTGATGGGGTTGTTCAGTTCGTGGGCCACACCGGCGGTCAAGGTTCCGACGGCCTTCAGCTTGTGTGCCTGTACCAGCATCTCATGCCGGCGGACCAGCTGCATCATCATGTGGTTCATCGCCATGGCCAGTCGAGAGAACTCGTCGCGGTACCTCTTCCCCGGCCGAATCGGTGTCATGTCCCCCTCGGCGATGCGGCGGGATGCCTCCATCATCCGGTTCAAGGGCGCGAATACCTGCCGGGCAATGACGATCGAGAAGTAGACGACCAGTAGAACGATGAGAAACAAGAACGCGATCGGTACGCTCCGAGACATCACGAGCAGGGAGCCGACGGCCTCGCGTTCCTTGTCTCGGAGATCCTCTGCAACGGTGACCATCTGTGCGCCGTGCACCCGCAGCTCTGCCTCGATGTCGGCAGTCCGAGACGGTAGCTTCGCCTTTTCGAGACCTCCCAGTAGCTCTTCGTAGCGGCCCACGTGCTCATTCATGGTCTGGAACCCCTGCGTTCCCACCACGGTCACGATGTGGTCGCGATCCCGGCCCAGGATCTCGTGGGCGTTTTGGACGTGCATCAAGGCATCGTCGAGGTTGGTCCCATACAGGAAGTAGTTCTTCTCGAAACGCCTCGCCTGCTGGATCTCGAAGGTATAGTTCCCGGTTGCCTCCAGAAAGGTAAGCTTGTTCTGGATTCGGGAGATGGCGAGCAGGGAGAGGGCCATCATGCCCAGGCTCACGACCAGCCACAAGAGAAAGCCCACGGCGAGTCGCGTGCGAATCGAAATGCTGGGGCGCTCGGTCAACGCCCGCTGGGCTTCCTCCTCGATCGCGTCCAGCGTGGAGCGCGCATCTTCGGCGGGGGGAGTAGCAGGAGAAGGCTCGTCATCCGTCATGGCATGCCCAGCGACGTCCCGCGGCCGTTCGCGGACTCAAATCGGTGACGTGGCTTCGCACGTGACTACTCTTTCACCGGCATGTGCCCGAGAGACAGGGCAGCCTTGTTGACCACCGCCGTCAGCTCCCTGGGCTTGAACGGCTTGGCGATGAAGTCGAACGCGCCCTTCACCAGCGCCTCTCTGGCCACCTCGACGGTGGCGTATCCCGTGATCAGGATGACCCGGGTGTGCTCGCAGTGCTCCATGATGTGTTCGAGGATGTGAATGCCGTCCACTCCCTCCATTCGGAGATCGGTCACGACGATGTCGAACTCCTTCTCGCTGAGCCGGGCCAGCGCCTCGGTGGGATCCAGGAAGACCTCGACCTCGAAGCCGGACTTCGTCAAGGTCGGCTGCAGCCGCTTTCCCACGATGGGTTCGTCATCCAGGATCATCACCTGCAGCTTCTCTCCAGCAGCGGGCTCCCTCGTCACTTTCTTCTCCTTTCTCACTTCCGGCTCACGTGACGCCTTCTCCGATCTCACCACCATGATCTTCTCCAGCGCGAGCTTGGTCTTTCTGATGATGTCGAGACCGGTCGCCTTGAAGCCCAGGTCCGCCTCGCCGGCCTCGGCAAAGGAAATCCTCACCATCCAGTCATCGATGCTGGTTCTCTTCTTCTCTTCCTTGCCTGTCTTCTTGCCTTCTTCTTCGGCCATGAGGTGGCTCCTCTCCTCCGAATACGCTTTCTCCCAGTCTCTTTCCCGAGAATCCCTGCAGAACGACCCGCCCCTGGTCATTCCCAGCCGCTAGGTCGCCTGCTCCACTTCTCTCAGTCCAGTCAGGGTCGTCGCGACCCGCCGTCGCTGCCGGTAAGCCTTGACCACGTTGTACAGGATGATGACCATGCCCGAGATTCCAGCGACGAACAGCATTGCCTTGCTGGCCTGGTTGAAATACACGTCCCAGTCCGGATTCATCGTGATCCACCCGAGCTGCCGGAGATACATGGGTATCGCCACCCCGCGGCTTATTACGCAGAGAAGGATGATCGTTCCAGTGACGATCCTGATCATCAGCTCCTTGACCACCTTGACACCGTAAGCGCCGATGAAGATCCCGACCAGTGACCCGAGGTAGAGTAGCATGGTCAGACGGATGTCCACGAAACCCTGATAGGCGTAGTTCACCGCCCCCCACGCCCCCATGAACATCGCCAGGTAGAGCTCCGAGCCGGCAGCTACCGCGGTGGGCACCCCGAATACGTAGATCATCGCGGGCACCCCGATGAACCCGCCTACTCCGATGGTTCCGGCCAAATACCCTGTTGCGAGGCCGACTCCCAGCAAGAGCCACAGTGAAACCCTGACGTCCGCAACGGGGAAGTTGATGTAGGGGGGGATGTGCAGTCTCGCGAGGAAGTCCGCGATCTTCATGGAAGGGCCAGCGCCTTCGTCGCTGGGCGAGAGAGCGTCGCGCAGCATCGAAAGGGCCACGAGTGAGAGAATCCCGATGAACACCAGGCTGATGTAGAGGTCCGAGGCCGCGGAGCCGCCGGCGCCGTGGCCGTCCCCGGCTCCTTCGAACAGGGCGCTGTTGATCCACACCGCCAGGCGTATTCCCACGAAAGAAGTGAGGACGAGAAACCCGGCCAGCCGCTTGTCCACGTTGCCGTATTCGCCGTGCCTCTTGGCTCCCATCATGGCCTTACCGAACTTGTGGGTGATGTTGCTTCCCACCGCCAACACTCCGGGCACGCCCAGGTTCATCATCCCCGGCGTCATGAAAAAGGCCCCGCCGCTTCCGATGAAACCGCTGAGGGTCCCCCCGATGAAACCCAGTAGGATCACCTGCAAGGCACTGGCGAGATCCAGCTCGACGAAATGCCCCAACAAAAAACCGCTCATGATCAGCGCTCCTTCCCCGGTCTGACAGTCGCTCCGCTACTCCATCTTGATCAGCTTCAGGACTGCTCTCGCCACCGTTCCGTACGAGTACGCCACCAACGGTACGAACAGGAACACCGCGAGAGACACGACGAGCTTCGACATCCATTCGAATCTCGAGAGGAAAGTGTCCTCGATGGCCTCGGCGTACCAGCCCGAAAAGGCCAGGAACCCAAGTATCGGCTCCTGGTAGGTAAACACCAGGAAGTAGAGAACGAGCGTCAGGACCAGAAACGCTGCGGTGCGGATGATGTCACGCTTGCCGAAGAAATACTGTCCTCCCAGCTCGTCGGCGGTCACCACAGGAGCCCGAATGCGATCGCTCAGAAAGCTTCGAAGATCCCGGGTCGCCCTGAGCCTGGCGGCGTGTCCCTTGGACAGGAACAGATCACCGAGCACCACCAGGGTGTATGGGACGGTTCGGTCCAGCGTGTCGACCAGGTGGTTCGGGTCACCGTAAACGACCCGTCCTCCGCCCGACCTGCCGATCCGGGCAAGCTCGTCGAGCGTATGCTTGAGACCCCCGTTGGCAGCCTCTTCCTCGGCGACGTCTTCCTCGATCCCGCCGTCGTATTCCCGGGTGACGACGCTCGCAGCCGCCCTTCCTGTCTGCCCGAGCGTCTTCCCCTGCGGAGCTGGGTTCTCCTCCTCCGGAGCGGGCCGGATCAGCTCCACCGCGGCATTCCACTTGGTGGCAAGCTCGACCACCTCGTCGTAGAGCTCCGAGTGCGGCTGGAACTCTTCCTGGATCCACAGCAGGTTGGTCATCGCCATGGTAACCCGGATGTCCCTTGAACCCGGAAGATCCCTGCAAACCTCCGGGATGATCTGGGCCAGCCGGGCGTCCTGGGGCAGGTAGGTCACGTTGACGACCCCATTGTCGGCCCGCACCTTGACGCTGGCGTCATGGCTGCGCTCGTCCTGGGAGAGCATCGTCCTCGCCCTGGCCGCCAGTCGCAGGTCCTCCATCGTCCTTCTCGACGCCGGAGTCATCTGAAAGTCGGGAAGCTGCGCCATGTTCATCAGTACGGTCGCCGCGTTCTCCATGCTGACCTGCGCGAGGTTCAGCACGACGTCGTAGTTGGCCGCGTCTTCCCACGAGACCGCGTACATGGAGCGAACCCAGCGCCTTCGATCCTCGTCCACTTCTTCGATGTACCGGCGGGCCTTCAGCCGTTCCAGGCCGAGATCCCGCATCACTGCCCTGATGCGGTACTCCTGGTCGGCGAGTACGCGCGCCTTCAACACGTGGCTGACACCGGGGAGAACGAAATGACCGGTTCGGCCGTGGTAGACCAGCCCGCCTTCCATGGCCTTGTCGCACAGGTAGGCGGTCGTGAAGGCCACGTAGTGGTCTCTTTCGAGAGCTAGGCGCTCGCTGAAGATTCCAGGTCTCACCATGGCCATCTCCAGCCTTCCTACCTGGATGCCCTGTTGGGTCGCCGCCTCGTTCAACTCCTCCCGTCCCAGGCATCCGTAATCCAGCTTCGCCGCCAGCAGCTCCGCCAGCTCCTTGCCACCGCTCTGCGTACCCCGTGAAATGCAGATAACTTGCATGCCTATTTCTTCCTGTTCAGCCTGGTTCTCTGGCTCACACGCGGCTCAGTGATGGGAAAAGCACGTATGCGCGTACGAATTCCGCTACGAGATCTTTGGAGAACCGAGAAGTCAACACGCTTCCCGGTCCTGCAGCACCCCCGGTCGAGCGAGCCAAGGACTTCATCAAAGGAGACCGGGTTTCTGGAAGCTGGGCGGATCCCAGGTAGGTGCCAGCCCCAGTCGCGCCATCGCTGATAGCCGTCGATGGTACTGCAGGCAACGCGTCGAGTTCAGAGGAGAGGGTTTTCCCATCGGGCTGCTCGACGTCCCGACCGCTGTCCCCGGCTGCTCGAAGATCCGAGGCAGGGGCGTCACGCAAGCTGGGCGGCTTTCTATCGTGTCACCGTGTCGGCTCACAAGGGCCCCGCGGAGCAGCCTACCTCCGCCACATTAGAGGTCGATTAGAGGTCGATTAGAGGCTGGCTCAGCACGAAACGTGCTTCCCGATGCGTGGTGGGGTTCGGGTTTGGCTCTTGGCGACCCTCGCAATCCTCGCCGCAGCCTGGCCTTTTCCAGCGGCACTGATTCGCCTCGGAGACCGGACGCCGAGACGATGATGAACCGACTCGGATCCGGAAGACCGCGCATGACCCAGGCCCAGGCGCTAGAACTCAAGCAGTGTCGTGAGCGAGATCGACAGCCCTACACCCCCAACTCGCCCCCCGCTTCCCCGACCTCGGGCTGCACGCGAACACGGCAGCGCGCGGGACCATGAGAATGAAACCGACTACAAGGCATTCCCCACGGGCCCTCCCAGACGGACCTTCGAGAACTCCTCTCGCTCCTTTTGAAGGCGCCGAGACCCACAGTAAATTATGCACATCCGGATTAGCGTTCCGTTAGAACCGCGAGGTCACCCACGCACTTTGGGCAAGTTCCCATGCTGATCCAAAGACCGGTAAGCGCAGGGAGTAGCAAGGGTAAACACGCATGCCACGAGAAGCGCTTCGCACTAGACAAGACATCTGTTGGTCGAAGTGGGCCCTCTCCGCGGATACCAGTCCGAATGGCGACAGGTGCAATCGACGGCTCCGTCCATGATGGCAAGCGGATCTCCCGGGATCGTCATAAGATGGTCCCTGGAAGACATCCGCCGCCAGCGGCCGCTCTGCCGACTCTCCTTGGTGTGGTAAGCTCTGCGAGTGAAAGGCGAGGCGTCAACAAATGAAGGTCTTGTACGTCGAGGACGATGACATCTCTCGAGACTACGTCCAACAGGGACTGGCCCGCCACGGTCTAGTGGTAGACGTTGCGAAGAACGGCGCCGTTGGTCTCGAGCACGCCAAGACCGGGCTATATGATGTCATCGTGCTCGATGTGATGCTGCCCGACTTCGACGGCTTCGAACTTCTCGGTCGCTTGCGCTCCTCTGGGATCGACACTCCGACCATCTTCCTGTCGGCGCGTGGAGAGGTGAACGACCGGATTCAGGGACTCGACCTTGGAGCAGATGACTATCTGCCGAAACCCTTCGCCTTTGCCGAACTTCTCCTTCGCATTCGTTCCCTCGCGCGCCGCCGGCTTGGGGATCCGATTCACCAATGTCTTCGCGTGGCGGACCTCGAACTCGACCTGGGGGCGCACAAAGTCCGGCGCGGTAACGTCGTGATCGATCTTTCGCCAAGGCAGTTCGCTCTTCTGGAGTATCTGATGCGGAACGAGGGCTTTGCCCTGACGCGCTCGATGATCATCGAGAAGGTGTGGGGGTACGGGTTCGAGACGCGCTCGAACGCGATCGACGTTCAGGTCAGCTACCTGCGACACAAGATCGACGCCGATTTCGAGCCTCGACTCATCCACACCGTGAAAGGGGTGGGCTACATCTTGGAGGACCGGAGTGGGGAGGAGCATGCCGCGTAGGCCCCTCTCCGTTGGAGCCAAATGGGCGGTTCAGTACTCGGTCGCCGTCCTCGTGACCTTCAGCTTACTCGCAGGGTATACCTACCGAGAGATGCGGGACCGCGTCAAACACGACGCAAAGCTGCTACTGGAATTGCAGATCGCCGAGTTGAGCGACGTGGCTGGCAAAGGGGTCGGATCGAAGGAACTCGAAACATACGTCGCGATGCTCACTGACGCCGAACCGAGACTGCGGCTCTCCGTTCAGATCTTCGAGGCGTCGGGATCGACAGTCGCGGGCTCGGGTGTGTTGGCGGATCGGAACGCACCGCTTCCGGATTCCGTCTCGGACGGGAGAGAGAAGTCGCACTTCCACGAACTCGACCTTGGCGAAGAGTACCCGCATTGGGCTGTGGCGTCGCAGATAGATGAGCGGTTCGCTCAGGTGGCCCTCTACAGCGAAGAGTTCGTCAGAAGCCTCCGGCACCTCCGGGGCGTGTTGCTGACGACCGCACCAGTCCTGGTTGCCTGCTCATTTGGAATCGGCTGGTGGCTTGCGCGCCGAGGCCTCCGCCCGCTCTTGAGCATCGTCGGAACTGCTCGGCGGATCACGGGGTCGCACCTCGATGAGGTAATCCCGGTGGGGGGGACCGGTGATGAGCTCGATCAGCTGGCCGAAACGCTGAACGAGATGATTGCACGGATCCGCCAGAGCTTCGAAAAGACGCGGCAATTCTCTGCCGCGGCGGCGCATCAGCTGAGGACACCAATCAGTCGCCTTCGAGGCCAGCTCGAGTGGGCTCTCGAGAATCCTGCGCTTGGTGTCGAAGTGCGGCGTTCGCTCGAGGGCACGCTGTATGACGTGGAGGAGCTCGCCGAGACGGTGCGGTCCATGCTGCAGCTGGCGAGTTCGGAAGCGGGCTTGGACCCCAGCCGCAGCGCATGGGTGTCGCTAGGCCCTCTCTTGGATTCGGTCGTCGAGTTCTATGAACCGCTAGCAACGGAGCGCGGACTGCGTCTGTTCCGCAGTGGTCATTGCGAGGCGAGAGTGCTGGGTGAGGCTACCTGGCTGCGCCAGCTCTTCGCAAACCTCGTGGAGAACGCACTTCGTTTTACCCCACAGCGGGGGGGGACAGTCGAGGTCGCCAGCAGGATCACTGGCGCTCGCGTCATCGTTCAGGTTCGGGACACGGGGATCGGAATCGCAGCCGACGATCTCGAGCGGGTGTTCGACCGGTTTCATGTGCTCGATCGGGAAGGTCGCCGCGGAGGATCGGGCCTGGGCCTCACCATCGCACGAGAGATCGCGAGAGCTCACCAGGGCGAAATCATGCTGGAGAGTACAGAGGGATCAGGGGCCTGCTTTACCGTCACGCTACCCTGCGATTCTGCAGAGGAGGCCGAGCGACGACGCGAGCAGTAGTCCTTCGCTCCGCAGGGTCTGGGAGGGCGCGCATCACTCGAGCCCTCCGGGCCGTCGAGGTCGGACGTCGACGCACCTCCCCCGAGGCGTTGCTCGAGCTGCTCGAGACAGACGGTTTCCTCGAGATCGAGACCGATCGCTACGCCCGGTCGGTCGAACTCTCCGGTGGCGCCGACCGAGATGCCTTCGACTGCCTCTTCGGAGACAACGTGGCGGTCGCATCCCCGCTGACGACAACCGCCTGTTTCGCGCTAAACTGGCCCTGACGTTTCCCTGCGCCGATGGGCCGACGGCCCGGCCGCCCACTCGAGGCCCTCATGGCCCACAATGACTTCCGCA
>CAVXZE010000033.1:0-11927 GCA_963766175.1 uncultured delta proteobacterium
CCTCGCCGAAGCGCGCTGCGATCTCGAGCCATCCCCCGTAGAGCCGCCGCCATGCCGGCTTTTTCTCGCTCATCGGGAGGCTCCCAGGTCCTTCTCGAGAACGTCCACGATGCGCCGCGCCGCCGCCCCGTCCCAGCGATCGGGGATCCGGCCCCTGCGGATCTCGCCGTCGAGCACCTTGCGGACCTCGCTGCGGATCACCTCCGGATCCGCGCCGACGATCGCGATTGGTTCCCTGTGTCACAGTCACCGGACGCTCGGTGTTCTCTCGCAGCGTCAGGCACGGCACTCCGAGAACCGTGGTCTCTTCCTGGATTCCGCCAGAATCGGTCAGCACCAGCCGGGCTTCGGACATCAGTCGCAGAAAGTCGAGATAGCCCAGCGGCGCCGTGGTGCGCAGCCGGAGCGGGCGGCCGCCCAGCAACCTCTCGATCGAGGCGGCGGTTCGGGGGTGGACGGGGAAGACGATCGGGAGCTCGTCGTGGATCTCCTCGAGGACGTCGAAGAGGCGCCCGAGCCGGCGCGGCTCGTCCACGTTGCTGGGTCGGTGTAGCGTCAACACCCCATACCTTTTTGGCGTCAGAGAGAAGCGCTCCAGCGTATCGAGTTTCCGGGAGCGTTCGAGATTCTCGAGAAGGGTATCAATCATCACGTTCCCGACGAAATGGATCCGGCTCGGATCGATCCCTTCGCGGCGCAGGTTCTCCTCTCCCGCCTCCTCGGTGACGAAGAGCCAGGTGGCGATGGCGTCCGTGAGGAGCCGGTTGATCTCCTCGGGCATCGTGCGATCGAAGGAGCGGAGCCCGGCCTCCACGTGAGCGACCGGAACGCCGAGCTTCACGGCGGCGAGGGCGGCGGCGAGGGTGGAGTTGACGTCTCCCACCACGATCAGAGCATCTGGCCGCTGCTCGGCTATCACCGGCTCGATGCGCTTCAGCACCTCGCCAGTCATCTCCCCATGCGAACCCGAGCCCACTCCCAGGTTCAGATCGGGCCGGGCGATCCCTAGCTCCGCGAAGAACTGATCGGACATCGCCGCGTCGTAGTGCTGTCCGGTGTGGACCAGAAAGACCTCGAGCTTCTCCCGGGTGCGCAACTCGCGCAGCAAGGGTGCGACTTTCATGAAGTTCGGGCGTGCGGCGGCGACGGCCATCACCCGCATCGAGCCCCTCTGCATCTCTCTCCTGCTCCTCGCGATCTGGCCCGCGCCAGGGCCCGGCGGAAATGCGAAATGTGTGCCAAGCGGGGGCAGACCGCCACGGGCGGTCTCACCGGAACGGTAGGCAAAGATCGGCTGACTCCAAAGGCCAGGCGCTTTTCGCGACTGCTCGGCTTCGAAGGAACGGTCATCCCAGGAGAAGAGTCTACTTCACAGATGTGGAAAAGTATTTCATACTGCATCCACTTGCTTTCCTCGTAAAGGAAGGAAAGTACTCATGCGGGGTGGCACGAATCTCGCACCACGTGTGATCGCTCCGCAACCTGTGAGGGAAAGACCCCAATTGCATCCATGGGGGCAAGGACCGTTCGTGGCTGAAGCGTTTCGAGTGTTGGTGATCGACGATGACCCCAGCCTCTGCGAGCTGCTCGAGCAGCTGGTCTCGCGTCAGGGCTACGAGGTCTTCACTGCTCTTGGTGGCGAGGAGGCCCTGGCCAACCTCGACGAATCCCGGCCGGATCTGGTGAGTCTCGATGTCGTTCTAGACGGGATGGACGGGCTCGAGACGCTGCGCCAGCTGAAGAGCCGCTTGCCCGACGTTCCGGTCGTCATGCTTTCGGGCCATGGACACGCGCGCACCATCGTCGAGGCCATGCGCCTCGGGGCGTCGGACTTTCTGCGCAAGCCCTTCGAGGGAGAGGAGCTGGAGCTGGCCTTCCAGAAGGCGCTCGAGACCCGCGCGCTCAAGAGGGAGGTCGCGGAGCTCCGCGACCGCGCTCGCCGGGAGACGGATGCCCTGATCGAAGGGGCCGAGGCGGGCAAGATGAAGGAGGTTCGCGAGATCATCGAGCAGGTTGCGGACACCGACATCACGGTCCTGATCCGGGGCGAGAGCGGCACCGGCAAGGAGCTGGTCGCGCGCACACTGCACCAACTCTCGGATCGGCGGGATCGCACCTTTGTCAAGGTGAACTGCGCGGCGCTTCCCTCGGAGCTGCTCGAGAGCGAGCTCTTCGGCTTCGAGAAGGGGGCGTTCACGGGAGCCCAGAAGCGCAAGCTCGGCAAGTTCGAGTACGCCCACCAGGGGACGATCTTCCTGGACGAGATCGCCGAGATGAGTCCCGCCCTCCAGGCCAAGCTTCTCCAAGTGCTCCAGGACGGCGAGTTCTCCCGCCTCGGAGGGGAGGCCGACGTCAGGGTGGATGCCCGGATCCTCGCCGCCACCAACCGCGACCTCGAAGAGGCCGTCGAGAACGGGGAGTTCCGCGAGGATCTCTACTACCGTCTCAATGTGGTGACGGTCCAGATTCCTCCCCTCCGCGAGCGAGCCGACGCGATTCCGCTCCTCGCAGACCACTTCCTGCGCAAGTTCGGGGAGCAGTACCGGAAGAACGCGGAGCCGCTCTCCCCCGAGACCATGGCAATCTTCGCCGCGTACCACTGGCCGGGGAACGTCCGGGAGCTCGAGAACATGGTGCGCCGCATGGTCGTGCTGGGCAACGAGCAGGCGGTTCTCCAGGAGATCGCACTAAGGGAGAATCCCCACACCGATCACGCGGATCCGGCGGATTTCCTCGATCTGGAGGCCCTGGGCTCGGATCTGGCCGACGGGAAGGGGGTGGATCTCAAGGCGATTTCTAAACGCGCGGCTCGGGTCGCCGAAAAGAGGGTGATCGAGCGGGTGCTCCAGCAGACGCGCTGGAACCGGAAGGAGGCCGCCGAGCAGCTTCAGATAAGCTACAAGGCCCTTCTCTACAAGATGAAGGAAAACGGCCTGAACGACGATCGTTGAGTGGTGTCGGATACCAGGGGGTGTCGATGATTGGCGGAAAGAAGTGGGTTGTTTCGGTGCTGCTGGCGCTCGCCGTTTCGGCGGGCTGCGTCGGAAGCGGAACACCTCACCCGCCGGAGCCGCCCCCGATGGAGAAGGCGGATTACGTGCTCGGTGCCGGGGACATGCTGTTGATCCGGGTCTGGAAGAATCCGGAGCTCAGTGTCGAGGGTCCCGTACGGCCCGACGGAAAGATCTCGGTGCCCCTGCTGGACGACGTTCAGGCCGAGGGCCTCACCACCCTCGAACTCAAGCAGGTGCTGACACGGGACCTCAGCGAGTACGTCGCCAACCCCGATGTCACCGTGGTCGTACAGATGATCGGAAGCAAGCACGTCTTCGTGGTTGGTGAGGTCGTGCGCTCCGGACCGGTTCCGCTCGGCAAGGATGTGCGGGTGCTGGATGCCATCTCCACCGCGGGCGGCTTCGGTCCCTTCGCCGACAAGAAGAGGGTGAGGGTGATCCGCCGTCAGGACGGTGGCGAGGTCGAGTACCGATTCAACTACGACGCCTACGTGGCCGGCAAGGCACCGGGGACCAACCTGCTGCTGGTTCCGGGCGATACCATCGTGGTGCCGGACTGAGAGTGGGGATGGGGGGGCTCGTGAACGCTTACCGATGGTCGATCGTCGTCGCTCTTCTTTTTCTCCCGCTGGCGAGCCTCGCACAGGAGCTGACCCTGGGTGTCCGCGCCGAGAGCGCCTACGACAGCAACGTCTATGCCACCGAGACCGATGAGGTGGACGACGTCAGCTTCCGGATCGAGCCGGACGCACTACTGGAGGACCACGAAGGCGAGTTCAAGTGGAAGCTCCGCTACCGGCCATCCTATGAGTATTTCATCGACTCGGTCGAGGCGCGTGGCTGGACCCATCTGGCCGAAGGCACGCTGAGCTGGCAGGCCAATCCCAGAACACGCGTGGAACTCTCCGATCGGTTCGGTCGCTTCCGATCCGTGAACCGCTTCAACGAGCTGGTCGCCACCGGCGTGGGGGACGGGGTGCCAGATGCTACGGCATTCGCCTTCCGTGACAACCCGAACACTCGCAACACCGCCGACGCGCGTCTGATCTACAACCTGGGGCCGACCCGAATGCTGGAGTTGACGCTGGGGCACGACCTGACCGACTACGACCGCGAGGAAACCTCCGACCGCCAGACCCTGAGCGTCGCGGGACGGTACACACAGACGGTTTCGCTGCGAAATCAGCTCGGAGGGGGCGTCAGCTATCGGCGTGCGTCCTACGACGCCAGCTCCGTCCGCGACAGTCAGTCGACGGACTTCTACACCGTCTTCGGAAGCTGGGTGCACCGCTTCGACGAGACCCTCGAGCTGAGCGTGGCTGCGGGTCCCACCTGGGTGAAGTCCGACGACCAGGACAATATCGTGGCCTTCGCCCCCGATTCGCCGTTGTACCCGCTGCTATCCATCGACGGTGAGAGCAGGCTGGTGAGAGCGACGAGCTGCTCCAGGGACAGAGGGGATCTGATCCTGACCGCGGATTGCGACGTCATCGACCGGAATCTCACCCCCGCGCAGGCGAGCGCGGTGCGGCTCTTCAGTACGGATCTGGAGCTCGTGGGGCGGCTTCCGTCGGGGAGCAACAGCAGCCTCACCTACTTCGCCAACATGAGCCTGAGCAAGCGCTGGGAGCAGTGGTCGGGCACGATCGCCTACCGCCGTGAGAACAGCAGCTCGTCGGGCTATGGCTCGAGCACCGTTGCCGACATCGTGAGCGGCGTCCTCGAGTGGAGGCCCTCCCCGCGCTGGAGCTCCGGCTTGCGCGTCGCGTTGACGCGCCAGTCCCTGGCGACCGAGGGGGTTCAGACCACCATCGCAGTGATGCCGACCGACCTCTCGGCGTTCCTGGGCCCGGGGTTCACCGATGTCGCGGAATCGTTCGCCCTCCGAGCCGTCGAGGTCGACCAGAACAACGACATCCTGACCCTATGGTTCGGTCTCGACGTTCGCTATCGCCTCACCGAGCGGACCACGCTCTACAGCACCGCCTACTACATTGACCAGAAACCTGGGGGGGACTCGGATTTCGGGCTTGACTATGACCGATTTCGCATCGGCTTCGGTGTCGAGTATCGGTTCGATCCGATTCGCCTCTGAGCGCGACCCATGAAAACGGAGCCCACCACATGAACCCGGAGCAGGGACTCCAGATCCAAGATCTCGGCGGCGTGCTGCGCCGTCGCCAGGGCACCATCGCCGTGATCGCGGGGGCCGTCTTCTTGCTGTCGATCGTCACCGCGGCCGTCCTGCCGAATAAGTACGAAGCCTGGACGACGCTGCTCATCGAGCCTCAGTCGATCTCGACGCGGCTCGTCGAAGCGGGCCTGGAGGGATCCGAGCTCGAGAGTCGCCTTCACCTGATGACGATGCAGATCCTGAGCCGCGGCCGCCTCTCGCGAATCATCACCGAACTCGACCTCTACTCCGAGGAGTCGAAGGAGATGACCCGCGAGGAGGTGATCTCGCTGATGCGGGAGGAAATCCGCGTGGAGCCCGTGGTGCCCGAGCTCGACGGGCAGGCAGGCGCCAGCGCGACTTCGAGATCAACACCTTCCGCCTCTACTTCCGCAGCCATTCCGCGACCACCGCCGCGGCCGTCGCCAACCGTCTCGCCAACGACTTCATCGACGAGCACCTGAAGGAGCGGGTCCAGGTCTCGGGCGACACTTCCGAGTTCATCGAAGCGGAGCTCGACCGGCTCTCGACCCGCATCGCCGAGGTGGAGGCCCGGATTGCGGAGGTGAAGGATGCGAATCCGGGGCGGCTTCCCGAGGATCTTCAGTCCAATCAGCGGCTCCTCGAGCGCGCCGTCAACCTGATTCGCGATGCCCAGAGCGACCTGGCGATCGCCGAGAGCGACGAGGCCTTCTACAAGCAGCAGGTGCTCACGGGAGGGTCGATGCTTCCGACCATCCCAATCAGATGACTCCCGGCCGCAGGCTCGAGCTCCTGGAGCTAGCAGCTCGCGGAGTACCGCGGCCGAGGCTTCACGGAGAAGCATCCCGACATCGTCGCCACCCGGCAGGAGATCGCGGAGCTGAAGGAAACGATCGAGAGCGCTGGCGAGGGGAAGATGCGGGCCTGTCTCCCGCGCAGCAGAATGCCCGTGCAGAGCAGCAGCGCGCCCATCTGCGCGCCGTCGCCGCGCGCCAGGACATCGAGCGGCTGAACGCCCAGATCGCCGAGATCCACGCCAATCTGGACGGGACGCCGCGGGTCGCCGAGCAGCTCGTCGCGCTGGAGCGCGAGTACCAGCACCTCTTCGAGAGCTACCAGGAGTTCAGCAACAAACGCCTCGAGGCCGGTGTCGCCGCCAACATGGAGCGGCGCCAGAAGGGCGAGCAGTTCCGGATCCTCGAGTCCGCGTTTCCGCCGCCGGAGCACACCTCCCCCAATCGCCTCGCTGATCGTCGTGGTCGGGCTGATGCTGGGCATCGCGCTGGGGGGCGGCCTGGCCGTGCTCCTCGAGGCCCTTGATTCCTCCTTCCACGGGGCGCGCCAGCTCCAGGCGGCATTGCGCTTCCCGGTGCTTGCCTCGATTCCCGGAATCGTCCTCGAATCGGATCGCGCCGCGATGCGCCGGCGCCGGATTCGCAACGCGGTGGCGGCGGTGGCCGTCACCTTCCTGGTGCTGGTCGGCGCCGTCGCCGGCAACTGGACCGTGAACGGGGTTCCCGGGTTCGTCCAGACGGTCGTCGGGGGAGAAGAGGCGGAGACGCCGGACGCCGCCGGCCGGGAGAGGAACAGGGTTAGGAAGATCCCCGATGTATCACTCCTACTACGGACTCGTGCAGAGCCCCTTCGAGATGACGCCGGACCCGGCGTTCCTGTATCTCGGGGACACCCACCGTGAGGGTCTCGCCACCCTGGTTTACGGTGTACAGGCTCGCAAGGGATTCGTGCTTCTGACCGGTGAAATCGGCACCGGGAAGACGACCTTGCTCCACGCGCTCCTCGCACAGCTCGATCGGGATACGCTCTCCGCCTTCATCTTCAATCCCAAGCTCGAGCCCCTCGACTTCTTCCGCGTCCTCTTCGACGAGCTCGGGATCGAGAAGCGGTGCCACACCAAGGGTGAGTATCTGCTCACACTGAACCGCTTCCTGATCGGAAGGCTCGAGCAGGATCTCACCACGCTCTTGATCGTGGACGAGGCCCAGACTCTCTCGCCGGAGATGCTGGAGGAGATCCGGCTGCTCTCCAATCTCGAGACGCCCACCTCCAAGCTGATCCAGATCCTGCTGGTGGGGCAGCCCGAGCTCTGGGAGATGCTGGCGGATCCGGGTCTTCGACAGCTGCGCCAGCGAATCGTGCTTCGCCACCAGCTGCGTCCCTTCACGGAGGAGGAGACGGCCGCCTACGTCCAGGAGCGCCTCCGCCTGGCCGGCTACACGGGCAAGGGGATCTTCAAGAGCGCGGCGCTTCGCAGCATCCACACGGTGTCCAGCGGGACACCGCGCCTGGTCAACATCGTCTGCGACAGCGCACTGCTGCTGGGATTCGCACGCGAGAAGGAGACCCTCGGAGCCGACGCGATCACGGAAGTCGCCCGTGATCTCGGCCTGGTCGATGGGGAGTTGGTCTCCGGGTCTGCTACCCCTTCCACCCAGGAAATCGAGCGGAAGCGGCGCGGCCTGTTCGGCTTCTTGCGTGCGCGGCGAGTAGAGGAATTCTGATGGGAAAGGTCTACGACGCTCTTCGGCGCGCGGAGGAACAGCGCACCCAGCGGGTTCGCGCGGCGGCCGCTGCGCCCGCGGCTCCGGTCGTTCCGGACGTCCCGGTGGCGAAGGAAGGGGTGCCCGATTATGGCCCGGCGCCGGCCCCGCCGGCGAGACCGGCGCAGAGGCCCTTCTGGAAGCGGTGGCTCGCGCGCTCTGCCGGGGCTCCTCCCGAGACGGTGGGTGGACTCAACAAGCGCCGCATCACCATGCTGCAGCCGGAATCCTACGTCGCCGAGCAGTTCCGCACGCTCCGCGGCCGCATCGATGCTCTTGCCTCCCAGCAGCCGCTTCGCACCATCGCCGTGACCAGCGCGGTGGCGGGGGAGGGCAAGACCACGGCCGCCGTCAATCTCGCGCTGGTGTCGGCCATGAGCGTCGGGCGGCGGGTGCTGCTGGTGGACTGCGATCTCCGCAGGCCGAAGGTGCACCAGTCATTGGGGCTGCACGTCGACGCGGGCCTCTCCGAGCTGCTGGAGGGTGAGGCCACCCTGGAGGAGGCGATCACCGAGGTTCAGGGCTCCCGCCTCGAGGTGCTGCCGGTCCGCTCCCTCCCGTCCAATCCGTCGGAGCTGCTCTCCTCGGGACGGATGACCGAGCTGATCGAGCAGCTGGCCCAGCGCTACGAGCGGGTGATTCTCGACGTGCCCGCGGTGCTCGGGATTCCCGACGCCAAGATCATCACCGATCTCTGCGACGGGATGGTCTTCGTGGTCAGGGCCGACTCGACCGCCGAGGAAGAGGTGACCTCCGCCCTGGAGGTCGTCGATCGACGCCGGGTGCTCGGCATGGTCCTGAACGGAGAGATCCGCGGCGCCGATCGATACGGATACGGCTATGTGGACTGAGCCGACTGATGGCGCAGGCTGGAATCTCTCCGTGATCCTGGCCGGAGTCAGCCACGCCTGAGGGCCCCGTGACGATCTGGTCGCTCAGCTTCGCTTTCGTGCTCGCGCTGGCGGTATCCGCCCTGGCGACGCCGATCGTCGCTCGCCTCGCCATTACCCTGGGGGCGATCGACCGACCCGACGAGCGCAAGGTCAACCGGCGCCCCAACATCCCGTTGCTGGGCGGGATCTCCGTGGCCCTGGGCTTCTTCGTGGGTCTGGCGGCGGCGATGCTGCTCACACCCGGGGAGACCGGCTTCCGCTCCCACCTGGAAGGCCTGCTCCTGGGTGGGCTTCTGGTGCTGAGCCTCGGTGCGGTCGACGACCGCTGGGGACTCGGTGCCCTTCCCAAGCTCGTGGTCCAGGTCGCGGCGGCGGCGATCGCCATCTCCTTCGGCTACCAGATCGATCACCTGACCGATCCGATCTCGCTCGAGATCTGGTACTTCCCCACCTGGCTGATCTGGGTGTTGACCACGCTCTGGATCGTGGTCGTCACCAACTCGATCAACCTGATGGACGGCCTCGACGGTCTCGCCAGCGGCGTTGCGGCGATCATTGCGGTGACGCTCACGTTCATCGCCTGGCAGGGGAATCACGTGCTCGGCATCCTGGTGGGGGTCGCGCTGGTCGGGGCACTGCTCGGTTTTCTCCCCTACAACTTCCCCCCGGCTCGCATCTTCGTGGGGGACACCGGCGCTCTCTTCATCGGCTATTCACTTTCCCTGCTTGCGCTGGAGGGCTACCAGCGGGTAACCCTCCTGACGTTCATCGTGCCGTTACTCGCCCTGGCGGTTCCGCTGATCGACACGATGCTCTCGATCCTGCGCCGGATGCGCCGGAGGACCAACATCATGAAGGCCGATCGCCTTCACATCCATCACCGCCTGCTCGAGTCCGAGGGCTCCCACCGCTCGGCGGTCCTCTCCATCTACTTCCTGACCGCCTGCTTCTGCATCATCGCGGTCTCCTTTACCCGGCTGGAGGGCTACGCGGCGATCCTCTTCCTCGGCGCGGTGGTCCTGCTCACTCTCCGGCTGCTGCGGAACCTCGGATTCTTCGATGTGGGTGAGCCCGGGGAGCCGGCGTCGGGGGCAGCGACGGAAGTCGAAGGAGAGACGAGATGAGCGTCGACCGCGCGCTGATCACGGGCGTCACCGGGCAGGACGGCTCCTACCTGGCCGAGCTCTTGCTGGAAAAGGGTTACGAGGTCCACGGGATGGTGCGGCGCGCCAGCACCGAGAGCTTCGAGCGGATTGCCCACCTCTCGGGGCGGATCGAGCTGCATCAGGCCGACCTGCTCGATCAGATCTCGTTGCTGAGCGTGCTCCGAGAGAGCCGTCCCAGCGAGGTCTACAACCTGGCGGCCCAGTCCTTCGTCCCCACTTCCTGGGTGCAGCCTTCACTCACCGGGGAGTTCACGGCCCTCGGTGTCACCCGCATGCTCGACGCCGTGAAGCTGGTGGACTCGGAAATCCGCTTCTACCAGGCTTCCAGCTCCGAGATGTACGGGAGGGTGCGAGAGACCCCCCAGAACGAAACGACTCCCTTCCATCCCCGTAGCCCCTACGGGGTCGCGAAGGTCTACGGCCATCACATCACCGTGAACTATCGCGAGAGCTTCGGTCTCTTCGCGGTGTCGGGGATCCTCTTCAATCACGAGTCGCCCCGCCGCGGACGCGAGTTCGTCACCCGCAAGATCAGTGAGTCGGTGGCCAAGCTCAAGCTCGGCCTGAAGGACGAGCTCCGGCTCGGGAACCTCGACTCCAAGCGGGACTGGGGATACGCCCCGGAATACGTCGAGGCGATGTGGCTGATGCTCCAGCGGGATCAGCCCTCCGACTACGTGATCGGGACGGGAGAGCATCACTCGCCCGCCGAGTTCGTGGAGATCGCCTTCGATCAGGTGGGTCTCGACCCGGCGGATTTCGTTCGCACCGATGCGGCTCTGCTGCGGCCGGCCGAGGTCGACACGCTGCTCGCCGATCCGACCAAGGCTCGCGAGGAGCTCGGGTGGACGGCGCGGACCCGCTTCGAGGAGCTGGTGCGGATCATGGTAGAGGCGGATCTCGAGGCCCAGGAGAGGGCGAGCGGGCGGCGGCGCGACGGACCGGGCAGCCGATGAGCAAGGGAAGTTCAGGGCGGTGCGCGCTGGTGACCGGCGGCGCTGGCTTCATCGGCAGCCACATTGCGGATCACCTGGTGGACGGTGGCTGGTCGGTGAGAATTCTCGACGACTTCTCCTCGGGTCGCGAAGAGAATCTCGACCAGTGCGGGGATCGGATCGAGCTCCTGCGCGGCGACCTGCGCGACTCGGAGCTGGTCGCCCACGGCGTCCGCGATGTCGAGGTGGTCTTCCACCAGGCGGCACTGGCCTCCGTGCCTCGGAGCGTCGCCGAGCCCGAGAGAACCAACGACGTGAACATCAGGGGGACGCTCGGCCTGCTGGAAGCCGCGCGAAAGGCGGGGGTGCGCCGGCTGGTCTTCGCCGCCTCCTCTTCGGCCTACGGTGACGTGGCGACGCTTCCCAAGGTGGAGACGATGCCGCCAAACCCGATGTCGCCCTACGCGCTCCAGAAGTACGTGGGAGAGTCCTACTGCCGCCTCTACACCCGCCTCTACGGACTCGAGACCGTCGCGCTGCGCTACTTCAACATTTACGGGCCGAGGCAGGACCCGCAGAGCGAGTACGCCGCGGTGGTTCCCAAGTTCGTGACGGCCTGCCTCGAGAGTGAGTCGCCGCGGATCTACGGTGACGGGGAGCAGACTCGCGACTTCACCTTCGTTTCGGACGCGGTGCAGGCGAATCTGCTGGCCGCCGACGCCCCCGCTGCGTCGGGGACGGTGATGAACATCGCCGGGGGGAAACGAATCAGCCTGAATCTGCTGCTGCGCGACATCGTCGAGCTGACCGGCTCGGAGGTGGAGGCGCGATACGAGCCGCCGCGTGCGGGCGACGTGCGCGACAGCCTTGCCGATCTCGGCCGGGCCGGAGAGCTGCTCGGCTACACTCCGGCCGTTCCGCTGCGGGAAGGACTGCTGCGGACCATCGACTACTTCCGAAAGCGACTCGAAGGAGAGCCGGGCGAATGAACGTCTGCGTCATCGGAACGGGCTACGTGGGTCTGGTCACCGGCGCCTGCTTCGCCGAGTTCGGTGTTCACGTGATCTGCGCGGACAACGATGTGAGGAAGATCGAGGCGCTCGAGCGGGGGGAGATCCCGATCTACGAGCCGGGGCTGGACTCCCTGGTGGAGCGGAACGTGAAGGAGGGACGCCTCTCCTTTACCACCGACACCACCGAGGCACT